>NZ_JAQTQD010000017.1 GCF_028712425.1 Methanoregula sp.
TCTTCTCGTCCTTTCTCCTGATGCCCTGCTTCGAAAGGACTTCATCATCAACATCAGTATCTGTCAGATGGCAGTACGTCTCAAACATCCCTGTCCGGATGTTTCCCCACATCATTTTTTTGATAATCGTCTCGTTATATCCCTGCTGAACCATCGACGTGATTTTTGAATGCCGGAACAAATGCGGCGTGACTCGCTTACGAACACCGGCGCGCGCGGCGATCTTTTTCAACTGAAGAGCTATTCCCTCGTAGCGGAGCGGAAGGCGTTTATGAGATGTGAAAACCAGACCTTCGGATGATATAGCATACGGGTAATCATTTTTCCACTGGGCGAAATAGGGTGTAGCAGCTACGAGCCGGACGTACCGGGGTTTTTCAGTTTTCTTGTTAGTATTGACGATCATGCCGTAATTATCGATTTTGATTTGGCCCCACGTCAATGTCCCAATCTCTTCGATACGAAAACCGCCCTCATACAGCATTGCGAGAAGTGCCCGGTCACGTGAGCTCATACACGCATCGATCATTTTGTGGACTTCATCTTCACTGAGCATCATCTCAGCAGTCTTGGTCATTGTGTCTGTACGGGGCACTTTGATCTCCCGGATATCATCCTTCATGAGCGGGGAATACCGGTGCTTGATCATCCAGAGATAAAACCGTTTGATGAAGTTCAGGAAATCCCTCTGGGTGTTCTGCTTGTAGGGCCGGCCCTGAACTCTCGTATCCTTCATGTTGTTGATGCCCTGGTAGATGTCGGTAATGCTGTTTGTCGTGTAT
Organism: Methanoregula sp.; assembly: GCF_028712425.1. Classification (GTDB taxonomy): domain Archaea; phylum Halobacteriota; class Methanomicrobia; order Methanomicrobiales; family Methanospirillaceae; genus Methanoregula. The sequence goes on from NZ_JAQTQD010000017.1 coordinate 783, forward strand.
GGTGGAAGAAATCGTCTCCATGTAATGAGCGTGAAAATGATTTTGTTCGCCCTTCCGGTGCTGATCCCCTTGGTAGCTTTCAGTTCCGAGATGAATGCCCTGATCAAGTGGGCATCTTCCGGTGTTAGGCGTTTTTCTGCTGTAGCCCTGTCGATAGAATGATCTGCATACTCCGCTTTCTGGCAGTGAAACGCTCGGTCTCGGCTGGTGGGTGCAGGATCAATCCCTTTTCTCATTGCACCGGCGAAATCCGTGTGCATATGGATTAAGCTGACGCTGGGAGAATGCGTTGGAAAACCTTTGGGGATTCTGGTCTGAAAAGAAGATGCTGCTATGGAGCTACCTTTTAGCTGGTTAGAATCCGCTTCATTCCAGCTTTTTTTCATGAAATCAACCCCAAATTGGGATAGTATCAAAATATGGGGGCCATCATCATAAGTCTTTTGAATACCGGAGAGATCTGGAAAGATCATTTTTTGATTGTCGGTGATACAATACCGTATCTCATCGTATCTTTCGAGAAATCACTGAGAATAGCCTCCGGTCGTTTTTTGTTTATCATCGAGTAAATGTAAATTACTCATGTGTATACAAAATTGAGTGAAAACGGATAATATTTTTTGTTGTATTATCTGACATGAGAAACATGGAGAGATACGGATAATAATGAGATGTAAAATTGAATGTATTCTTCACTATACTTGTATTGTAGGCATCTAAAAATTACATCTCTTGTAAGATCATTTCACCCAGAAGTAGAAAAAGGCAGAGGCGAACAATCAGCTGGCTCTCATCAGGGAGATGTGGAGTTACAGTTGAGCATCTCCCTAAGGAACATCTAATTTCCTGTAATCAGCTCAACAATGTACTGATAGGTAACCGTATCTATAACCTGAGCCAGCAGAACGAAGTGTGCAGGATTGGAGTGAAAGGATCCCTGCTACGTATCGTGTCTGCTCCTGACATTCGGCCCGATTAGCAGATACCTCTCCACGGTATCGATCCAGATCTTTTTTGCCACATTGATATCAATCTTCAGAACGTCGGAACTGGTGAGCAGGCCCATGGTCATCGCGATGATCATAGAGGCCGCCGTGTCTGGATCTACTTTTTGCAACATCACGCCCTGAGTTTTCACCCGTACAAGGCAATCACGGATGATGATCCGGTTATTGTCAAAAAGGTGAGTAAATTCTTCACGGTTTTTTGGATCCTGACGCAATCGAATGGGCAACTGGAAGAAGATATTCGCATAAGGTTTTTGCTGCTCGAAGAGCAGTTCGGCAAGATCCCGGATAATCCGGTGTATATCGTTGTCATACGCAAGTGTTGTTCCAAGCCCGGTCTGAATATTTCGGATCACTTCAAGGGTCACCTCGCGTAACAATGCCTCGCGGTTCTTGAAGTAACTGTAGAGTGCGGGTTTCGTAACACCAATATTTTGAGCAATCGCATCAAGCGTTACCGCATCCCATCCGTGTTCCGCTGCCACATTAAGAGCTGCGGCGATAATTTTCTTCTTCGCGTCCTGGCGATATTCCGAATGGTATTCTGTATTGATTCGTGACATCCTCATCACTCTCTTGGATTGAACGGTATATTCATATTTCGTTGCCCCGAGTTACCAAATAATAAGTTCAACTTACATATTATTAAATACAACTTAATCGACATTAAATACTGTGAAGAGATTCAAACCTCACACAGCACAGGAAATCGTAGATATGACGACAATCAGTTTTCAGCAGAGGGGTTGATGGAATTCGAACAGCACAAGGAGAACCCTAGAAAATACCAGACCTGGTGGGACACTGCTGTCTGTGTTCATATCGTGCGGAACCTCCCCGGTTACCGGACACGGATAAATGATACGTTAGTCGGGATGCCGGTACCTTACCGGCAACGAAAAGAACTGGGGAGTGCTGGATGATCAAGGAACTCTTTGAAGGGATCGCGAATACGATCCTTAGGAGACCGAAGCTGGTTGCCAGCCTGATTTTTGTCCTTTTCTGTCTCGGTCTCTATGGCGTAACCATGCTCAGTATGCAGACTGGTTGGGAAACCTATATAGACAAGGATTCCCCCGACGGAGCCCTGCAAGCAAAATATGAAGATAACTTCAAGACCGAGGCAATCATCCTCATTGTCGAAGCAGGCGACCCGCTGAGCCCGGATGTCCTTTCGTATATTGATACTCTTGAAAAAGATTTCCGGCAGCAACAGAATATCCGGAGCACACTCAGCATTGTCGATGTGCTGAAAAGTACCAATGGAGGTATCCTCCCTTCGAGCCAAGCGGAGACGGACCGTATCGTCAGTTTACTTCCCGAGAGTACCCGCAGCCAGCTCGTTCCTTCCAACGTGCTGACCCTCGTCCAGATCCAGCTTGCTCCGACATTATCCGAGACAGTCCAGAAGTCCGTGCTGGACAATGTGGCATCCATTATCGACAATTCCAACCCGCCACCAGGAGTGAAAGTGGAGATGTCCGGCACGCCTGCGTTCACTCAGCAGATGAAGGCAGGACTTACGAGTAACATGGGCATTCTTATTGGGGGAGCAATGATCCTGATGGTCATCACAATGGGGATCCTCTTCTCGTATGTCCGGTACCGGTTCATGCCAGTCGTCCTCGTCGGGATCGGCCTTGTGATCTCTCTCGGCCTGATGGGAATTGCCGGCATCAGCCTGAACATGGCGGTGATCGGCGCCTTCCCGGTCCTGATCGGCCTTGGGATCGATTACGCGATCCAGTTCCACGCCCGGTTCGACGAGGAGATCCGGAAGGGATCGATAGAGGATGCTGTTTTCATAACCGTCACCCGGACCGGCCCGGCGGTCATGTACGCGATGCTTGCCACCTGCATGGGTTTTCTTGCAATGTTTGTATCGGACGTCCCTATGATCCGTTCGTTCGGCCTTGTGGCGATTATCGGCATCTTCACCTGTTACTGGATCTCCTGCATCGGTATGCCGACACTTGCCCTCCTGCTGAAGTACCAGCCCAAGCAGCAAAAAACCGACCAGTGTTATGCTGTGGGAACAGATGCGTGCAATACGATCATCGCGAACCCGGGGAAAAAAGGGAAGACCCGAAACGGGAAGAAGAGTTCTTTCTCTTACGGCCAGTTCCTCACGGATGTATCGGTAAAGATTGCTAAGAACCCGGTACCGGTCCTTCTCCTGGCCGGTCTTATCGCCCTGATCGGATTCCAGATCGACCCGACCATTCCGGTGCAATCGGATGAGAACTCAATGGTTCCCACGGGTATGCCGGCTAAGATCAACATCGATAAGGTCACCCGCATCATGGGATCGACCGATACCGCAGACTTCCTTGTCCAGGGCTCGCGCGTAACGGATCTCGATACCGTAATCTGGATGAAGGAGTTCCAGAAGTACGAACTGTCGCACCACCCGGAACTCACCGCATCCACGAGCATCGCTACCTATGTACTCCTATATAATGGCGGCATGATGCCGGAGACCCAGGCTGGGCTCGATGCCGTGCTGGGAATGATCCCAGAGGAGACCAAAAAAACATATCTCAGCGGATCGATGTATGGGGTCATCAAATTCAACACAATAAAACTCCAGATGAAACAAAAAGACACGTTAAAGAAGCAGATGAACAAGGACATCGCGTTCCTCGAACCCCCGATTGGGATTACCATACATCCTGCAGGAAATTTTGAACTGTACACCAAGATACTGGGGTCCCTGTCGGATTCCAAGGAGACGATGACGTATCTTGGCTTCATTCTGGTCTTTGTCTTCCTCGTCCTCGTGTACCGGCACCTCCATGCAGTCTCACCGATCATCCCGATCATTTTCGTCGTGGGCTGGAATGCCGTCATGATGTATTTCCTTAACATCGACTATACACCACTCACCGCTACGCTGGGATCAATGACTATCGGGGTGGCCGCAGAATACACCATTCTTGTGATGGAGCGATATGCTGAAGAAGAAGAGAGGACGCACAATCATCTTGCCGCTATCCAGGAGAGCGTGCAGAAGATTGGCACCGCGATAACAATCTCGGGACTTGCCACGTTCTTCGGGTTCTCGGCACTCTGCCTTGCGACATTTCCTATCATCAGCAACTTCGGCGTCACCACCCTTATTGCCGTCGCGTTCTCCCTGATCGGTGCGATCTTCGTCATGCCCGCTGTCCTTTCCCTCATGGGGGGTCTTTCCGAATGGCTCGAAAAGAGAAAAACACACAGTACTCAAGGAGCGGGAGAATGATCACCGTTCTGTATGTCGATACAGATCCGAAGATGTGGACAATTATTTCCCGTATCTTTGAAAAATATGGGACGCTATCAGTATTTCCTGCGAGTTCCGGGGAAGAGGCACTCGCTTGGCTTTCTCAGTACCATGCAGACGTGATCGTATCTGACATTAATTTACCAGGAATGAGCGGGATCCAGTTCCTCCATACCCTGAGATCCAAAGGTATCTCCCTCCCTTTTATTTTTTTTTCAGAACGTGATAACCCCCGTCTGAGAAACGAGACATACATGGAAGATGTCTTCGGGTTCATTACCCGGAAAGGACTGGAGAAAAAACCGATCCTGAACCTATTGAGGCAGATCTATTGTGCAGCCGGTAGCCATGAGACGGCGTACCCGTGCAGCGATATGGAGCAGGGACATGGTACCTGACGGCAAGATCCCCAGTGAAAATGAAACCTGTGCAGGAATAATGACCGGCATCGTATTGAACAAGTCTGTCGGGAGACCACCGCGTACAATGCTATATGAAAATGTCGTGTTCTCATCTCTGCTGGTACAGGAAAAAGTCAGGTATCCCGGTCTGGGGTATCCATCGAACGGATAGTGTGAGATCCATGCCTGCCATCTTGTTTGTCGATGATGATGAAGAGATCCTCACCCTCGGAAAATTATTCCTTGAGGGGTCGGGAACGATGACCGTTGATATCGTTACATCCGCCACTATGGCAATCGAGAAGCTCAGCCGCGGGAAGTATGATGCGATCCTGTCCGACTACCACATGCCGGTTATGAACGGGATCGAATTACTGCACCGCGTCCGGGATGAGTTCGGGGATATCCCGTTTATACTATTCACTTGTGACGATGCACAGGAAATATTAACCGAAGCCCTCGAAAGCGGTGTGAATTACTGTATAGTGAAAAGTCCTGAACCAAAACACCAGTTCATGACACTGGGATACCTGCTTAGGCACCTTATCAGACTTAGGCAAAGCCGGGACAAACAAAAGAAACCGAAGGTGCATGAACAATGAACGCGGGTTACAAAATCGTACTTACCGCTGACAGAACTCTCATGAGCGAGTATGCGGGAAACATTTTCTTTGGTTTTTCAGCCAGCGCCCCAAGAGGATTCCTACCAGACTGGTTCTATTTCCATTTTCTCTGCCCATCTGTCTCTGTAAACAGGGAGAATGGTGAAGCGTTTTACGCCCCGGTAGGATTGAGAAAGATTGAAGCGAAGCTTCTGGAATGTGGCTTTCACAGAGATGAAGTGATTATTGCCCATCCGGATTACCTCAACAAGGCAATCGGCAGGGAGACGAAGGTAGTGAGCATAACCACGTTCGATCCTCTGGGAATTGGTCCCGTTACTTCTACATTTTCAAATCTTTTTGGCGGAGATAAGGCATACAACACTTACAAATTTTCTGAACTTATAAAAAAGCCAGTGCTGAAGAAGTACCATCCCAAAGTAGTTGTCGGGGGCCCGGGCGCATGGCAGTTGATGAATGAATGTGTGCAAAAAGTTTTTTTTGGAATCGATACCGTTGTCCTGGGCGAGGCAGAGAATACTGTCGGCCCATTATTTAAAGATGCAGTTGCAGGGAAGCCGTTGCCACGTCTGGTTAAGGCAATACCTGTAGGGGTCGAAGACATACCAAATGTTGTCGGGCCGACGATCTGCGGTCTTGTCGAAGTCTCAAGGGGATGCGGCAGAGGATGTGATTTCTGTAATCCGGCTCTTACGCAGCTGAAGTCCCGGCGCATTGATGCTATTTTGGAGGATGTTAAAGTTAATGTCCGGCATGGACGTGATTCCGTAATCCTCCATTCTGAAGACATTTTCAGATATGGGGCAACCGGGATTTATCCGAATCAACAGTCTGTTGAGAACCTGTTCAAAGCGGTTCTGCAGACAGAAGGTGTGAGGAAGGTAGCAGTCAGCCATGGGGCTTTTGCTTCCATAGTGTCTGCACCCACGATGTTACCAAATATAAGCGAGATGATGCATCTGGACAAGAGAAACTGGAGAGGATACCAGGTCGGACTTGAGACTGGCAGCCCAAGACTTCTGAAAAATCACATGGCGGGCAAGTGCAAACCGTTTGCACCGGAGGAGTGGCCTGAAGTCGTCAGACAGGCAACAGGAATCTCCAATGATGCAAACTGGTTCCCTGTCTCTACTCTCATCATCGGTTTACCCGGTGAGACCTCCGATGACATCATGAAAACGCTGGAACTGGCAGACGACCTAGCAAAATACCAGATAATGATTTATCCGCTTCTTGCGGTTCCCACCGGAAGACTATCAGAGAAAGACTGTACTGTGAAGGAGAACCTACTGCCCGAACATGTGGAACTTTTCCTCAGGTGCTGGGAGATTAGCCTTGAACTCTGGCCTAAGACATTCAAAGATATATCGGGAGGGTTGAGGTATTCCTTCATCGAAAAAGCAATGTTGAGAACCTTATTGAACATCGGCGTTTCTTGGTCGTTAAGAAAAATTCAAACCTGTAAATCCAGCTTTCAGGATAAACAACCTTTTAAAATCGGTAAAAACACATTTCAGGTTTCCAACCAGGGTAAACTCATGTCTGTTATTTCAACCGGGTCATCCAGCAGGTACGAGGGGGGCTGAATGTCATTTAAACGAATTTTACTGGTAAAACCATCGGGAAGAAAAGGATTAGGTTTTGCCTCCGATGTGATACCCATTGGTCTTGAATACATTGCCGCCTCAGTAGAGGACATCGTTGATGAGGTTAATATCATCGACCTGGACATGGAACAGAATTCTCTTCACTATTTTCTCAATGCTCATAATCCCGATTTGGTCGCTATCACGATGTCGGCAACCGACCATGTGGAAGGTCTGCATCTCGCAAAAATCGCAAAGATGAACGGATGTACAACTGTTTTAGGTGGCTATCACCCGACCGCCATACCTGATGAGCTGCTGTTATACCCGCAGGTTAATTTGATTGTCCGGGGTGAAGGCGAATATACGATGAGGGAGCTGGTTCAGAAGGACTCTTTCAGAGATATCCCTGGCCTGTCCTACAAAGAGAATGGAAAAATAATTCACAACAGGGCTCGTCCGCTTATTAAGGATTTAGATGCTCTGCCATTTCCGGCCCGGCATCTGAGAAGACATGAATATAAAAATCACGTAATAATCGAGAAGGGCAGGGTGAGGGAAGTGATCACCATGTCCAGGGGATGCTGGGGGCGGTGCAGTTTCTGTTGCGAACCTATGATGTGCCGAGGGTATCAACGATTTCGCTCTCCTAAAAACGCGATGGAAGAACTGCTGGAGATCGTATCCATCCACAAGGGGCGACCCCTATCCATCTTTGTAACGGATCCGAACTTTATGGGTTTTCCTCAGGGGGTTGATCACTTCTGTGATCTGTTACATCAAGAGAAATTGGACATTAAGTTCTCAGTCCTTGTCAGAGCGGACAGTGTTGTAAAGAATCCTGCAATTATTAGGAAGATGTGCGAGAACGGGATCCGAACTTATGAGATGGGAATTGAAAGTCCAAAAGCCGATGATCTGAAGGAAATCCGGAAAAACATAACCCAGGAGATGCAGGAAAAAGCCGTGAAAATATTGGCAGGGAATGGTGCATGGATCGGAGGAACCTTCGTTATCGGCCTGCCCGGCCAGACCGAAGAGGAAATAAAGCGATTCCCCCTTTACGCCAGAGAGATCGGATTAACCGGTGCAGCTTTCGGGGTGGCTACACCGTTCCCGGGAACTGATTTCTATAAAAAACTGGATCAGGAAGGTTTGATCGTTGAACGTGACTGGACCAAGTATGATGAAATGCATGCCGTATTCGAATTGGAACATGTGACTAGACAGAGGCTTGAGGAACTTTCGACCTATTGCCATGCCAAGTTCTGGACATTGGACGCGTTTCTCAGGCAGACCAGTAATTCTCTGGGACCTGGAGAAAAAATAGCTCTGGAAGATTTTATTGGTGATGTTCTCAACGCTTTGAGGTTTAGCTGGAATACAACGGCGGATCTCCAGACAGAGAATCTTCCCAACCATCGGCTGATTGCTATTAAAGCTGGTGCAGACCCATGTGTCGAGAAGTATACACGGGATGTTGGCGTACACAATCTAATAGAATTTCCCAAGTATTTACTCATGATATTAGGGGAACAGAGAATTCAGTTTACTATCACTTGTAAAGGCGTGCCTATTACAAGTTATATCATAAAAACCACCGCGAGCTCCGTAGAGTACGTGACGGCGGTACCAGGAAAGATGGACGACACGACCATCAATCTGGATGTTGATCTCAATGACGTAGATCTGTCAAATGGCGACACCAGTAACAGGGAGTTCCTGAAAAATTGTATCCGGGCGACATTCTCTGTCCGTGGGATCGATGAGGTGTGGTATAGGACGAGGTTGCTTACCGCGATAGGTCTTGGATCGACACAATTAATCATTGGTAAGAATTTCAGGACGCTAGAAAGAGCGGGAAATTATGTTCGTGCCATCGGGGTGCCGAAATGAGGATTACTGAGCGTGTCATCTCTGCAAAGAAATGTGTCAGGGACAAGATGAGAAAGATTCGGCGAACCTACACTCTAATACGAGAACTCAGTTCCATCGATGGGGATAATATAAATCGTAAATTTCTGGATAGGGTGATGTTTAGCGTTGAGACCCTGCCTCCCCTGGGGAAAGAGTACTGGTGGTTGCTGTTCTTTGGCAGAGATGGGAGACAGATGATGGTACTGGTTTACCGGAAATTCGGGAGAACCATGGTCTTCAACGGACAGAATGTTGTATTCTGGAAGACAGAACATGGTGCATTCCGGGCGGTGACAACCAGTTGGATCTGTGATGGAAAGGAACTACACGATCTTGGAGTCACCAACCCTGTAATAGTATCTTCCAATAGAGTGAAAGCATTAGTTTCCAGAATCTCCGACCAGAAGTTGATCTTCAAGGGGAAGTTTCCCGAATACGAACTTGAGATAGGTGACCTTGTTCATCTTAAAATGACAGAAGGCAATTCTTCTGAAAATAAATGTGCCTATGGTGTTTACCTTCCTCCCTTTGGAGCAGGATGGATCGATATTTTCACAAACGCTGAGGGAACTGTGATGGGAAAAGAGTTTGTGGGAACCGCCCATTTACAAAAAGTCGTTGGCGTCATGCCCTATGGATCGTTCCATTGGGCACGAGTGGTCTTTCAAAACAATTCGATATTCTCGTTTTTCTGCCTGAAAACCGGGGAAAAATCAACAAGGTATTTCCATATCTCTATGAACTTCTATGATCACCATGCCCGAAAGTATATCCGGTTCAGGAAACCACGATTGAAAATTTCAGAGAAAAAGGAAAGAATTACAACGTGGAATATTGAGGGACGGGACGAAGAAAATGAACTCAGGATTGTGCTGGTGTCGTATGCGGAAAAAAAATTCACCATGCATGGGGGGGGTTCCCAGACATATATAGAGTATGCAGTAACACCTGCCGAATTCATGCTGAAAACCAAAGATAAAACAATTACGTTGAAGGATTTGGGGGAGGGGATTGGCTCATTTGAGGATGCGTATGGTTCGCCGGGATTCTAATATCGTGGTCTCTGGTGAAAATGAGGGATATATGAGATCACCGCTGGTGTTCTTTAGTTGAGGAAAGTTTGAATTTTCATGTTGTATTTCAGGAGGAATGAGATTGGTATCTTTAGATTCCATGAAAGAGATGGATTGCCTAGAACCTTGCAACATCAAGGATACAGATGATGATCCACAGGAACACCCGTTCGGTGGCTATTCAGTGATGACAAAAAAAGGAAAAAACAAAGGATGATTCAGTTGTCTCTCGATAAATCTAGAAAACGACCGACAGTTCGTCGCTCAATATGCGGATACTGCGGGTGCTGTGTAATGGTGTGTCCTGAAGGTGCACTGGAGCTGATCGATGTGTATCTTGATGTCAGTGCAGTATGTTCCGGCTGCGGAATCTGTGTTAAGGTATGCCCTTTGGGTGCATTGGAGGTCATCGATGAAGTCAAAGTATGATCTGCTGGTAGTTGGCGGGGGACCCGGAGGAGCTCTTGCTGCACGGACCGCAGCAGAGAAGGGACTTTCTACCTGTCTGCTAGAGAAACGGCCGGCCATTGGGGTACCAGTCCGATGTGCGGAGGGGATCGGAAAGGAAGCTCTTGTAGAGTATGTGAAACCTAATCCCAGTTATATATCAGCCGAGATTAACCGAGCGGAACTGGTCGCTCCGGATGGAACGTCACTGATCCTTGAGTCCAGAGTTGTAGGAAGCAAGGTCGGGTATGTTTTAGACCGCAAAATCTTTGATCGTTGTCTGGTGGCACAGGCAGCCGATGCCGGTGCCGATGTGATGGTCAAGACAAGGGCTGTCGCTCCGCTTATCACAGATGGTGTGGTGAATGGTGCCATTCTGGAACAACAGGGAAAGAATACACCCGTCACGGCGGATGTTGTTATCGCAGCTGATGGCGTTGAGTCAAAATTTGCCCGGTGGTGTGGTATTGATACTACCGTTCCTGTGCGGGAGGCCATGACCTGCGCCCAGTATCTCATGACGGGTCTTGACATTGAGGAGCACACCACGGTCTTTTATCTTGGCAACGAGATCGCCCCCAATGGATATCTGTGGGTATTCCCGAAAGGGGGAAGAACCGCTAATGTGGGGATCGGCATTTCAGGAAAGAACAGCAGAGCGGGTCATCGGGCGAAAGACTACCTTGACCGGTTCGTTCACACCCGCTTCCCGGAGGGAAAAATTATCGAACAAATTGTCGGAGGAGTCCCGGTCTGCAAACCACTCCCCTGCACTGCTGCTGATGGTCTTCTGATTGCGGGTGATGCAGCCCGGGTGGTGGACCCGCTTACAGGAGGAGGCATTTACAATGCAATGTATACCGGGAAGCTCGCCGCAGAAACAGCAGTAAATGCGATCTCTCGCGGAAATGTGTCAAAAGACGCACTGGGAAATTACGATACAATGTGGCGGACTTCTTCGTTTGGTAAAAGCCTTTACCGGAACTGGCAGATCAAGGAGTATTTCATCACACTTTCTGACATGAAACTGAATGCGCTGGTTCAATCTGCAACGACTCTTGATCTCGAGAATTTCAGCACTCTTAATATCATAAAGGAATTGATGAAGCGGAATCCCGGGCTTATACCCGAACTGGCGATGCTCAAACTTGGACTGGGATGACAATAGTATTTGAGGTGGTCAATTGATAAAGATAAAAAAAACACGGAGCCTTTGCCCTGTATGCAATACCATTCTTGAGGCAGATATTATCGAGGACCGGGGACAGGTCTGGCTGGAACGGACATGTCCGATTCATGGCATGTCCCGGAATCTTTACTGGTCGGATGCCGCAATGTATCACCGGTATGATAAGTATGAAACCGTGGGTAACGGCATCGAAAATCCTCAGAAGATTGCCCCACCCGAAAGCTGCCCGGCGTCCTGCGGGTTGTGCAGCAACCACCATTCGCAGACTCTGCTTGCGAATATCGACCTTACAAACCGCTGCAACCTGAACTGCGATTTCTGTTTTGCCAATGCCCGGGCATGTGGGTTCGTATATGAACCGGCATTTGATGAGGTCGTAACAATGATGCAAATGCTAAGGGCTCAAAAACCCATACCTGTACCTGCTGTACAGTTCTCTGGTGGAGAACCCACAATGCGGGATGACCTTGTAAAAATCATCAAAAAAGCAAAGGAGATGGGATTCCCGCAGGTTCAGATTGCAACAAACGGGATCAGGATTGCAAAAGAACCTGAACTGGCTCGTCAGCTCAGGGACGCAGGACTCAGTACCATCTACCTCCACTTTGACGGGATTTCCAAAGAGACCAACCCGTTTCTCGCGATTCATAAAAAGGCAATTGAGAACCTGAATAAAGTAGGTCTTGGTGTGGTCCTCGTGCCTACGGTTATACGGGGAAGAAATGATCACGAAGTCGGGGATATCATCCGGTTTGCAGCCAGGAATATTTCTGTCATCCGCGGTGTGAATTTCCAGCCGGTTGCATTTACCGGTGCTGCACGTGAAGAGGATGTCAGGAAAGCACGAATCACCATTCCCGATCTTCTGGCAGGTATTGAGATGCAGATGGAAGGCGTTATAAAAAAAGATGATTTCTACCCGGTTCCCTGCGTGATTCCGTTCTCGAATCTTGTCGAAGCATATACCGGGAGGCCCCAGGTCAGGTTCACCGCTCACCAGCATTGCGGCGCAGCAACCTATATATTTGTCCAGCATGATGGATCAGTCGTTCCAGTGAACCGGATGGTAGATGTGGACAACTTCTTTGAATCCATCGGGCAGATGGCAGAAACACTCGAAAAAGGCGGCACCATCAATAAATACAAAGCACTTCTCGAAGGGGTCAAAAATATGCACGACTCGGTCAAGAATGGCGAGCAGGGAAATACAACAGATTTCTGGAAGATGATCGGCAAAATCCTGATCGGGCAGAACTTCGATGCTCTCCGGGAGTTCCACCAGAATGCGCTGTTCATCGGGACCATGCATTTCATGGACCGGTACAACTATGATCTCGGGCGTGTTCAGCGGTGCTGCATTCATTACGCAACCCCGGATGGACGTTTGATTCCCTTCTGTACCTATAATAGTGGCCCAGTATACAGAGAGCTGGTTTGGAAAAAGTACGCAAAGAAAAACTCGTGAATAAGGAAGAGGGAAATGGAGTCCATAGCCCTTTATCATGAATATTCAGAAAATTGGAATTAAGATAGGGAGAGACTAGTATGACCCCGAATATTCTCATGGAAGATGTTGTCTTATTGTATCTGGAATCCCCTCAGGGAACGGAATTTTTCGTCATCAGAGAGTCACTCCTTACCGGTATTGTCCGTAACTCCCGATAAAATAAAAAACCCTGAATTATCATAACGGTCCGCAAACATGGTCATGCAGATCCAAAGGTTCTCGGAGATCATCGAGATCCTTGGCAAATACGGTTTTAACATCGCCTTGGAGAAACTGTTCCCGGGGTATTCTCGCGTACGATTGCCGTTTCACGGAGTTTCTCCTGAACCGTCCACCATGTACGAACGGATGCGACTTGCCATCGAGGAACTCGGTCCGACCTTCGTGAAGCTCGGGCAGATCATGAGCACGCGGACGGACATCTTACCCCAGGAGATGATCAGGGAACTCAAAAAATTGCAGGATAATGTAAAACCCGTGCCATTCTCAGAAATTTATCCGGTGATCGAAGAGCAGTGCCCGGGCTTCGATACATGGTTCCGGGAGATCGACGAGATCCCGGTAGCCTCCGCCTCGATTGCTCAGGTTCATAGTGCAATCCTCAGGGACGGGACCCAGGTTGCCCTCAAAATCCAGCGCCCGGGTATCGGGCAAGTCATAGAGACCGATCTCCGTATCCTACAGTCGATGGCGGAACGGGTCGAACGGGTCTTCCCCGAAGCCCGGATCTACAACCCGACCGGCATGGTGAAGGACTTCGCGCACCAGATACGAAAAGAGCTGGATTTCCGGGAGGAGGCAAAGACTTCGGAACGGATGAAACAGAACTTCAGGGAGGTATCCGGCATCCACTTCCCGAAGATATATCGGGAGTACTCATCATCCCGTATACTCGTCATGGAGTTCGTCGAGGGGGTCCGGATCGATAATCTGAAAGAGATCACCGCCATGGGACTTGACCCGCATGAGATCGGGGAGAGAGGTTTTCATGCATACCTTAAGATGATCTTCGAAGACGGCTTCTTCCATGGCGATCCGCACCCGGGCAACCTGCTCGTTACGAAGGATGGTACTATCGTCGTCTTGGATTTCGGGATTGCCGGGACCATCCGCCCGGAAAAGCGGCAGAATTTCATCAACTTCCTCTTCGCCTTGATGAACAAGGACACGGATTTGATGATAAAGTCCCTGGAAAAATTCGGGGTCGTAATACCTGCTGAAAACCGGGAGCCGCTACAGGACGATCTCTTTGTCCTGATACAGGACTTGGGTCTCGATCAGAACATCTCCCGGTTCAATTTTCCGCTGTTCGTGGCCGAGCTCTCGGAAGTAATGCGCCATTACAGGATCAAGGTGCCGATGAACCTGATGCTCCTTTTAAAGGTCCTTGTCATGATACTCGATATCGGCGTCCATCTCAACCCGGAGTTTAACATTGAGCAAGAACTCTCCCCATTTCTCGTGAGAATCGCACAGAAAAATACCTTCTCCGCCACCAGTGCAAAAAAGGCATCCGTCTCACTGCTGGAGACCACTGATGCGGTTCTCGATATGCCCCGTCATCTCAACCTGATGCTGAATCGGTTCTCTTCGGGAACGTTTCGTCTGGAACTTGTCGATAAGGATATTCGGGAATTTCAGACTGCGCTCGACTCGGCAAGCGACAAGTTGATGCTCGGTCTGGTTGTCGGATCGCTTGTCGTAGGGTCTTCGCTGGTCCTCTCGTCCAACCCTTTGCCCCTTCCCCCGGAGGTCTCATGGCTGGCGGTTGCTGGATATAGTGCTGCAGCCTTGACGGTGCTCTATGTAGTATACCATGTCATCTACCTGAGGTTCCGGGAGCGGTGAAACGAAGGCGACTCTTTAATGGAGGATCGATGAGAGAAAATTACGGAATCACTTGATCAGGACAGATATTATCAAAGAACTATAATCAAAACATGGTTTGAACGAAAGAAAACACAAAGGAGCACTTAGGGAAGGAGAATGAACACTATCCTGTATCGTAATGAAATGCCCGGAATTTTGGGAGAGCGGATTATGAACCTGCCGGAAACCGGAATGAAAATCCTGGCACAGATCCCCGGGCAACACCATCAAATCAGCCGAAAAATGCGGGATCAAAACATGGAGAAAAACCTATGATCCCGAATATTTTCATGAAAGGAGTTGTTGCATTGTATCTGGAATCCCCTAAGGAATGGAGATAATCCATAATTATCTCTCGTCTAACGACGGAAACGATACGATCCATAATTACATTTCCCCTATAATCCGCCCGACAATCGGCTAAGCTGTCGTAGCGCCCACAACCCGGGCCAGGACTCGTCTGAGTAGGATCATGGTCCCGCAGATAGCTGCCCATGCGGATTTGGATCATATGGATGCTCGGGATCTGGCGATATACCCGCCGTCCATTGACATTCCTCTTCTCACGATGGAGCATATCAATTATTTTTGTTATAATGCTTTTATTCACATTTTATTTGGTCATAAAAAAAATCAAAAAAGGAAGAAATCAATTATCATTCGTCTCTTTGTTTTTCGGCATTGTCGGATTCTTCTTGCGGTATTTTCCAAATTTTGAGATCGGACAATGTTTCCCATCGCATCCGGAATCCTCCGTTTTTCTGTCAGTCATTTCTACTGCGTTAGGTTCTGGGTGTGACGTCGGTTCGATGACCTCAAGAAACACTTTCCCGTCAAGGGTATGCTTCCGAACAGTCAACAATTCATCACCGGCCTCTTCAATCATTTCAGTAGCATCAGGAACTGTTTTTACCGGTTCCGACTCGGAGGATTTGGGCTGCGAATCATTTGACGCTGTGTCATGATTTAGCTCACCTTTTGAAAAGACTCTCTTCGAAACTATCCGACATGCTAACGTTGAAGGATCCTTCGGATCCATAGGTTTACACTTCAGTATAAACTCCTTAGTTTCAGTTTTGCTAGCCATTTCATACTCCTTCGTAGCCATCAGAAGGAGAGTAAAGATCCACATTCGAGAGATACCGCTGTGCTAATCTCCAGCGTGAAGGCCAGTGTTTATCGACCTTGATAATCACTCCATCAGTCCGGAGTTTGGCAAACTCTTTGGTGGGGATATGGCAGTTATTGATCGCCTCCCGGTAAAAAAAGTCCGAGTTGCCAAACATCTGTCTTAATGCAGTTACTGCTTCTCTCGTAGAATGCGCAAATCCACGTAGTCCCGTAGGAATCTTCACTCCCTCCCTGGCTTCTTTAACAATCTGTTATTTGCAGAGGGGGAGGACGGCTCGATGAGTTCCCATCGTCCATCGGCGAGATACAAATCTGCGACAAGACGATGAATCTCCGGCAAATGATCCAGTAGATCCCTGCTCACTTTTTGTCGGGCCATTGTCCACCCGAAGAGATAAATCGATGCACAAGAATATAAGCAAAGATGACGAGAATTTTAAAAATAACGTTGATAGTTTACTTAATTTTAGATTAGACAAAGATTCAAATTCTGATGCTTTGTCATTTATACAAGATAAAGCGTTTATAGTATAAAATGATAATTCATGTTATGGCGGATATCCCTTGGCATGATGTTTTCAGCGATACGCGGAATGAGCAGAATAAGATCATTGCTAATTCGAGAGAGAAAACGTCGATATTTTTGTATCTGATGACGCGCGAAGGCGATTACGGTTACAATATTGCGCGTCAGTTTGCAGATGCATACTCGCGAGAAATCTGGAAAGGGACAAAATCATTGAATATCCAGCATGCCAGTAAAATCAATTCGATTTTGAAAAGCATGCGGAATGACGGACTCCTGCTTACTCTTGGAGAAAAAAAGGAACTATATCCGTTTTACTCATATCGGCCTGTACCAGAAGACTCCAAACCCGCAAGGGTGTATTATTGCATCAACCCCGATGTAATTCTATATCCGAATAAGCTGGCGATCATTAAAGAAGAACGAAACGAGTATATTCGCGGTCTTCAAAAAGTCGATACCCCGGTGGAAAATTCAGATATAAAAAAATCCAAACCGGTAATAGAAAACATTCCGGCCTTCGGATCCAAACGACGGAAAATACTTAGAAATCCGATCTCTGATCTGGAATTATACTGGAACTATTGGGACTTCTTAGGTGAGAGCAAACATCCTGAAACCTCCCGATGGATGCCGGAACTTCGATGGAATTATCTCCAGTATCTTTCAACACTACGTCTTATCGAACGTTCCGCCATTTCTACCGACAAGATCATAAAATATATCGATGAAATCCCGGAACTGGATTATCTGACTGTCTTGGTGACCGCCCAGTTCTTTGCAGACGAAATTTTACAGGTTTACAAGAATATCCCCTTAATCCAACACATCAGGAGTGCAAAAAGTAGCGGTCATGTGGTGTTAGAACTAGACCAAACTGAACTCAAAATGATTATGGGCCAGAATAAAGTATTTTCTAGTTTTAAAGGTCTCGAAAAAGTATGTTCGCACGTTTTTATCGAATTTAATCCAAATCCTGATGCTGCATTGATAATCCATCCTGAAGATGTGTTACCATTCAGAACGCTGATGGATACGAATATCGTTCAGGAAGTGAAAAGGGCGCGGAGTATAAAAAAGGACAATCTCTAAAAATTATTGTAATTTTTCTATTTTTTTCAAAAGATCATTCATATCCGATCTTGCGTTATTCGCCTTAGTAATCGCAGATAGCGCCTTACTTTTTGCATTATTCATAGAGGCCAGAAGGGCGTCATCCGGATATCCAGCTTCCACCGAATTAAGATATGACTGACGATCCTGAGCATATGCACTCATACTGTTACAGTATTCCTCCATGTTCGATTGCCATAACCGCATCTTGATCAACGATTGATCAGCATATGTTTTCACATCCCCGTTAAGATTCACAGTCTGCCCGGAAAAATCAATAATTTTATTGTCAGCATCCTCTAAATCGGTCTGTAAACCATCTATTGCCTTTAGCTCATTGTTTATCCCAATATTCATAAACGCGTAATATGTCTTATCCCCTGAGTTAATGTGGGCATTCCAAAAATCGATGTTCTTTCCAACCATATTATCAAAACTTTTTTGGTTTTCGATGTAATGGTTCATTGAACTAACTACCTCATTCGCACTATCGACAGTGCTTGATGCACTGGTATTTACGCAGCCTGCCAACGATACTGTAGCAAAAATACACAGACAACCGATTAAAAACACCAATTTTGAATAATTTGACATATCGTCCATCATACTCCCTGTTGTTCCTTAATGAAATTACATTTTAAAGACAAATTTCCCGAATTAAAATGCTGTTTTAAAAAAATGTACTATTTTGTGTCTATATATTGTTGTCCAAATGTTCTACATATGGTCAACTTAATCTAATCATAACAGCCGGTGATTTTTTACTACCTACCCATGGCTGGAAAGACGAAAACTCACACCGGATTCCGGATGCCCCCCGATATTGAACGGAAAGTCAATGCATTAATTGAAAATGAGGAGTTCAACACCAAATCCGATGTTTTCGTTGCAGCTCTCCGGTATTATTTTGACCATAAAAATTCGAATTTAGATGATAAGATTGAAACATTTTTGTTATCAGAGCGGGGGCAGGCTCTGATAAAGAAGTTGATGAAAGATGCTCACCCATCAAAGGCCCGGAAATAAATCCCCTTCTCCAGCATCACCGGTTTTTCCAAGATTATTAAGCCCCTGCCGTTAGTTTCTGCCGGACCATATTCATGATCATCTTGTATTCCGGTGTTGCTTCGATATCGTGTTTCAACTGCTCCAGCCCCTGCTGGGCTTCATTGGTCAAGGGTTGACCGCATACCGAACAGAATTCAAAGGTTGGCGCGTTGATGGTGTTGCAATTGATACACTGCCGGACATCCATTGCAGTTGATCGCGATTTTCCGGCTCGCCGGATACCCTGCCGTTCAAGCATCTCGTTATCGATATCCTCGTCGGTAAGGTGAAGGTATGTTGGGAACATCGTCGTATTGAGGTTTCCCCACATGGTTTTCTTGACAGTCGATTCGTTATACCCTTTTTTAATCATCTCGGTTATTCGGGAATGACGAAGGAGGTGCGGCGTTATCCTCTTCTGGATGCCGGCGCGCTTTGCAATTTTCTTGAGCTGCATTGCAACAGCGGCATACTGGAGGGGAAATTTTTGAACGGAGACAAAGACCAGCGATTCGGGCGTTGCAGTGAACGGGTAATCGTTCTTCCACTGAACCAGATACGGGGTAGCGGCAAGAAGCCGGACATATCGCGGGCTCCCCGTCTTTTCATCGACATTGATGATAGTGCCGTACTCGTCGAATTTTACCTGTCCCCACGTAAGCCGGCCTATCTCCTCACACCTGAATCCGCCTTCGTACAACGTCGATATGATCGCCCTGTCCCGCGAATTCTGGCAGGCTTCGATCATGGCGCGGATCTCCTCTTCCGTCAGCATCATCTGGGCAGTCTTGGTCATCCTGTCCGATCTGGGTGCTTTAATCTCTCTGATCTCGTCAACCGGCACTGAAGAGAAGCCCTTTTTGTTGAGCCAGCGGTAAAAGCGTTTTATCACCAGCATGAAATCCCGCTGGGTGTTCTGCTTGTATGGTGCGCCGTTATACTGTCGGGATTCGCGCAATTTCTCAACTCCGCGGTACAGGTCGGATATGGTATTCGCCTGGAACGGGCCAAGGAAATTCCTCCATGTAACGAGCGTAAAAATGATTTTGTTGGCCCGCCCAGCCCCGATTCCCTTTGTTGCTTTGATCTCCGCGATGAAGTCCCGGATCAGCCGGGCATCGTCAGCAGTCAGCTTGCCCCGGTTGGTGGCATTGGTGATGGAGTGATCGGCATACACGGTCTTCGGATTATGGAACGGACGCATATGCCGGGTCGGTGCCTGCTGTTTTCGTGCCGGTGTCACGTCACATGGGTTCCCGGTCTTACGGAAAAACGTATCCTGAGCTTTAGGGATTCTAACCTGAGAAAAGGATGCTGCTATGGGGATTCGAACCCCAGTCGTCGGCGTGAAAGGCCGACATGATTGGCCGGACTACACTATAGCAGCAAATTGTCCTACTTAATTTCTCGCATCGTCATAAATAGGTTATGGAGGAGGAAACGCCATCACCATGCGGGCCCTCCCGGAAGATCAAAAACCGGTTTTTCAAAAAATGTTACCGCTTCTTTGCCTTCGACTTTGGTTTTGCGGCTGCCTTCACCGGCTTCTTTACAGGTTTCCTGACGGGTTTCTTTACCGCTTTCTTCACCGCAGTCTTTGCTACCGCTTTTGCCGCGGCCTTCTTCGGCTTGCCATGGATGGGATATCCTTCCTTTTTGGTGATGGGGCCGAATGCAGCGGCCAGCTGCCGGAAGATTGGGCCGGGCTTGCCGGACCCGATGGTGCGTCCGTCAACCCAGACAATAGGGGCAACTTCTGCGGCAGTGCCCGAGCAGATCAGCTCGTCGGCCGTGTACAGGTCAAAGTACCCGAGGTTCTGCTCGCGGACGGTGATGCCGAGCGACTTTGCGATCTCGAGCACAACAAGACGGGTAACGCCCCGGAGGTTGTTGAGCGTGGGCGGTGTGATGATCTCGCCGTTCTTGACAATGTAGAGGTTGTCGCCCGAACCTTCGGAAAGGTAACCGTTCGTGTCAAAGAAGATCGCCTCGTCCCCGCCCTTGTAGTTCGCCTCGATCTTGGCAAGGATGTTGTTTAAGTAATTCAGGCTCTTGACATTGGGGGGCAGGCACTCGGCCGGGTTCCTGCGCACCGAGACCGTGACGCCCTTTAAGCCCTTCTCGTACAGGTCGCCGTACATTGCGCCCCAGGTTACGGCAATGATGATGACCGAAGCCTTCGGGCACTTGCGCGGGTCAAGACCGAGATCTCCCTTGCCGCGGGTGATGATGGGGCGTATGTATGCATTGTCCAGCTTGTTCCTCCGGAGTACCTCGCAGATCGCCTCGGCCATCTCCTCTTTTGTCATCGGGGGTTTGATATCAATGGTCTTGGCTGAATCGTACAACCGGTCGATATGCTCCTTCAGCCGGAAGATCCTGCCATTGTACGCCCGGATCCCTTCAAAGCAGCCATCGCCGTAGAGGAACCCGTGGTCGAACACGGAGATGCTCGCTTTGTCCTCCGTCAGGAATTTCCCATCATAATAAATGATCATGAAAGGTGATGAGGGCTCAATGGTTTTGTAGTTTTTTCTTTGATCTCACGAGCGAAGCGAGTGAAGAATTACGTTAGTTGCCGGTTCACGAGCGAAGTGGTTGACTGGTTATGGTTGTAGACGGCTCCAGCCTGCACCACAATACTGCCTGGCACCACATAACAAGGAAAAACCGGAAGCCTGCCGGATCGTTGATGCAAATCCCGTGATGGAATCCCTCAGCAGGCATTTTTCCGGCACGTTTCCACAAAATGCCGGAACATCCCGCCACTTGCAACGGGATGAAGGTGCGTGTAACTCGCCAGCGTGTTTGCAACAACCGCACCGTCCAGGTTGTCGCGGATTCCCACGCCACGGGAGAGCGTGTACGCGAACCGGGTCTCCTTCTCCAGCAGGACTTCCGAATAGTGGAACGCGTGGCCGCGGAAGGATGCAGCACCAACCGGGGAACCCGGGGCACTCGTGCCTTCCACGTACGTGACTACCCGCCGGGCCGGCATCCGGGTCTCGCCCCGGAACACCCCGCACATCCGGGCTGACTGTTCCGCGTCTGAACCCTGCCAGCCCTTCTGCAGTACCATGCGTTCCGTAAGATACATCAGGCCGCCGCATTCCGCATACACGGGCGTTCCGTTCCGGGAGATCTCCCTGACTGCCCCCCGCATCCCGTCATTTGATTCGAGTTCCTTTATGAAAAGCTCAGGGTATCCCCCGCCGAAGATATACCCGTCCGCTTCCGGGAGCCGGTCATGGACCGGGCTGAACGTCACGGTCCCTGCCCCGCAGGTCTTTAAAATATCGAAGAGGTCAGCGTAATAGAAGTTGAAGGCTTCATCGAATGCAACACCGATCTTTACATCAGACGGGGGAACTGAATCAAAGAGTGTTGGGGCATTGTTGTCCGGAACTTCTTTCATGAGAGCGCGGAGCCGGTCAAGGTCAACGTACTGCCCGATCAGCTTCGTGATGGTCTCGATTTTCACGTCAAAGTCGCCCCTGCCAGAACCTTCGCGATACGGCACAAGGCCGAGGTGGCGCATGGCAAGCTGCATCTCTTCCATCCGCGGAATGGTGCCGATAACCGGGACGCCGCAGTAATGCTCGATGGCGGCAACGGCTTTTGCCTTGTGAGTGCCGCCCCGGGTATTGTTCAGGATGACACCGGCAATCCGGATCTTCGGGTCAAACGCCTGGAATCCCTTCACGATCGCCGCGGCGCTCCGCGTGATGCTCTGTGCAGAGACCACCAGCACAACCGGAAGATCGAGCTCTTTTGCAACCGCTGCCGTGCTGCCAGTGTCGGAGAGCGCCTCTGCACCCTCGAACAATCCCCGCACGCCTTCGACCAGCGCAATGTCGGCGCCCCGGCACCCGAACCGGAAGATCTCCTGCACCTGCGCCCCGGACAGGGCGAACGTGTCCAGGTTCCGGCAGGGCCGGTGCGAGACGGCGGCAAGATAGGACGGATCGATGTAGTCCATTCCCACCTTGAAGGTCTGGACCGTGTCCGTCTTTGAGAGCAATGCCGCGAGTGCGAGGGTAATGCTGGTCTTGCCGCTGCCGGACCGATCACCGGTGACCAGAAGTGCCTTCATGGAAGGCTCCGCAAAACCGCCCCGAACTCGCTTTCCACAATAGAGCGGACGCCGAGCGTCTTGGGGTGCAGGTCGATCTCGACCATCACGTGCTCGTGACCGATTGCCTTGAGCGGCGCAACCTGCCGCGGGCCGTTCGTGATCGAGAAGCACTCGACCCCGTCCGTGTATTCCGGCGGGATGGCATGGGGGACACCGGTGATGAGCGCGAAGTCCGGCCTGATCTCCCGGATCCGTTTCCCGAGCCGGTCCCCGTTCGCCCCGTACTCGTCCAGCGCACCGAGAAGTTCTGCCTTCACGCCACGGGCGGAAAGTTCCGTTGCGATCCGTTCTGCATCGCCCCGCGTCTTCGGGAGCCCCCGCTGTTCAAGATTGGCGATGTAGGCGATATCTGCATCCGGGCAGACATCGTGGAGGGCGACCAGGGCGTCGACGAACATGTACGCCGTCTCTTTCTTGGCGTTCAGGATCGCGACGCCTTTCTTACCATACCGGGCGAGCCGGACGAGTTCCTGTGCTGCAACGTGTTTGAGATCGCCCCGCGATGCCTCGATGTATGGCTGGGATGCTGCGCCCCGGGCACGCTCGACATCGTTTGCCGCCTGCATCACCAGCCGCTGCCGGGCGAGCTCCTCTTCCGTAATCCAGCCGGCTTCTGCTGCAGATTCGAGCGTTGAAAGCACCCCGGCAATATTTTCCAGGAACCCGGCATGGATGTCAACTGAAATTGTGGGTGTCGTGATCCCGGCACCATCGATCGCGGACTGGAGGTCCTCGCCAATGATCATCGAGACGCAGGTGCCGATGACCGCCATACGTTTTGGGTGGAACGTGTCCTCTGCATACCGGAGTACGTCTTCGAGAGGTTTCTGGCCGCCGAAAATAAACTCGTTGTCGGCAAGCGAGGTAGTGAGCGTCCGCATCCCGTCCTCTTCAAGCAGGCGTGCGTGCTTGAACGAGCAGCCGGAAGGGCCGTGGAGGATGGCAACGTCTACGTTGAGGTCGCGGGCAGTGTAGAGGGCGGCAACGATCGAGCTCGGGCGGGGGTGCATGTACTTCATGGGCGCTGTTCATCTCCAGGTCTTGACGGCAAGGACTATCGATCCCTGTACCGTTTTTTGCTGTGCTTGGGTATATCCTTCTTCTAATGTTGCTACGCGGGAAGAGATATTGGAGGTAAGGGCGGTGTGTTCCGGCGTGCCGGGCTCCGGGAACCGGCCCACCCAGACAAGAACGGCCGGCCGGATTGCCTCAATCGCTGCAAGCATCTGGTCAAAGGCAAACCCTTCGCAGACAGCCCCGTCGCCTTCCTGCTGGCCGATGACGAGCGTGATGGCGTCACTTCCGGAAACATTCCGGGCGTATTGCGCTGCGTCGATTGTCGTACTGAGGTTTGTCCCGCTGTTGGCATTGTCCACAACAAGAATGCCCCCCTCTTGCCGGACTTCCATCCGGCCGGTGAGCGCTGTGAACCTGGAGAGAGGGAACGGGTCGAACCCGAGCATCATCGCAGCGGTACCGGCAAGGGCAAGCGAGTCCCGGTACGCCGGCAGGGCAATGAGGGGATTGGTGAACCGGCTGTTTGCGGTACCCAGCGAGATTGTGCATTCCGTTCCGGTGCACGACGCAGCGTTTTCCAGGTGCACGACAGTATCCTTTGGATTGTCCGTGATCCCTTCCGCGAGCAGGAGGTTTTGGCAGGAACGTGCGGATGCGAGTTTTGCTAAAAGAGCCGACTTTTTCCCGGCTGCGAACCGGTAATCCCCGGAAGAGGTGATGACTCCCAGTGTCCCGGCACCTGTGAGGCCGAGCGATTCTTCAGCAATCAGCCAGCCGCGGGTCTCCCGGGCGAGCCGGACTGCTTCCATTACCGAGCCGGGCGTGATGCTGGAGCGGGAGATGAATTCTTTTTCTGGATACCGGAACGTCCCCGATGAGGTGTGCAGGATGCCGGGGCCTGGCAGGACCGAGGCAAGGGCATGAGCGGTCGTGGTCTTGCCCCGGGCACCGGTGATTTCCACCATGATTTCAGGCACGTTCTTTCCCAGCAGTTGCCGGACCGCTTCATGGTGGGAGATAACAGGGGCGGTGGCACTTTTGAGCAGCGGGTGATCCGGGTCAAGGTGCACGGGAGCAACGATGAGATCGTATGTCCTGGTGCGGGCTTCTTCAACGCTGACCGGGCCGGTCCCGCGGTACACGTCAACAAGATCAACCTGGTCGCCGCGGGAGACGAACGCAGCGGCGATCGGTCGCCCGCCGTGAATCGCGTCCAGCACCAGGGTCTTCATACAAAAAAGGATCAGAGGGTGAGGGCCTTGTTCGCGTTCTTGACCATGAGGTCAGCGAGCAGCGGATCGCTGCCAATGGGATCGGCATACACGAGCGGAATGCTCTTGCCGTTCAGCTGGTACGCGCCCTTCTTGACGCCTTCGGGCAGGCCAATCTCGCCGGGGATATCCTTCTCAATGTGGACGCCCTTTGCAAGGAAGAGGGGGACGACAACCAGCGCGTCGATCTGCTCTTTTTTGAATGCATCCATCGACTCTTTGATGGTCGGCTTGTTCATGTTCATGAAGCCACACTTGACGACGAAATCGTTGTTCTTCGCCTGGATCATGGCGGCGGTCTTCTCAACGAGTTCCTGGTTGTAGGGCATCGTGCTGCCATGCCCGACAAGTAACATTCCCTTCTTGCTCATGGGGGTATCTCCACTGGATCCAGGCCCGGACTGTGCCCGTTCGCCTGAATAGACGTGTTTTCGTATGCCAAAATATCAGCATAAGAAAATACTACGTATGAAAATCTACCTGTAATCGTAATAACTTTCTTATTTGCACTGGGCATGCGGGAGGAGACAGACCTTATCGTCTGCTTTCACTTTCGGCCTCCCCACCCAAGGGTTTTATTCCGCAGCCATCGCACCGATAGTAAATGAGTGATTTCGAGCGGGAGATTGTCCACTGCCTGAACCGGTTTTTCAAGGCAAACCACATACAGGGATTTGCGTACCGCCTCAAGCAGCACAAGTTCACGAGCCAGTACGTGGATGTCCTGGTTGACTCGCTCAACCCATCTTACTACCTCTCGATCGAGTGCAAGTCGATCATTGACAAAAAACTCTACTTCTCGCAGCACTTCCATTCTGATAAGAAAAATGTTCACCAGGTCGATGCAATCTCGGATTTCCTCGCAAAGACCGGGAGGATTGGTTTTCTCGCGGTCGAGTTCCGGCAGGGCCCGGGAAAGCCGAGCGAGGCGTTCCTGATCCCGTGGGCGATTGTTGTCGCTCATTTCAAAGAAAATAAGGGGATCACGATAGAGGACGCACGAGCCGGAATTGCGCTGGCGAAATGCAAGGACGGGTACGTGCTGGAGAAGATGTGAGAAGAGAGCAGGGCATGGATTGAAGATCGCCCAGGAGTTTTCATTTTCTCTCACCTCTTCTGAGTTCGACAAGTCGAAGAACCCTTTCGGGTTCGGTCGAAGACCAGATGGTCTTCTTCTCTCGCAAGTCTGATGACTTGTTCGATTCTCCAGTTTCGGGATTGGAGAGGTCAGAGACCTCGACAACCTGAAGGGAGGCGGAAGCCGACCTTCAGATCTTATGACCCTCAACTAACCCAAACTTCTTTCTTCCGGAATATTCAACGAATATGAATCTATGATGGATGCATTCGACCGTTTCGGCCTTTTGATCAATGACCGCGTGGTCAGGACGCCGGTTGCGGTGGCTTCCATGGCCGGGATTGTCGATGCCGATTATCTCCTCGCTCGCAGGGACCATATCGGCCTTGGATTCATTGGCGGCTATTCCATCGATGAACCCACTATAGAGGCGGCAAAGGTCGTTGCTGAGGGAGACGGAAGAAAGGAGTTCCTCCCGGAGGATCCCATTGCTGAACTGAAAGTTCAGGTGGCTAAAATGGAGAAGAGCGATGTCATCCCGGGGATAAACCTCCGCGGGAGTTTGCCGGATTCATTCTCCCGCGTGGCGCAGGCACTTGGCGATGCCGTTGTGTACGAGATCGATGCTCACTGCCGCCAGCCGGCAATGATCGCTGCGGGCTCCGGAGAATATTACCTGAAGAACACGGGGAAACTTGCCGCGGCAGTCAGGGCGCTGAAGAACGAGGGGGTCACGGTTTCGGTCAAGATCCGGGCCGGTGTTGCCGAAGACGACCGGGCTCTCGCGGAGCTGCTCTGGGCTGCCGGCGCCGATATCCTGCATATTGACCTGATGGACTTTGGCACGGCAAAACTCCGCCAGATCCGGAACACCTGCCCGCTCCTTCTCATTGCCAACAACGGCATCACCACGTTCGAGCGGATGAAGGATATGCTCTCGCATGGTGCCGACATGGTCTCTGTGGCACGGAAGTCCGACGACCGGACCCTTGCCGGGCTCGATGCCGCGATCACGCGATACGCTGACGAAGAGGGGTGGTATAATGCCCCCAAGCAGCTCTGCCGGGGCGGCGACATCCGGTCGCTCGCCTTCTGCTGCATGCCGGTCAAGGAATGCCCGCTCATACCGATGCTCTCGCGAACCGGCATCTCCCATGATGACTTTGTCAAAATGAAACTGGGTGGCGTTTCAGGTACCCCGCTCGACACCGGCCGCCAGACCTGTTTTGGCAGTCTTGCATGGTGCTGTAAGACATCCTCACCCTGCATGTTCCGGGACATGACATTAAAGCAGGCCGGGATCCCAAAGAAAGAATATATGCGCCTGAAACGCGAGCTCTCTGATACCATAATGGCGCAGGTGTTCCATGACGTGCCTCCGGTTAAGTACAGTTGAACGGGCCCAGCTGGCAATGATGCTGGAGGTCACGGCATTCCCGAAACCGGGAAACGTTGACCGTTGCCATGACTATCCGGAAACCCGGCTCGAACATTTCCTTGCCTCCACCATCTTCGCCCGCCCGGCACTTGAGGAGGCCGAACTCGGGAAAGGCCGGCTGGGGGAGATCATCAAGCATGCGGTCCGCGACACCAACTGCCATGCCGGGGGAAACACGCACTTTGGGGCATTCATCCTGCTCATACCGTTGGTGTACGGTAAAACCATCGAAGGGGCGATGGAAGCGATCGCAAATACAGAGTCCTCGGATGCGGTAGCATTCTACAAGGCGTTTGCCATGACGGCAGTGAAGATGAACGCGACCGATGATCTCGATGTCAACGATCCCCACACGCTCACCCTGATCCGCGAGCGCGACATGAACCTCCTCGACATCATGCAGCACTCTGCGGCAAATGACATGGTTGCGCGGGAATGGGTGACGGGTTTCCCGCTCAGCCGCAGGGGTGCTGATCTGCTGAAGGAGAACGGGCCGGGACGCGACTCCATTGTCCGGACATTCCTCACCCTGCTTGCAACAGAACCGGACACGTTCATTGCCAAGAAGCACGGTATGGATGTTGCGAGGGAGACGATGTTGGCTGCCCGCGATGTGCTGGACGGGAAACGAACCATCGAGGACCTTGATGAAGAATGCATCCGGCGGGACATCAACCCCGGTTCCATTGCAGACATCACCATCGCAGCGATCTATCTCGCACTGGGGGAGGGGTGGTCGTGGGACTCCTGAAAGGCGGGATCAACGAGGTCATTGCAACAACCGGCTTCAATGCCGCACCGATGGGGATCCAGTACCGCGACGGGAAGGCCACCATGATACTCTTTGCCGGCAGCCATACCGCGGAGAATATTAAGAAAGATGGGTGGCTGGTCGCCAATTTCACCCACGATCCGGTGCTATACGTGCAGACGGCATTTGGGGATCTCCACAAAGACGCGTTTGTCAGCGAGCCGGTTTTTGGCATGACCATGCAGCGCCTTGCCAGTGCGGATGCCTGGGCGGCTTTCACGACTACAATCGACCGGACAACCTCCGAAGCGCTCATCGTCTCGCTCACGCTGCAGCGCGAGATCATCGAGAACGCAGTAATCCACCCCGTCAACCGGGGGTTTGGCAGCATCATCGACGCGACCGTGCATGCAACGAGATATGTTAAAAACCGGGACCCGGAACTAAAGGTACTCATCGATTACCACACCGGGATAATCCGGAAGTGCGGCGGGAAGCGCGAGCTCGCTGCACTCGATGTATTACGCGGATTTATCGAAAACAGCCCTGAATAGTCCCATTTTGGCGTTTTCCGGAGAATCATTATATATCTTGTATCACCACTTCTCATTAGTATCCGGCCCGTAACGGGGTGTTTTTAGGAGGGATCCTATGACAATGCGGCCATTCACCCGGAAAAAGCAGATGCTCTTTGACGTCAGCATCGTCTCCAGCATCCTTGCCGCAATGGTCATCACGTTCTTCTCTATCACGCACGGGATCTATGATGTCTTCCCGTACTTCTACCTCATCCCCATCATCCTGATCGCGTTTGCGCGGCCGGGCCTTGCCATCTACGGTACCGTTGCGGTCGGCTGGATCTACGTTGCCCTGATTTTTACCCTTGGCCTTCCCGATCTCAAGCTCTATACCCTTGCAACAGTCTGGTTCTATATCTTCGTCTCGCTCGGCGTCCTCATCTCAACCTATTCCCAGGTGTACCGGAAGGAGGGCGAGAAGAGCTGTGGTGTGTATTATAACTCGCAGGCAGGCGTCTTCAGCTATGACAAGCGGTCGTTCCGGATCCGTGACGCGAACCGGAAGTTCGCCAACATGATCCGGTACGACTGCGATGACCTGATGACCAAATCACTGCCCGACCTTATTCCCGACAAAGAAGAGCGGGAGAATTTCATCACAAAGGTCCGTGACCTCAGGCGGGTTGGTGACATCGAAGTAAAGTTCCGGGCCTGGGACGGCAGTATGCGGTGGGCGCTTGTCTCGGCAGCCGAAACCGGCGACCCCGGGGTTATCTGTACCGTTGTCGACATTACCGACAACAAGCTGGCGCAGGAAGCCCTGACGCAGGCAAACAAGAAGCTGAACCTTCTGAACAACGTCACCCGGCATGATATCCTCAACCAGCTGACTGCACTCCTCGGGTTCCTGGAGATTACCAAAGCAGACAACAGGGACCCGGCACTGGAAAAATTCATCGAGCGCGAACTGCAGGCAGCAACCGCGATCCGGAACCAGATCCTCTTCACCCGTGACTACCAGAACATCGGTGTTCACTCCCCGCTCTGGCATAATGTTGGAGAGACGGTCACGCTTGCCACCGCGAGCATTGACCCCCGTGCGATCTTCGTCAATGTCAATATCCCCCCGGTCGAGATCTACGCGGACCCGCTGCTTGAGAAAGTGTTCTACAACCTGATCGAGAACTCAATCCGTCATGGCGACCACGTGACTGAGATCGCGGTGCGGACGATCGAGCGGGCAGACTCCCTTGATATCATTGTCGAGGACAATGGAGTCGGGATCCGAGAGGATAACAAGGAGAAGATCTTCCGCCGCGAGTTCTTCAAGAACACCGGTTTCGGCCTCTTTTTGTCACGGGAGATATTAGCGATTACAAACCTTGTCATCACCGAGAACGGGACACCGGGCAAGGGGGCACGGTTTGTCATCCGCGTACCACGGGAGCATTTCCGTTCAATCGCGGACCATGGCAACGGGACATCTCCGAAGAGATAGCCTGTTGGCGTTCCAGGGATCCGCCCCTGCCTGACCTGCTTAAAAAAGAGGGAGTTGTCGTTTTCAGCAGACCCGGGGGACCGGGTCGCCCATCGGCGGTTCAATGAAACGTTCTCCGCCGATTGCTGTTTCCATGATCACGTGAGCGCCCGGGGTGACGGTACCGATAATTGTCGCATCCTTCCCGTACTTGTGTGACCGGAGCGCTGCAAGGATCGCATCCGCATCCCCGGCCGGCACGCCCATCACGACCTTGCCCTCGTTGGCAACTTCAAGCGGGTCGATGCCGAGCATGGCTGCTGCACTCTTCACGTTTTTTCGTATCGGGACCTGCTCCTCGCGGATCCGGACACAGACACCGGCCTTCTTTGCCATCTCGTTGATGGCGCTGGCAAAACCGCCGCGGGTCGGGTCCTTCATGGCATGGATGGTGCCGGCCTCCATGACCTTCGCGATCATTGTCGAGAGCGGAGCAACGTCCGAGTGGATCTGCTCGCCGAGATCAAAACCCTCCCGGTGTGCCATGATGGCAAGTCCGTGGTCGCCCAGTGTGCCGGAGACGATAATAACATCCCCGGGCTGGAGGCCGTTGTCCCGCACAACCTTCTTTGCAATGCCGATGCCGGCCGTGTTGATGGCAATGCCGTCCAATGCCCCGCGTTCCAGGACCTTTGTATCACCCGTGACGATGCTTGCCCCGGTTTCGCCGAGAGCCTCGTCCATGGAGGAAACGATCCGCTCCAGGTCTTTTGTGTCGAATCCTTCCTCGATGATCATGCCGCAGGAGAGTGCTATGGGCCGGGCGCCCATCATGGCAAGGTCGTTGACGGTCCCGCATACAGAGATCCTGCCGATGTCTCCGCCCGGGAAAAAGATAGGGCGGACAACGTGCGAGTCCGTGGTGAAGACTAAATTCTCCCCGGCAAACGGGATAACGGCCCCGTCATCGAGTGCCTCAAGACCGATCCCGCCGGCATTGTTATGTTTGAATTTCGTGAGGGTCTGCAAAAGCTCGCCCATCACTTCGCCACCGGCTCCGTGCATCATGTTGACTTTCATACTGTTAGTCCTCTGCGTCGATCTCGATGTTTGTCACAACAATCTCCCGTCCTTTCACGAGCTCGGGCAGCGCCCCGCATTTCGGGCAGACATACACTTCGCTGCCCTCGTACCCGCACGGGCACCGGGTCTGCGGCTTGACCTCCTTACAGTCAAGCACCGCCTCATGGAACAGGGGATCGTCCTCCTTGATAGTATCAAACAGATAGACAACCTGCTCCGGGTTTACCATCGCCATTTTGCCGACCTCGACATGGATCTTCATGACCTTTGTCGCCTTGTGCCCGATTGCTGCGGTGCGGGCCGTGGCATACAGGTCATAGGCGATGGAATACTCGTGCATCAGTTCTCCATTGCGGAAAAGACGTCCTTGAAGAGCGCCCGGGTCTCGAGTCCCTCCTCGCGGGAGAGGCGCTGGATGGCAAATCCGACATGGACGAGAACGAACTCACCGACCTTGACGTCAACGAGGTCGAGTCGCACTTCCTGTTTGAGATCGCCATAATCGACAAGACCGATATTTCCATCCCTGATCTCAAGGACTTCCGCGGGAATTGCAACACACATCGATGATCCTCTCTGGTACCTGAGTGTTAATGTGGGAGTTACCATTACATAAAAACACTGAAACGGGAATGACCGGACCTGAAGAACTGGAAATCGCCGCATGGGGAAAACAGAAAGCGCCGGGGAAGAGATTTGAACTCTTGAGGTGCAGGGCACCAGTAGCTTTCAAGGCTACCGCCTTCCCGGACTAGACTACCCCGGCAGTGCTCCATATGTTGGTTCCGGGATATAAAAAAGGCTTCTTTAAATGGCAGGGATAGGGCAATCCGGGATTTTTCCGGGCGCCATACGATTAGTCGCGGGGGCGGTTCCGGACGAGGACGACCGCTGCAAGCGCTGCTGCCCCGAGCAGCGGTAAGAGGGCCGCCCGCTGCGTCTCCGAGGCTGACATGTCCCCGGATGACCGGAACGGTGCGGGGGTCATTCGGCTCGCTTCAATCGATCCAATGTTCTCGCCATAGAGGGTAACGTCACCCGTTACTGAGTACTGGTACGGGTAGATCTTGAAATACAAGGTCTGACCGTTCCCGAGGATCTCAACGCGTTCCGGGTTCTGGTCTCCCTGCTCGTTCACCGTGTAGAGGATCCCGGAATCATCACTGTATTCGACAACCCAGTCAAGAGTCTTCGAAGTATACAGGGTGACGGGGCCGCTTCCGGCCTGGACAATGAAATAGGCCGGGGATCCCCGGGAGGACCGGGCCGCTGCGGATACAATCCCGGAGGAGCCTCCCGCGGTTACAGCGGTCTGTACTGGCGTGGCGATGACGCCGCTTCCGGACGTCATGGTCGTGATCGTGCGCGAGCCGACATACCCGCGCGCGTCCGTGAAACTCACTTCATAGGAACCCGGTGCGGGGACCGTCACCTCGAACGCGAAATGGGCTTTGCCGTCGGTATGGATGTACTGCGGCCCGAACACTACGGCACCTGAGGGATCGATGACCTCAACCTGGATACCGGCATTCTCCAGTCCGCGGATATCACCGGAAAGGTAGATCTTGCCGGTGAATTCCTGGGTTACAGGATTGTCGAGATGGATGTCTGCTGACCGGTCATAGATGCTGACCATGCGCATGGTGACATCGTCGCTGTTTGCCGTTGACGGTACCTCAACCTTGTAGGATCCGGTCTTCAGTCCGGTGGTGTCAAACACCGTCCGGAAACTCTTGTCGGAAAGGACATAGGCGATCTTGCGCTGGATTTCGGTGGTCGTTGTCAGCTGGTAATAGAGGACAACATCAATGGGAGTCCCGGTCCCGAACGTTGTCGTCCCGGTCACGACAAGGGGTTTTCCCACCGCAACCGAATCCGGTGCTTCAATGTTGATCTGGTACGCCAGCACCGGGGCTGACAGCAGCAGAAGTCCCAGGAACAGCAACACAGCCGTTTTCATTCACTACTCTCCGCAGACCCCGGATTTCCATTTCCCGTGCGAAAACGTATTTCCGGGGGCGTGATTGGATCAATGGTAAGTTTCCCGGCTATAATAGCATTCTGTTAGTACAGGATCCCTCCGATGAACGGCATACAACAGATCGCCGCATCTCCCATGGGTAAAGTCTTTCCCGTTCTTTCCATAACAGGGGACAGACAATTGTTGGTCCCAGCAGAGCGTATTTCATCCTGCCAGACCAATACTTACGCTGGAAATGATTACGGAAGCGCCGGAAAAACCCCTCGCTTCATGGCGGGGGAAGGAAAGATTCGGCAGTGAAGAACTGGACTGCCTCACTATTATCTTCAAAAGCGGGGGCTGCAGCTGGTCGAAGTGCCGCATGTGCAGTTACCGGCACGAGCGATACGGGAAAACCGACTGCGCCGAGCTGCTCTCCCGCCTCCGTGCCCAGCTGGCATGGGTAATCCGGGAGAACAAGCCGGAAGAGTACCGGATGGTGAAGATCTTCACATCCGGCAGCTTTTTCGATCCCGCTGAGGTTCCCCCGGCATTCCTCGCTGATGTGGCATCCGCATTCCGGGGAAAACTGCTCATAGCAGAGACACGCCCTGAATATATCAACCGGGAAACGCTGGTCCCATTCATCGAAGGGATAGATGACGGGAGCTGGAAGACGCCGCTCTATTGTGCCATTGGTCTTGAGACGAGCAATGATTTCATCCGGGAAAAATGTATCAACAAGGGCTTTTCCTTCTCTGGCTTTACGAACTCCGTTTCAGTGGCACGTTCAGCCGGTGCCGGTATCAAGGCATACCTTCTCTTCAAACCGCTCTTCCTGACGGAAGCGGAAGCAGTAAAGGACATGGAAACGACCATCCGGGATATCCTTCCTTATGCCGATCTCGTATCCATGAATCCCTGCACAGTCCAGCGGAACACTGAACTGGAGTATTACTGGAAACGCGGGGCGTACCGTCCTCCCTACCTCTGGAGTGTTCTTACCCTGCTGAACAATGCACCCGTGCACATGACTTGCGATCCTCTCGGGGGCGGGCAGAAACGCGGCCCGCACAACTGCGGGAAGTGCGACTACGAGCTCGTCCGCGGCATACGCGACTATTCCCTGAACGCCGACCGTGAACTTGTTGCCGCCCTTCTGGAAACGGAATGCGCGTGTAAAAACGAGTGGCAGTACGTTCTCGAAAATGAGAAGCCGTACTGCATGCCGCTGACCCGGTAGCGGTTATTTTTTCTGCGACCGGCCCTGGATTTCCAGCTGCTGCGCAAGGAGCGGGAGGATGGTCCCGGCATCGGAGACAATGCCGATGGCCTGCGTTGTACCCCGGTCCATCAGTTTTGTGACATGGGCGGGATTGATATCTACGCAGATGGTCTTGACACTGGACGGGAGGCAGTTGCCCACCGCGATGGAGTGCAGGAGCGTTGCCACCATCAGGACCATGCTGCACCCTTCAATCTGCTTGCGCATGGCGTCCTGTGCTGCCATCACGTCCTGGATCACGTCCGGGAGCGGGCCGTCATCCCGGATAGAACCGGCAAGGACATAGGGGACGTTGTTTTTGATGCACTCGTACATGATCCCGCTTTTGATAACGCCCTTCTCAACGGCTTTTCTTATTGACCCGGCCCGCATGATCTCGCTGATGGCATAGAGGTGGTGTTTGTGGCCGCCCATCACGGGCTTGCCGGTGGTGATATCCATCCCAAGGGAAGTCCCGTACAGGCAGTTCTCGATGTCGTGGGTCGCAAGGGCATTACCGGCAAAGAGCACGTTCACGTACCCGCTGCGGATCATGGAGGCAAGGGCCTTTGCCGCACCGGTGTGGACGATTGCCGGGCCCCCGACAACCGCGATCTTCCCGCCTTTTTTCCGGACCTCGAGCATCTCTTTTGCGATCAGGGCGATCAGGGTCTCGCTGGGGCGTTCTGAAGAGACCGTCCCGTGCATAAACTCAAACGTGCTCTGCTCGCGGGGACGCTCGGGGTAGGTGACGCTGACGCCCTGCTCACCGACAACGACAAGGTTGCCCTTCCGGATCTTGCCCAGGGCCTCTGCCTTTGCGGTCTTCCTGACAGGATCGACAACGATGAGGAAGTCCATCTCGATTGCTTCGACAGGAATCCATTCGCCGTTGTACTTAACCTGGGTCGGGTGGTTCGAGGTGGTATAGAATCCCTTGGGCACCACATGATCGGCTTCAGCCGGAACCAGGTGGACATCCATGACCTCGACCGGGCGGGCGCCGAGCCGGTGGACTTCTGACAGGATCGCCCTGAGCTTCTCTTTACCCGAAGCCGAGATGCGCAGCCGGGCATAGCTCGTGTCGGTCTTCTTCTTCCCCACCTCAAAGACAAGGATCTCGAAGTTGCCACCCAGATCCATGACCCGGTCCATGAGCTGCATCATGATGCCGGAATCGATGATGTGGCCTCGGAGCTCGATCTCCTGCGTCTCGACCATAATACTGAGAATTAGAGCGATGATCCTTAATATGCATTCCTGAATAAACCCGATCTACCCGTATTTTGTTTTGATCACCGCAATTTGAGAAGAATTCGGATTGCCCGCCGGGAGCAGGCCCGGTCAGGATGCGTGTTTCTCACGGAGGAAAGCCTCGGCCCGCTCACGGTCTCTTTTGGTGTTGATATTCAGGGCCAGGCTGGGCTCGTTGAGGAGAAGACGGAACTCGTCCTGCTCGTCACCGGCCAGGTCCCCGCGGATGATGTTGATACCGGCCGGGCATGCATCGACCTCACCGATCCGTTCACGGTAGGGCATACTCTCACGGCAGCTGGTCACTGCTGCAGCGGGAACCCAGGTGGAGAGGGCATCCTTTTTAGCCGCACCATAGGCATCGCGTATAGATGCCACCAGCACTTCTGTAATACAGGGGATATCCGCAACCGATACGAAAAGTGGACCGTCCTCTTCGAGCGAGCGTACCGCCTGGACCATATCGCCCACATAGCCAACGCCATCCGTCCGGCAGAAGGAGATGCCATTGGCACGGCACCAGTTTGCGGTCATGGGAGTCTTTGGGGAACCGGCAACAACCGGTTCGCACCCGGCTTTATAAAAAGCGCTGATGACATACGCGATCATGGGCCTGTCACAGATGAGGGCAAGGGGTTTTTCCCCGCTGTTGAGCCGGCTGCCGGAGCCCCCGGCCATGATCAGTGCACGCATGCTGCAAATGCCTCGATGAGGGCCTGGTTTTCTTCACGGGACATGACCGCTATCCGTATGCAGGTTGGCAGGCCAAACGACGTACAGTCACGCACAAGAACACCACGGGCCGCAAGCGTCTCGCAGAGCGGAGATACATTCCGTCCGCAATCGAACAGGATAAAGTTTGCGCGGGAGGGGGTGCACTTCATGCCGAGCGCCTCCAGCTCCGAAACCAGGAATGCCCGCTCCTTTTCTATAGCTGCCCTGGACGCAGCCAGGTCATCAAGGTGAAGGAGCGCTTCCATGGCATAGGCCTCAGCATAGGCATTGACGCACCAGGGTGACCGGGCTGTCTCGATCTTCCGGATGAGATCCGGATCGCCGAAACCGTACCCGAACCGGATACCCGGGACGGCAAAGCACTTGGTGATCGAGCGCAGGACAAAAAGAGAGGGATCACGGACATCGGCTACGCTCTGCTGCGGATCGGAGAGCTCGATGAATGCCTCATCACAGAAAAGGATGGAGCCGGAATCTTTAGCAGCAGAGAGTTTTGCCCTGACTTCATCCTTTGATACCAGCTGACCCGTGGGATTATTGGGATTGCAGAGGAACTGCACGGAAGCGCTACGGGGATCTGTGATACGGGATGCCCCGGCAAGGGCGGCGGAGAGCTCGTATTCACCAAATGTCGGGGATCCTGCAAAGAAGGTGCGGTTTGTTGCAGGATTGCGGTAAAGTACTGCACAGAATGCCCGGATCAGCTCGATGGATCCGTTCCCCACGCAGATCTCCTCAGGATCCCGGTGGAAGACCTGCCCTATTCTTTCCTTGAGCGCACTGAACGAGTCATCCGGGTAATATTTCAGGCACTCGGGATCCAGGTGCCACGCGAACTGCGGAACGAACGGGTTGACGCTCGCGCTGAAATCCAGCACTGATTTGCGGGTTTTTTCCAGCTGCCGCTTTCCCAATCCACCGTGCACGGCCCGTTCCGGAAAGTCAACAACCAAAGAATTCCGCCCCTTTTCTCAAATACTAGGCTATTCTGTCATAAATGCATTGTGAAGCCGGCTTTGCCGCAAAAGAAAAAAGTATTTATAGGTATGCGTGTTATTTTGATTCATCTGGTTAAGTCAGACACAAGGGTTCTCTTTGTCTGACATATGAACGACAATTGCCAGACATATGTCAGAAATGTGAGATACAATGATGCAAAGAATCACGCTCCGGTTGCCAGAACAGCAGATCAACCTGCTCCAGCAGATGGTGGATTCGGGGGAATACCCGAATGTATCGGAAGCGGTCCGGGCAGCCGTCCGTGAACTTGTTGAGAAACGAGCAAGTCGTGTCCTTAAGGAAAGTGACCAGGTTTCATTCAAGGTTTGAGAGGGTAGTAGAAATGCAGAGTATAATCAACGACGCACTAAAAAATGCCGAGCTGGAAAAAGAGATGAACAAGCCCGGCAGCGCAAATGCAATGGAAGATGACTTTGTCGGCCAGCCGAGGATCGTTATCATCGGCTGCGGTGGTGCAGGAAACAACACCGTGAACCGTATCCACCACATGGGCGTTTCCGGTGCAGAGACCATCGCCATCAACACCGACAAGCAGCACCTGGACATGATCCAGGCGGACAAACGCATCCTGATCGGCAAGTCCCTGACAAAGGGTCTCGGCGCCGGCGGTTATCCCGATGTTGGTAAGAGAGCAGCCGAGATGGCCCGCCCGACACTTGAAGCAATCCTCGAATCCGCTGACCTCGTCTTCATCACAGCAGGTATGGGAGGAGGTACCGGTACCGGCTCCGCACCCGTTGTTGCACAGATCGCAAAAGAACAGGGCGCAATTGTCGTCGGGATGGTCAGCTACCCGTTCCAGGTCGAGAAGGCACGCCTGATCCGTGCAGAAGAGGGTCTTGAGGCATTCGCAGCCGCAGCAGACTCGGTCATCGTTCTCGACAACAACCGGCTCAAGAACTTCGTCCCGAACCTCCCGCTCGGGCAGGCATTCTCCGTCATGGACCAGCTCATCGGCGAGACCGTCAAGGGGATCTCCGAGACCATTACCGAGCCGTCGCTCATCAACATCGACTACGCCGATGTCCGCGCCATCATGTCCAAGGGCGGCGTTGCCGTCATGCTCGTTGGCGAGAGCAAGCAGCAGAACAAGGCAGAGAGCGTTGTCCGCGAGTGCCTCTCCAACCCGATGCTCGACATCGACTACCGTGGCGCAACCGGAAGCCTGATCCACATCACCGGCGGCACCGACCTGACCCTGCAGGATGCAGAAGAAGTCGCAACCTCGCTCACCTACGAGCTCGACCCCCACGCGGATGTCATCTGGGGTGCCCGCGTCCGGCCCGACATGGAAGGCAAGATCCGTGTCCTCGCCATCATGACCGGTGTCAAGAGCGCACAGATCCTCGGCACCCGCCAGTCCTACAAGACTGTAGTCCAGGAATTCGACAACAAGCGCTCCAATCCCCGGGCAGTCGAGATGCCCGTCCAGCGCAGGACCAGCAGCAGGGACCAGCCCAGCGGTGGCGGCGTCCTTGAATGGGTCGGTTAAACCACGCACAACCTGAATCAATCACCATTCCAGCCTAATCCGAAGATCCATAATCCAGACCCGTTGGTCCCTCAACTACCAACACCCTTTTTGTCATTTTATCAAAAACTGAGGAGATCGTCGCCATGGCATCACGCCGCTATATCACAAACGAGAACCCGGTCAGGGAAGTGAACCTGCAGAGCGCAAAACTCTTTGAAAGCGACCTCGAATTCCTCCGGACACGGGGGATTCCGGTACGCACGGCGCTCCGCGAAGCCCTTCATGAGCACGTGAAGAAGATCCAGTCAAAGGCACTGCCGGCCATGACCCCGGAACAGCGCGCAGTATTCATCCTGAACGGCAAAGTACCGGCAGGAGATGTGCCCCGGGAATAAAAGATCCCTGCTCTGCAGTGCGCCCATTGGGAGACCACTGATATACATCACCTGTTTAACAGTGCCTGTTTTCAGCCGGAATCACGGCGAAACACTTAATAGCACACTCTTCCTTTAAGATATAGTACATTCGACCAATCCTTCGCTGGGAGGATGGGGGCGAGATTCCGCACGAGCGGTTCGCCCCGGTATCGGGAGTTGAACATCATGAACAGAGTGTCGAACAAAGACTTCGAAGCGAAGTCTTCCCTGAATTCTGCGCTAAGTATCTTTTCTGATGTTTTTTTCCCTGCATCCTGTATGCAGAGTGTTTTCGCTGGCCTGTCCGGCACCCGGAACATTACGGCTTTCGTGATTCCGGAAACCTCATACGAGCGGGTGTGCGCCTCCCGTGAAGGGATAATTAAAATGAGGAGTTGGTAACGCATGTTGAATGACCTGATGGAAAAGAGAAAGAAAACCCTTGCTGAGTCTGAAGAACACAAGAACCGCCGGAACGAGCTGAACGCGAATGCCAGCAAGTTCGCCCGCGAGCGGAACACGTTAAATAACCAGACCCGCGAGTTTGTCGAAGAGGCGCAGAAGAACAAGGACCTCCGGGACAAGTACAACCAGGAAGTCCTTGACATCAAGGCCCAGAGAAACGAGCTCAACGACAAGGCCAATGTCCTGTTCGAGGACATTGAGTCCTTCAAGAAGGAGCATGGCACCCAGAAGAACCGCGGCGTCAAGGAACTCCAGAAGCAGATCGAGTACATGGAGTACCGCCAGCAGACCGAGGTCTTCACCACCGACAAGGAACGCGAGCTGATCGAGAAGATCAAGCATATGAAAGGCCAGGTCCGTGAGCAGGAAGCCGAGCTTGAGCAGAACAAGGAGATGCGGACCAAGATCACCGAGGCCCGTGATTTCCGCAAGCAGGCATCCGACCTGCACGCGAAAGTGACTGAAGTCGCCGAGCTTGCCCAGAAGCACCACGACCTGATGGTCGAGTCCTACCGCAAGGCAGACAAGTCCCGGGAAGCTGCCGACGCCGCCCACAAGAGCTTTGTCGAGGCGCAGGAGTCCGCAGATTCCGAGCACAAGTTCTTCATTGCCTGCCAGAAAGAGCTCCGCGATTACGACAAGGTCATCTCCGGCCTGCGCAAGAAGACCAAGAAAGTCAAGGTCACCAAGGAACAGAAGGCTGTCCGAAAAGAGGCAGAGAGCCTGTTCAAGAATTTCCGCGCCGGCGAGAAACTCACCACAGACGATATCCTGCTCCTCCAGCGCTCAAAACTCATCTGATCTCTTCACCCTTTTTTTGTTTTTTCTGCCGTCAGCAATGATTTAATAGATTTACGGCATTTTTATAGTACAATGACAGAGGGGCGGACGCTGGTCCTGAGTGTTGACCGGGATGACGATATCGGCTGGAAAGCCAAGATCGAAAGCCCGTGCATCGGCCGCGCCGCGTGCTTAAAAGCGGCAAATACCCTTGCACTCACCGATCCCGAGGACTCTGATGTCAATGCCATCTTCTCTGCGATCAAGATCTATGACGAGCTGACGGCAAAAGGAGAAGATGCGGCAGTCGCGGTTGTCGCAGGAAACCACCTGCACATGATAGAAGGGGATCGCAGGATTGCAACCTCGCTCAAGAAAGTCGTTGAAGAGACGAAGGCAACGAACTGCGTCCTTGTCACGGATGGTGCCGAGGACGAGTATGTCATCCCGATCATCCAGTCTCTCCTCCCCGTCACCAGCATCCGCAGGGTCATCGTCAACCAGATGCCCAATCTTGAAGGCACCTACTATATCCTGAAGAAACTCTTCGATGACCCGAAGATCTCCCGTATGGTCTTCATCCCGATAGGCCTTGCCATGCTGCTCTATGCAAGCGCGTTCCTGCTCGGTGCACCCGGCCTTGCAACCATCATCGTCGTCATGGTGATCGGGTGCTTCCTCCTGTACAAGGGCTTCGGATTCGATGAATTTACGCATGGAGTCATGGACGCCCTCCGTGTCTCCCTCTCCCGCGGACGGTTCTCGTTCATCACCTACACGACCACTATCCTGCTCGTCATCATCGGATTCACCCTGGGATTCTACAACATCCTGCACTACTATTCCACTGACAGCAGTCTGGGACTGGTCACCTACCTTGTGACCTTCATTTACGGTGCCATCGAATGGCTCATCTTTGCCGGGCTCGTTCTCTCGGTCGGCGTCATTATCGACGTTTACCAGAATGACCGGAAGAACCTCGGCAAGGTGATCGTCTTCCCGTTCTTTGTCACGGCAATCGGCCTCCTCCTGTATGCCGCCAGCATCTACCTGATCCCCACCCTGGGTGTGCCCGACTTCCCGCTCTCCCAGGAGACAATATCCCGGTACATTCTCTGGGATACCATTGCCGGCATAGCCGCCGCAATAGCAGGAGTCCTCATCCAGAACTATGTGACAAAGAAGGTTGCCGAGCAGAAAAAAGAAGAGATCATTGAGACAATCTGAAGTGCTTTTTTGGCATGGTTTTCCTGCCATTATCCTGCAGATCTTTCGTTTTTTCCCCATCGCAGGATCAACAGGCCCGGACTATACCTGTTCCGCCAACTGTCAGCGCCCCGACAATGGGACCATGCTAACGCGCGATATTATGGCACCGCAAAACATGAAATAAAAATCACGAAAAGGAAGTCCCCGGTGAATTCCACAGGTGGATCCCATTATCGTGCAGCTGTTAGTCCTGGCGGCCGGGAACTTCAGACAGGGAGAAATACCCGATCCCGGAGGGGAACTCACGCACCATCGTGAAGTTCCGGGTCACCTGCGGGGACCTGACCGTAAGATTGGGGATAACGACATTGAAGGTATGGGC
Organism: Methanoregula sp.; assembly: GCF_028712425.1. Lineage (GTDB taxonomy): Archaea > Halobacteriota > Methanomicrobia > Methanomicrobiales > Methanospirillaceae > Methanoregula. Next base: position 43,211 of record NZ_JAQTQD010000017.1, read on the forward strand.
CGGGTACCAGTAGATCCCGTCGCCATAGGAGACTGCCGCCTCATTGACCGTGAACTCGGCACCTTCAAGATCAATACGCTGGATCTTGGCTTCATCATAGTTCAGGATCTTCATCAGCTTGTTTTTCAGGTCCTGTTTTCCAAAGAAAAAGAAGATGATCCTGGTGCTCTCATCAACAGAATAGTTCACGTTGATATTTGCCGTGCCATTGTCCAGCTGCACATCGACATCGTATACCTTGATGTACCCATACCGGTCTTCCCCGGCAGCAAAGACCGGGGCTGCCAGGAACACCGCAAGGAGCAGGATCAATGCCACGGCACGGGCTCGCATAACATACTCATTTCGTGAAGAGTCCTTAAAGCGTTTATGGTTATACGTGGGAGGATGCCGGCGGAAAAACGTGAAAACCCGTGGTGATTATAATATAAAAAATGTATTATTTGTTGTTGGCAAGGATGATCTCGATGGACGAGACGTTCGTTTTGCCGGTATCGGTATCGATGATCTCCGTTGAGGTGAGGATCTCTTTCTTGGTCACACCCTCAAGGAAGCGGTTCAGGGCGATTTCGGCAGTATCCACGGCACGGGAAATTGCCTTTCCCCGCGCCTTTATCGCAACTTCAGGTGCACCATTGTTGAACTGGGTGACCACGGCAAGTACATAGTTCATGACGGGCTTGTTGCCGACGAATACTGTGTTCTCTCTCTGTTGCTGCATAGGTGCCTCCCGTACTTCAGAGATATTTTTTCTTGACGATCAGTTCTGCGTTCAGTACGCTTGCACCGGCAGCGCCACGGATCGTGTTGTGGCCCATGGCAACGAACCGGACTCCCTCGCGGAGCCGGCCTACGGAGACTGTCATACCCCTTCCCCTCATGCGGTCGAGCCGGGGCTGGGGCCGGTCAGGTTCCTCGTCAAAGAAGTGCACCGATTCGGCAGGCTGGGTCGGCAGGCCTTTGATCGGGGGCTTGTAATCCAGGAACGCTTTCCGGATTTTTCCGAGCGGTTCTTTGATATCCGCCCAGATTGCCATGGTATGGCCGTCAATCACCGGCACGCGGTGGCAGCTGGCGCTGACTTTGAACGGTGCATTCTGGACTTTCTTTCCTTTGAGCGTGCCCATGATCTTGAGCGCCTCCATCTCCATCTTCTCCTCTTCTTTGCCGATGTAGGGGATGACGTTGTCGTAGATCGCCATCGCTGCCACACCTTCGAATCCCGCACCGGAGATGGCCTGCATGGTCGCAACCCGGATATCGGTGAAGGTGAACTTCTGCAAGGGAGCGAGCGCCGTCACCATCGTTATGGTGGAACAGTTCGGGTTCGTGACAATGAAGCCGTCACGTCCCGCATCCCGCTGGGCATCGATCAGGCCCAGGTGTTCCGGATTGACTTCTGGCACCACAAGCGGAATCGTTGGTTCCATCCGGTGGGAACTTGCATTGCTGCAGACTGCAATCCCGGCATCCGCAAACTCCGTTTCGGTTGCGGCTGCAATCTCTGCCGGGAGGGCTGAGAAGACAAGGTCGACATTCTTCATGGCAGAAGGAGAGGTCGGGACAACTTTGATCTTCCCGATGTTCTCCGGAAAGGGCGTATCAAGGCGCCATTTCACAATCTTTCCATAGGGTTTTCCCGCACTGCGTTCGGAAGCGGCAAGCGTCGTAAGTTTGAACCAGGGATGATCCGCAAGAAGTTCAACAAATCGCTGACCAACCGCGCCGGTAGCACCGAGCACTCCAACATTGATCATGATGACAGGTCCTGTATGTTCGTTTTCCCCGTTCTTTTTAGAATGATGGCGGGTTGTAAAATCCCATTTCACTTAGGATGATAAAAACGTTGTTTTTTATAATTTTTATAACGGGAGAGAATCCGGCGAAGACAGCATGGTGGGATGAGACCATAATTCACGTCACATAACAAAGATGAAATCAATGTCTTCCGGGCAATAATGCCAGGAGCGGGACAACAAAAAAACAGTGAGCCGGCAGGAACCGGACACCTTATTCCATGTGGATTGCTTCAGACGGGCAGACATCCACGCAGGTCTGGCAGTCGACACACATGTCCTTGTCAACCTTGGCCTTGTCGTTCTCCATGGCGATTGCCGATGCGGGACATTCGCTCACGCAGGTTTCACATCCGGTACACTTATCGTTGTCAACGATTGCTACCAACTCGTTCACTCCGGGTTATATGTTTCTATTCAGGGTAAAAAAAGGATTACTATCCTGACACCGTGACTGACTGGACAGGTGTGATGAAAATTTGGACTTCCCCAAAAAAAGAGAGATGATCGTGTGAAAAAGCACTACTTCTTCAGGCCAAGGACATCGTTCATGTCATAAATGCCGGGCTTCTTCCCGACAACCCAGCGGGCTGCCTGCAGGGCACCGCTGGCAAAGACAGACCGGTCATAGGCACGGTGCGAGAGCTCGATGGTCTCGAAGTTCTTCGAGTACATGACCTTATGGTCGCCAACGATGTCACCGCCCCGGATCACGTGCACGCCAATCTCGTTCTTCCGCTCGGTCATGCCTTCGCGCCCGTACATCTTGTCACGGGTGCCAGCCTCCTCCTCGATGATCTGGAGAAGGGTTTTAGCCGTGCCGCTCGGGGCATCCTTCTTGTTCCGGTGGTGTGCCTCGATGAGCTCGATGTCATAGTCTTTTAAAAGCCGGGCAGACTGGCGTACGAGCTGCTGGAAGATGGCGACCCCGATCGAGAAGTTGGTGGTGATGACAGCCGGGACATGGCCGAGGATCGCCTTCTCGATCTCTGCCCGCTGTGCCGGGGATATCCCGGTAGTGCCGATAATCAGGGCGCAGTTGTTCCGTGCCGCCACCTGGACATTCCCGACAACCGCACTGGCAATCGTGAAATCGATGACAACGTCTGCCTTTGTCTTCTTTAACAGGGCATCGGCATCTTTCGCTTCAACAATCTCGGCCCCGAAAAAGGAACTGGACTTGAGATTGATGCCCCCCACCAGTTCCAGGTCATCGGATTCATGGACCATCCTCCCGAGAGTCTGGCCCATCCTTCCCGAAGCTCCGCAGATAACGACTTTCACCATATCCGCGTCACCGTGTACGCCGTCGGGTTGTGGGTTTAGTTTTCCGTTTTGCCGCTGCCGCCTTTTCCGGCTTCTTTACTGCGGTATTTGCTTTCGGCACAGATCCTTTGATCGGAATGGTGGCAAGCACTTTTTTGAGCTGCTCGGTCTTCTTTGCGTCCAGTTCATCGAGCGGAAGCCGGACCGGACCACCGGCAAGGCCGATTAACTCAACAGATTTCTTGACCGGGATCGGGTTCGTGTCAATGAACATCGCACGGTGGAGGGGTGACAGCGCATAGTGGAGCACGAGAGCCTTCTGGTAATCGCCCTGCCGGAACGCTTCGTACATTGCTACCACCCTTGCCGGATCAACATTTGCCGTCACTGATATGACTCCGGAGCCGCCCAGCGCGAGGATCGGGAGCGTGATGCCGTCATCACCGGAGATGACCAGGAAGTCCTCGTCCTGGGTCTCTTCGATGATCCGGGAGATCTGGCCGATGTTGCCGCTCGCTTCTTTGATCCCGACAATATTCGGGTGCTGTGCCAGCTCGGCGACAAGGTCCGGCTCAAGGTTCTGGCCGGTCCGCCCCGGTACATTGTACATCACAACCGGGATATCGAGATCCGCAAGTTTCGTGTAGTGCTTGATGAGACCTGCACGGTTGGGCTTGTTGTAATAGGGACTGATGGCAAGAACGCCGTCCGCACCAATGTCCTTCGCCGCCTTCGTCAGGCGCACTGCCTCGGCAGTGTTGTTGGAACCCGTACCGGCAAGTACGGGGATCCTGCCATTGACCTTTTCAACCGTGAGCTCGATGACCTTTTCATGTTCATCGAACGTCAGGGTCGCAGACTCTCCAGTAGAACCGCAGGGTACAATCCCGTGGATACCGCGGGAAAGAAGAAAACTGATGTTCCGCTCAAGACCCGGGATGTCCAGGCCCATTGCAGGGGTTCTTTTAAAAGGAGTAATAATTGCCGGAAGGACACCTTCGAACATGAACAGGTTATGAGCGTTTCCTTGTATTTATTTTTCTTGTAATGTATCCGGCGATCCGGTTCCGGACACGCTTGCTCTCGATGACGGCGGACGAGCCCAGCTGCTGCTTGTTCTCATCAAAGTTGTTCGTGAAGTTTTCCCGCTGCTTGTTCAGAAGCTCGGTTCCCACTGTCTTGATATATGACGGTTTGATTCCCATGAACGATTCCTCAAGGATTCTATATATTAAATGCGGTTTGAGCAGATAATGATATTGTTTACTACGTCGACCGGATCCTCGGCAAGAAGGATGAGCGGTGAACTGGCAGCACTGCCGTTTTCCGCGTAGATCGCGTCGGGAATTTCATCATGGCAGCACGAGGCGATCCCCCAGTCCATGGTGCTGATCCCTTTTGGTGCTTTCGTCGCATCATACGAAGCGCATTCTAAGAACAGATCCCCGTCCAGCACATCGAGTGCCCGGTCTGAACAGCGGAGGAGGGCTGCGCTCCGGTAGAGCGGATCGAATTTCATAACAGTCAGGATGATCCGTGCTATCTCTTCGTCCAAACCAAAGTCACAATCAACGGCAGGTTCTCCGGCTCGGATTATCCTTCCCGCAATCGCTGCAATGCCGTTTTTGTCCCGGGCACCCCGGATCGCGTACCCCACCTGTGCACCGGAAGCGGGAATGAGCCTGGCATTGATCGATCCGGCAAGCGGGGCAACGGCACTCTCCAGCTGTGCGATGACTGCACTGCGTTCGGCGGTCGGGTCCATTACAAGTAGTGGAGCCCGGGAGATTATTAACGGCGCTGGTGCCACCGTATTTTGTTGCGATTCCTCCTCTTCTCCCCTTTAAAATTATTATCAGATTCAATGAAGCACTATTGTCCATTGGTATGATCTTCAAAGTTGTCATAACGCCGGATACCGAAGATGGCGGATATACGGTCAGCTGCCCCGCGCTCCCCGGCTGTCATTCCGAAGGGGAGAGCATGGAGGAGGCACTGGAGAACATCAAGGATGCGTTGCCGTACTGAACGAGCGTGCGCACCGCAGGCAGGGCAGCAAGGTTGCCGAAGTCTCCCTATAACGATGGTAAAACTTCCCGTAATATCCGGTCATGCTGCAATAAAGGCTTTCAGCAAAGCCGGGTTTACCGGCAATCGCCTGCCAGGGCATATCCGGATATTCGTTTTGAACGGTACCGGGGGACTGTTCTTCTGAAGGAAGTATGCGGGGACGGTTGTGGAAACGCCATCCCGGTTCGTTTCGCGTGCTCATGTCCGGAAAAAATAGCGATCCTCCATCCAAAAGGCACCAATTAGGCGATTTTTAGAGGCTGAAATGGCACCCAGATCCTGAAAATCTCCCTGGTTCACCCGTATTTCCAAAACCGCCTGCTGTAATTCACGAAAAAAGGCGACTATCTGGAAAACCGTTTTTCAAAATGGGCTCCAATCCGAAAAATAACCTCAAATTAAAGAGATAATTTTACTGTGCGATTACTCCCTGAAAGGGAGTAAGAGCTCGAGAATGTCAAGAGGCATCAGACATGAGACATGAGAAGAAAGTCTTCGAAGAACGAAGTTCTTCGAGCAGGGAGACTCTCCGACAAGGCCCGGAAAAAAGGATATCTCCCGGTCCCTGCATATCCACCCCGGGTTAATCCGCCGTAATGAAGCCTGTCTTTACCGTGGTACTCATACTATACCGCATAGACGCCGGGCTGGGAACAGATACAGACAGGCGTCTTCCCGGTGCTGCCGATGATCCCGATGTCCTCAGTTCACAATGCCGGCGATCCGGCTGTCATTTGTACTCCCACCTGAGCGGGTCGCGGTCGCGGCGACGCTTCTTCAGGTAGCCGGCGGTTGCCACGGTAAGGATGGCGATTGCGGCGATGATCTCTGCGGCAAGGAAGAGCGGGTTCTTCCAGAGTACTTTCATTCCCGGTCCGGTTGTGTTGCTGACGGCTGGCATGATGGATTCCTCCTGCGGTGCAGACAGCACCTCCCCGGTCGGCCACGGGGTGATCCGCACCTTCAGTTTCGTGGGTTCGGTGGGGACCGGCGTTGCGGTTGGTGTTGGCGTTGCGGTCCCCGTTGCTGTGACGGCTGGAATTGCTGTGGGGGGCGGGTAATAGGTATAACTGTCGCTCCCGCCATAATACGACCAGGACGACGAGGAACTGGTTGTCGTCACCGGCGAGTATGCGGTCAGGACGAACGTCGAGAGGCCGGTGGGGGAGATGGCGACGAAGTAGTCGTTGCCGTCCGCAGCGCAGAGGCCGGTCCATTCTGTGGTCAGGAACGTGACCGTGCCTTCGTCCGAGCGGTGCATGACCGCAATGCGGGACGTGCCGCCGTTGTCCTCGACCCAGGTGTGGTTGACCGCCATGGTTACGTTGGCGCTCTGGATGATGCCGCCGGTGCCGGAATTGGCGATATCGGTCTTGGTGAAGGTGACCGTATAGGCGGTAGCGATGATGTTCTTCTTCTCCGATACGGCGACGGCGGTGAACGAGCTCCAGACCGATGCGTCGGGATCGGACGTAATGGTACTGTTGATCGCGGCAGAGCTATTCGGGAGCTGCGAGAGCGTAAGAGTAAGCGTCACATTCGGATTGCCGAGCGACTCGATACCTACGCTGACATTGGTGGCAACGGCCTCCACGCTCTTTACTGTGCCGGTCACGTTCCCGGAGTCGGTCACGGCAGGAGCATCGAGCGTGATCTTCAGGTGGTCCCAGGCAGTGCCGACATTGTCCACCGTGACGATATTTGTGTTTGTACTGTCGATGGTTGCATTGGCGGCGCTGATGTTGATGCCCTGGCTCGATCCGGTGGCGTTTGTCACGATACCCGGGAGTTCGAAGGTCTTGTTCGTGCTGACCGGGTTGATTACTGTGATGTAGTTTGTCCGGGTCTTCGTATCGGAGCCCTTGCTGTTGGTTGCGTTGAGTTTGACCGAATAGGTGCCGGCTTTCGTGTAGGTGTAGTCCGGGATCTGTTTTGCTGAGGTACCGTCATCGCCGAAATCCCATGCCCAGCCGGTCGGCGTGTTGAGCGAGGTGTCCCTGAACCTCGGGTTGAACGGTGCGATGCCTTTGGTCTGGCTGGCGGCGAAGTCCGCGACCGGGGGGATCACCTTCGCGGTGACGGAGTACCCGCTATCGATGGGGTTGGTCCAGCCCATGCCGGACGAGGCACGGTACCCGTACACGTTGAAGACGGCGTTGTCCGGGAGGTTTGTGAACGCGTAGTCGACCCGGACCGCGCCGTTGTTCTTCAGGCCCGGACTGCTGCTGAGCAGGCCGGATCTCGTGTCGATGAACATCAGCCGGTACTGGCTGGCCGGGCTGTCCATCTCCTCTCCCTTGAAGAGCGGGTAGTCCGCGTTGCCCTGCGTGGGCTTCCAGCTCTGCGGGCCATAGAAGAGGTCGGCTTTCGTGAACGTCTGGTCGAGCGCGGTGGACTGGTAGGTGTAACTACCCGAAGCCGGCGCGGAGCCGGTCGGCGTCCACGTGTACCCGCTGGTCTTGATCCGGGCCGTGAAATCGTCCGGGATGGTGCCGTTGACCGCCAGCAGGAGGACGACCTCGTCTTCGTACGAATCCCCGGTGATATAGAATGTCCCGGACTGGCTGTTCGTTATCGTGACCTTGTTGGACGTGTCTGCAGGATCGGTCGAGATGTGGATCGCGGAGAGGCCCCCCGAACCGCCCTGAATGTAATACGTGCCGTTGCCGTTGTCGTCCCACCGGATGCCGTCGTGGTTCGCTGTCCGGATGTATGTCTTGTTGTTACCCGGGACCGGCCCGGTGGCGTTGACCACGTACACGAGGCCGGCCTTGGTTATCGTGCTGCTTCCCCCGGCATTGGCTGCCGTGAGCTTGACCGGGTAGGTCCCGGCCGAGCCGTAGGTGTGTGTCGGGTTCACCGGCTTGTCGAATGTCACGATCCCGCCGTCCCCGAAGTCCCAGGACCATGACGTCGGGCTGTTGGTCGAGGTGTCGGTGAAGGTCACGGCCAGCGGGGCGACGCCGTTGACCTGGGTGGCGGTGAAGGAGGCGGTGGGGGGGGGGTGGGTGTGCCGGAGTTGCCGCAGGTGGTACCGGAGCCGGCGCAGAAGTCGTCGACGTAGGAATTTACCGCTATATACTTTCTATCGAACGCTACCTGAACCGGATGGACCCCGGTATACCCGGTTATCGGGATCGTATACTGGTTCCAGCCGGTCTGGATTATACCGGGGGCCTGAACTGTTTCTCCATCTATATTAATATTGAAACTCTGCGTTACGCTGCAGGACCCACCATACCCCCAGAACGAGATGACGGTAGCATCCGTCAGATCGACGTACTGGATCACATAACTATCCGCAACACTGCCATCACTATTCAAGAATGCCGAATAGCTGCCGGTATGGGCTGTAGCTGACGATACGGATGCATATTTCCCTGTTGTCCATTCGGTACTATCGCCGGTCTCGAACCCTGGGTTGGCGAACTGGTTTGATCTTCCGTTCGATGCCACCGCGATAAGACTGGACTTGAGAACACTGTTACCTCCGCCACCGTTTGTGACCGTAAGATTTACCGAATACGTTCCTAGTGCATACCAGTGGAGCGGATTCTGTTCGGTTGAATTTGTGCCGTCCCCGAAGTCCCACAACCATGTAACCGGAAAATTGGTTGAGGTATCGTTGAACTGGACCGCTATAGGAGAGGTGCCCGTTGTGACATTTACGATGAAGTCAGCAACAGGCACCGGTGGAACAGTGAGCGTTATATCCTGCGTCCTGGAATTGGTGCCTTTTACATTCGTCACTGTGAGATTCACCGTATAGGTGCCCGCATTCGTGTACATATGGACCACGTTCTGATCGAAGGAGGATGTACCGTCGCCGAAGTCCCAGTGCCAGGACTGCGGAACGTTTGTTGTTATGTCTGTGAACCGGATTGGAGACCGGTTGTGCCATCCGTAAGGCGTATCTCTGGTGAAATCTGCCTTCGGGACATCGGGAATGCCAATGACCGAATACCCGCTGGGGCCATAGGTGGAGCCCCCTGTGACATCGTTGGTCATGATCATAGTGCCGTGGGAACTGGCAAGATACCACCCGTATGCATTGAATACAGCAAAACTCGTCAGGTTGGTGAACGCATATTCAATCTTGATATTATGATACGCTTTCCCGGCGTTCAGGTCGATGAACATGATCCGGAACTGGTTGATGGGATCGGCCTGGTCCTCCCCGTAATAGATCGGATATCCATCGGGTTTCCAGCTCTGCGGACCGTAGATGAAATCGTCCTTTGTGAAGGTCTGATCCACGGCACCTTCTTTGTAATTCCATTCAGTAGGTGCGCCTCCGTTGGTATAGGCAGGACCGAAAGGTGTCCAGTTGTCCCCGCTCGACCGGATATGGACACGGAAATCATCGGGGATCGTCCCGTTGACGGCGAGCATCAGGATTCCCTCGGGCATGGTCGGCTGGCCCCCGGTATGGGTGAAATAGAATGTACCGGACTGGTTGGTGGTGGTGGTTATATCAGAGACGGAGTTTCCCGATGAGATGTGCAGGGCGTTCAGTCCCCCCATCGTGGCGAAAGAGTAGGTATTGGGGACGTAGACGGGATTGGTGCCGTTTAGATCGAACTTGACACCTTCATCGTTAGCAACGTAAAGGTATGGATAGGCTGGATCGATTGGGCCCGGTGTCACAATATCAATAAAGCTATTTTTTAAACGGGAACTTGTTCCGAATACATTAGTCGCCGAGAGGTTGATAGAATAATTTCCGACCGCTGAATAGGTATGTGTCGGGTTCTGATCGGTTGATGTAGTACCGTCTCCAAAGTCCCAGAGCCATGCAGTTGGAGAGTGAATCGAGATATCATTGAACTGAATGGTCTGAAATACAACTCCAACTCTGGGAGATGCAGTAAACGATATTACCGGTGCTGTCGAATATGGGGTGATGTAATCGGTCTTACTGGTGGTGTTGGTACCGACAGAATTTGTTGCGGTGAGGTTAACTGTATAAGTAGTAGTTGACGATCCAGATGCGGTGAATATATGAACAGGGTTCTGCTCGGTTGATGTTGTTCCATCCCCAAATTCCCAGTACCAGGATGTCGGTGCCCCGGTTGACTGATCGGTGAACGAAACGGACAGCGGGCTTTTTCCGGAAACAGGGGTTGCCGTGAAAGCTGCTGTCGGGGGAGAATACACGCTGATGTATTTTGTCTTGATGAGAGTATTCATACCATTACTGTTGGTGATGGTCAGATTGACGGAATAGACTCCCCCATAGGAATAAGTATGCGGGGGGTTTTGTTCATCCGATGTCACGCCATCCCCAAAGTCCCAGTGCCATGCGGTGACAGTGAGGGGCGATGTGCCGGTGAACTGGACGGTGAGAGGTGCTGGACCGGCAATCTGGTCGGCAGTGAATGTTACTACGCCGGGGAATGCGCGCAACCTCCTATCAAAACTTGAAGCATAAACCGTTCCATCCGCACTAATTGCGGGCGATCCATAATTTGTATTAGCTGTTTTATAGGACCATTTAAGGATTGCATCCGGAGTAAGGCCGTAGATGTTACCCTCCCACGTTATAAAATAGATTGTTCCATCCGCCCCTATAACGGGGGCTCCATATATCTTTCCACAGTTATATGACCATTTCAGGGTACCATCCCGGTTCCATGCATAAAGGGCACTCGTACCCCCAACATAGATCGTTCCATCTTTCGCAATTGCAGGAGATCCAAATGTAAGTGCTCCTGACGTATTTTTCCATTTCAGGGTACCATCAGGATTCCATGCATAGACGTTACTATCTCCACTACTTCCAATATAGGTGGTCCCATCCGATCCGATTGCCGCAGATCCTTTAACTGCTCCTGAAGTATTGCTCCACTTCAGGATACCATCAGAGTTATATGCATAAAAGGTGCTTGTGGTCTGGCTACCAATATATATGGTCCCATCCGGCCCAATCGCAGGAGTGGCATAATTTGCTGTCCCTGTGGTATTTTTCCATTTCAGGGTTCCTTGTGAATCGAAAGCATAAAGCGCATCGGACGCTACATAGATCGTACCATCAGCACCAATCGTCGGACTGCCATATATTTCTACACCAATACTGGTAGAGGATTTCCATTTTTTTGTTCCATCTGAGGCATATACTGCATAGACATACGTATCCTGATCTCCAAAATAGAGGATATCGTTCGACCCTATTGCCACAGGCCCATATATATTCCCCCAACCGTACATTGTTTTTGGGACTATCCATTTTAATGTTCCATCCGTGTTTATTGCTCGGAGATTCGCACTTTTATCTCCATAATAGATCGTTCCATCGGATCCAATAACCGGACTCTGATACTGAAAACCTATGTTGGGATTATAAGACCATTTTGGTGTTCCGGACTGTGAGCCAGTAAAGGGGGATTGCCCGGTATTGTTGAGATCGTAGCCAGACTTCGGCCATGGAGAACTGGCAAGTTCTGCGGTAACCGGCATAATAAAGAATGTAAGATAGATCAGCAGAATGATGGCTGCCACTCGAAACAGCCGCGGTTTCATGCGATCCCCATTACAGCCGTATTTTCAAGAAGGTTTTCCTGAGAGAGAATATCTCCTGCTGTAATCCAAAAGTGTGTTAGTGAGAACGGATCCAAGACAATGTCCGGGACCGATAGATATTTTCCGAAATACATTATGAATGTATTAATTGCCGGATATGTTAATTGTTTTTAATTGATTTTGTTATTATGTTAATATCGATCATTTGATCAATATTCAAATAATTTTAATTCAATTTCCCCATTCATACAACGAAGATAATCTATCTCATCACGCGAAAAAAAAGGGGAAGTATGTGCCGGAACCCGGCAGCTTTCCGTGTTTTTGTAATTTTGTTTTTTTATGAGGTTATATTAACCTTCCATCCGCTACATAACGTCGTATCAACGTCTTCATTCAAGTAGTACACCTTATTCAGCCAGTTGATAGCCGGGGGCAATGACGATCCATCTTTTTGGGAGATTGTTTTATTGTTATACGCATAGGCATTGAAGGCAATGATGGAATCATTTGATAAACTCCCTTTCGTGATGTTGTACGTGATTTTTGTCGCATTGTTATTCGGAAGAAGAGTACGTTTTTGGGTAACATTCCACCAGGTACCATTGATTGTTCCCACCTTGGTGTCAATGGCCCACAACTTGAAGTATTTATCCCCGCTCACGCTCATATCCTGGCCGCAGTAGATCGGGTAGTCTGCAGTTGGTGCAAATTTCCATTTCTGGAATAAATCAACAGAATCGTTCTCCAGGAAATCCGCTGAGGTGAATAACTTTGCACTGAGTGGTGTCTCGTAATTGACCGTGGAGGGGGGTGACCCAGAGCTAATCGGAGTCCAGGTATACCCGCTTGCCGAGATGTTAATGGATACACTATCGATCTCTGTTGTAGAATTGTTGATACTGTTGACCGCTATGAGAAGGATAATGTTATCCTGTCCGCCTTTTCCCCCGGTATCCGTTACATAGAATGTACCATTCAGATCGGCACTGGTTTTTTCATAGCAAGTTCCTTTGGCATTGGCGGGAGCGTCACTGTCCGCAATGTGGAGCGCATTCATCCCCCCCGTGGGATTCGTCAGGTTGACGTAATAATACGGGTTACCCAGATACGTGCTATCGTACTTGATGAGGGGATTTGCCATTGGGACGTACGTGTGGTTGTTGTTATGCGCGGTGTTCGTGTAGATTACATTACTCGCCGCCACCGGCCCAACCGCCAGCGCGACGAACAGGAGGACGACCGCAGAGGCCATCCACCACATTCTGTTCAAATCTTTGTTTCCTTTTGCCATAGTCTGTACCTCCGTGCAGGGCACCGCCCCGCGCGCGTCAACAAAAAACCATTGATCATGGCAGTTTATTAACAATGAAACATTGATCAAAATATGACACGATATATCTTTCGTTTACATGAAAAGTTTGAATATAATTTGTTTTTGAGATTCCTGCGGCATATTATGCCGGATCGATAATTCTCGCCGTGAACGATCGGATGGAACGGGAGCGGTGCACCGGGGAAAGGATTATGAAGAGGGCCGGGCGGAAGCAAGGGGGATACGGCGGGGCCAGGGAGTGCATGCGACCCGGCAGGGGATGATACTCCGGCGACTCCCTCACAAATCCTTATCTGATACACGATACAACATAAGACACAAAGGTGCTCGAAAAAATGCCGGCAAAAAAATTCAAACCGGAAGACGTTATCGGGAAACCCTACCGGAGAGGCCTGCTCCCGTACGGGGGTGGAATTGTTCGGGGAAAGATCGCATTTGCAGTCAGTGAGGAAGAGCACAACGCCGATATGAAACGATTGAAAGCTCTTCGTCCATGAACTCCTCTGTTTTTCTCGATACTCCGGTATTTCCCGTGCATTGAACATCCATTATCCGGCACAATACCTGGACATGCAATGAATGCCTTGAGTTCCAGCACCACATATCTCATTACCAGGTACAAACATACAGGTAACCGGAGAGAGGGCATATGCGGAATCTCATCACCACTGCCGAAATCTGGAAAGAGGGGGGCATGTATACGTCCTATTGCCCGGAGCTCGATATCGCCAGCTGCGGTCACACACCGGAAGAAGCGCGTAAGAACTTACTGGAAGTCATCGCTATTCAGCTGGAAGAAACGGAAAAACTGGGAACTCTTGATGATCTGCTCAGCGAATCCGGGTATACCCGGGACGGGGATGTGATCAAGACCGGCAAAAAGATCGTTTGCTTTGAAGAGATCCGGGTCCCGGTCTCAATACAATAATACGGAATATATATATTCCACGATACGAGATCGTTTGTTCGCCAGCAACTTCTCCAGGTCTGTCGCGTGTGATGCCTGATGAAAAAAATTTCCCCAACAGACTGGAAAACACAGGTACGGGTATTTGAAAAATCAGGATGCACATTTATTCGCCAGAGCGGCGATCATTTGATCTTCCACCATCCCTCTGCAAAACGGGCAGTCGTGATTCCCCGGTATGATGAAGTCCCTGTTACGATCATCCTCAATAATATGAAAACTATCGGCATGACGCGGGAAGAATATCTCCGGCGGATTCAGGAATAATCATGTCACGATCCGCGAACCCACGGACCGGACTTAACCACGCATATGCGATGGCGTACAATTCAGATTATTTCCTGACTTCAGACAAGAACCTGATCAAGTACCGTATTCCGGCTCTGTTGGAAAACGCCGGGTTCTTCAAACCGGAAACGATGCCCCCTGAACAATTCCGGGATGAGATCTCAAAGAAGAAATGATCTCATGTACCAGGTAAGAAATGGCGAAACTCAATGTCAGGTAAAACAGCTTTGTACAATCATTGAAAAATATTCGCTTCTGGAGGAGGAGCCCGGTGTATAAATATGCAATAGAGATCTTCTACAGCGAAGATGATGAGGGGTATATTGCGGTGGTACCGGAATTGCCCGGCTGCTCGGCATATGGTGAAAGCGAAGAACAGGCATTACGGGAGATCAAGACCGCAATAGATCTCTGGCTGACAACTGCCCGGAGCTTGAGACGTGAGATCCCGGAGCCGCAGGGCAGGGAAGTATTGCGCGATCTCCTGGACGAGCGTTCGCGGCAGAACGCTACTTCATGCGAGTGACAGCCAGCCGTACATGCTCCCATCCCCGCCAATGTTGGACCCGTACGTGCCAGCGGCGGCATGCTTTACATTGTACACTGATAGATTCACTCATTGTAGGGAAATAATCTTATCCGCCGCCACCGGCACCACTGCCGCAGCGACGAACAGGAGGACGACCGCAGAGGCCATCCACCACATTCTGTTCATGTGTTCTTGTTTCTTCATGTTCTGTACCTCCACGCAGGGCACCGCCCCGCGCGCGTTAACAAGTTGCTTTTGATGCCTGCAAATTGTTAAACAGAAAGTATTGATCGCATATGAGGTTATATATTTATCGACAGAGTAAAAAATAAGAATATACTTTATTTTTGAAATTAACGCGCGATAATTATCCGGATTGCCTGCCGGACGAGTGGCGCGCCAAGGGGAACCGGGGGACGAATGGGGGGAAATGTTTTTATGGATGGGCGGGGGATCTGGTTGTCCGGGTGATGTCACATAAAATGCCCCGAGCGTGCGGGGTCGGAGGCAGGAATGCATATCACACCCTTCACGTTCGTTCACGTTCCGCAAACATTTTGTTCATGAAACGTGAACCTATTGTTCAGGAATTATGAACGAAACGCCCCATGATCTCTCCGCCCTCTTCCGAACCGGAGAACGCATCGCACTGCTCCGTGCGGCTCTCACGGTGCCGGCCTGCTCCGTGCAGCAGCTCGCGACAAAGACCGGGCTTTCAAAAGGGCTCGTCTCCCCGTACCTTGCACTGCTCGAACGCGAGGGACTGCTCCTGCGAAACAACCGGATCTATACTCTGAAAAATTCAGCATGGACCGCAACGGTGAAACGTTTCCTGAATATCGACCGTGTCTCCGGTGCATTTCACAAACCTGCGTGGGCGCTCGGCACCGGCATGTACGGGAGCTGGGCTGATGGAACGAATACGGATGAAAGCGATCTCGACCTCTGGGTTTTGTGCGCAACCCCGCCGACCAGCATACTGGTCGCAGAAGTTGAGCGTACTGTCTCGCGGACATTATCTGTTGAGGTCCATCTTCTCGTTCTCACCCGGGAAAAAATGGAAAACCTGAAGAAAACCGACGAACCGTTTTACTGGTCGTTCAGAAAACAGACGATACCCCTTGAAGGTGAATCTCCTGACACGTCTTGACGAATGTTACGAGCGAGGCCTTTTGCGAAAAGTTCCTGCATCGGTCGATAAGGCAAATCTGTCTCTTGCACAGGCCAGGGAATGGATCACGGAGGCCGGGTATGATTGTGACGCCGATGCACCGCGATCTGCCCTGATTGCAGTGTACATGGGATATTTCCATGCAGCCCGGGCTTTGCTGTATCGCGACGGAGTACGGGAGAAGAGTCATTATTGCATCGGCGTGTATCTCGAATCCTACCGGGAAAAAGGATTACTGGAAGACGAGTGGGTCCTGCAGTTCGATCATATGCGTGGACTGCGCCAGAACGATCAGTACAGCCTGGATGCCCGGCCGAGCCTCCCGGAAATCCGGCAGGCTCTGGCAGACGCCGGAGAATTTATCGGCCGTATGGAACTTCTTGTGAAGACACTGCGATAATTCCTGTTGGTTGACGGTTTTAAAAAAAAATCCTCAATCTGGTGTACCCGCCCGGCAAATTTTTCCGGAGGGACCGGGTGTTCAGCGCTGTACGGATTAACCATCGGAATCGTGTCTCCTCAAAAAATTAAAAAAATTAATGAAATTAATTGGTGGCCTTAATTGCTATAATTTTCATCATCTCCAAAAAAGATCCGGGATATCATTCTTAACAAAGACGACCGGATACCGTGCCAGGCACAAATCAAACGACTGCCGGATGCGAGCAAAGGCTCATCTCTTGGGCTTTATCATATTCCCCCGCCACCGGCATAACCGCCGTAACGACGAACAGGAGGACGACCGCAGAGGCCATCCACCACATTCTGTTCATGTGTTCTTGTTTCTTCATGTTCTGTACCTCCGCGCAGGGCACCGCCCCACGCGCGCGTTAAAAATTAGTAATTGGTTTTACCAATTTTTAACATCAAACTGTTGATCAAAATATGACACGATATATCTTTCAACTGAGTGAAAAATAAGAATATAATTTGTTTTGGAGATTCCTGCGGCATATCGGGCCGGATAAAAAATCCTCGCCGTGAACGATCGGATGGACCGGGAGCGGTGCACCGGGGAAAGGATTATGAAGAGGGCCGGGCGGAAGCAAGGGGGATACGGCGGGCCAAGGAGTGCATGCGACCCGGCAGGGGATGATACTCCGGCGACTCCCTCACAAATCCTTATCTGATACACGATACAACATAAGATATAACGGTGCTCGAAAAAATGCCGGCAAAAAAATTCAAACCGGAAGATGTTATTGGCAAACCCTACCGGAGAGGCCTGCTCCCGTATGGGGGTGCAGTCACCCGGGGAAAAATCTCATCGGCAATCAGCGAGGAAGAATTCCGGGCAACCATGAAACGGCTGAAAGCAATCATTCCATGAATGC
>NZ_JAQTQD010000054.1 GCF_028712425.1 Methanoregula sp.
GCATTCATGGAATGATTGCTTTCAGCCGTTTCATGGTTGCCCGGAATTCTTCCTCGCTGATTGCCGATGAGATTTTTCCCCGGGTGACTGCACCCCCATACGGGAGCAGGCCTCTCCGGTAGGGTTTCCCGATAACGTCTTCCGGTTTGAATTTTTTTGCCGGCATTTTTTCGAGCACCGTTATATCTTATGTTGTATCGTGTATCAGATAAGGATTTGTGAGGGAGTCGCCGGAGTATCATCCCCTGCCGGGTCGCATGCTCACCCCGGCCCGCCGTATCCCCTCCGCGTCCACCCGGGGCCTGCTTCTTTTCCCGGCGTTTGTCAAGCTGATCCATTAACAGTTCCATAAAAAGATTCGCTCTACGGTGTCCCCCGGAACTGTGTGATGCACCACCCGTCCGGCCGATCATTCCCTGCTGCTTATACTGGATTTGTTTTCCCGAAGAGCAGTGTCCAGTCCGCCGCCTCCGAACGGTCGTATTGCTTCAGGATCTGTTCTGCCGCAGCCCGGTTCGCCTGCGCTTCCTTAAGTCCCGGGTTGATGGCGAGCGCCCGGTCAAAGGACTGGATGGCGTCCTCGTACTGCCCGGGTTCCATTAAGCAGCAGCCGAGGTTGTTACTAAGGATGAACGAGTCCGGGCCCGGTATGAGAGTACGGATCCTAAAAGGAAGGGGTTGTACGGTACTTATCCAAACAGTTCGCGGATGATTACGTTCAGATCCTTTTTCTGCCGGGCTGCGACATCCTTCAGGATTGCATGGAGCGTTCCTACCCGGAGGGATCTGTGGCGGGGGATCGTAATATCATGGGTTTTCCCGTTCACCGTGGTCGTAAGTCTCTGGTGGCTGCCGGTCTGGTGATCGATGCAGTACCCATAACAATGAAGAAGGCGGGCGAGGTTGTCGCCATCGACATTCCTCGGCAGTTTCATACTGCTATCAGTTCCTCTTTTACCATGTGGAGCCGGATCAGAGCGGGCCGGTCCTTACCGGTGAAATGGCAGGAGACCGCATCGTGAACCATCTCTTTGAGTTCGTCAAAGGTATCTGCTTCCGTGAAGATGGAATGGTTCAACGACCGGGCTTCGTATCCGCCTTCCGGAGATTCTTCGACAATAAAAATAATCTCGGTGTTCTTATGTTCCGCCATGTCAATCACTCTAGCAGATATAGTATTGTCGTGGTCATCAACTTTGTGAGGAAAATCCCCCGTCGACCCCCGCCAGGTCTCCCCCTTTCCCCTGCATCGTTCTCCCCCGGCCCGGCCCGCTTTCCCGGTTCGCCTGTGTCCCCCCTCCTGCTCCCGTGCGGCTGGCCTGCGCCAGGGCTTGTGCTGCCGCACAGCCGGATCTATGGAAAGGCGATGTCTGGACCGGGCCGGTCCCGGCCGGGGGTCTGGTATCTGGAACGGTCGCCATCCAGATAAGAGCATTTCGCTGCCGGGTATTCGTTCTTCGACTGGCATTTTCCAGGAAGTTATGATAAAAAAGAGACTGGCTGAAATATTCAGAGAGATTTCTGCAATTCGAGAATCTCTTTTCCAATCTGTTTTACTGTCATTTTCTTAAGATATTTTTTCCGGTCCTTGGTGTAATCGCCACTGCCGGGATCAAAACTCCGGATGAACCGAATCGCATCTTCCGGCCCGAGTGCATTAACAAGGGCATCGTATCCTTCACTCTGGATCTTTGCGATCGTTTTACTCCCCATGATGATTCACCTCCATCAACCAGTGCAGCGGATTATCTGCACATACAGATGTACGTGGTGCATTCTTCTTCATAATCTTTACCAGAGCATCACCGGTCCCCCAGCAAGATCGCGAACTCACAGCAGCAGGACGTTCGTGGATGTCCCATATGCCCAGGATCCTGTGGTCTCTTTCCCTCTCTTTTCGTTTTCCTGCAGACAACCGCGACAACAAAGTTCATTGCCCGTGATCGATAATCTATCCGGTTGAGAAGAGATGGCAAATTATCATTTTACGGTCACCATCTGGGAAGAAGATGGTGTATATGTATCAAAGTGCGTTGAACTGGAAGTGGCGAGCTGTGGCGATACTCCCAAAGAAGCACTCGAAAATATCCGGGAGGCGATCGATCTCTACCTGAAAAATGCACGCGAATACGATATGATCGGGGATATCGAACCTTCCATCTCGTCCCCGGAAAAATTTACCTCCGTTATTGAGGTCGAGGCGTGAAACTCCCCCGGGTCTCCTCGGCTTTCCTGATCAAACGATTGATGAAGAGAGGATTTGAGAAGGCCCGCCATCAGGGTAAAGGCAGCCATACGGTACTGTTCAAAACGGATGCAACCGGCCAGAAACTGCTCGTTGTCGTTCCGAAGCGCGATATCCTGCCGGCGGGTGTCCTGCTCTCCATCATGAAACAGGGAAGATTTACCCGCGATGAATTTCTTGAACTGCTGACGGCATAACGGCAGGAGGGGGAGAACTGCAGGGGATATGGTGTGGCGTCCTGGCCGGCTTCCCCACTCCCGTTTTATCTCTCCTCCTTTCCCGGTTCGCCTGTGTCCCGTCTCCTGCTTCCGTGCGGCTGGCCTGCGCCAGGACCTGTGCTGCCGCCCGGCCGGATCCATGAGAAGGCGGGGCCCGGATCAGGCCGGTCCCGGTCAGGTGTCTGATATCTGGATCGATCCCAACCCTATGAAAAACATTTCCCTGTCGGCCATCCCCGGTGCAGTGTGGCGCGCCACCTTTGTCGGAAAGAAATCCGGGTTTGATTATTCTCAAATTTCCAAAAAGGAATTATATTTACAATTTTTATGCAATCGAAAGATATATCAGTTTATACGCGATCAATTAAAATTAGTTGATAATTTGCAAAAGTGAAATGTAAATTATTGACGCATGCGGGGCAGTGTCCTGCATGGAGGTTTTCGTATGAGAAAAGAACAAACACACATGAACAGGATGTGGTGGATGGCCTCGGCGGCGGTTCTCCTCTTTGTCGCTGCGGCAGTCCTGCCGGTGGCGGCAAGCAACGCGTGGTCGTCGAATAACAATACTTTTATTATTCCCGCAAACGGAGTGCGGAGCCATGGGGATAACCTAGGCAACGACCATGATTTCAGTTACAATGGTAACGGAAGCTATTATTTCTGGATGGTGAACGGGACGCAGGGGATGAACGCGATCCACATTACGAATGATGTGACAGCCTCCAGCGGTCAGCTCACGAACTCGACCTCGAAGACCGGCACGTTCTACGTCTCGAGCACCGGCGGGCACCACGGCGATGATAACGCGCTCCTCCTCATCGGTGTCAACAGTACCAATTTGGATGACCTTGAGAATTTCGCGATCCATCTTGATGTAAAAGGGTATAACTGGGATCCCCTGGCCGGCGCGGACGAGCCGCCCGTCTTTTACGAGAACATCA
>NZ_JAQTQD010000055.1 GCF_028712425.1 Methanoregula sp.
TGCGGACCGCTCCCAGTACTGGAAGAACGCCCGCTTGAACTTGCCACCCTCCGGATCGCCCGGGGTCTGCATGTAGAGGCAGTTCCACCAGTATGCGTGCACGGCCGTCTTCGTCTTGAGCAGTTCCTCCAGGGAGAACCGTTCCGGCCAGAGTGCATCACCAGGAGCACGACCGAGCGGATCCGCTTCGCCCGCGATTGCGGGTAGGTTGAGGATCTCCCAGGTCTCCCCATCTGCCTGCTCCATCTCCCCGATGAGGTGCCCCGCCAGGTCACCCTTGTGCCAACGGGTCTGAATGAGGATGACGGCGCCACCCGGGGCCAGCCGCGTACGAAGGACTGACTGATACCAGTTGATCACTTTCTTCCGCTTCGTTGGCGAGTGCGAGTCCTCCTCCCCTTTGAATGGATCGTCAATGATCGCGACGTGTGCACCACGACCGGTCAGCGGTCCGCCCGCACCAACAGAAATGAGCCCGCCCCGGTACTTTTTCCCGGTTCTGGCATCGATAACAGCCCAACGGTTGACGGCTTTTGAATCCTGCGCGAGAGAGATATCAAACAACTCTCCCCCGAATTCTCGGATCACCTCGCGATCGATACGCGAGAAATCTTCCGCGATCTCTGCAGCGTATGACGTCAGGATAATCTCATGGTCCGGATGTTTACCCAGATACCAAGCCGGAAAATGCTTGCTGGTTACTTCCGACTTTCCATGCCGAGGGGGCATGGTGATGATCAGGCGCTTGATTTCGCCCCGTTCAACAGCTTCGAGCTTGCTGCAGAGCAGGTCCAGGTGCTTGGCCCGCTGCCACTGCCCCCGGCCCGTATACTCCATGAAGTACGCGAGATCGATATTTGCCAGGAGGTTACTTTCCCACGATGGACCGGAGCTGTTCGGCGAGGCGGCGCTGGCACTCAGGGCACATCACCCCCAGGACCGCGGCTTTGAATTCCTTGAACTGGTTTTCCACGATCGTGATGTTCACCTGGGGCTGGTCCGGCAGGTCACCCAGGAGCTTGGCCTGCAGCAACAGCTGGGACTCGATCCGCGTGATGGCAGCCAGGGCAAGGTATCCACCTGAAACACCCCCGACGAACTTCCCCTGCTGATCCTTCAGGCTGTCCAGGATCGCCCGCGTCTCGGTGTTGACGTCCCGCAGCTGCTGCACGGCATCGAGCCGCCCCCGGGCCGCGGCATCACGGATCTCGGCCTGTCGCTGCTCGCGGACCGCGGTCGGGTCCTGCTGCTGCGATACGCCGACAGGAGTCACTGCAACGACAGGTGCTGCTGGTGGCCGTGACAGGGCATCGAAGTATCTCTGGACGCTCTGGAATTTGATCGTTTTTCCCGATTCTTCAGTGAGGATCCGAGCGATATCTCGTACCGAGTATTGCGGTTCGATGCTACTTCGGAGGGCATTTGCTCGCGCTTCAAGACCAAGTTTGACAATCCGGTTTGTACCGGCCATGTACCACCATGTTCCAGAATTATTCCGGTACACTTTGATAAAGTGTGGTCGGGTTCCTGGCTTGTTGTGGTGTTCTGGATCCGGTATTGTTTATTTTTATATCTTGTTTTTATTCTCTCTAAAAAATGAGTGAAAATAAGAGATCTGGAGGTATTTAAAGAAAACTCTTATTTTAAGAAAAGAGCAGCAAATAGGGCTTAAGAGCAGGAGAAGACTATAATGTAGGAAGTCCCTTGGGGAAATGAAATGAAATACTTTGCGAAAATGAAACTGTGCTGCTTCTGCTGCTCTCTATCTGCACTTTGGGCTTATTTTTTTGAAGAGGGTTCATAGAGAGATGAAATATATAATATATTTATCTGAAGTAAAATTAAAAGTAATTTGGGCGTATCCGGTTTTGAATCATAACCGCTGTCTCTATCAAAAGAACCTTATTGTCATACATCTGAAGAAAATCATACATGCTGGACTCAAATATGAATAGTGTGGTCCTGGATCAAAATGCGCGGTCTGATCATACTTGCATGCAGCATCATGAGCGGAAAACCGCAGGCTGCTATATGGCCTATAGGCGGTAGAATTATTATCGCAGACAACGAATATATTAGGGGGCCGGAAAACTCGTTCTTATCGCCCCTATTTGCCGGGAGATAAGGTTTTTACAACGCCCTTCAAATCATATACCATGAAAGATGTGCTGCTTATAGCAGATCTCCATGGTCAATTCGGTAAAATTGATTCATTTCTGGAGCTTTCTCCGGAAGCGGTATTTATTGCAGGCGATATCACCAATATGGGTCCCGTTGACGTAGTCGATGACGTGCTCTCACGCATCGATGTGCCCTGTTTTGCCGTGCCCGGCAACTGTGACCCCCGTGAGATCCTCGAGACGCTCGAACACTCCGACACAGTGTGCGTGCACGGATCTTCGATGAACCTTGGCAAAATGACCATCGTAGGAGTCGGCGGGTCGAACCCGACACCTTTCGGCACCCCGTTCGAGATGACCGACAAGCAGATCGATGATGTCCTGAACAGCGCAATGAAGAAGATGGAAAAAGCTGTCCACAACATCCTTCTCTGCCATGCACCGCCTTACGAGACCCTTGACAAACCTGCAGGAGAGCACGTGGGGAGCCAGAGCATCCGCAGGCACCTGAAGTCCTTTGACCTTGTCTGCTGCGCCCACATTCACGAGGCCCGCGGCGTCATGGAAGTCGACGGCGTGAAGGTCGTTAACCCCGGCCCGGCAATGGACGGGCACTGCGCCATGCTCCATTTCGGCACCGATGCACGTGACATCAGGATTGAGATGCTGACGGTATAGACGGCAGAAGGCGGGAGATCCGCCAAAAACCATCCTTTTTCTTCATTATTGTCTTTTTTAGTTTCCTCATTGATCGGATTCCCGCTGGCTATTGGCGCTCGTATCACTCACTGAAAACTGCCGTAACCCGATTTACCTGGAATATGGGTAGAAATGAATCTGCTCCTGAGGCAGGTCGGCTGGCCCGGGGAAGTACCATGTCGCGTGCCCGATACCATTCGCTGGTCTCGTCTCTTTTCTCTGGGGATACTATCATCTTGTTGTAAAAGAATTGCCAGAATAAGGGGACAGTTGCCCGGGGCAGTGAACGAGTGCCAGTATGAGGGTAAAAAAATAAGTGCAAAAAGGGCAGGACGATAGTTGCTGGTTATGGGCCGTTTTTCCGCTTTGCAAGGACCAGTTCCAGGTAGGACTCAAGAATCGGTGTGCCATCGGTCCCAATCTCCCTGGCGATCTTCTCGATAAGAACAGTCGGATTTTCCCTGTCATTCTCGGCGATAATCTCGATCTCGGCAAATGTCCCGAGTTCTTCAACCTGGTCAAGGGCGATCGAGGCACGGCCCAGCCGGTAGTTCTCGCGCCACTTGTTCACTTCAAGGGTTTTT
>NZ_JAQTQD010000034.1 GCF_028712425.1 Methanoregula sp.
GTCAGTCCAGGTCCCAAACGAGACCGGTTCCCCGCAGGAACGCATCAGGTTTTATGCCGAACAGGTGGCAGCCCTGAACAAGGAGATTGCCGGGCTTTTAGCAAAACTCGACGCGGTACGGCAGCAGCATGCCGGGTTCATGGTTGCCTGCGAGGAATATCTGAAGGCAGAGGCCGAACAGTCCGAGGCACCGCTCCGGTTTGCCACCACGAAACAGACCTTTGTTGCAGAAGGCTGGGTCCCCTCCGATAAAGTGGAGGAGATCAGCGCAGCACTCGTTAAAGCAACCGGCGGCAAAGTGTTTGTCGATGTCCTGCCCATGGATCCGGAGCACGACAACGTTCCCGTTGAGTACAACAACCCGAAGTTCGCCCAGCCGGCGCAGATGCTCATGGACGTCTATTCGCGGCCCAAGTATACCGAGATTGATCCGACACTGATGCTCGCCATCGTGTTCCCGCTCTTTTTTGGTATTATCGTCGGGGATGTCGGGTACGGCCTGATTTTCCTGGCAATGTGCCTTGGCCTGCAGCGGATGATGAAAGGTGCAGACGGACAGATGTTTTTGAAGGTGCTCAGGAATGCCAGCATCTCCAGCATCATCTTTGGTCTGCTCTTCAACGAGTTCCTCGGCTTCGAGCTCACGCAGGTCGTTGGCTGGATTCTCGGGTTTGGCGGAGTCCCGAACCTGATTCACGGGTATGCCGGGTTCATCATGCCCAGCCGGCACCTGCTCATCGGAGCAACGGAAGCCGGAGGCCACGGGCCTGCAATTCCCGCACTGATGATCATGGCCATCTGGATTGGTATCCTGCACATCACGCTGGGCCGTGTACTCGGTATGTATAATCATGCAAAACAGGACCACGGGGAACACCGCACCAAGACGGTCATGGCCAACTTCGGCTGGCTTGCTGTCATGTGGGGTATCCTTGTCGCCATCTGGTCCAATGTTGTAATGCCGTATATGCCCGATCTCACCGGGCTGCCGGTTGTTGCAGCAGGGTTTACCCTTGGCACATTCGTCGGGGCGGCACTCATCCTTATCGGTGTTATCTGCATCGCCCGGGACTCGGTTCTTGAAGTAATCGAGTTACCCACGATCATTTCCCATGTTTTATCCTATGCACGTCTCGTTGCGGTCGGCCTCTCATCGGTCGCGATCGCAATGGTCGTCAACTATATGGCAATCGGGATGTTCATCAGTCCCGGTATGAAAGAACTATCCATTGTCGGTATTGTGATGATCGTTGTCGGACTGGTTATCTTCCTGTTCGGCCACACGCTCAATGTCGCACTGGGTCTTTTGGGTGGGGGTCTCCACTCAATTCGTTTGCATTATGTCGAATTCTTCACCAAGTTCTACAAAGGTGGAGGCATCAGGTACGTTCCATTCGGAATGAAACGCAGATTTACGGAGGAATAAATTATGGCAGTTGAAGCAATAGCAGTAGCAACCACAGATCTCGCATCGATCCAGGCATCGCAGATGGGAATGAAGGCAATCGGCGCAGGACTCGCCGTCGGTCTTACCGGTGTTGGTACCGGTGTCGCCGAGATGGGCATCGGTGCCGCAGCAGTCGGCGCCATTGCAGAGAACAAGGACTTCTTCGGTCTGGGCCTTCTCTTCACCGTTATCCCTGAAACAATCGTCATCTTCGGTCTCGTCGTCGGTCTCCTTCTGCTCTTCTAAGGGAGAGAACAATGGGACTGGAAGCAGTAGTCGAAGAGATCAGGGAAAAAGGCAGGTCCGAGGCAGAGAAGATACAGCTTGAGTCGAAACAGGACGTTGACGCGATCCTCGCTGCGGCCAACAAGAAGGCCGGCGAGATCAAGCTTGCTGCAGAAGATGAGTCCGCAAAGCAGGCAGCTCATATCCTGAGCCAGGAGGTATCCGCAGCGAACCTCCTTGTCAAGCGCGAGCTCTTAAACACGCAGAAAGCGCTCCTGGACCAGGCGTACGAAGCCGTGCTGAAGGATATCGCAGCCCTCCCTGAGAGCTTCCATCGCGAAGCAATCAAGAAACTCCTTGCCGGCGCAAAGAAGGAGATCCAGAAAGGGACGGTCTCCTGCAATGCCCGGGATGTGGCTGCCTTAAAAGCGGTCATCGCCGAGAACCCGGAGTTTACCGGGTTCAGGGTTGGCGAGCCCGTCAACATCGACGGCGGCATCCTGGTCGAAGGCGAAGGGGCGGAGTTGCAGATTGATTACAGCTACCGCACGTTCTTATCGGGCGTGTGGGAATCCGGGTTGAAGGATGCGTCGGATATCCTGTTCGGGTAAGGAGGCACGCGTATGGGTGTGAATATTTCAGCACCGTACATCTATGTGTGCACCAGGATGCGGGTGCGGAAGGCAAAGCTCCTCCCTCGTGAGGAGTACATGCGGATGCTCAACATGAGCGTTGCCGAGATCACCCGCGTCATCGAGGAAACCGAATACAAACAGGAGATCGACGAGCTGGGGACAGCGTTCAAAGGCATCGACCTTGTGGAAGTCGCCCTGAGCTGGAACCTCGCCAAGGAATACCAGAAGATCCAGGAGATTGCCCCGGGCACCCTCAAGGGCTTCACCCATGCCTACCTCAGGCGGTGGGACATCCAGAATGTCTTAACCATCCTCCGGGGCAAGGTGCAGGGCGAGAAACCCGGCAAGATCAAGGAGATCTTAATCCCCGCCGGCAGCCTGGACAAGGTTGTGCTGGACAGACTCCTCTCCGAAGAGAGCAACGATAGGATTATCGAGCTGCTGAAAGGACACCGGATGTTCCCGGTGCTTGCCCGGGAGTTCCCGGCAGCAAAAGAGTCCGGTTCGTTCTCCCATATGGAAAACGAGCTGTACAAGCAGTTTTATGCCGAGATCCTTGCCGATGCAAAGTCGGGGATCAAGGGCGCATCAGCGTTCCTGTCCTACATCCAGCTGGAGATCGATATCAAGAATGCCAAGACCCTCTTCCGGCTCCGTGTGGATGCACAGACCGATGAGGATGTCCGGGACATGTTTGTCGCCGGCGGCACGCTCTCGGTAACCGACTTCACCAGCCTGGATTCCATCCGTGACTTAAACGAGTTCATCGACCAGCTCAAGGTGAATTTCCGGAACGAATCGCTCCATGCACTGCTCGACGAGCTGAAGGGCCAGAAAGGCAGCATCTCCGACATCGAGGTCCGGCTGACCCGTGTCCAGCTCGAGCAGATGGAGAAGATGAGCAAGAGAAATCCGTTCTCGATCCACCCGATCCTCGTATATCTCGAGAAGAAGAAGTACGAGGTCTTCAACCTGCGGGCGCTTGCCCGGGGCAAGGAATCGAGACTGCCGTCCGAGAAGATCGCGGAATACCTGGTGATGTAACATGGAGATTGCAGTAATCGGCAACAGCGAGTTCATCCTCGGGTTCCGCCTTGCAGGCATCCGTAAGACCTATGCGGCGGAAAACGATGAGAAGCTCAATGAGCACATCACCACGGTACTGCAGGACAGCGAGGTTGGTATCCTTGTCCTCAACTCAGGCGACATGGACAAGATCCCGCGGAGACTCCGTGCAACGCTTGAGAATTCCGTGAAGCCGACCGTGATTGCGATCGGCGGCGAAGAGGAAGGCGGGCTCTCCATGCGGGAGAGAATCAAGAGATCGGTGGGTGTTGATCTGTGGAAGTAAAAGGAAAACAAGCAAACGGAAAACAAGGGGTCCTGAAAAGGATCGCCGGCCCTGTCGTTACGGCAGTCAACCTTGACGCCCACATGTATGATGTGGTGAAGGTCGGCAAAGAAGCGCTGATGGGAGAAGTCATCAAGATCCAGGGCGAATTCGTCATCATCCAGGTGTACGAAGATACCACGGGTATCAGGCCCGGCGAACCGGTCTCGAACACCGGTCTTTCCCTTGCAGTTGAACTCGGGCCTGGCCTGCTGACCAGTATCTACGACGGTATCCAGCGCCCGCTGCCGATCCTCGTGGACAAGATGGGCAACTTCATCGAGCGCGGTGTCACGGCTCCCGGTCTCTCCCACACGAAGAAATGGACCTTCAAGCCGCTCGTGAAATCCGGCGACAAAGTCGAACCGGGTGCAACCCTCGGCGAAGTTCAGGAGACCAACATTGTCCACAAGGTCATGTTGCCCCCGAACGCTAAGCCGGGCGTTGTCAAGACCATCAAGAGCGGGGACTTCACCATCGACGAGACTATCTGTGTTCTCGACGACGGCCGTGAATTCCCGATGATCCAGCGCTGGCCGGTCCGTGTGCCCCGTCCCGTGAAGGAGAAGAAGAACCCGACGATCCCGCTGATCACCGGTCAGCGTATCCTCGATGGTCTCTTCCCGATTGCAAAGGGCGGTACCGCTGCAATTCCCGGCCCGTTTGGGAGCGGCAAGACCGTTACCCAGCAGCAGCTGGCCAAGTGGTCGGATGCCGAGATCGTGGTCTACATCGGTTGCGGTGAACGCGGCAACGAAATGACGGAAGTCTTAAGCGAATTCCCTCACCTCGAAGACCCGAAGTCCGGAAAGCCCCTCATGGAGCGGACGGTGCTCATTGCAAACACCTCCAACATGCCGGTGGCTGCCCGTGAAGCCTCGGTTTACACCGGTATCACCATTGCGGAATACTTCCGTGACATGGGTTACGACGTTTCCCTGATGGCAGACTCGACCTCCCGCTGGGCAGAAGCCATGCGTGAGATCTCCAGCCGTCTCGAGGAGATGCCCGGTGAAGAAGGCTACCCGGCATACCTCGCAGCCCGTCTCTCGGAGTTCTACGAGCGTGCCGGCCTTGTCGAGACCCTGAACGGAGCATCCGGGTCGGTCTCAGTTATCGGTGCAGTATCACCTCCTGGTGGCGACTTCTCCGAGCCGGTCACCCAGAACACCCTGCGTATCGTCAAGGTTTTCTGGGCACTGGACGCGAAGCTCTCCCAGCGCCGGCACTTCCCGGCCATCAACTGGCTGAACTCCTACTCGCTCTACCTCGATGCCCTGCACGACTACTATGACAAGGAAGTCTCCCCTGACTGGAACAAGATCCGGTCCTGGGCCATGGAAGTCCTCCAGAAGGAAGCAGAACTCCAGGAGATCGTGCAGCTCGTCGGTTCCGACGCACTGCCTGAGTCAGAACAGGTCACCATCGAAGTAGCCCGCATGATCCGTGAGATCTTCCTCCAGCAGAACGCGTATGATTCCGTCGACACGTTCTGTGACATGAAGAAACAGTACGACATGATGAAGGCGATCAAGACGTTCGCCGATCTCGCGTATGCTGCCCAGCTTGCTGGCGTCAGCCCGACGCAGATCAATGCGGTCAAGAGCAAGGGTGAACTGCCCCAGATCAAGTTCATCAAGGAGTACAAGCCCGAGCTCGCGAAGATCGAGAAGCAGATGGATGCAGAATTCAATGCACTGAGGTCGGCAGCATGAAGGAATACAGAACGATCAACAAGATTGCCGGTCCCCTCGTTTTCGTTGAGAAGACCGAGCCGGTTGCCTACCAGGAACTCGTGAACGTGGTCCTTTCCGACGGCACGATCAAGCGCGGCCAGGTGCTCGATACGAGCGACGAGCTTGTCGTTGTCCAGATCTTTGAGACCACGACCGGTATCGGCCGCGACAGCGGTGTCCGGTTCACGGGCGAGACCATCAAGATGCCCGTGGGCAAGGAGATGCTCGGCCGTATCCTGTCCGGTGGCGGTAAGCCCATTGACGGTGGCCCGGAGATTGTTCCGGAGAAGCGCCTTGACATCAACGGTGCGGCTATCAACCCGTACGCCCGGGGCATGCCGGCGGAGTTCATCCAGACCGGTATCTCGACCATTGACGGGACGAACACCCTTGTCCGTGGCCAGAAACTCCCGATCTTCTCATCAGCAGGTCTCCCGCACAACAATGTTGCGCTGCAGATCGCCCGGCAGGCAAAGGTGCCCGGCTCGACCGAAAGTTTCGCGGTAGTCTTCGCTGCCATGGGTATCACCAAGGAAGAAGCGAACTACTTCATGCAGGACTTCGAGCGCACCGGTGCACTCGAACGTGCCGTCGTCTTCCTCAACCTTGCGGACGACCCGGCTGTCGAGCGTATCATTACCCCGCGTCTCGCCCTGACCACCGCTGAATACCTCGCCTTCGAGCTTGGTATGCACGTGCTGGTCATCCTGACCGATATGACCAACTACTGTGAAGCGCTCCGCCAGATCGGTGCAGCCCGTGAAGAAGTTCCGGGCCGGCGTGGTTACCCCGGTTACATGTACACGGACCTTGCCTGCATCTACGAGCGTGCCGGTATGATCAAGGGCCAGAAGGGTTCCGTTACCCAGATCCCGATCCTGACCATGCCCGGTGACGATATCACCCACCCGATCCCTGACCTGACCGGGTACATCACCGAAGGCCAGATCGTGGTCAACCGTGAACTGCACCGCAAGGGCATCTACCCGCCCATCAACGTGCTGCCTTCGCTGTCACGTCTGATGAACCTCGGTATCGGCACGGGCCACACCCGTGAGGACCACAAGAAGGTCTCCGACCAGATGTACGCAGGGTACGCAGAAGGCAACGACCTCCGCGGCCTGGTGGCTATCGTCGGCAAAGACGCGCTCTCCGAGCGTGACCGGCTCCTGCTCGAATTCGCGGATCTTTTCGAGAACCGCTTTGTCCGGCAGGGCTATGACGAGGATCGCACCATCGAGGACACGCTGAACCTCGGCTGGGAGCTCCTCTCGTCGCTGCCGGTTGAGCAGCTCACCCGTATCGACCGCGACCTCATCAACAAGTACCACCCGAAGATCAAGGCCGGTGCAAAGAAGGAGTAACCAGCCATGGCGCTGCGCGATATCAAGCCAACCCGCTCGGAACTCATCAACCTGAAGAGGAAGATCCAGCTCTCTGAGCGCGGCTACAAGATCCTTAAGATGAAGCGCGACGGGCTGATCCTTGAATTTTTCAAGGTACTCGCAGATGCAAAGGACTGCAAGGGGGATCTCCTCAAGAAGCATGCCCGCGCTGTCGAGATGATGGCGCTCGCAAACACCGTTGAGGGGGCCATCGGAGTGAAGTCTGCGGCATTCTCCGTCAAGGAAGTGCCGCAGATTGCCTTAAAGAGCAAGAACATCATGGGTGTTGTAGTGCCGCAGATCGAGTCCTCGAAAGTGAGGAAAACACTCGCGGACCGCGGCTATGGTGTGCTCGGCACATCAACGGTCATCGATGAGACCGCATCGGCATTCGAGGAGCTCGTGGAAGCGATCATTCTCAGTGCAGAAATCGAGACCACGATGAAACGCCTGCTCGACGAGATCGAGAAGACCAAGCGCCGGGTCAACGCGCTTGAGTTCAAGGTCATCCCGGAACTCACCGGTGCCCGTGACTTCATCAAGATGCGCCTTGACGAGATGGAGAGGGAAGAACTCTTCCGGATGAAGAAGATCAAGGCCCGCAGTACATCATAACCGTACCAAGGGGATAATCGATGCCGATTGGAACTATCAGGGACCTGGGATCTGAGGGAAAAACAGTCCTCCTCCGGCTTGACCTCAACTCCCCCATCGACCCCTCATCCAACCTTATTTTAGACGACAAGCGGTTCCGGGAGCACCTCCCGACCATCCGTGCCCTGGACAAGAGCAGGGTCGTTATCATCACCCACCAGAGCAGGCCCGGCAAGAAGGACTTCACCACGCTCGAGGCCCATGCCGAGAAGCTGGAACAGCTGCTCGGGAAGCCCGTTACCTACGTCGACAGCATCTTCGGCCGCCCTGCCCGCGAGGCCGTGCACCGGATGAGACCGGGCGAGATCGTGATGCTGGAGAACGTCCGGTTCAATGCCGAGGAGAACCTGACGCTGAAACCCGAGGAGGCAAAGAAGACCCATCTCGTTAAAAAACTCTCCACGCTGGGGGATGTTTTTGTCAACGATGCGTTCGGCACTGCCCACCGGTCCCAGCCGACAGTCGTCGGCCTCCCGCTGGCAATGCGTTCAGCCGGGGGCCTCCTCATGGAGAAGGAGGTCTTCACGCTCTCGAAAGTCTTCTCGGGTGCGCCGCAACCGGTCTGCATGGTGCTCGGCGGGACCAAGGTGGACGATTCGATCGATGTAGCGAGAAACGTGCTCGACAAGGGGATCGCGGACACGGTCATCGTCATCGGTGTTGTTGCCAATGTCTTTTTGATCGCGGCAGGGTACGATATCGGCAAACCCTCCGCACAGCTGATTGCCCAGCTCAAGTACCAGCCCGAGATCGAGAAGGCAAAGGCGATCCTTGCCACATACAAGGACCGGGTCATCATGCCCCAGACCGTTGCTGTCCGCGAGAACAACTGCCGTAAGGAATACCCGGTCACGAAGATCCCACAAAATGCCCCGGTACTCGATATCGGCATGGACGCGATCCACGACATGATCGGAGTCTTAAAGAAGTCCGGCACGGTCGTCCTGAACGGTCCGGCCGGTCTCTTCGAGGAATCCGATTTTGCCACCGGTACTTACGAGATGATCAAGGCTGCCTCAAAGGTGGACTTCTCCGTTGTCGGGGGCGGGCATACCGCTGTGGTCATCGAGAAGATGGGCCTTGAAGGGGACTTCACCCACATCTCGACCGGTGGCGGGGCCTGCATCGAGTTTTTGACCGGCAAAGTCCTGCCCGCGGTCGAAGCCCTCGAGCAGTCAAAAAAGATCTTCGGGTAATCTCACTCTTTTTTCATAACGTCGAGCATCATCCCGGTAAGGAAGTTGTTCGGCCGTTTCCGCGAGACAATGGCGGGCTTCTCGTACGCGGGCTTTGAGATAGTGACAATCTCGTCGGCAGTCCCCACCTGGAGGACCGGTTTTTCCATCCGCCTGCTCCGGCTCCGCATTGTCGAAAGGACTGCAAACGAGAAGCCGAGCGCCGTGAACATGAAGAGACACACCGCAAAGATCGCGGTGATGCCGAGGATGAGCCCAAAGCGGGTCTCCTGCAGGAGCGCCCAGATGCCGATAATGAAAACGATCCAGAAGATGAGGACCGCGATCTTCGTGGACTCGATGGGGCTTGCAAGACTGCGTTCGCGTTTCTCCTCGTCATCGGTCGGGAAACGGTCAATCATCTTCCCGAGCGCAAGGAGTGCGATGCTGCAGCCGATAGCAAACACCCCGACAATCGGGAGAAGCAACAGGAGAATCTCGTTCATCATGGTCACCTCACGATAATTCCCCTTTAACTGCCGCGCTATAAATAGTATTCCATAAGGATTATTTAGGAAATACGGGTGCTGGTTTCTGTAGTACTTATGAATTATCGCAGGCGTTTAACAGCCTATTTATAGTATTTTACCCTATTTTTTAGGGAATGGCTGTAAAAGTACAGGCGAGCCGCGGGGAACGTGTTGCGATCTCCTACAAAATGCCCCCCAATATCTACGAGAAAGTCAATAAACTCGTGTATGAGGAAAAGAAGTTCTCCACGGTCTCGGACTGTATCACGCAAGCTTTATTATCATTCGTCGATAATCACCACGATATGGGACAGTTCAGGGAACTGTTCAAGGATTATATGTCATCTGAGGAAGGAAGGGAGCTCATGAAAACGATGATGAAAGAAGTGCTCCTCGATGTATTGTCCCACCAGAAGATGGAAACGAAGGATGCCAAGGGTAATTCATAAGTAACGTACTTCCCCGTCTCTTTTCTCCTCCCTGTAGCCTGCCGTATTGACCGTTGAACAGGGAGGGTCACCAGGTACCATGCACATCACTATTATCTCCGTTGGCAGGATCAAAGAAAAGTTCCTGCAGGATGGCATCCTTGAGTACGAGAAGCGCCTGCGCCCTTATGCGAAGGTCCGGATCGTGGAGATTCCCGAGGAGAAACGCCCGGCATCCGCAACCCCTCCGGTGGAACGGGCTGCGATGGCAAAGGAAGGGGAGCGGATCCTCTCTGCCATCCCTGATGGCTCGTATGTTGTCGCGCTTGATGTCAACGGGGAGGACTGGTCGAGCACGGCCCTTGCCGAAGCCCTCTCGCGCTGGGAGCTTACCGGCACCAACCAGATCGCGTTCATCATCGGGGGAGATCTCGGGCTTGCCCCGGCAGTCATCTCGCGAAGCAACCTCCGGCTCTCCCTCTCGCGCATGACGTTCACCCACCCGATGGCCCGCCTTCTCCTCATCGAGCAGATCTACCGGGCATTCCGAATCCTCAGGGGCGAGCCTTACCACAAATAATGTATCCTTTTGAAGTTCTGGAAAATTCGATACCTTTTTCTTATCCAAGGACTGAAATCGAGGCAGAGGGGAAGTCCGCATGGTCATCGAGATACTGTCCTACAAGGCAAGCATCCTCAATCCACTCTTCAAGTTTCTTGTCATTGTCTTGTATGCCATTGGGACGTGGTTCTTCTACCGGGCATGGAGAAAATACGGGGGCAACCTGAAGATCATTGCCGGGGCGCTGATGTGCGGCGGTATCGCAGCCTGTATCGGGGCCAGCGCTCGTTTCCTGGGTGACTACCTCGTACAGTTCAAGTGGATGGAGAGCACCGGGGCCATCATCTTTGCGCTCATCAGTATCTTCGTTGCCTGGCTTGTGTACCGGAAATTCTCCGAAATCGCCGTGGCGTTCGGGCTGAAGGAGGAGAAATAGATGGCCGACCTTCTTGATTACAACACGAGCCCGCTCGTCTTTATCCTTAAAGTCACAGCCCCGCTCCTCTTCCTTGGGGCCCTGGCGTTTTACGCTCTCACCCGCAAGTATTATTCCGGGAAGATCCGTCTCCTATTAGATACCCTGATCCTCTTCTCGTTCTTCACCTTTGTCGCCGGCTGGCTCCGGATCTATGCTGACGGGACCGAATTCGGGTTCACGAAAGAGTACTCCCTGCGGTGGTTCCAGTCCATCGGGTACATTGTATCGGCCGGCTGCTTCATCTGCGCCGGGTACAAACTGCTGCACCTTTTCGAGGAGGGAAAGCAATGACAGCATATTCAGACCGGATCCTGGGAATTCTCGAACCGAAGATCGGCCATGCACTGGCCCAGTCCGCACTCCGCATCAAGTGCAAGAAACTCGGGATCGCACCGGAACATATCACGCAGGAAACCCTTCCCGTGCTGGCAGACGACCTCTACGAGCCGCTCCGGATCTTTGCCGGTGACGAATTTGCCCGGGGACTGGTCTTGCAGATCAAGGCGCTTGCATAAGGGCCTCCTGCCCCGGTTCTACCCTTTTTTCCCGGCCGGATACCGGTACACCCCGCGGGGGACGCTCATCTCGAAGATGGCTCCCTTCCCGGGGGTGCCGGTTTCAACAATCGTTATCCCGGTGATCCCCAGGATCTCCCGGACAAGGAAGAGTCCAAGGCCGGTATTTTTCCCATAACCGCGTTCGAACACCCGCTCCTTTTCTTCAAGGGGGATGCCAATCCCGTCGTCTTCCCAGAGGATCTTCAGGCCGCCCTCCTCCTCTCGGCAGGTGACCTTGAGCTGCCGGACATGCCCCCCGTGCCGGAGGGAGTTGTCAAAGAGGTTGAAGAAGACCTTCTGGAGCATCGGGTCCGAAAAGACCTCGACCTCCCCGCAGGTTGTCTCGAATTGCACCCCTTCCGGGACCATCCATCTTGGCAGGACGGAATCAATCTTCTGCCAGCGTGAGTCCGTGCTCCCCAGGTCCTGGTACACCCGGCTGAACTCGATCTGGGTCTGGATGGCCCGTGTTGTGGTCCCTATCTTCAGGAGGAACGAGTCAATCTCTTTGGGGGGATTTCTCTTCTGGATAAAGATGATGTTGCTGTCGATGATCGAGATCTTGTTCAGGATGTCGTGGCGGGTGATACTGGAAAGGAGGCTCAGTTTCTTGTTGGCCATGCGCAGGGCGTCGTCGGCCATCATGTGCATCGTTATATCAAACACACAGATGACAGTGCCCCGTTCCGGATAAGCGGGATCGAGAGACCCGTGACTGAGCAGCACCCGCAGGGCTGCGCCGTCCTTTCTCTGCCATCGTGTTTCTACCGGAAGGGAATCCCCGCTCATCACCGTGGTTTGGTCCCCTGGCGGTGGTGCAAGGACGGTATCGATATCCGGCCAGAGGGTGTGGATGTCTGTCATTTCCAGTTCTTCCCGGGTATACCCGGTCATTTCGCAGAGGCGTTCGCTGGCCCGGGCGATCTTCTTCCCGGTGAGGATCGCAACACCGGCCGGGACCGTGCGGAGAATGGCTGCAAGCAGTTCGTTCTCCTGGCGTATTGCCAATCCTTCCGCCTCCCGTTTTCCTACGACCTGCCGGATGGTATCAGCAAGCCGGGTGAACTGCTCGCCTTGTGCCCCTCCTTTCTTAGCATACCCGTCCGCGCCATGGCTGAGGGCCGCCATCACGATCTCTTCGCTTCCCATAGCGGTAAATATGATGAACGGGGTTGTATCTCCCAGTTCCCGGAGTGCCTTTACGAGCGGGGTGCCGTTTATCCCCGGCAGGGGGTAATCGCTGATGATGATGTCGTATGGTGCATTTTTTTGCATCTGGAGCGCTGTGCCGGCAGAGGTTGTCGTATCGACGGTGAACAAACCCGTCTCCTCAAGGGAACGTTTGCACTCCCCAAGCAGGGCCGGATCATCATCGACACCCAGGATTCGCCGCATTATCAGAAGTACGTCTGATGGGGTTTATACAATTACCGCTATGGAGATCTCCCCATAAAAAGGAGTTTTTTATCGAATAATTATTTATAACTGGGTTGCATTATAATACTGTAATGTACCGCAAGAGCCTTCCAGAGAGGATTGCTGCAACGCGGGCACGCTCCGCTCATGGTAAGCGGAGGCTGTTTTTCATCTTCTGAACCGGTTTTTCGGTTGAGATGAGCTGGTATTGTCCTCTGAATATGCTGGTGATTGGTGAATAATATGGATATGAGTCTTGAACGGCCGGGGCAGGGATACCCTGTCCAGCCCCGCGGGGAAGTGTATGATCTAGTTTCTGCAGCGCAGTCCGGTGCGGATAATGAAACCCGGCTGCGGGCTGTCGCGGCTCTCGGGAAGAGCGGCGACCCGCGTGCAGTCCGGCCCGTGGCCGACCTGTTAAAGGATGCAGACCCTGAGATCCGGCAGGCCTCTGTGATCGCTCTTGGCCTGCTCAGGAGCGGACGCCCGGTCGATGACCTGGTGGCGCGGTTACGGGATCCCAATGAACATGCAGCAATCCGCGAACAGGCAGCGGTGGCGCTTGCATCCATCCGGAGCACCGGGGCGGTCCGCGGTCTCCGCGAATTTATTGCTGACGGGAATGAAGATAGCGCCCTCCGCACCCGCACGGAGAACCTGCTGAAAGATATTGGCGCAGAACAGGGGAGTGCCGGTACGTGAAGGGGAAATAATCCTCTTGTTTTCCCGCTGGCTGTTTTGGTACATCTGCCTGATTGGTCCACGAAGCGTCAGACAGGGGTCTCCGGCTGACCCCCCTACCCCCCATGCAGGGGGGTCAGGAACAATTTAAACCAACAGGGAGGGGGGGGTCAACAGGATACCCCCCCTCCTATTTTTTAAAAAGTACGCAGTATTGGACAGGTTTTCACGAGCCCCCCGGATGCGTTCAACGACGAAGAGATATGTACGCGATGTTGCCCGAAATGAGAGCGGGGGGGTGGATCCCGACCTCAAGGGGGAGGGGGTATACCGGATACCTCCCCCCCACAAGGCAGGGGGGGTTACATGGATGGTGAAAAAAAGAGGTGGGGGGGTATGCGGGAGACCCAGATCGGAAGAGCACACGTCTGAAC
>NZ_JAQTQD010000018.1 GCF_028712425.1 Methanoregula sp.
GGACGATCTTTTATTTGTCTCCTTACTAGTTGAGCACACATCTTGGTATGGAGACAATGTACCTTAGATCTTTTGGTCATTCGCCGTTCTCTTTTCTCTCGTTCAAAGCATTTCTACAGAGCAAAAAATTTCAACGGCATTGAAAAATACTCGTCCTATTAAAAAAAACTACATCGTTTGAAATAAATATGCATCTCTCATTAATTTATGTACAATTATGTCGTATATTAAGGATAAATTTTACAAAATATCTCCCGTCATTTTTGTCGGGTTACTCTTCGCGCTGATCCTTCTCTCCGGATGTACAGATAAATCTGAACCACCGGTAACTCCGGCTTCCACACAGACTTCGGCAGTACCTGTCACAATAGTAACGACCGGTACGCCCGGCGCATCCGTTACAATGAAAATTCCAACAACTACGAATACGCCGAAAAATCCCGCCTGTTCGTCCGGCCAGACTCTCTGCGATGGTTCCTGTGTCGATACACAGAGCGACCGTCAGCACTGCGGGAAATGCGGGAATGTATGCAATGAAAGTGAACCCTGTTCAGAAGGAACATGCCTGTCGTGGACGGGATCCTGGAAAAGGGATGACGGATGGGTATACAAGCTGACACAGACTGGGACATCGGTGAGTGGGACTAATGATTATAATAATGTAATAATATCCGGTTCAACCAGCGGGAATCCCCCGAGACTTATCGGTATCCTGACTTGGCAAAAGAGTGGAAATTCTGACCCACTAACATTGGATATGGCCCCGGATGGGAAATCGTTTTTTGGCGGGATACCTGGAAAAAATATTCTCACGTTTTTCCGGGAACTTGAGTGACCTGTTACTGGGGCACCTTTTTTAAATATTCTCCCGGACTTTTTATCGTGCAACCCAGGAGTAATGATTTTTAAAATCAGCGTAATTGAAAAATATCAACGGGATTAAAATTTTTCAACGGGATTAAAAAAACGTACACCATTTAAAATAAATTTGTATCTCGCATTATTCTCTCAATAAAAATGTCGTCTATTATGAAAAATAAAATACTCCCTGTCATTTTTGTCGGGTTGCTCTTCGCGCTGATCTTTGTCTCTGCGTGTACAGATACATCCCAGCCACCGGTATCCTTGACACCCGGGCAGAGTCCGGACGTGCCGGTGAATCCAAGAACCTCCGAAACTCCCGGTGCATCCGTCACAACAAAAATTCCAGCAATTACGGATACTCCGGGGAATCCATCCTGTCCCTCCGGCCAGACCCTCTGCGACGGATCCTGTGTCGATACGCAGAGCAATAGTCAGCACTGTGGGGCATGCGGGAATGTATGTAATACCAGTGAACCCTGCTCAGAGGGAAAGTGCCTGTCGTGGACGGGATCCTGGGTCGATCAGTTTGGGTGGGAGTATGAGCTGACACAGACCGGGACATTGGTGAACGGCACCGACTCTTATAAGCAGATAATAATATCCGGTTCAACAAGCGGGAATCCTCCGAGACTAACCTGTACTTGGGTACAAGGAAGAGGTAAATCTTCTGACCCCTGTACGTTTGATATGGCCCCCGATGGGAATTCTTTCACTGGCTCATTGCTCGGATGTAATGTCTTCACCACTTATCGGCAACAGGATTGATTTATTACCGGGTGACCTTTTTTTTAATATCTTCTAGGCTTTTTTTATCGTGTAACTCTGGAGTACAGTTTTTTTAAAATCAGCGTAATTGAAAATTATCAACGGGATTAAAAAACACTCGTCATAATAAAAAAATCTGGACCATTTGAAATAAATATACATATATCATTAATTTATGTACAATTATGTCGTATAATGGGGAAAAATTTTACAAAATATCATCCGTCATTTTTGTCGGGTTGCTCTTCGCGTTGGTCCTTGTCACTGCGTGCACAGATACATCCCAGCCACCGGTAACTCCGGCTCTCGTACAGACATCGGCTGCGTCGGTCACAACAGTAACATCCGATGCATCCGTAACAACAAAAATTCCAGCAACTACAAATACACCGGAAAATCCATCATGTCCCTTCGGCCAGATGCTCTGCGATGGGTCCTGTATTGATACGCAGAGCAACAATAAGCATTGCGGGGCATGCGGGCATGTATGCAATGCAAGTGAACCCTGCTCAAACGGAACATGCCTGTCGTGGACGGGAACCTGGGTCCAGGAGGGAGGGTGTATATTCAAACTCACACAGACCGGGACATCGGTGAGCGGGACCGACACGTATAAGATAAATATATCCGGTTCTACAAGCGGGAATCCTCCGAGACTAACCTGTACCTGGGCGATCGAACGTACAGATCCATGGGTTGAACCCTGTACGTTTGATATGGCCCCCGATGGGAAAACGTTTACCGGGGGGTTACACGGATATCAAATCCTCACATATACCCGTGAAGAGGACTGACTTGTAACCGGGGGCGGATTCCTCTATCCTGAAGTTGTGCAACATGAAAAACACAATATCACACATCCTTGCTGTCGGGTTACTCTTCGCACTGATCCTTGTTACTGCGTGCACAGATACATCCCAGTCACCGGTATCACCGCCTCCCGTGCAGACTTCGACAGTACCGGTCACAACAGTAACATCCGGAACTCCTGATGCATCCGTCACAACAATAATTCCAGCCACCACGATTACGGCAGGAAAACCATCATGTCCGTCCGGCCAGATTCTCTGTGACGGGTCATGTATCGATACACAGAGCAACAGTAAACATTGCGGGGCATGCGGGCATGTATGCAATACCAGTGAACCGTGTTCGGAGGGAACGTGCCTGTCATGGGCAGGATCCTGGGCCGAAGAGTCGTCCGGGTGGAAATTTGAGCTGACACAGATCGGGACATCGGTGAACGGCACTGACTATTATAATCAGGAAATTTTTTATGGTTCAACAAGTGGGAATCCCCCAAGACTTACTGGTACCTGGGTGTCACATGGTAAACGTTCTTACCCCTTTACATTCGAAATGTCCCCGGATGGGAAATCGTTCTCTGGCGCATTGCTCGGAATGAATACCCTCACCTATATTCGGCCGGACTAACTCGTTACCGGGGGACCTTATTTTTTTTAAATCTCTCCCGGACTTTTTTATGCAATCCAGAAGTTATGTTTTTCAAAATCAGCGTGATTGAAAATTATCAACGGGATTAAAAAACACCATTCATAATAAAAAAACAACCATCATTCGAAATATATTACTATAATTTAAAGGAATGGTTTGGCAGGAATATCCGCTGTGTGAATGAATCACGAGACTTCGGATATGATGACTGTCAGAAAAAGTGGGACGGGTTCACCAAAGTTTGCACACTCGATGAACCCGCGCCTGCCAAGAGGCAGAAGTGTGATTGTCGTAACAGGATTTATGATTAACTCCTCCTGCCCCGGAAAAAGACAAAATGGAGGTAAAAAATGGAAACCCTTGGAGTCATTGAAGATGTATCGCCCATGGCCAACTGCAATTGTGCAGCTAATTGCAAACCCTGCACCCCAGCACTCCCTTTTTCAAGTATTGAGAATACGAACAAGGCGATCGACTACGTTGACGCATAATATGCGGGTAACTGCCGATCCCTAATCCTAACTATTTTTTGGAGGAAAAACATGGAATTTGAAAGCCTGTCCGGAAACACCTATTATTATGATAATCAAATCGGGATCGCTTTTCCTTCGAACCCCCTCATGAAAAAACTAATTTCAGCAAATCCCCGGCAAATGGAGGAGATTGCTGCAACCGAAAAAAACAAGGAAGATCTTCTCTTTTACTCCCGGTTTTTGGAAAAGCTC
This sequence comes from Methanoregula sp., assembly GCF_028712425.1. GTDB lineage: Archaea > Halobacteriota > Methanomicrobia > Methanomicrobiales > Methanospirillaceae > Methanoregula. Next base: position 3,810 of record NZ_JAQTQD010000018.1, read on the forward strand.
AACAGGATCCGTCCGAAACAGGGAGGTGTTAAACCGAGGTCCCCCCTCAAAGCAGATGACATCAGGCCGCTGATAATACGGGAGGGACTGCAACAGATCATCTTAGGGGTAACCGAAAACTGCAACATGAGATGTCGGTATTGTATTTACTCTGAAGCATATTCCCTCTCCCGGAACCGGACAACGAAAAAAATGGATCTCCCCACAGCGAAAATGGCATTGGATTATTATGTATCATTGTTCCTGGAAGGTCTGGAGTACAACCCAACACGGCTGCCGTCAGTGGCGTTCTATGGCGGAGAACCCCTAATGAATTTTGATCTGATAAAAAAATGCGTAAAATATCTCGAAACCACGTATCCTGAACTGGTTTTTCGCTTCTCGTTCACCACGAACGGGACCCTCCTGACCGAGGAAAAAGATGATTTCCTGCTGGAACATGGTTTTTTTGTTAATTTTAGCATTGACGGGCCGGAAGAAGAGCACAACCGGAAACGTGTGTACCCGGGAGACAAAGGCTCGTTTTCCGATGTGATGAAAAATGCGCAACGGTTCATGAAAAAGAAGTCTGACAGATGCGGCGCAATGTGTGTATACGATTATAAGACCAATCCGTTCGACCTCGATGCATTCTTCAGCACCCCTGATGTTCCCCGATTGGGGAATATTACTTTCCCCAATGACAGGAACGGATGCACCTATTACGATCAGTTCTCTCGTGAGGATATCGCAGCGTTCCGAAAAACCATGACTGAGGCATTCTCGTATTATCTTGAAAATGATCCGTATGATGAGAATGCACATGCATTCTTCTACCGGATCTTCGCGGAATCGGCAAGCCGGATCCTCTATTCACCCTCAGTCCTGAATTCCCGTGAGGGGATGGTCTTCCCCTACTCCGGGCCATGTATTCCCGGGAAGAAGATCTTTGTCGATTGCACGGGAAAATTCCATCTGTGCGAACGCGTTAATGAGTACTTCCCGATCGGGAATGTCAGGACCGGGTTGGACTTCGAGAATATTGCCAACCTGATAAACAGGTATAATGAACATCTGGATTCCTGTGGGTCTTGCAGCATCAACAGGGCATGCGTAAAATGTTATACCAGTTTTACCTTGGATGGATTGTTTGAGAACACCTCAACCGTTTGTAAATCTGACGAAAATCAGAAAAAAATTGAATTGTCCCGGGTATTCAGCATCGGGGAGACCTTCCCGGATCTGCTCAACATCAAGGTCAAAGACCATTATACCTGGCTTTCCGGTGAATCTTCGGCATCGGGTGATTAATGATGTACTTCAGGCTGAACCCGGAATGTTATTACATCAAAGGCGCAAAGAATGGCGCGATCTATGATCTCATTGAGGGAAATGTTTATGCCCTTACGTCCGATGAATCAAGGATGATTGAAGCATGTGAGAAGAACGGGGAAGCTGACCCGCAGGATCCCTTCCTCCGGGATTTGAAGCACCGTGTTGTCGGGAACTTTTATCCAACAAAGGTGTTTATCGAAAAGATCCGGCTGGGGTCCCCGATTGCAGAGTACCAGGAAGGAAATCCCCCCGTGATCAGCGTTGCGGTCCTGGAGATCGGGAACGAATGCGACCGGTCCTGCTGGTACTGCGGGCAGTCGGGGATCTCGAGGAGCAGGGGCTGCCTTGGCTGCAATATCTGGGCTGAAGACGGGACCCCGGTAGGTATGGACCGGTGGAAAGAGCTCATCGACGAGCTCAGCCGCCTCCACTGCATGTCGATCCTGGTAAAAGGCGGCGACCTGACACGGGACTGGGAAAAGACCCGGGAAATCCTTGAATATGCAACGGAACATTGTAAAAAAGTAATCCTCATCGGCCACCGGGAACACTTTTCAGAAGACAAACTCGCGTACCTGGAGAATAAGGTAACCCTCATCCTGCAGACCGATGATCTGTCCGGGATCGGGGACCGCCACTCCTATCTGTTTCCCGTGGACTATGCAAAATCACCGGAATTATCCGGAGATCTGCCTAAAAACGTCATGATAGATATGGTCTCCCGGACATTCACGCCCCTGCAACCCGGCTCGCCCCTGAACGCAAAAAAGAAAATTCCCCGTACAAATCTGTTCACGTTCACCCATCACAACCGGCTGCATCCCTGCCTTGCCAACAGCGTTACGATTGCCTGGAACGGGGAAGTCCTGCCCTGCCCCATGATGCGGGACCATTCTCTTGGCAATATCAACAACCGGAAATTATGGACCTTTTTCAGGAATACCGAGGACAGTATCCAGAAGAAATACTGGAACCTGAGCCTTAATGACCTGGATAAATGCAGCGCATGTGAATTCAGGTACAGTTGTTCCGACTGCAGGGCACTTGAAACAGCAAAGACCGGCGATTTGAAGAGAAAAGTGTTGTGCGATTATGATCCCTCAGAAGGAACGTGGCAGCAACCAGCTGCTTAAGGGACTCGTCCAGTCCCATCTTTTTACAATCATTGCGTTGATACTCCTGAGTTTGTTCGGGACCCTCTTCTCTCTTGCCACTCCCCTGATCCTGGGCCGGTTGATTGATTCGGTCCTGATTGGGAAAGACACGTCCCTGCTTGTACCGATCATCCTCGGAATGTCCGGATTATTTCTGTTTTCCGCACTGTCGGGTTATCTTTCAAACATTATCCGGGGCCGGCTGAACCTGGTACTTTTCAAAGAACTTGCACACGATCTTTTCGGGGCGGTCCAGGAGGCCTCGTTATCGGATCTCCAGAATATAAAAACCGGCGACCTGCTCACAAGGACGATCGGGAATACCTATGCGGCAGTCAGTACCGTTTCGTCGATTATCCCCCAGATTGTGGTTACGATAGTTGGTTTTATCCTCCCCTTCACGATAATGTTTTCACTAAATCCGAATCTGGCGGTAATCATATGTTGCCCCATCGTCCTGTTTATCATCTCGTCCGTGTATTACGGAAACAAGGTAAAAACATACCAGCGGGATTCGCTGAATTCCGCTGCCTGTATGAACTCTTTCTTAAAAGAAACGTATTCGATCGTGCCGCTGACAAAAGTGTTTGTACTGGAGCAGTGGGTTTGCGATAAATTTGACGGCTACCTGGAAAAATACACTGCCGCGTCGTTAGATGTTGTCAGGGTATCATCGATGAGTTCTGCGGTGGGCATGGTAATTTACGGCATTCCAACGTTACTGGTCCTTGTATTCGGCAGCATGGAAGTCATCAGCGGATTGATGAGTCTCGGAACATTTACTGCGTTCATGGGATATATCGGTTTGTTCTATTCACCCATCCAGCTGTTGTCGATGTACTGGACAACGTATAAGAGTTCCCAGGCATCATTTGACCGGATAGGCGAGGTTTTCTCGCTGAAAATGGAACTGTGGGGGAAAAATGCCCTTCCCACACCCGTGGAAAACATCGAATTCCATTCTGTCTGCTTTTCCTATGGCCCGAGGGCCGTTCTCAAAGATTTCAGCGCCACCTTTGTACAGGGGAGGAATTATCTTATCGGTGACAACGGCTCCGGAAAATCAACGCTCATCAGATTGTTATGCGGGTTATACCGTCCGGACAAGGGATCGATTATCATCGATGGCCGGGATCTTGCATCCCTGAGCCGGGAATCTCTCCGTAAATCTGTTTCCGTTGTCTTTGCAGACGCCCTGGTTTTTGACGGTACAATCTACGAGAACATTCTCATCGGCAATCTGTCGGCATCCCGTGAAGATGTTGAGCACGCGGCAAAAAAAGCAGAACTTGACGAATTTATCATGAGACTCCCCAAAAAGTATGAAACCGGGGTTGGCGAGTCCGGCCTGAACCTGTCCAGCGGGGAGAAACAGAAAATTGCCCTGGCCCGGGTTATCCTGCGGGATTCGCCGGTAATAATATTCGATGAATTCACGAGGTCCGTAGATATTGAATCAAAAAAATCCATCTTCTCCGTTATCAGGAAAATGAACGATAAAATTATTATCATCATCACGCATGACCCCCAGGAAATTGAAAGTAGCTGCAATATTGTGGAGATCGAAAAGCATAATTTTCTTGCTCCAATCCCGGAAAAATTCCCTGAACATGAACCAGCCGCCGGCATGGTGACGGTATCGACTGGACTATCATAACGATGACTTACGTGGCTGAGTCCTGTTCATAGATTACAGCAAGGACAACTCCTCAGTAAAAGGAATGTAATGAAAATGTCGTTGAACCGATAACGAAACAAGGACCTGATCGATGCAAGGATCGTTTCGACCCGTACTCGCTATACCCCTTTTTACGATGAGATCCGGGACACAGGAAAGCAAAGAGAGAAAAAAATGCAATTGACGGGTAATATCGCCTGCAACCGGTTATTCCCACATCAGAGTTGGGAAGATCATTGGAAAAATTGTCCTGGCCGGGAAACATCCCCTGAAACGCCCGGCACTGACATAATCTGGTAATTCCGATTGACGGAATCATGGGTGTTTGGCTCGTGATCATCGGCCGGGCTCCGGGATCATCCTGGCATCAGCACTGCCCGATACGCTGAATGGAGATCGGCGCTAAAAAAAGTTGTTTGTGTAGTGAATCATGCATGTGGCAGAAAAATCCATTGCGATAACCAAAAAAAATATTCCCACACCATCGCTCTCATCTCCGCTTGTATTTTCTGAACATGTAGTATACGCCACCTCCGACAATCCCGAGGACCAGTAAACCAAATACAGCAATCATCGACTGCTCTTTGATGAGGATATGGAACTCATCGCTCTTCTCAGTCTGGTCGGAAGTAACCTTGACCGTGATTTTGTACTCGCTGGCAACGATGTTTGCAGGAGGAACGACCTTGACGGAAACAATTGATTTCCCCTCTGGCTGGATGCTAGCGATAGTGTTAGGGGTAATCTCCGCCGTCCATCCCTCCGGGGCCACGACATCGATCTTGACGCTGGTCAGCGGCCCGGCATCCCCCCCGTTTACAACCGTGACGGGGAATGTTATAGCATCGCCCTTGTTCACCTCATACCGGTACTTGTCAGCATAGAGGTTCAGGTCGTAGTTCCCTCGGATCTTCACGCTCAGGTTCTGGGCGTAAACCGTCTCGGACGATTCCGCACTGACGGAGAAATTGTAGTCGCCGGTCTGGATGCCGTACGGGGGAATTGCCTCGATATTCAGGGTTTTGTCGTCCCCGGATTTCAGGTAAATGTCGGAGATATCCGATCCATCGGTCCTGCTCTCATGGAACCGGACGTACCATCCCTCAGGAGTTCCGGCCGAGGCAAGCCGGTATGTGTCGTCACTCTTGCCGATATTCCGGATCACCATCACGTAACTGGGATTCTTCCCGATGGAGCTCGTGATTGACGGTGAATTGACGACCAGCTCCGCGGCAAAGAGGGACCGTTCCAGCATGATGGTCCCGGCCTTCGTGGTGATGCCGCCCTTGACGGTCACCTCCTTCTTTTCGAATGCGACATAGCCGACCTTGGAGATCTTCATCGTGTACTCGTCATCCGGAACCAGTGCATTGACGCTGCCGTCCGCCGCGCTCATCAACCGGATTGTTGGGGAGAATACGTTTTTTGGGACCAGTTCGATGATCGCGCCTTTTACTTTTTCACCCTCGGTATCGACGATCTTCATCTCGAGTGTCCCTTTCTCCCCGGCATGAGTCTTCGAAACCTTCGGGTACAGCCAGTACCAGCCATCGCCGATATGCAGCCGGACGGTATAGTCGCCGACCGGGGTATCCGAGCTTGTCTCGATGACGAACGTGATGTTCTTGGACGTATGCTGGTCGATTGCCAGGATAGTGATCTCGTTGGAATCGTCCATGAACTTCATCTTCCAGTCAAGCCGTTTCCCATCGAACGTCTCGTACCAGAGCTTGCGGTAGATCTCCGGCCCGTTGTTCGTTACTCTGAGATCGAACCGTACGGTCTCGCCGGCCTCGATGACTTTACCGGGGACATCGCACTTGATGATCATGTCGCTGTTGGGCGAGGAATCAATTGCAGTAACCGGCTGATTGAAAACAATCATTCCTGTTACCAGCAGGAAAAAAATCAGCCGGATCCTGAGGGGGATTCTCTGTGGGGAATTATCCGGAATCAACAGCCTCACCGGATATCCATTCTCATGAACCTGACATACGCAAGCCCGAAGAATACTGCCGGCATGACCAGCAGGGCTGTGAGATTTCCGGTAAGCATGGCGATGATGCTGTAAACGTCAAAGTCAACGATTTTTCTGGATTTATACGTGACAAGGATCGTCCTATCGTCATCGTTCATACCTCCGGATGTCCCTGCCCCCGTCAGACCGTAGAGTGTCTCGCTCATCGCGGTCGGATTGGTCATGAATGCGGAGATCCTTGCATAATTATTCGTCGGAGAGAGCAGTACCTGGTTATTGACCCACCAGGTAATACTCTCTTTATACGCCATGTTCTGTTCACCGTATCTCTCCAATGCATCCCGGTTCTCTTTCTGGATCCGTTCGATTTCTGCAGCATGGTCTGAGGGATTCGCTGTGTTCTCCGCAGGGTAGGCGGTCATCTCCGGCATTTCCGGTGCCGGGCCGAGGACCTTCTCCATCACGAGAGGCGACATGATCAGCGCGGGAATAAATGTCCCGAGCATGACATAGGTGATCAGGGTGTATACGAGCGACTGTCCGCTCTCTTCACACAGGGTCGACATCAGGATGGCAATGGCAAAGAAGCTGAAGATGAGCAGGAATGTCGCAGCATAAAAGACCAGGATCGGGAGCATCTCAGATAGTGTCGGCACGATCCCGAAGAGAAGCAGGATTGCAAGCGACACCGCCATGGTACATCCAAGGGCGAGGATGATCGCTGCAATGCCGCCAAGGGTCTTGCCGTTGATCACCTGGTCCCGGTACACCGGGTGCGCCAGGAGGATCTTCAGCGACTTCCTCTCCTTCTCCTTGGTGATGAGATCAAATCCCATGGCAATGCCAAGGATCCCCCCGATCAGCTTAAATGTCAGACCTATCTGGTAAAAAACAAGGAGCACGGACGGCTTTTGTTTCATATAAAGGTCAACCGGTGATACCGACCCGCCGGATCCGGAAACGGACTGTTGCAGGCTGTTGTAACTTGATACTGACGTATGATAATCGGAAACACCGTTGAGGATCCCGATAACCGACACAACAAGGAGGATCCCGAAGATGAGCAGGAACTTCCGGCTGATCAGCTGATCGAAGAACTCCTTTCTAGCAATGGCAATAACAGAATAACCCATCATTTTTCATCCCGCCCCTGCGATCTTGTTCCTCCGGCTTCCCGCCGCTTATCAGAAGGCCTGCGTGTTTTTTTGTTATTTGTGTAAAAGTTTCCGTCATTCACGTATCCCCTACCGGATATCCATTCTCATGAACCGGACATATGCAAGCCCGAAGAACACTGAGGGCAGGATACAAAGCGCGATAATGTTGCCGGTAATCATGGAAAGAATACCGGAAAAATCAAAGTCCAGGTCTGGCATGTAAAAGGTATCAACCGTCAGTGCATCTCCCTTGCTGTCAATCGTTTGTACCTGGGTCTCAACGTGGGTGAAGTAGACCACATAGCGGATCATTGTCGGATCAGTGAGACATGTTACGATCTTTTCGTAGTTCTTGACTGGCGAGAAGAAGTACTGGAAGTCCCTCATGCTCATCTGCCGGTCCCCGTATGCCCGGGTCTGCTCCTTGAAGCGGCTCCATGCCTCACGGCTCTGTTCTTCTGTCAGGTCATTCTTCTGGGACCCGGTGCCGCTCTTCTGCAGCGATGTCAAAACCTGGTCGCTCAGGGCCTGGGGCATCTCGGGTGCAGGGCCGATGACCTTTTCCATTATGAAGGGGGTACTGAGCACGGTGGGGATCAGGAACCCGAGGACAATGAAGATCACGAGCGAAAAGATCAGTGCCCTTCCACTCTCCTCGCACGCTGTTGACATCATGAGGGAGATGGCAAAACAGGTGAAGATGTAGAGGAAGGTGACGGCCGAGAAGATGAGGATATACATGAGTTCGAGTCCATCGGGGACAAGACCAGAAATAAGCAGGAGGGCAAGTGACAGTACCATTACCGCCGCAAGAGCGATAGCGATGGCAGAAATACCTCCAAGAGCTTTGCCGTTTATCACTTCGTCCCGGTACGCCGGGTGTGCGAGGAGGAGTTTTAACGACTTGCTCTCCTTCTCTCTGGTGACGAGATCAAATCCCATGGCGATCCCGAGGATACCCCCGATCATCACAAAGAGCGTCCCCATCTTGTTAAAGACCAGGAGTACCGAGGGTTTTAATGTCAGGTACTCCGGGAGCTTGGATTCTCCCGGGGGAGAAGCGGAAATTATACTCCGGAAGCTGTCGTAATCTTTTACTTCTGCATGGTAGTCCGCGATTCCGTTGAGAATCCCAACACATGCAACGACGAGCAGGATTCCCAGGAGAAGGAGAAACTTCCTGCTGCGGACATGATCAACAAACTCCTTCTTTGCTATAATAATAACTCCGGGCTCAGCCATTATGCGGAACTCCTGTATTGTCATAGTAAGAAAGGAACATATCCTCGAGCGAGGCACCTTCCCGGTGAATCCCATGCAACCGGACCCCCGCCTTCGTGCAGGCATCAATGACAGCGTCGCTGATATCTGAGTGTGTAATAATGGTTGCAGTCTTCCTGTCATCAGTATACGTTGCAGAAACAAGGTCTGCGTGAGTAAACTCCGGCATCGGGTCGCGGGTCTCAACAGTGATAGTGATCCCGGCATCATCACCGACATGCAGTTCCCGGCTCAGGTCCTCCCATTTCCCCTTCGCAATCAGCCGTCCTTTCGAGAGGAGCCCGATCGACGTGCAGACCCGGCTCACTTCCGAAAGGATATGCGATGAGACAAACACGGTCTTTCCCTCCTTTGCAACACCGGCAATGATCCGACGGTAATCGGCAACACCCTGGGGATCGAGGTTAGCTGTCGGTTCGTCAAGGATGATGACGGATGGATCATTCAGGAGCGCATTTGCAATCCCAAGCCGCTGCCGCATCCCTTTGGAATACCCGCTGACATTTTTCGTTACCCCGTCAAGGCCCACGAGCGACAGGAGATCGGCGATCCGTTTCTGGTATTGCGCCCGCTCCATCCGGAACAGTCTCGCGAAATAAACGAGATTCTCTTCCGCTGTGAGGGAGGGATAGAATCCTACGTCTTCGGGCATGTAGCCGATGTGCTGCTTAACCGTGATCGGGTTTCTTGCCACTTCAACACCATCGATCAGGCAGCATCCACCGGTTGGTTCAATGAGCCCGATCAGCATCAGGATCGTCGTGCTCTTCCCGGCGCCATTTGGGCCAAGGAGCCCGAATACCTCGCCGGATTGGATCTCAGCAGTAAGATCGTTCACTGCCAGAACCCCGTCATACTCTTTTGACAAGTGATCAAACTGGATCATGTTCATCCTCTCGGAAATCTCTTTTTTGCCAGGGGATTATTACCGTGTCCCCAATAACTATCCGGGTTGTTTACCGGCACCGGGACGGCAAATCCCGATATTGGAAATAGCGGGCCGGCAACTCGGGTATAATTGGAGTTCCCCCTCATGTGTAAATGTATTGATATTTACAATATAAAATGTTTGGGAGTAGGATCCAGGTATATTCCAATCCCTTGTGTAAAATGTTTTCATGTGCAGGATCCTCTCAAACATTGTAGAAAATTTTCATTCGGACGATAATTTGAAGAAATAATCCCTTATGAAAAAGATCTGAAATTTTTTTATCGAAGTTACTCAACATTCACGATTCTCCTCAGTACTGCCCGTCTTTTTTAACCGGATGGGAGCGTTTAAAGAAGTAGGAGAAAACATCCTCGCCCCATTTTACCGCCATGGGATCTATACTGACGAGATCTCGTTTTGAATCAAATAATCCGGTTTTTGTGAATAGTTCCATACAGAGATTTTTTTCTGTTACAATAGTGGAAAATCTCATGTCATCCTCATATACTGAAAGATGCGCATTTTCGTATTGTAGCCCCTCAAGAAAGAGATCATAATATTCTTTCCGGATTTTGGCGAATGCGTTTTTCGACAGAATAATCCTTACTTTTCTCCCGTCTTGTGCAAGAGACCGGAAGAGTTCCGGGTATACCGGATGGACTACCGGGGATATACCCGACACTTTTTTTGACTTCATGATCATGTCAAGGGACTGTGCATGCGGTTCCAGGCTCTCTTCAGTCCCGGCCTCGTTAATCTGGGCCTTTTTTAATTCACCCAGCCGAAAGAAAAATTCCTTGGGTAATGCCCGGATATCATGTTCCTGCCAGTACTTTTTCTGCTGACCGATTACCCTCAGGGTCCTGTCGAATTGTTCCAGGTGAAATGCAACAATCTGCCCAGAATCAGTAAGCCGGAATTGTCGTCCCTCTTTAACGACCAGATCCTCTCTCTCAAGGATCTTTATCTGGGGAAGCATCCCGGATGCCTTGACATTCAGCGTGTCTTTAATTTCCTCCCAGAGTCGGGGACCATTGAGTAAAAGGATAAGAAGATTTTTCCGTTTTTCAGACGTGGTAACCGTTGCGAGAAGATTTGAAATAGAACCACCTCGGTTTTTTTATTATCATGGGCATTGTGGTGTGTTGTATACGTCCATGCAGCTCGGAGAGAAGAGGTTTTATGTGGATGTTGTGTCGGCCTCTCTCCAGACTGAATGGCAGGACAAGTGAATATTGTCCACAGGTGTCCATTTGATGGGGTATTTAAAACGGTTTATCGTTCAAAACTGAAACTATTCATCGTAACCGGGAATTTACCCTCATTATACAATGATAATCCCCGGACTGTCACTATCCAACCTGACAGTTATGATTTTCCCATGAATCCAGACATGATGCCGAACAGCCACAAGAAATGAAAATTTCAGGACATTTTCCTATTAAATTGACCTCTTCCGGAATTGATGATGGGGATTGAGACCCCCATACCCCCTGATAAGTTGCCGGTTTTCATGGTTTGGGTGTGAACTCCCGTTCATGTATGTTTCTTCGGGATAACGATCCGGGAAGTAACTGTGATTGTGATACCATGTCCTCCCCGGACCGGCGAATACCAGATGATACCCGCGTCTCCATGGTATTACATCGTGCCATAAATGTTCTCTCGTTCAAAACTCAGTCTTTCCATGATAGTTCAACTTTTGAACGAGAACGAGTATTAAATCGAGATTCAGATGCTTTCCCGTGATACCATGAAGGTTCACTTGTTAGCACTATTGTTGGTGATCGGTGCAGCAGTGGCTGTACCGGCAGTATCGGCAAAGATTGTTGAAGAAAAAGACGGGTACATCGTTATGACGGGACCGGATACATTGAACGTGGATTCATTGAACCTGCGGGATATGTCCCTTCGCAGTTCATCATCTATTTCCCAGGGCCAGTCCCAGTGGTACGCGACATCAGTATCTTCGGGAAATACTGCGTTTTATTCTGGTCTGAATTGGGGGAATCCTTCGAATTCACTTACTCTTACAATCTATGCTCCGGATTCCCTGTTTGGTCCCTATTATGATGATGTCGATGGTGTCATTGATGGCTGGATCAATGTACAGATAACACGAACCGGTGGTCTTACTTCCGGCACATGGAGATCTAATGTCTATGGGCATTCTGTGACCGGTTCACAAAGCTACACTTACTCGGCATATGCAGTGTAAACCGAAACCTTTTTTTTATCGTATAGAAAATTTTCACATATGCATAAATCAATTAAAATCATTTTTGTTTTAATCTTATTACTGTATTCTCTATCGGCAATCGCATTACCGGCCAGTGCAGTTTCCAATGGATACAGCGTAAAAACGGTGGCTCCTGAGGTAATCACCGATACACACCCAAATATGGCCGTCCCGATAGATGCCTCGGAAGTCCCGCCCCTGATCCTCCTCATGGCTCTCGCACTGTCTGTCACTCCTGTTGTTGCATTCCCGTTCGAATTGTTCTTGTTTTTTAAGATGTTTTCTTACCTGGGATACTGGAAAATCTCAAAAAGCAGGGTTTTTGATAATGCTGCCCGGCGTCTTATCTACTCGTGCATACAGGACAATCCGGGTATTAATTTTAATGCCATTGTCCAGATGACGGGGATCAAATCCGGTACTCTCCAGTACCATCTTTTCATTCTTCAGACAAGGGAGAAAATTTCAGTCTTCACGAGGAAAGGACACTCCCGGTATTTTGAAAATTCCGGACATTTTTCCGACCGGGAAAAAACCCTCCTGTCCTTTATCCGGAACGATACAGACAACCGAATTCTCACCCTGTTGCTGATAAATCCTGACATCAGCTGGAAGGATCTCAGGGACTCACTCGGAAAACCCGGTTCCATGATCACGTGGTACATCAACCGGATGCGGGATGCCGGAATTATTTGTCTTAAAAAAACCGGGAAACATGTCCGGTACGAGATCGATCCGGAGATGCGGCAATACCTGAAACGTTATCTTGTCTGTCATGAGAATATCCTATCAGAAATTCAGTAGTGACCGGTTATTCAACTGATAATCAAACACCCGAGTGCACGGAAAACTTATCTTAAATCTGGTGAAATGGGTGTTATGCCCCGCCTCTGTGAAACAACAATAACCTGCCAAAATCCCGACTGTTAACAGTATCACATTGAAAGCAGGAAAGACTTACTAAAAAACGGGCGGAATTGTGCGGGAAATCAACAGTATTTGTGCGAGCATTGCGGGAAATATTTCATCGAAACAAAAAATACGCCCCTGTACAATTCTCGTCTGGACCGTTCGAGAGTCGAGTTAATTTGTAAACATAATATGGAAAAAACCTTGATTCGGGGAGTGGAACGCGCGACAGGCCATCACTGGGATACGGTATCCCGGTATTATCATCTCATTGGAGAACACGCAGAGATCCTGAACGAATGTTATCTTTGGGACAGTGCACCGGGGCGGGTTGAACTGGATGAACTTTGGACCTTGATCCAAAAAAAAAACAAAAACTGTGAAGATTCTGGGTAAGAGGGCATTGGAGACTTTTGGATCTATACTGCGATCAAAAGCGATCGGGGTTGTTGAATCGCATACCGGTCCGCTACCAGATGGCTGGTAATCTGGCAGAGAATCACGTCATCGCCATCCCGGTGTCGCAAGGATAAGGGCCGGGCGTTTCTAAAGCGCTGTTCAGATCCGAAAAAGGAAATAAGACAACAACTACGTCGCCTTTTACATGTCCGCCCATGCCTTGTCTTCCTCAGGACGCAGCCAGTCCTTTTTCAGGGAAGATTCGCTGGCAAGTGCCGTTTCGGAAATTATTTTGCCGGCTTTCTTCTTTTTCGCCCGGATAAAATCAAGGATCTCAAGGTAATGCTGGCGTGGCACCTGGTGCAGTTCCCTGATGATCTGTTCTTCGATTTCCACGGCTCTTCACCTGCTGCTTGTTGGTCAAATCATCATGTGGTGGAGATAATCAGGTTTCCTGTCAGGGATGTGCTTACTTTCTCCATTTCGGCTGTGCATGGGGGCGGGGCGGGCTTGTCGTGAGCGGGCGGACCCGCGAGCCGGTTTAGTGCCGGACCTGTCGTCAGGTGTCGGGACCGGACGGATCAGGACACAAGCGTGAGGTGGATTAGTCTAAAAAAAGATTGAAAGTATCTGTTTCTTATCGGAATCCCTTCTTGAAATCTTCGGCCTCTATCCCGGCCTGTTTAAGGATCCCGATCAATGTTCCTCTCTTTAATTCGCGATGAAGAGGCACAGAAAACACCCGCCATTCTTTCTGCACGACAATGTGACTCGAAGTCTGACGTCTGATCTCGAATCCCTGCTTTGCAAGGTATTTGACCAGCTCTTCCCCGGAAATGACCGGGAGTTTATGCGACATCCGCCACTTCGACCTCCGAGTGTTTCTTCAGAATCCGAGGATGAGAAGTCTGCATCAGCAGACTTCGACTTGTGAGATTTCGCGGTGATGTGCTGGTGATCTCTTGTGAAGTTCTTCCCGCTGGACTTCGAGAACCAGTTCTATTGCTTCCTTGATATTGGCGAGCGCTTCTTCCCGGGTCTCACCCTGGCTGATCGCTCCGGGGATCTCGACGCACTGGACTGTGAAACCGCCTTCTTCCTGGGGTTCGAGCACCACCGTATATTTCATAGGTACAGAATATTCGTGGGAGAGTATACAATTTTTCCCTCTGGGATTTAATGGCCGGAAGCCCCCCTTGCGCCAGCCCGCCCCCAAGGGGGCGTGGGCGCTGGCGATGGGGTGGTATTACCTGTACGGGAAAAATTGATAGAGTTGTGAAAAGGTAATGCGGGGGTGAGGCCGGTTAAACAAGTCCCGTCATCAATGGTCGGAAGATGGAGGATTGGCGTGTGTTGGAACAGAAGGGTAAGGAGATGTTGTAGAAATTGACGATGAAGATTAGAACGATTTAATTTAATGATGTTAAATCCCATTAGATGAAGGATACCCTGTAGATCAATAAGAATTATAATTTTCACACCGCTCGCTAATCATTAAAAATACCGATGATTTGTAAGCATTAAAAAGTAGAAGTCTCACTCAAATGATTCAGAAGAAATTAATTATACAATCTTATATCATCGTTCCATTGTACTATTTGGATAAGTAACTGATTGGAGATCATAATGCTAAAAACAGAATTTTATTCGAATCAAACCGTTGCTTTTGATCCCATCCCTAGTTTGATTAGTTGCGATTGGAACTTTCCTGGACAACGAAATGGTGAAGGTCTGTACAATCTGCATCCCTATCCAGCAAAATTTATTTCACAAATTCCGAAAACGTTAATTAAAACTTTCAATCTTCCGAAAGATACTGCGATCCTCGATCCGTTTTGTGGTTATGGAACTACATTAATTGCTGCACAATCTTTAGGTTACTCATCCATTGGCGTTGATTTGAATCCAATTGCATGTCTCATTGCACGAGTCTCGACTCAAGATTGTTCACAAAATATTGTGGACTCTGCGACTCGTTGCATCCAGAAAGCAAAAGCCACTGAAGGATTAACATCAATTCCTTACATACCGAATCTGGATCATTGGTTTAAAAAACCAATTCAGATTGCAGTTTTTGGATTAATCACGGCTATCAATGAAATTGAAGAAGAAAATCTCAGAGATGCATTACGGTTAGCATTGTCGAGTATACTAGTCCGAGTTTCAAATCAAGATAGTGATACCCGATATGCTGCAGTAAATAAACCCGTGGAAAAAGATGATGTTTATTCAATTTTTTCCCGCGTTTGCCGACAATATATGCAGGTTTTACACTCATCGCAAGAAGCGTACCCAAATGCGTTCGTCATAAATAAAAATATTTTAGAAGTTACTCCATCGGATATACCTAGAAAAGTTGGATTAGTTATTTCATCACCACCATATCCGGCTGCTTACGAATACTGGCTTTACCATAAATATCGGATGTGGTGGTTAGGATTTGATCCACTATCAGTAAAAGAGCATGAAATTGGTGCGAGATCACATTTCTTTAAAAAAGATCATCACACCCCAAAAGACTTCGAAAACCAAATGCGGAAAGTCTTCAAGCTCCTATCGAAAATTTGCACTCCCAATTCTTACGCATGTTTCGTTGTTGGGAATTCAAAAATTCATGGAGAAATAATCGATAATACTGAATTATTGATTTCCGCTGCAGAGCAAGAAAATTTTGAACTTCGGACAATACTTCCACGGAATATTCCATCAAATCGGAAGTCGTTCAACCTATCAAATTCAAGAATTCTAACCGAGAATATTATTGTTCTTCAGAAGTGATTTTCTTGAAAAAGCCGATTAGTGCTTATCTAAAGTGGCATGATTATCGGTATTATCCGTACGAAAAAATTTTTGCTTTTCGAGAAGTAGAATCCTTACCCGGTTTTATAAATTATACACCAACCGAAGACGGAATCATAGTAAATTTTGATACGGCGATCCCAGATAAACTAAATAGACTGGTTTATTTTTCTAAATATTCCATCGGAGATGGACCCCTCACGAAAACATTCCAAGCTCTTTTGGAGAATGGATATACAAAAAATAACACCAAACGCCAAGCCACTCGATATCTCGTTCATGGACTTCATGAGTACAAAGGAAAATTTAATCCTCAGGTTGTACGATGCATTCTCAACTGGTACAATTTACCTGATGATTCTCAGATCGTTGATCCATTTTGCGGAAGCGGGACGTCAATTATTGAATCTGGACTCGCAGGTTTTGAAAGTATCGGATGGGATTTAAATCCGTTCGCTGTTTATCTCACAAATGCGAAAATTCTTGCATTAAAAACAGACTTAGATATTTTAAAAGAGCAAGCAAAAAAAATATTTTCGCATGTGCCCAACGAAAAGAAAATTTTGTGTGAAAAAAGTGGAAGACTTGAATATCTAGAGAAATGGTTTCCCAAAGATACTCTAGAAAAAATTGAACAATACAGATCAATTATTGAAAATGAAACAGACCAAAACGAATCCTTCTTTAAGATCATTTTGAGTGATTTATTGAGAGATTATTCACTTCAAGAGCCTTCAGATCTCAGAATCCGACGGAGAAGAAGTCCTTTTCCAAATATTTCCATTGAAAAATCCTTCAAAATCTTGCTCCATAAACAATTGGACGAATTAGAACGAACAATAGAGATCACTAGCGGCAAAAATTTCAAAACTGTTGCCTTCCAAGCAGATGGACGTTTTGTTAATGAGGTCTCGTCACGATCTCCAACAAAATTACGCGCGAATTTTGCTATTACAAGTCCTCCATACTCTGCCGCTCTACCGTATATCGATACTCAAAGACTTAGTTTGATTTGGCTAAATTTAATCAATCCCGATGAAATAACCACGACTGAAAAAACCCTGATTGGAAGCCGTGATGCTGCGGAGAATATTTTGCGTGATTTGGAAGACCAGATTTTGATCAATTCATCAAATCTTCCAGATTCTATTCAGTTACTTTGTGCCAATTTGCAAGAGCGGTTAAGCGCTGGAGACGGTTTTAGAAAGCGTGCGGTTCCAGGGCTACTATATCGATATTTTTCGGATATGAAACAAACCTTTCACACCGTTCGTTCAATTATGAAACCGGGTGGAGTGTATACCCTAATCGTAGGAACTAACCGGACAACTATTGGCGGTCAAACCGAAAACATAAACACGCCGGAATTACTTTCTGAAGTCGCAGTCTCGTCAAAATGGAAAAACATGGAATTATTACCCTTGGAAACTTACAAACGATATGGTATGCATGCTGCAAATGCAGTTCAAGGCGAAACTTTGTTGGTTTTGAAAAAATGAGTGAATTTTGTTTACAGCCGGATGTTTATCGGACAGGATCATGCAGAAATTTGTTAGGTCTGCTTGAAGACATCTGGATTAATCGGGCACCGTTAGGAGAGGGAACATTCTATATTGTATCAGGTTTTGGCAATTATAATGGGGGAGTAAGATTCTTTTCAACATTAAAACGCCATGTGGATTCAGGAGGTAGGGTCGAATGTTTTTTTGGTGCGGGTACTTCTCAACGTCTTACAAGCTATCAGTTGGTGGAAAAATTACTCTCTTGTGGTTGTGATGTTCATCTAATCAATAGAAAACAAATTTTCCATACGAAGTGCTATGGGACCGGCAATTCTGGTGATCGTTTAATAGTTACATCGGGAAATTTTACTGCTAATGGAATGGCTCATAATGTCGAATCTGCGCTTTTCCTAGATTATGATTTAACCCGTCAAATTCAATTCCGATGGTCGGAATTCGCAGATTCAATACTTCGACAGAAATGGGAGATTTACACTCCTTCCTTATCTGATCTTGAAAGTCCTGCTTGGAAAGTTGTTTACGATGAAAGAGAGGAGCGCATTAAAATCGATGATAGTCAAGCAGTTAGTATGGTAGTGACTCTTAGTCACGCAGATACAGCTAGAATAAATGCCCCTCTCGGTTCAAAAGCAGGTTTGGGAACACAATATTTCTGGTTAAGCAGAGATGCGTATGATTTTTTTCCACCATTAACAATCCCAAATAAGCGAGGGATCAAAGATACTTATTCGTGCCATATAAATTTACATTATAATGACCTTGGGTTTGTCGATCAATCGACAGTTACGTTCGAAGCAGGAAATAACGTTGATTTTCGTTTGAGAACCTCAAAATATCGATATACTCATGTTGCCGATAGGGGAGATCTTGCGGTTATAAGTCGCATATCAGAATATGATTATGAGATTCGCATTGTCAGACAAGGCTCAGATCGATATAATGCATTATCTCCATTTGCGACCACATTTATTGGAAATAGAGATAAGAGATTAGGATTCATTCCAAACGAAAAATTGGAATCAATTTTGGGTATCCAACTCCCAACGCGGAAACAATTTGCTCAACTTCCCAGAGCTTAATTTGTTTCGTCGTCCAACCCGGGGAATTTCACATCTTCACTTTCATGCCCCGAACCTTACTCCTTTAACTACCGGAGCTAATTGTCTGAGCACATACGCATGAAAGATATCATCATCAAAGGTGCCCGCCAGCACAACCTCAAAAATATCAGCGTGGAGATCCCGCGTGACAAGTTAGTCGTCATAACCGGCGTCTCCGGCTCCGGCAAATCCACGCTCGCGTTCGACACGCTCTATGCGGAGGGCCAGCGGCGGTACGTGGAGTCGCTCTCCTCGTACGCCCGGCAGTTCCTCGGCATCATGCAGAAGCCGGACGTTGACCTTATCGAAGGGCTCTCGCCGGCCATCTCCATCGAGCAGAAGACCACGTCGAAAAATCCGCGGAGCACGGTGGGGACGACCACCGAGATCTACGATTACCTCCGGCTCCTGTATGCACGGATCGGGACGCCTTATTGTCCCGAGCACAATATCCCGATCGCGTCGCAGACTCCCGACCGGATCGCGGACCAGGTTGCAGCGGAACATCCCGGCATGGTCACGGTCCTTGCTCCCATTGTCCGGCAGAAGAAGGGGACGTACCAGCAGCTCCTCCGGGACCTGAACGCGGAAGGATACACGCGGGTACGGCTCAACGGGCAGATCATCCGCACTGATGAGGAGATCAAGCTCGACCGGTACAAGAAGCACGACATCGAGATCGTCATCGACCGGCTCGAAGCATCCGACCGTTCGCGGCTCACGGAAGCGATGGAGAACGCTCTCAAGAAATCCGGCGGTCTGGTTATCGCTGTTGACGAACAGGAAAAGGAAACCCTGTACTCCTCGCTGATGGCCTGCCCGGTCTGCGGCCTCACCTTCGAGGAACTCCAGCCCCGGATGTTCTCGTTCAACAGCCCGTTTGGCGCCTGCGAGGAATGCCACGGCCTCGGCGTGAAGATGGAGTTCGACCCGGACCTCATCATCCCGGACAAGGACCGTTGCCTTGCCGATGGCGCCGTGGCCCCGTACCGCAACCCAATGGACGGGTTCCGCGGGCAGTATCTCGCGACCGTTGCAAAGCACTTCGGGTTCTCTCCCATGACACCGATCCGGGACCTGACTGAAGAGCAGTACAATGCCCTGATGTACGGTTCGGACGAGAAGATGCACTTCTCCATGAGCACCCGGAACGGGGATGCGCAATGGTCGCACAACGGCCAGTGGGAAGGTCTCCTCCCGCAGACTGCCCGGCTCTATGCCCAGACCAAGTCCGAGTGGCGGAAGCGGGAACTGGAGAATTACATGCGGGTCTTCGAGTGCCCTGCCTGCCACGGGAAACGGCTCAAGGACAAGGTGCTTGCGGTCAGGATCGGCGGCCGGTCGATCATCGATCTCACGGACCTCTCCATATCCGCCCACCTTGCCGTGCTCCGGGAGATCCGGCTGACCGAGAAGGAAGCCGAGATCTCGCGCCAGATCCTCAAGGAGATCACCAGCCGGCTGTTATTTTTGGAGAAGGTGGGCCTCGGGTACCTCACGCTCTCGCGGAACGCGGGGACGCTATCGGGCGGGGAGGCGCAGCGTATCCGGCTTGCCACCCAGATCGGCGCGAACCTGATGGGCGTGCTCTACGTCCTGGACGAGCCCTCCATCGGCCTCCACCAGCGGGACAACCATAAGCTGATCGAGACCTTGAAGACCCTCCGCGACATCGGCAACACGCTGATCGTGGTCGAGCACGACGAGGACATGATCCGCTCGGCCGACCACGTCATCGACATGGGGCCCGGGGCCGGGATGCATGGCGGAGCGGTCATTGCCGAAGGGACCCCGAAGCAGATCGAGAAGAGCAAGAAGTCCCTGACCGGCCAGTACCTTGCCGGGACAAAACAGATCGATGTGCCGGGGAGCCGGAGAAACGCGAAGAAGTTCCTCACCGTGAAGGGCTGCCGCGAGAACAACTTAAAGAACATCGACGCAAAGTTCCCGATCGGTCTCCTGACGGTCATCACCGGGGTCTCGGGGAGCGGCAAGTCCACCCTCGTATACGAGACGCTCTACAAGGGGATGATGCAGCGGCTCCACAAGTCACGCGACCCGGTCGGGAAGCACGACAAGATCCTCTTCGATACGGCAATCGACAAGGTGATCGTCATCGACCAGTCCCCCATCGGCCGCACCCCGCGGAGCAACCCGGCGACCTACACGAAGGTCTTCGATGATATCCGGAGTATTTTTGCCGAAACGAAGGAGGCAAAGATGCGGGGTTATGGGCCGGGACGGTTCTCGTTCAACATCAAAGGCGGGCGGTGCGAGGCCTGCCAGGGCGACGGCCTGATCCGGATCGAGATGAACTTCCTTCCCGATGTCTTCATCGAATGCGAGGAGTGCAAGGGCAAGCGGTACAACCGCGAGACGCTCGAGGTGAAGTACAAGGGCAAATCGATCGCCGATGTCCTGGACATGAGTGTTGAGGAAGCCCTGGCGCTGTTCTCGAACATCCCGTCGATACGGGCAAAGCTGGAGATGCTCTCCCGCGTGGGCCTTGACTACATCAAGCTCGGCCAGAGCTCGACAACGCTCTCGGGAGGCGAAGCACAGCGGATCAAGCTCACCCGCGAACTCGCAAAACGGGCCACCGGAAGGACGCTCTACCTGCTGGACGAACCGACTACCGGACTCCACTTCGACGACACAAAGAAGCTGATCAAGGTCCTCGACGACCTCGTGGCCAAGGGCAACACGGTTGTCGTCATCGAGCACAACCTTGACGTGATCAAGTCAGCCGATTATATCATCGACATAGGGCCGGAGGGCGGCGATGCCGGCGGGAAGATTGTAGCCACCGGGACACCGGAAGAAGTATCCGCAATCCCCGGGAGTTATACCGGGCAGTTCTTAAAAGAGATGCTTGCCCGGAATCCACCGGCCAAATCCTGATAGTCCCCTGCTGCTCTAGAGCGGGCGGGACGATCAGGCATGGGCCGGCACCCGGGGATCGATATGGGTTGCCCGTTCATATTTTTCCCGCGCCTCATCAAACCGGCCGAGCCGGGCGCAGCAGTTCCCCATCTCGAAGAACGCCTTTGCGTACCCGGGCGCTATGATCACCGACTGCCGGAGATATTTCAGCGCCTCGTCATCCCTGCCGCGCTGCGAATAGTCCAGTGCCTTCCGGTACAGGTACTGGGCCTCGATGGGTATTCCCTTTGCATAGATCCATTCCATATGTCCTCTCCCCCGTTGTTCCCGTGTGGAACCCTGGACAAAGAGAACATCATCACCAGCCGGCTATTTAGGGATTTGCGCAGCAGGACTGCACTGCAGATCCCGGTGCAGTGACGGCAGCATGAGCGTCATGCAGAATCCCCGCCGTACATCCTTTCCGTGTCTCTTCCCCATCCCCAGACCTTAATAGTCCAAAAGAGAGACGCTAGTACAACACATGTTTGATACCGCGACCCTTCCTCCCGCCCCCGGCTGTTACCAGTTCTTTGACAAAGGCGGGACGATCATCTATGTCGGAAAGGCCAAGAACTTAAAAAAGCGGGTGAGCAGTTACTTCCAGAAGAAGGATCATGACCGGAAGACGCAGAGCCTTGTTGCCTCCATTGCCCGCATCAGCGTCGTGGTTACCAACACCGAGACCGAGGCGTTTCTCTTAGAAAACAACCTGATCAAGAAGCACCAGCCGAAGTACAACATCGATCTCAAGGATGCCAAGCGGTACGCGTATATCGAGCTGACCCGCGAACCGTTCCCGCGGATCGGGATTGCCCGCCGTACCGGGGCCGGCGAATCGGTGTATTTCGGCCCGTTCGTCTCGGCTGCCGAGCGCGATGAACTGGTCCGCATTGTCCGGAAGATCTTTTTGATCCGGTCCTGCCGCAGGCTCCCGAAGCGTGCGTGCCTCCGGCACCACCTGAATACCTGCAGCGCACCCTGCGTTGGCGCCATCACGCAGGAGGAGTACCAGCGGCAGGTTGACCGGGCCGCAGAACTCCTGAAAGGAAAAAGCACGGAGCTCCTCCATACGCTCCGCGAGGAAATGGCGGAATATTCCGCACGGGAGGAGTACGAGAAGGCGCTTTCTGTGCGGAACCAGATCGGTGCCGTCACCCGGCTCTCCGAGCGCCAGCATGTCGAGCGGCCGAAGGAGACGGACCAGGACGTGATCGGGTATACGATCTCCGATGATACGGTCTATCTCATGGTCTTCTCGGTGGAAAAGGGCCTGCTCATGGGAAAGCAGGAGTACTCGTTTGACAACCGCGAGGACTTCTTCGAGGAGTTCCTGGTCCAGTATTATTCAGACCGTGTCCCCCCCTCCGAACTCATTGTGTCCGTCGAGCTTGATGAGGCGCTGGCCGGGTACCTCTCGGAGCGCAAGGGGAAGGCAGTCCATCTCACGGTGCCGAAGATCGGCGAGAAGAAAAAACTGCTCGACCTTGTCCAGAAGAACCTCGAGTACGCGTTTTTGAAAAACGAGATGAAGACAAAGGACCTGCAGGCAAGCCTCGGTCTTGCCGACTCGCCTGAGGTTATCGAGTGCTTTGATATCTCCCATCTCTCCGGCACCGCGATGGTCGGGTCGATGGTGCAGTTCAGGAACGGTGTTCCTGACAAGAAGAACTACCGGCGGTTCCAGGTAAAAACCGTGGAAGGCATTGACGACTTTGCCTCCATCGCCGAGATCGTGAAGCGGCGGTACGACCGGCTGATCCGCGAGGACCGGGAGCTCCCCGACCTGATCATCATCGACGGCGGGAAAGGGCAGCTCTCCGCGGCCGGGGAATCGCTCCGTGACCTTGACCTCACCATCCCGGTCATCGCCCTTGCCAAGCAGGAGGAGGACGTGTATATCCCCGGTGAGGTACTGCCCCGGAAGCTCGATCCGAAGGGTATGGCACTGCATTACCTCCAGGAGATCCGCGACGAGGCACACCGGTTTGCGATTACGTATAACCGGCTGTTGCGAAAGAAGACGGCGATCGGCAGCACAACCTCATCGGGCAACAAACGGAAGAAGAAAAGCTCCTGACCGGAAGGGAATGAGGCCAGTTCGGCACGATCCTGCAGTACGTTCCTGATCAGGGATTCGCCGGCAGACAGGATCTGGAAGGGAAAAGTATGGGTGTATAACCCGGCCTCAGTCGTACTGGCGCCAGGTGTGATCGCATTCGGTGCACTTGAAGAACCGCACCTCGCTCTCATCGGCAGCCCGGAGCTGGCGGAGCCACCAGAACGCGAGGTTGTTGCCGCACTTGGGACACTTGATCTGGGTCGTGGGGAGTGTTCTTATCTTTTCCCCCTCGTCGTCCACGATCATGATCTCCTTTTCCACGCGTTCCCGCTTCTTTGTCATATTGTCGGTGGACTCGATCTTCCGGATATAACCGCACTTGCGGCACTTGAGCTGGCCACCGGAAGATATCATAAGAGACTTGCATTCAGGACAAAACATCGGTATACTATGCGTGATGATACCAGATTAACTCTCGGGTACTACCTGCACCCCCTGTCAACGGGCCGGCAGGAAGGAACGGGAAGGGAAGGGAGAGCGGACCATTCCGTACGTCAGGGGTATGCCTGATGAGAATCCTTTTTTTGGTTCTGCGTGGATAATTCTATAATGATCGAGTATCTGGTCCTGCTTTCCTGTGCCGGTTTTCTGGCATTCCTGATACCCGGTCGCCACCGCAGGTATGCTGCCATCATCGGATGGGTCTTCATTGTCCTGACGCTGTTCGCGTCGCTTCCCGAGTATTTCCGGGAGAACAATTTCATGTACCCGCTGGTTGCGGCTATGTCGGTGCCGTTTCTCGCGATCACGGTCAAGTATCTCCTGAACAACGATGAGCGGGCAATGCACCTTTCCCGGGCGGCAGCAGTGGCGTTTCTCATCTATGCGCCGTTCGGGTTCACCCAGGTGCCGCTCTTTGCCTGGCTCGGGGACCAGCTCATCTCCCTTGTTGTCTCGCAGGTGCTCTGGATCCTCGATCTCCTCAACTTCACGGTCTCGCTCACCTGCATGGACCCGGTGACCGAACGGGCACTGGACCCGTCAGCATGCGCCGGGCTTCTGCGGGACACCATCACAAGGAACGGGTACAGCGTCCAGATCATCCTTGGCTGCACCGGCATCCAGAGCATCGCGATCCTGCTCGGGGTCGCAGCGGCAGTCCCGACAACGCTCCGGCAGAAGTTATTCGCGTTCCTCATCGTTGCCCCGACAATCTATATCCTCAACCTGCTGCGCAACGCCTTCGTAATCATGGCCTATACGGACCAGTGGTTCCCGTACTGGCCCGAGGTGGCAAGCAACGGCGAGATGGGATACGAGAGTTTCTTCTGGGCTCACAACGTGATCGCCGAGCTTCTTGCTCTTGTCATCCTGGTGATGATCGCCTACTCGCTTTTCACCCTCATTCCCAGCCTGGGGAAATTCGCCGATGACCTTTACCAGATGTACACCGGGGAATTCCGGAAAGCGTTCTGCAAGGGCAGATAAACGCTCCCGTAATTCTCCCGAGATTTCCGGGCCCGCACACCGGAACGCGGCGGTCGGTTCATGAAGTGACTCATCCTGTTTTTAGAAGAAAATTGTGACGAGCTGCTCTATAGAAACGCTTCTCATGCCGCACTCAGTGGAATTACGAGTGTGACCCCCTCTCTCCTCGAAGAACGCCGATGCGTTCAGGAGAAGGTCACCGACCTTCTCCTGCCGCAGATCTGGCGACCTGTGGCATTCTACAACCTCCCTGCGGTCGGTCCCCAGAGGGGGAGTCCGAATGGTCCATCAGGGCCATGAGGAAGGAGAAGAACCCGAAGGATTCTTCGAGGGCGAGAAGATGCCGCACATCTTCTCGTCTCGCAGTCCAATGACTGCGAAGACAGCCCAAGGGGGCAAGCCCCCTTGACCCCCGTATTCATTTTTGAGGCTCTTATGCCGCCAAGCTCCACGGGGCGAGGGTCGGTAGACCCCGAGCGCCCGTGGTTCCATCCTTATCCAACACTATCCTGTACAGGTTTTCCATATAGCCTGACGAGCCTTTCACTCTGGTATGGGTATTCGCCCCGGCATTCCGGAGAATGACAGGCCAGGCGGTCCTTTCGTGTCACCGTAATCAGGAGAGCGTTTTGTAGAGGTACGTGATCCGCTGCAGGGCCGAGAGGTTCGTGCAGACCGCGATGATGATGACCGCAGCCCATATGAACCCGGTGATGCCCCCGATGATCAGGACCAGGAATGTCTCGGGCCGGCCGAAGAACCCGACGCCTTCGAGGGGGTCGTCGATCTTGCCCTCGACTTTTTCCTTGTACCCGATCTCCGCGTACACTACCGGCTTGATGAACGTGTTCATCAGCGACCCGATGATTGCAAGCGTTACAACCCCGAAGTCGGCAACAGGGGAAACCGCGACGAACTGGCTGACAATGGCGATCCCGGAGAGCCCGATGCCAAGCAGGGCGAGCGCGTCTACGTACTTGTCGACAATCCAGTCGAAAACGGCGCCAAAGTTCGTATGGGCGCCGGTCTTCCGGGCAACACTGCCATCGATGAGGTCGAAGACTGCCGAGATGAAGAGAGCGAGAGCCCCCAGCAGGAACTCGCGCTGGAAGAAGAGGTATGCACAGAGAATGCCGGTGGCAAGCGAGAGGAGCGATATCTGGTTGGGCGTGATTTTCAGCCGCACAAAGAGATCTGCGACCGGCTCCAGATACCCGATGAAACGGGGCCGGAGTGCAGTAATATTCATACCGGAAATCATGGGAGGAGGAACCATTAAAAGTTGCTTATGCGGGGCCTTCCTCTTGTCCCCACGCAGGTACCGATGGCCGCTATCGCCACGTTATTTATAGTGGCCGCCCAATAATTCCGGAGAAAAGAGGAAAGTTATGACCGATCCTACCGACCGTCCGCACGTCCTGATGATGTCAGAGATTACAGCCGACGGCAAACTCACGCTCAAGAAAGGGGCATCCTCCAAGATCCTGATGAAATACATGTCCCACGAGACCGAGATCCTGCTCCACACGACACGGGCAGAATACGACGCGATCATGGTCGGGGCCAATACTATCCGGATCGACAACTCGTTCCTTACCGTACGGTACGTTCCGGGGAAGAGCCCGCTCCGGGTCATCCCCTGCAGCATGGTCGACATCCCCCTTGATGCAAACGTGCTGGGCCCCGATGCTCCTACTGTTATCGCGGTTGCGGAAGCAGCGCCTCAGGACCGCGTGGACGCGATCAAAAAGAAGGGTGTCAACGTTGTCGTGGCCGGCAAAATGCATGTCGAACTCCCGCTGCTGATGAAGATCCTGCGCGAGAAGTTCGGCGTGAAAAAACTCATGATCGAAGGCGGGCCGACCCTGAACTGGCACATGCTCCACGACCGGCTCGTGGACGAGATCCGGCTCATCCACCTCCCCTTCATCGTGGGAGGGTCCGACACCCCGTCGCTTGTCGGCGGCATGCACATCAACGACGAGAACGAGATGATCCGGCTCACCCTGAAGAACTACTATCTCTGCGGCACCAACCTCGTCTCGGAATTCGATGTGCTCTACGGCCGTGAATAACGGAGGGATCATGGACGAAAGTACCATCGATGGATCCCTGGCACCCGAAACGCAGCCTGTCCCCGCGGCCCCACCCGTACCGGGCATGCCGGAGCACAAGGCGGCACCCGCCCCTGCCCCGCGGAAACGCCGGGGCAGCCTCATGTGGCTTGTGGTCCTCATTGCCGGTATCCTTCTCGTGCTCGCGGTTCTTGTTGCAGCCTATGTCCTGATGGACACGGACACCCGCGGGGTGACTGTCATCCGTATCGAGGGCACGCTTGCGACCGGCGCAGTATCCGACGGGGATATTGCCGGGAGCGAGGCAATCGGTTCGCAGCTCCGCGAGGCGGCGGACGATCCCCTGGTCGAGGCCATCGTGCTCAGGGTGAACAGCCCGGGCGGAACCCCGTCGTCGGCGCAGGAGATCATCCGCGACCTTGACTACGCGAAGAGCAGGAAACCGGTGGTTGTTTCCATGGGCGACATTGCAACGTCCGCTGCTTACTACATCAGCGCTCATGCCGACCGGATCTATGCCAATCCTGACACCTTCACGGCAGGCGTTGGCGTTATCTGGGAGTTCTCCGATGTCAGTTCCTGGATGGAGAACGAGGGGTACAACCTGAGCGTGTACAAGTCCGGCAGCAAGAAAGACATGGGCTCAACGGCCCGGTCCCTGACCGAAGACGAGCAGGCCTATGCAAGGAAGGTTGTCGAGGACAGTTTCGAGACGTTCATCAGCGATGTCACGACCCAGCGGGCGATCAACCGTGCCGATATTGAGGACGGGCGGGTCATCCGGGGCGCCGAAGCCGTCAGGATGAACATCGTGGACGAGCTCGGCAACCTCAACGACGCCATCGATGGCGCAAAGCGGCTTGCCGCGTCCCGGCGTTAGACCATCCGCACGGGATCTGCTTTCATGTACTCGCGGCAGACCGTTGTCGCGTAATGGCCGGGCGGGAGCGTGAACTTCAGGCTCACGTCCGTTTCCCCGGTGGAATACTCAATCTCTGTTTTGAGCGAGATCGGGCGGAACGCCCCTTCGAACTTCGTGCCGACAAAGCGCGATGCCCGGGCAAAGTCATCCGCGGTAATCCCCTTCTCTGCAAGGAGCGAATCCATGACCGGTTCTCTGAGAACAGGGCTGCTCTCATTCCCGCGACCGGGCATGAAGAGTGCGATGCTGCACCGGCCGCGCCGGATATGGAGGGCGGCGGCAGCGGCGTTTGCGTTTGTCACCATGTCGGTCCGGCCATTGGCAAAGACCAGATGGTCGCCCGGCACCGGTTCCGAGAGTCCGACCCCCTCATCGAACCTACGGCTCAGGGCGCAGTTGAAGAGATACGACTGGAATGCCGAGACGAACATGGAGAGGAGCTTGGGCGGGAGCTCGCGGAGGGCGCCGGCGTAATCGCCCGGGGTGTTGTGGAGGTGCTGGAGCATAGCCCGTTCGTAGTTCATCTGGACGGGAAGGTCGCGGAGCGCCGGAGCCGGGTCGCGGTTTTCGAGGAATGCGGTGCGGACGGCCCGGACGCTTTCGTTCTCCGAAGGGAACGGGAGGCCGATGTAGGTAAGGACCGCTTGTTCATAGTTATCCCGTAGGATCCATTCGCCTACGGTGTGGGTGACCGGGCGGATCGCCCCGAACCGCTGGAGGCCGAAGTAATTGGGGACACCTTCGCGGACAGTCCCGGTTATCTCTTCCACCCGCCCGGCAAGGTCGTCCGGATTGGTGTCCCGGATCACCAGCGCAAACCGGTTCCCTTCCAGCTGGCTGAGGGCGAGGGCCTCGTTGGCGTTCCGCAGGGGCTCTAATACAATGTCTTTCAGCTGCACGCCCCGGACCTGCTCGGCGGTCACATCATAGATCGAGATCCATTGTGTTGTTATCGCGTTCCGGTCCTTGGTGCCGGCCCAGCCGATCCGGCGGTGGCTGATCCCGAGCCGTTTTGCGATCTCCTTTACCGCATGCTGGAGCTCCCAGTTGGTCTTGGTCAGCCGGCAGATGAGGTACGGGCCTGTAGTGCCGCCCTTTCCCTCGATCGGGATCTCCTCCACAATAAAGTCCGAGGGACTGGAGCGGAGCCTGCCGCCGATCCCGTCGCCATCGCTGGCATACCAGCGCATGCCGAGTTCGCGTTCGAGGGGGAAGGTGCTCTCTCTCATAACAGGGTGAGCGTTCCGGTGATCCGGTCAAGGTCCTCGCTCTTTGCCGGGCCAAGGCCGAGCGCCGTGATCGTGCCCGGCGGGATCTCGGTCATGCCGGCGTCCTGGATCAGGGATGTCGAGATGCCATTCCGCTCGGCAAGCACCTTCAGCTCGTACAGGGTCCGCTCATCGTTTGCTTTCAGCACGACCTTCTTCTGCCCCTCGGAGAGCCAGGCTTTCTGGAGCGCCTTGTCCGCGGCATTGTACGCCCCGATGGCGGCATGGCCGGCCTGGGCACACCGTTTGCCGCAGCTCATCTTGACATCGTTCCTGATGATCAGGCACTGCTTGTACCGGAATTCGGGCTCTTTAACCATTGGCGTATACTTGGTTTTTGCACGTCAAATAAGTATAGCAGGAAGGCAAACGATCGATAACAATGAACTCCTCCGCCCTTTCCGTGAAAGAGCACTACGACCGTTTCCTGGCCGGGCAGTATGCCTGGATGGCCGGGGGTTTCGACAGTAACCTGGAACGGAACCGCAGGTTTTTCGTTCAGGCGGGCATTGTCCCCCGCTCTACCGGTACCACCATAGACCTTGGGGCGGTTTTGCGGTTTTGCGGCAATTCCTCTTGTGGAAGCGGGATTCCGGGTTACGGCCGTGGATTTCTGCCGGCCGCTCCTCCGGGAGCTGGTGCACCGTGCCCCGGGTATCGCCACTGTTGAAGGGGATATCCTTGATTTCCCGCTCTGGGCCGGCAGGGACCCGGAACTCATCGTCTGTATGGGCGACACGCTGGCGCACCTGCCGGGTGCCGGTTCTGTACGGGACCTGCTCCGGCAGTGTTATACGGAACTCGTGCCGGGCGGGAGGCTCATCCTTGCACTGCGGGACTATTCGCGTGAGGAGGAAGGGAGCGTTATCGTCATTCCGGTGCAGAGGGATGCAGACCGGATCTTTTTGTGCAGGCTTGAGTATGATGAAGAGAGTGTTGGCGTGACGGATATCCTGTATTCGCGGGTGTCCGGGTCATGGGAGCGGTCAGCCGGGGAGTACCGGAAACTGCGGATCACTCCCGCATTTCTTGAAAGGGAGCTGACGCGTACAGGATTCCGGATTGAGGATACTACTGTTGGTGAAGGGCATATCACGATCATCGCAAAAAAAGACGCATAAGGTGATGTGCGAGGATTTTTCCCTCAGCCCCTCATACATCCGGTGAAGACCGATGGCCGGTGACAATCCTGTGAACGAGGAAACAACCATTTTTGACAACCGGGCTGCTGCCTGGGACGACATACCCCGGAGGGCGAAGCTGGCAGCTGATGTTGCACGGGCAATCTGCAACACCGTGAAGATAATCCCGGAGATGGACGTACTGGATTTCGGGTGCGGTACCGGGCTCCTTACCCTCCGCTTTCAGCCGCTGGCCAGGAGCATTACGGGGATCGACAGCTCGAAAGGGATGCTTGCGGTCCTGGAAGAGAAGATCCGTGAGCAGGGGCTCACCAATGTCACGGCCCAATGCATCGATGTGGAGAACGGGAAGATCCCTGACGGGAAGTACGACCTCATCGTGAGCAGCATGACCTTCCACCACATACGGGACGTTCAGCCGGTGCTTGCGATCCTCTCCACGCTGCTGAAACCTGCCGGCACACTTGCCATCGCCGACCTTGACAACGACAACGGGAAATTCCACGACACGCCGGAGGGCGTGTTCCATAACGGATTTGACCGGTACATCATGAAGAACCAATTCGAAGCAGCGGGTCTCACCTGCGTCCGCAACCGGACAGCCGCCATAGTGCAGAAGGAGTCCCCGTCCGGGGAGATCCGGCCATTTACCGTGTTCCTGATGACCGGGAGAAAGGAGATGACGGTGTAAACCGGGTTTTGGAGAATTCCTTGTTTTTTAATATGAATCCCCCTCTTGCGCCACCAGAGTCAAAGAGCCTGATGGCTCTTCTCCAGACTGCCCTTCCTGATGGAACGGCAGTCTTCCCCCAATGGGGGGACGGGGCGCATGGCGATGTTCACCAATTACCTGTTTGAGTCATTGTGAAATTCTCTTATGGGTAATATGGAGGCATCGCCTGCGCCCCCTAGTCGAAGAACACAAGGTGTTCTTCTCCTGCTTCGGGTCGTAAGACCCTTAGCACCCCCTTGGGGGAGCTTCATTCCGAAGGAATGAAGCAGAGGGATTTTGAAAAATCCCTCTTGTCGAACCTCTTCAGACCCGAGACACGAGAAGAACCTGCAAGGTTCTTCGAGTCTGGGCTTCGAAGAACGCATCCGCGTTCTTCTCATCCTCCTGGTTTTTCAAACCAGTCGGATTTCGAAGTTTCGAGGGTTATCAAACCCGAGAAATGAGAAGAATCCATCAGGATTCTTCGAAGAACGCATCCGCGTTCTTCTCATCCTTCTGGTTGTTCAAACCAGTCGGAGGCGCAAGGGGGGGCAATAGCAGCAGAGAACTCGTATTCTTCAGAGAAAAACAGGTTTTTACTCCAGGTAATCTTCCCGCACCGGGCAGAAGACCTCGATTGCCATTGAATCTTCATGGATCACGGCCGAGTGCTCAACGTTTCCCGGAATATTCCAGCTGTCCCCCGGACGGATGTCCGATTCCTCGTCATGGATCCGGAGGGTCATGTGCCCCGATACGAGATATCCGGTCTGCTCGTGCGGGTGGGAATGCCGTGGGAGGGTGGAACCTTTTTCGAGACGGAATTCAGCCATCAGGGTATTTGTTCCAAAGACGAGGGACTTCTGCGTGATTCCGGGAAGTGATTCGCGGTAGCCGGTTTTTGTATGATGAGAAAACATGGGACAATCACCCGGGTATTGGCCAACTACATCAATAATGATACCGTAACTGTTCCGGCATGGGGGCGGAGCTGGGCACGATCACTGGGTTTATTGAGATCCACCCGGAATATTCCTGCATGGCAGGACCGGTGCCCGCGGGAGATGCCCCGATCATCCTCGTAGAGGGCCTCGAACATATCTACGGGGACTTCAAAGCAGTGGACGGGATCAGTTTCTCTGTCAAAAAGGGCGAAATTTTTTCGTTCCTGGGCCCGAACGGCGCCGGGAAGAGTACGGCCATCAATGTCCTGATCACCCTCCTCAACCTCCAGAAAGGGAGGGCCGCGATAGCCGGGCACGACGTGAAAACCGACCCGCAGAAGATCCGCGAATCCATCGGAATCGTATTCCAGGATATTACCCTCGACCGTGATATGACCGTCTGGGAGATCCTGGAGTTCCACGGAAGGCTCTATCGCATGCCGCTTGCGGAGCGCCGGGAACGGATCGAAGAACTGTTACAGCTGGTCCAGCTCGATGCAAAACGGAACGAACTGACAAAGAAACTCTCCGGCGGGATGAAACGCCGGCTCGAGATTGCCCGCGGGCTGATGACCCGTCCCCTCGTCCTCTTCCTGGACGAACCGACCATCGGGCTTGACCCGCAGACACGGATGCGGATGTGGGAGTATATCCGGGGCGTGAACCGCGAAGGGACGACCATCTTTTTAACAACGCATTACATGGACGAGGCCGACCAGCTCTCGGACCGTATCAGCATTATCGATCACGGCAGGATTGTTGTGACCGGGACGCCATGGCAGCTGAAGAACACGCTCGGGCAGGACCTGATCTATCTTGAGACAAGCGACAACCCGGCCGCCCGCCGGCTGCTTGAATCCCTCCCTTCCGTGCGGGAGATCACGGAAAAGAAGCAGGGGATTATCCTGATGGTGAACGAGGATGGGACCCGGGTTCTGCCCGGGATCATCGACACGTTGCGGGAAAACGGTGTCGCCATCAGTACCATCAACCTGAAGAAACCGACCATGGACGATGTCTTCGTCTTCTACACGGGAAAAGAGATCCGCGACGAGGGACAACAGCCGGCGCGGGGCGGGTTCCTGCGGGCAGCGAGGCACTGATCATGCAGGACGGCTTTCTGACCATCTACTGGCGGGACATGATCCGGTTTGTCCGGTTCAAGACCCTGCTTGTCTCGTCGCTCCTCCAGCCTGCGCTCTGGCTTGCCTTCTTCGGCATTGCGATGGCAAGCAACTTCGATGTAATGATGGCGGGCATGCCCGTGCCGGAAGGAGTGAAAGCTGTGGGGTACCTCACGTTCATGGGCTGCGGCATCATCGCGATGACCACGCTGTTCACGAGCCTCTTCTCGGGAATCGTGATATTGTTCGACAAGAACTGGGGGCTCATGCGGGAGATCCTGGCAAGCCCGGTGAGCCGGAACCACATCATCATCGGCATCGCGCTTTCCGGCGTAACCAAGTCCTTCATCCAGGCGGTAATCATCATGGGCTTTGGCGTCCTGATCGGGGCGGCGTTCTTTGCCGGGTTCACCCCAGTCCATGTCCTGATCGGGATCGTGGGTGTCCTCGCGTTCGTTGCCATGTTCGCCCTCGGCTTCCTCTTCCTCTCGGCCGCGATCGCCATCTCCATGGAGAGCCCTGAGGGGCTCCAGGGCATAATGACGCTCCTCACGATGCCGATCTTCTTTGCCAGCAATGCCCTGTACCCGATCAACAACTTCCCGGAGATCCTCCGGGTCATCTCCGCGTACAACCCGATGACCCTGCTCATCAACGGGATACGGTACTTCGCGATAGGCCCGGACTTCTATGCCCTCGGGCACCATTATGCCTTTACGCAGATGGACATCCTGCTCTCGTTTGCGGGCCTGGTCGTTTTCACGGCGATCATGTTCGCCCTTGCCTGGTGGAGGTTCCGGAACGCGGTGGTGACCTGAGGGATTCCGCGGGGGAAGTACCTGCGGGAGACTGCCGTGAAGGCTCTCCATCCCCCGAATACATACATGACCTATACCATTTTACCCGCCCTCGTCCAATACTGGTGACCAGAACTGTAGTGTATGCCCATGAAGGAAGAGTCGCTCGTTCCCCTCGAAAAACTCATTGACATAGCCGGCACAGAAGGCCTCGCGTCCGACCGTGTCGAACCGATGCGCACAAGGTATGGCGCCAACATGATGACGCCCCCGGTGCGTGACCCGCTCTGGAAGCAGTACCTGGAGAAGTTCGACGACCCCATCATACGGATCCTGCTCTTTGCTGTTGCCATCTCCACCATAGTTTCGCTCATCCAGGGGAGCGGTCTCCTTGATACCGTGGGCATCATCGCCGCGATCCTCCTCTCCACCGGAATTGCCTTCTTCAACGAGTACCGGAGCAGCCGGGAGTTCGATGTCTTAAACGCCCACCGGGACGAGATCGCGATCAAGGTGGTCCGCGACGGTCATCCCGTCCAGGTCGCGTCCCGTGACATCGTTGTCGGCGACCTCATTCTTCTCGAAGCCGGGGACGCGGTCCCTGCCGACGGCTGGATCCTTGCATCGGACGGCCTGGTTGTTGACGAATCCGCCTTCACCGGAGAGAGCGAGCCGGTAAAAAAAGGCGAACAGGAGCGGGTCTTAAAAGGCACTTTTGTTACGGCAGGTAAAGGCCGGATGCTCTCGGGCGCTGTCGGTGACCGGGCCGAGATGGGCGTGATCGCGGCATCACTGGGAATCGATCATGCCACCCGCACCCCGCTTGAGATAAAACTTGAGGCGCTTGCCGGCGTGATCAGCAAATTCGGGTACGCGATGGCCATCCTCATCTGTGTCACGCTGTTTGCCCGGGGTGTGCTGACCGGGGACGTGAGCGGTTTCAATCTCGACACGGCAAACCATGTCCTGCATTACTTCATGCTCGCGGTCGTTATCGTGGTCGCGGCCGTTCCCGAAGGCCTGCCGATGAGCGTTGCCCTTTCCCTCTCGCTTGCCATGCGGAAGATGACCCGGGCCAACTGCCTGGTACGAAGGCTCATTGCCTGCGAAACGATTGGGTCTTCCACCACCATCTGCACCGACAAGACCGGCACGCTGACAAAGAACCAGATGCTCGTTGCCGAGTCCTCTGCCGGCAATCCTGTCAAACCCGAAGCGCTCCCGAAAATCCCCATCGGGTGGATAACACTCAACGCGGCCATCAACGGGACCGCGTACCTCGATGCCCATGGTGAGAAAACCATCGTGATCGGCAACTCCACGGAGGGGGCGCTCCTCCGCTGGCTGAAGGAGTACGGCCTTGACTATGCGCAGATCCGGGCTGAGATGCACGAGACAAAGCAGTACCTCTTCGATGGGAACCGGAAACGGATGTCCACGGTTGTCAAGATCGACGGGAAGCCGTTTCTCCTGGTCAAGGGTGCGCCGGAGATCCTTGCCGGCCTTTGCGTGGAGGCCCCGGACCTCTCCGGGGTCATAGCTCTCGCAAAGCGTGCAATGCGGACTCTTGCCTTTGCTCACAAGGAGATTGTCAATGGAGATGAGAGCGAGACGAACCTTGTCTGGGACGGGTTCGTGGGAATCCGCGACCAGCTCCGCGACAATATCGCGGACTCGGTTGCAACCTGCAAGAGGGCGGGGATCCGTGTCCGGATGGTGACCGGGGACAACCCGGAGACTGCCCGCGCCATTGCACTGGAGTCCGGTATTCACAAAGGTGGTACCGTTGTGACCGGCCCGGCCTTCCGGGCACTGTCTCCCGAAGAACAGGTCCCTGCTGCCCGGGATCTCGACATTATGGCCCGGGCCGAACCCATGGACAAGCTCCTCCTTGTCCAGGCGCTCCAGAAGTCTGGCGATGTGGTTGCCGTTACCGGAGACGGGACGAACGATGCCCCTGCTCTCAAGCATGCAAACGTCGGCTTTGCCATGGGCATTGCAGGGACCGAGGTGGCCCGCGAGGCAAGCGACATCATCCTGCTTGACGACTCGTTTGCGTCCATCACGCAGGCAGTCTGGTGGGGGAGGTCGCTCTACGAGAACATCCAGCGTTTCCTCCTCTTCCAGCTGACCATCAACTTCTGCGCCTGCCTGCTTGTCTTCATCGCCCCGCTCCTCGGGTATCCCGAGCCCTTCACCATTATCCAGATCCTCTGGATCAATATCATCATGGATACGCTTGCCGCGTTCGCGCTCTGCTCTGAAGCCCCCCATACCGGGTTGCTGGAGCGGGAGCCTGTCCCGCAGGATGCAACAATCATCTCCCCGTTTATGTGGCTCTCGATCCTTGTAACGGGAGCGTTCCTGATCATCTTTGGCCTCCTCCAGCTGGCGACCGGTTTCCTTGGCGGATCAACGCCGGAAGAGATCACGACTGTCTTCTTCTCGGCCTTCATCGTGGCAGCGATCTGGAACGGGGTCAACTGCCGTGCCCTTGACGGGAAGATGCCCCCCTTCTTCAAGGGAAACCCCATGTTCTTCCTCATCATGGGAATGGTTCTCCTCCTCCAGATCCTCCTGGTCCAGTTCGGGGGAAGCGTCTTTGCGACCGTGCCGCTCTCCGCGATGCAGTGGGTGACGATCATCATAGCATCGGCATCAGTCCTTGTTGTCGGGTTCCTGCTCCGTGTCGTTTACCGGTACGTGACTGAGCACCGGCCGGGTACGACGGTGAAAACTTGAAAAAAAGGGCCATCCTCTCTCCGGGAGGGCGGTTGACCCATTCTCTTCAGGATGATGGGAAGGGGCGAAAATGCCCAAAAACAAGATGACTACTTCTTTTTTCTGGTAACGGATTTGATCAGCCGGTGCAGTTCGGCAAATTCCAGGTCGGGATCGCCGCCCCGGTGGAGGTAATGATCAGCCCCGCAGTCCAGCGTTGTCCGGATATCGGAACTGAGGGAATAACCGGTGTACAGGATGATGAACGAGGCGCACCCGTCGCTTCTCAGTTTCCTGATAAGGTCGGTGCCGTTCATCCCGGGCATGCGCCAGTCAGCAATGATCACGTCATAGGGTGTCCGGGTGACTTTTGTGATGGCTTCGGTGGCTGTGCTGGTGGTGTCCACCGCGTTCGCCGGGTCATCCTCGAGATCGAGCCGGATAATATCAAGGATGTCCTTATCATCGTCGACAAGCAGGATTCTGGGCATTACACGTTCCTGACGTATTGTACAGTACATCAGTTGCAGAAAAGTCGTATTTATGCGTTGTTTTTTTATTGCCGGTCGATTATACGGGGAAAAGGTGGTGTCCGGGCCGGCCGGTCAGGCAGTGCCGGGAACAAAACGGTAATAGGTTTCCGGGACTTTCACCTCAAACCGGGCTCCCTTCCCGAACTCGCCGTTCTCGGCCAGGGTGATGCCTGTCAGGGAGAGGATCTCGCGTGCGATATAGAGTTCGCGGTTCCCCGATCCATCGCTTTTTAGTTCAAAGATACCTTCTTTCTCCTCGGGCCGGTACCCGGGCCCGTTGTTCTCGAAGATGATGAGAAGTTTTCCATCGCTGACCCGGTAGCTGACCCGGATCTCCAGGTTTTGGTCTTCATTCTCAAGCGACCGTTCGAGGAGCCGGTCGAGAACATGCTCCAGCTTGCTGTCTGCGTAGATCTCCACGCGGGGCAGGTCTATTGATATCCGGGAGGGGATTACTGCGTACCTGCCGGCTACCTCAGAGATCAATGTGGAGACGTCCTGCCATTCGGGGGGATCGATACCCATGTCCTTGAAATCCCGCGTCAGGTTGATCTCGGTCCTGATGGCCTTTGCAGCCTGCTCCTGGTGACCGAGATAGTCAAGGAGCCGTGGATCGGTTACCGCCTTCTTTGTCCGGCCAAGGTAGGCAAGCAGGACGGTTATCTTGTTCTGGATGTCGTGCCTTGCGATACTTGAGTAGACATTGAGTTTCTTGTTTGCCTCTTTAAGCGCCTGGTCCATCCGGATCCGTTCTGAAAGGTTGCGGGATGAACAGTACACGAATTCCTTTCCCCGGTACTCGAAATATGTAAGCCGCACGTCTGCCGGAACCCTGGCGCTATCTTTTTTCACCAGGTACGTCTCACGGGAGACCTGCCCTCCCTTTTTTAAGTCCTTCCAGAGCCAGTCCCATTCTTCACGTGAATATCCCCCGACAACATCCCCGAAGAAACTGTCAATAAGCCCGGACTTTTCATACAGCAGCTCCGTTGCCGCTACATCATTGGCATACCGGATCCGCCCGTCCAGTCCGATCCAGAAGACGATATCGGTTGCCTTGTCCATCGCGAACTGTGCGAGGAGGAGTTGCTCCTCTATCCGTTCCCGTTCTGCAATCTCCCCATAGAGCTGGCGGTTGATGTCCCGCAGTTCTTCTGTCCGCTGGACGATGGACTCTTCGAGGGTCTCATGGGCTTTTTTCAGCTTCTGCGATGCGATGACCTGTTCGGTGATGTCAATGCCAAACGAGTTGATGGTGTCCAGCTCCCCACGGGCATTGAAGAGCGCCCGGTCCTGCCAGCGCTGGTACCGGAGCTCCCCGTTTGCCATCACGGCCTTGTATTCGATCGTCCCGACCGGGTATTTCACGGTAAGGCGGGCAAGATGTTCCTGGATCCGCACAGCATCCTCCGGGGAGACCAGAGGCTTGAAGGGGCGGCCGAGCAGTTCTTCCTGGGTCTTTCCCACGGCACGGCAATAAGTCTCGTTCACGTACCGCGTGATCCCCTCAGCAGTCCTCCGGACAACATATTCCATCTCATCGTCCAGGAGTTCCAGGAGGTCATCGGCAGGGTGGCTTCTCCTCCGGGGTCCGCTGGGCAGGTTTTCGGGGTCAGCCACAAGAGCAACGCCGGGCCTTCCGTCCTGGAAGACAACCGGTATCAGGAAAAGGATTACCGGCACGAACCGTTCGCCCTGCCGGATCTGCGCCCGGGCCCGCTGCTCTGAACCCTTCAGGGCGGTTTTGATAAGGTTCAGGAGTGCGGTCCCGTCGGTCAGGCGGATCGGGACTGTCTCTGTTGACTGCCGCATCAGCTGATCTGCAGTCATCCCGGCAAGGGTGCAGAACTCATGGTTTGTATCACAGATCATCCCGTCCATGTCAACGACAAAATAGGGGCGGGAACAGACTTTTTTTAACGAAAGGGCCGGAATGCGTTCGGTCAGGAAGAATACCTTGGAGGTTCCCCTCTTGCGCCCGTCAGCGGCCCCCTGGATCTGGAGGATCTCCATGTACTTGGCAACGGTGTTCCGGTTGATCTTCAGCCGTGAAGAGATGTCCGTGATGCTCATCCCCTCCCGGTTTGCAGCCAGCAGCTCCCGGATCCTGTGGATATCTTCCTGGAATTCCTCCATCGCATTCCCCGTTGATTACTCTGTTCTTTGATTTACCGTATAAATCCTTCGAATTTGCCTTGCACATCTGCCATGCAAATAAGATTGTTTATCAGGGATTTTTTGCACAAATGCCTGTGCAGCACCAAAACGCAAGGCAGAATCTCAACACTTGAACTGGTGCTGAACAGGGGAGTAACAGGATGGGAAACACTACACAGGATCTTTCAACAGGATCGTTGTCATCGGATGCCAGGTTACGGAATGGCCTTGAGGAACAGCAGGAGATACTGGACCGGTTGTCGAGGGAGCTTGACGACTACTTTACCCACAGAGGGTTGAGCAAAACGGAATGATAACAAGGAGCTGATCAGCCATGATGTCTACGGATATGAAAATGCGGAGCCCTGCCGGGTTCTGGCGTGAAATGCCGATCGTAATCGGAGCAGCATCGTCTGATGCCAACCGCGCCCGTCTCCTCTACGTCTGGCTGCGCTCCACGGGTATGGATGAGATGGACGAGATCAGGGGAATGTGGTAAAACAGTAGAGAATCCGGCGATGGAAAACACCAGATCCGGATCATTTCTCGGGCATTGAAGGGATCATCTGCGGGCTCTCTGCAATCTATACCGGCCTCGGGCAGGTCATGAACGAAGTCTGTAAGGAGAAGGTTATCAACCCCGGGTGAGCGAAATGGTGGAATCACAGTATCTCCTGGAAATGTTTGAAAAGAGCACCTTGCACAGATCATACTCGACTCCGAATTAAAGATCCTGGTAGTAAGCGACAGATTCTGCAAGGTTGTCGGGTATGGAAAGGACCGGTTAATCGGCATGCCAATTGGGGATTTTAGGACCCGGCAGATGATCAAGTATCTCGAGGACTCCGGCGAAGGTCTCATGGATGCGCTCAAACAGAAACGAATGACCGTAGGACAGAGCACCCTTGAAACGCTTTCTGGTGTGTTTGTCATGGTCCGGACCTGCATTCCTGTCCCTCCCGATGAGCGAGGAGGGCTCTTTTTATTTTTCGTTTCAGGCCGGTGATGTCAGGATGAGGACATAGATGATCAGGAACGCGAGGATCACTGCTCCTGCGAGCACGATGATGAGCTTGTAATCCGAATTCGTTTTCTCTGCTTTTTTGTTCTTTTCAAAGGTTTTCGGTCGTTTCTTATTCGGGGCCATTGCTGCTCCAGGATGAATTACGTGATCAGGATGCGTGATCCAATGCCATAAACATACTCTCCTGTTACCTGTGGTTCAGGTGACGTGTGATGGAGGAGTTGTCTCAGAAAAAGGACCGTTTCAGGAGAACCGGTACCCCTGTGCCTGGACGAGCGAGAGCATCTCGTGCACCTGTTCTTCCTGTTTCCGGGTGAGTTTCCTGCCTTTCTGGATGAGCCGGCCCATCTTCACGATCTGCATCCTCTGTTCCTGCGAGAGTGTGCCTGAGTGGTGGGCCCATTTCAGGACGTCAAGCCACTGGGCGCGGTTGAACGCTATCCCCGGGAAAGGGATGCTCCCGCTATGGTCCGGGACACGTGGTGCTGCATCGTCGTTATCCGGCAGGTCATCCTCACCTGTTGTTTCCT
The DNA here is from genome assembly GCF_028712425.1 of Methanoregula sp. Lineage (GTDB taxonomy): Archaea > Halobacteriota > Methanomicrobia > Methanomicrobiales > Methanospirillaceae > Methanoregula. The sequence goes on from NZ_JAQTQD010000018.1 coordinate 44,693, forward strand.
CTTCGGGGATCTCATCATCCTCTTCCGTTTCTCCTTCATCGTCACCGGACAAGGGCATTTCAGCGCACAGGTCTTCGTCGCCTTCCCCGGCCGCAACTTCCTGGATGATGGTGACTTTCGGCAGCTCCTCTTCCTCTCTTGTTTCTTCCGGCTCGTCTTCGAAAAGGTCCTCGACATTTTTGATCTGCGGTTCAGGCGGGGTGGCCGTGCCCGGCATCTTCACCGGGCTCAGGGACTGCGGTTGTTTTCCGATACTGACCGGCAGGTCGGGCCCTTTTACAACCAGTTCCCTCTTCTTTGCTTTCTCGGACTCCAGTTCTTCTTCCTGCAGGGAACCGGACCGGGAGGAGCTTTTCGCCGCGCTGGCAACGAGCCGCTCCTGTGCATCCATGTGGCTTTCCCATTCATCGGCTAGTGCCACCCGGGCATGGTCAATCTCCTCTTCGAGGCTGACCACCTTGTCCTCTGCTGCCTGCTTTTCCCGTGACAAGGTTTCGACCCGATTCTCCAGTTCCTGCACCGTTGCCTGTGACAGGTCAAGCTCCGCATCCAGGTGCTGGATTCGATCGGAGAGCTCCGCCTCCCGGGTCTTCCCGGTCGCTTCTGCCGATGCAAGCAGCCTAAAGAGGCGTTCGCGTTCGGATTCGGCCGCGCGACGGTCCTGTTCCTCTTTTGCCAGGGCTGAAGCAAGGGATTTTTGTTCGGCTGCTGCCGTTTCCAGCCCGGCTGCGATCCGTTCCCTCTCTTCTCTCTCCCCTTTCTGGGATTCTTCCAGGATGTCTCGTTCCCGCTGGCTGGATTCCAGTTCCGTTCTCACCCTCCCAAGTTCATCCATGAGGGAGGCGATCTCTGTTTTTGATTCGGCATGGTCGGCCCGCGCTGTGGCAAGTCCTGACTCCATCTCCTTTGCCCCGGCTTCAGCCTGTTCGAGAGCCGCCCTGAGCGATTCCACCTGGCGGGAAGTTTCTGCCTGGAGAGAGCCGGCCTGCCCGAGTTCCGCCTCAAGGTCCCGGATGCGCAGGGAAGCCTTCTCAAGGGAGTTCTCGGCTACAGATCGTGTTGCAAGGGCCGCGTCCCGGTCAGCAAGGACCCGGTCCAGCTCTTTTCTGAGCTCGTCCCGCTCTCCCCGTACCGCCTCGTACCGGTCCTGCGCCTCTTTCACGGCTGCGTCCCGCTCGCGTGCCTCTTCTGCCACCTGGTCTTCTGCAGCCCGGAGTGCTTCGCCTGCCTGTGACAATGTCTCCTTCAGCGCGCTGAGTTCCTGCCTCAGTGCTGAGCTCTCGCTCATCGCCGTGTCGCGTGCGCCGGTTATCGCGTCAAGTTCGGTTTTTAACCCGGCAATGTCCAGCTCCCGTGCCTCCAGCACTGCAGAAACCCGGGTGAGTCTCTCCTTGAGTGCACCGATCTCCGTTTTGGAGGCTTCCCTGCTGACCCTGAGTTCCTCTTCTGCCCCCTGTTTTCCGGTACTGAGATCTGCCACCTGCTGATCAAGGGAAGCGGTACGGACTTTCTCTGCCTCCAGTTCTTTTCCCGTAAGGGAGAGGTTTTCTTCGAGGTTCCGGATTGCCTCTTCCTGCTCCTGGATTTTCGCTGTCAGCTCCTCACTGCTCTTCCTGCTCACATCGGTAAGGGCAGCTATCTCGGTGACCAGGTTCTGCACCCGCTCTCTCTCGGAAAGGAGATCGGCTTGCAACTGCTCACCCTCAAGAGCGAGTTCATGGGCCATCTTCTCGGCCTGCTCTTTTCTCGCTGTTGTCTCAGAGAGAAGCGTCTCTGCGTCAGTATTCTTTGTTGTCTCAAGGGCAAGCGATTCCTCTGTTGCCTTGAGATCTGCGCTCGTTGCAGCAAGGTGCTCCGAGATCGTTGCGAGCTGCCGGCCCAGGTCGCCTGTCTCCTCGGTATAACGCCGGGCAAGATCGGCAGCCTCACTGGTAAGCCGGTTGATCTCCCCCTCAGCGTCAGCGATATGGGATTTCCCGGCACTGATCTCGGCTTCCAGCCTCCGGATCTCATCAAGGCTCTCCTGGTTCCTTTGGTCTTTCTCTGCCCCCTCTGTCGTGAGCGCTCCAATGGCCTGCTCTTTCTGGCGGAGCGTCGCGTTCAGTGCCTCGATGGACCTGGACTGGTCACGGACCCGCTCTTCAAGTTCCACGATCGATGCCGAGAGGTTCTCTCTTTCCCCGGTTATGCGGATAATATCCCCTGAACGGTTGACCGCGATCTCGAACGAGGAAAGGAGGAATTCCAGCAATCTTCGACGGTCTGCTGTTACAACGAACTGCTGGTCATCATGCTGGATCTTGAACTGCGTCTTGATCTGTTCCGGGGTGGGGCGCTCAACAGGAGTGACCAGCATTCCCTGGACCAGGGAAGCGAAGTAGGCAGGATCGAAAGGGGAGGAGATGAAATTGTCTGCATTGCAGTCAAGGACGTGGAGGAGATCGGATAGGTTCGATGCAGTGGTCACGATAAGGACCGGAACGACCCAGAGGTCGTAATCGGCCTTTAAGGTCTGGCAGAGCTCGTAGGACTCCTGCCGGAGCGTTACCGAATCGCAGATCAGGAGGTTGGGTTTTCCTGACCGCAGCGATTCGAACAGTTGTTGGGCGTCGGAAAAGAAGGTTGCCCGGTAACCCAGGTTTTCCAGGTCGCGGGCCTGCAGGGGTGAACCGGTTGTGCTGGTACTCAGAACGAAAATATCAATGATATTATCGTTCCCATCTGACAGGGAGCCGTTCATTACAATCTCTCACACGTGTGACTGGGTCTCATCCATCCAGGATGCCTGATTAATACTATAATATACTCTATTATAGCATTTCTGGTCGATTGGGCCCTGTGAATGTCACGAAAATCAAAAATCCGTGCAAAAATGCAGGCGCATGGGCGGGTGCCTGTGGGGCGGGGCCCGATTCCTTTTCCGGAACAGTTTTGCTATAGATTTTTTACCGCCCCGATTCCTCATGCCCTTCTGCAAGCCACCAGTCGATGAGTGCCCGGGCAATGCTTATCCTTTTGGGGATGTCAGGCAGGCTTTCCCTGTCAAACCAGCCTGCTGAGACGATCTCGTTGTTGTCGATCGCGATCTCCCCGCCGGCATAGTCCACAACAAACCCGATCATCAGGGAGTCCGGGAACGGCCAGGGCTCGCTGCCCAGGTAGCGGATGTTCGTAATTTCAATGCCAACCTCCTCTTTGACTTCTCTTCGTACCGCCTCCTCAAGGTTCTCGCCCGGTGCGACAAAGCCGGCGAGAACGCTGTGGAATCCGGGAGGAAACCGGGGAGACCGGGCAAGAAGAATCTGGTCATCCTTGCGGATCACGACGATGATTGCAGGCGACATGCGGGGGTACGTCACCTGGCCGCAGGAATCGCAGACTTTTGCGCGCTCTTCCTTTGACTGCCGCGTCTCGCTGCCGCACTGCCCGCAGAACCGGGTTGTCCGGTCGAACGCGATGATACGCACGGCAAGGGCGGCGAGAGCGAGTTCGTTGTCGGAAAGGATTAGATGGAGAGCGCGGATATCCGGGTAAAACGCAGAGCCGGGGACTGCCGGATCCTCCCTCACCTCCATCGCATAACAGGCCACGCCGTTCCGGTGTCCTAAGTACTGGCTGCGCACGATTTCCCGGACCGCATCTATTCTGTCGCGGCTGAACAGGAGGGCGGGAGGGTCGCCGGATTGCAGGTAAACACCCTGTTCCCGGACAATTACCCATTCTGCGTCCTTTGGCGGCTCTGCCGGCTCCGGGTAGAGCGGTTCGAGAAATGCCGATGAGAAGACTGCCTTATGGGGGAATGATTGGTGGACGTATTCTGTTGCCATCGCCAGACCTTTTGGAAGGTTTGCCCCGGAACCACAAAAACAATCGCCCCGGTCTCCCTTGATCCACCGAGAGGTTATTAACCGCGATCCGCGGATAGTTAATCATCGCGATCCACGGAGGCAGGATTGTTTTGGCCTACCAGGTAACCCTCATTACCCCCGAAGAGAAAGACCGGCTGGCTGCCCGGTTCATGCCCTCGGTACGGTACGAGATCAAGTCCGAGATCTATGGCTGCTGCATCAAGCTCCTTTCCGACGATCCCGTACTGAAAGACACGTGGCAGGAGAACTTTTACTCCATGTCCCAGAATATCCGGTCGCACGGGAGGATGTTCGTTTTCCGCGACCCGGAATCTCCCCCCGATTCGGTCTTCTATGATTCCAAGACCCGGACCGTGTTCCTCTTCAATGTCGGATATTACGGGTGGGTGAAGTCGCTTGCCCTCAGCCTGGCAGGGGATATTCTCGAAGAACAACATGCCATCTTCTCGATGCATGGGGCGCTTGTTGATATCCGCGGAAGCGGTCTCTGTCTCACGGGAACCTCCGGGGCCGGCAAGACAACACAGACCTATGGCCTGCTGAAGGATCCCGGCACACGCATTGTGTCGGACGACTGGTTCTTCTCCCGGGTCTTCGGCCCCGAGATCCTCTCCTACGGTTCCGAGAAGAACTTCTATATCCGGCAGGATCTGGAGACGGTCTGGAAAGAGTACGGCGGGCTCGTCCGGGCAGATGAATACGACCGGGACGGGCGTGCGGTTGCCGACATCCGCTGGGTGATTGGCAAAGGACGTCTCCTCCCCATGACAACGCTGAGGACCGTGATCATTCTCAAGCGCGACCCGTCCGACCGGAATGCCGTGCAGTCCCTCAACCCGGATACTGCCCTTGACCTGTTCACGGAACACCGCTTCTTCAACCCCCACCATCTCGACTCTTCCCCCTACAAGATGGCAATCCGGACACAGTACCTGCGGGACCTTCTCAACCGGACCACAGTCTACGAGGTGAATACCACCGGGACGCCGGCGGAGACCCAGCGGCTGATCCGGTCTCTTGCGGCGATCCCGCAGGACGATTCACCCTGATTACAGTGGGCAGCCGGCCGGTACTTCAGTACCCGGTCGCATAATAATACCCGTCATCCTTCCGGATAGTGACCGGGACATCAAAGAGCCGGCTGATCGGGCCATCGGCCAGCAAATCTTCTTTTTGGCCGTCACCCACGAATGTCCCGTTCTTCATCAGGATGACCCGGTCGATCTCCGGTATGATGTCCTGCAGGTTGTGGGTGACAAGAATAATCGCGGTTCCGGCAGAAGCGATCTTCCGCAATGTCTTGCGGAACGCATGAAGCGCATGGAGGTCGAGGCTGTTTGTTGGCTCGTCCAGGACCAGGACATCCGGGTCATGGACCATTGCCCTCCCGATCAGGAACCGGCGCGCCTCTCCTGATGAAAGTTCTGTCATCGGCCGAAGGGAGAGATGGTCCACTTCGAGAAATGCGCTGATCTCGTCTGCTTTCTGCTCCATTTCTGGTGTTACGTCGCGGTTGAATAACCCGATACTGGAGAAGAAACCAGAGAGGATGACCTCCCTTCCGGTGATCTCCCGCGTGAAGGCATACTGGAGATCATTGGAGACCACCCCGAATGCCGAACGCAACGAGAACACGTCCCACGTATCCTTCCCGCAGACCCGGAAGATGACCGGCCCGCGGTCAAGCACCGGGTAAAACTCCCGCATGATTGTTTTTATTAACGTGGATTTACCCGCACCGTTGGGCCCGAGGATTGCCACGCTCTCGCCCCGCCGGATAGCGAGCGAGAGGGAATCAAGGACCATCTTCTCCCCGTGGAAGACCGTGACGTTCTCAAACTCCAGGAAGGGGGGATCGTGTGCGTTCATGTTCAGGCAGGTTCCCTTGGTTTTTTCCCGTGATCCGATCTTCCGGATTATACAATCCTGTTTACCTGGATCATGTAGGTGTTCCGCGTGTCCTCCCCATGACTTACCGCGAGTGAGGCACCGGCCCGTTCACAGAGCCCGGTGAGGAACCGGTCTGTTTTCCGTGACTCGCACTCCGGTGAAGATGACGGGGTGGTGCCGGAGATGCTGACTGTCGCGTCGCCCCCGCTGCCGCATACCGCTATCCGGATGGCAGGGGATCCTTTTCCCACGAGGTCTTCGAGAATATAGGTCAGGATATCGGCAAAATTTTCACGGTCAATGGTAACAAACAGCGCATCCGGCGCGTTGCCAATCACCACGTCCATGTCCTCAAGAAGGGGTCGGGTCCCGATGCTTGCGAGCAGGACACGGGCAAATGCCTTTTCATCATCTGTGGAGGAGAACACCGCATTGCAGGAGATGGGCGGAATTGTCAGGCCTTCGATAAGGGCTTCGATGAGTGACGAGAGGTCCACTACGGAGACCTCGCGCGGAGGCGTGAATCCGCGGAAGATGGTGATATAGTCCGAAAGGAGCCGTTCCGTGCGGCGGACAATGCCCGGGTCGATGATATGCGCCAGTTCGTCCGTTTTGAACGTCCGCTGCAGCTTGCCGACCACCTGCCCGGCCTTGAGTGCCAGGTGGACCGAGACGCCTTTTTTCTTATGGTGTTCGTCGGAGAATGTCCTGAACGCATCAAGGAGCTCATCAATGTCATCACCCTTGATGAGGGTGCCGAGTTCCTCTGCTGTCCCCGACTCCTCAAGTTCATCAAGCACATACGAGACATAATAGAGCCGCCCGGCCATGACCGTGAAGAGCTGGTTCACCTGCTCCATGATGTCTTCGGCATACGTAGCAATCTCTGCAGCGCGGTCCGGGTTGAATTCGGCAATATCGGCAAGGGTGGCGGCGTCCCGCTTTACGAGCGGGAGCATCTTTTTAGCATCGGCAACGGGGATAAGGCGCCCGTGGCCCGGGCAGAGCACTGAGATCTCCCCCTTGTCCAGCAGGACGCCAATCCCGTCAAGCGAGCGGACGAGGTCCTCCTGCGACCACCCGACCAGGCCGGCTATCCCCGGGTTGGCCGCGAAGAAGAGGTCACCGATGAAGAGCAATCCGCCCATGCGGATGCAGATGCTGTCCCTGCTGTGGCCGGGGGTATGGAAGACCTCAAGCGGTGGACTGGCAGGCCCGAACACGATGGTCTCCCGGTTGAGGCTCAGGGATGTTGCACCTGCAGGGAACGCTGTCACCGTAGCAAGTGCGCCATTTGAGAAGCAGAGCTCAACGGGCTCCCCGGGATGTTCCCTGCGGTCGCTGGTGACGAGATGGAACCCTGCCTTTATCGGGGCTATTGTTGTATTGAACATCGCGGCCTGCGTCATCGCAGCATCACCGCGTTCGAGGCAGGCGGCGCCTTCCTCCTGCACCATGAGCACCGCTGCCCCGGCAACCGCGAGTGCCGGCGTGTTCTGGATCGCGATAAAATGGTCGATATGTGCATGCGTCAGAAGGATGAAAAACGGGCGCTCCTTTGCGGCCCGGCACTCCGTCACCACCTGCATGAGCTGTTCTGCCTGTGCGGCAAGGCCGCCAGGATCGATCAGGATGATGGCATCCGGCGTCTGGATGATGTATGAGTTGGACGATACGGTGTCGATCTTCCGGATAAGCGGAAAAATTGTTGCCCCGCCCGCTCCGGGCAGGGGCTGCCATTCAAGAGAAACCAGCTGGTCGTTACCAGCCGGCAAGGGCCTCTCCCTCAGATGGGTAGATAGAAAAGATCGAGGTGAATCCTGCAAGCTTGAGGATCTTCAGGACCTCGGGAGAGAGGGCGCAGATCCCGAATTTGTCCCCGGGGTTTTTCAGTTTCTTTGCCGTGGCAAGGAGCACGCGGAGGCCGCCGCTGCTGATATAGGTGACACCGGCAAAGTCCAGCAGGACCTTCCGCTGTCCGCCATCGATAACCTTGTTGATTGCCTGTTCCAGTTCCGGTGCAGTGGCAGTGTCAATCCTGCCATTAAGGGAAAGGGTGGTTGCATTGTCCTTACTGGTAGTTTTTATTTCCATATTTGTTCCCCAAAAGTATCCTGAATTCTTTTGTTATGTCGGCGCTGGAAAATGATAATCCTATCTCCTTTGCATTGTGCAAGCAGGCTTATGAAGAAACGGGGCACATGGGTAATGATAATTCATGGCAACAACCATCCTCTCATCTCTCATCGTCCTTCTCCAGCTGATGTGCGTCATCATCGTTGCCGCCTACCTGCTTACCAGGAGCCGGTTCTTTCCCGAGGTTCTTGAGGGCAGGCCTTCTGTCAAAGTGCAGGCAATCCTCATCATCTTCTTTGGGGCGCTCTCGGTCTATGGCACGGTGGCAGGATTCGAAGTGAACGGGGCATTCATCAATGTCCGCGATCTCGGCCCGATGCTCGCCGGCCTGCTGGGAGGCCCCGTGGTAGGGCTCGGTGCCGGCCTGATCGGGGCAATCCACCGCCTGTCAGTCGGGGGATTTACCGTCTATTCCTGCTCCCTTGCCACCGTCCTTGCCGGCCTCTTTGGCGGCCTCATCTGGCTTGCCCGGAAGCGGAAGTTTGCCGGGATCACGATCGCCGTCATCTTTGCAGTTGCCATGGAAGCGCTCCACATGCTCATGACGCTTGCCATCTGCAGCCCCTTTGAACAGGCCTTGTCTGTCGTGGAACTGGTCTCGATCCCCATGATCGCGGCCAATGCAGCAGGGATGTTTGTCTTTGCCTTCATCATCGGGAACCTCCAGAATGAGCGGCGGATGCAAAGAGAGCGCGACACCCTGATCAAGGAGATCCAGAGAAAGGACACCGAGCTCTCGATCGCCGCCGAGATCCAGCAGAGTTTCCTTCCCGAAACGATGATCCCTCTCGAAGGGTTCGACATTGCGGGGCGGAACGTAATGGCAAAGGAAGTGGGCGGGGACTTTTTCGATGTCATCCCGCTGGAGGTGATCCCGATCTCGCAGCACCGGCTCGGACTGATGATTGCCGATGTGTCGGGAAAAGGGATCCCGGCCGCGCTCTTCATGGCCCTGTCACGGATCGTTGTCCGGGTCAATGGCTCGTGGTACCCGGATCGGCCGGCCGAGGCCATCCGCACGGCGAACGCGATCATCTCTGCGGACTCCAAATCCGGCATGTTCGTCACCCTCTTTTACGCAACGCTCAATGCAGAGAACCGGATCCTGACCTACGTGAATGCCGGCCACAATCCCCCGCTCCTGTACCATGCCAACGGCTCGTTTGAAGAGCTCGAAGCAACCGGCATGGCAATGGGGGCCCTGAAGGAAGCGGAATACTCAGCGGGAAAAAAGACCCTTGAGAAGGGCGATGTGCTTGTCATGTACACCGATGGCATCACCGAAGCCGAGAATGAACGGCAGGAGATGTTCGGGGAAGCCCGCCTGCGCGATGTTATTGCCCGGTCGCAGGGGATGGATTCAAAAGCGATGATGGCAAAGATCCTTGATGAGGTCAAAGCGTTCTGCGGGGACTACCCCCAGTCAGACGACATCACGCTGATGATTATCAGGACGGTATAACCATGAGTGAACGGCCGGCTGTACTGTCAATCAGGTCCGATATCAATGAGATACCCCGGGTCTCGGACCTGATCGAATCGGTCATGCAGGGCCACCAGTTTCCTGATGAGGACATCCTCGACACGCAGCTTGCCGTCGAGGAAGTAGTGACCAACGTCATCATGCACGGGTACGGGGAAGCAGGGGGGGAGATCCTTGTATCCCTGTCCTACCATGAAGATGAGTCAGCCATGGAGATCCGGGTCGAGGACAGCGCTGAACCCTTTGACCCGCTCTCCCTTCCTGAACCGGATATCTCTTTAGGCATCGACGACCGGAAGATCGGCGGTCTTGGAATTTTCCTGACCCGCCAGGTCATGGACGATATACAATACCGGTATGAAGACAACAAAAACGTCCTCATCCTGAAGAAAAAGAGATCGGGATAAGCCGCTTCCTGCGCTTTCAGGGCTCCCGGGCAATGTCCTGGATATAGGCGATCCCGATCTTCGCCTTCCGGAGCCGGGTCGTATCGAGAAGGTGGCGCATGTCCACGAACTCGCCATCGGTTACAATCTTTTTTACCTGCGTGTTCAGGTCAAGGGTCGCGTCATAGGGGATATTCCGGAAGACAACGCCATGGTTGTGGAGGTACATCTCTTTTCCTGCACCCTTGTTTAAGGGATTTGCATAATAGAGTGCGTCAAGCGCCTCCGGGCTGAACGACGAGAGATCGGCGGTGAGATCGATCCCCACACCGAAACTGACAAGCGTGTCGCCCTGGTACGAGGTCCCGGCGTCCGATGCCATCCATTCATGGGCCCGCGAAGGAGAGAGGATCGACTCACCTTTCGGGAGCGACCCGGCAACCGGTGCCTTCTTCAGCCCGGAACTGGCGAATCCCGAGAGGACACCCCACATGGTCACGGCAACAACGCCCCGGTAGGTCTTCACCCGCTCTTTTGCCGATGAGAAGATGACACGGTAGATGTCGGCAATGGAGACGCCCCTGGGATCAGCAGCGTCAAGGGTGAGGTATTCGTTGAACGGGCCGTCCAGCGTGATGTTGTACCCGGTATAGACCGGAATGTC
>NZ_JAQTQD010000035.1 GCF_028712425.1 Methanoregula sp.
TACTTCTCCGCCCTGAATCCAGTGCTCGTCCGGCCCCTCAACCAAAATGGTTTTAATGGTATAATAATAACATGATGAATCAATCCAAAAGGAAATGAATCATGATCGAAAAAACAATCCACCTGTTCACGGACAAGGAAGAGGAATTCATCAACCTCCTTGTCAGGATCGGAACAAAGCAGACCATCGCAAAGACGCTCGCGCTTTTTGCAAGACTGAAGAAGGCCACAAGCTATGACATCGAACACGGGGCAGACCTCCGCCAGCCTGAGGTGAGTGTTGCGGTGAAGTACCTTGAAGGGAAAGGATGGATCGGGTGTAAGGAGACCCTTTCATCCAACAAGGGGCGCCCGATAAAGATCTGGACCCTTAACGTTCCTGTCCGGAACATTCTGGACACCATCAGCAGGGAGAAGCAGGACGAGCTGATGGCGCGGCTGGAGATGATCCGGAAGGTCAGGAATTTTGTGTGACAGCCTGATCAGACCGGACATCTTCGGTCGCATATTTTCAGGAATCCCCTTGTACCTGCATTCCCGGAGGAAAAATTTGCGTATCACCCGGTCGCATGAAGAGGAAAAGGAGTTTATGGAGATCTTCTTTTCCTGAAGGGGTATTCCCTTCACCGGTGCGGCAAACCGGCACCGGACTATTCGGTTCCGGTGTGCGATCCTATCGGTTTTCGGCACCCATTGATCATGACCTAACAGGAGAGTTGTTTATGGCAGACGCGTCCAGCCACAGGGAATGCGATCTGCATTAGGAGAAACACCATGGATATACTCGCAAACGAGGCCTTCGGATCGATCAGTTCGATCCGGAGCCTGCAGTCCGCTGCGTCCACAAGTCGCACTGCATTGGGCAGCACCGGACTGTACGAATCACGCATCACTGCAAAGAATCGAGGCGGAGGTGAGCCGGGAAATCCCCTGCCCTGCCAGTGAACACTGTCACGCACTAATCTCACTTCGTGCACACCGGACCACACACCGGAAGTCTGCACACCTTTCGACACACACGATAACCAAAACATACTCTTTATCATCTCTTTTCCTGCTTTGTACAGGCAGCGTATCGTAAGGCAGCCCTCCCTTTTACCCTGAATACCGTTTCACAAGGTATGAAATACGGTAACCGTATGGTATCATACCCGGTGGGGAAAGGAGATCAGGAAAACGGGAATAAAAAAATTCACGGGACTGGTGGCGATGTCAATACTTTGTGGCGTGAGGCACCCTCCTCTATGGCCGCACAGGATGCAACCGGGAACGTGAGGAAATCGTGGAGCTCCACAAAGACGCCGCGGATAGTTCCGGCAGTATCCCGGTAGGGAGTGCCAAAGAAGAGGACCTGGATCCTGTTCCCTTTATCATCGCAGACCGCAAGGGGGATCTCCCGTACGCATCTTCCCTCCAGTACCTGGCGGTGTCCTGCCAGGGCCTGCTCCGCTTCAGAGAAAAGGTCAAAGAACGATGTTCCAGCCAGGGCTTTTCGGGAAAAGCCGGAAAGCTTCTCCATGGCTGCGTTGCAGTCCGTGATCCTTCCTGTCTCGTCTGTTGTCACCAGCGGGTCGATGTGCGCCTCGATCAGGCAGCGGCTGTACTCACCAGCCTGCCGCAACTTTTCCTCCGCTTGTTTCTTTGCCGTCACATCGCGGATGGATGCGATTGCGCCAATGGTCTTATTCTGCTCACCAAGCAGGGGGCTTACCTTTACCCAGGCCGTGTACTGTTTCCCGTCAGGCCCGACGATATTTTTCTCCACGGTGAAGAAGTCGTCGGTGCAGGTGATGATCTGGTAGTCGTCCTCGATGACCAGGGTCGGGTCCCGTATGAGGTCGATTAAGATCGGTCGCCGCTTCCCGTACAGGATTTCGGAATAAGCATAGTCGCCCTTTCCTATTATATCACGGGCAGGGATGCCGCTTAACTTCTCCATCGCTGTGTTCCAGCCGATGACATGACCCTTCTCATCGATGACAAATGTCGGGTCGGGCAGGTGGTTGAAGATGTTGGTGTAGAGTTTTCGCGTCTGGTTGAGTTTCTGTTCCATCGCCTTCTTCGCGATACAGGTAGTGATCTTCTGAACGATCTCGTAATACGTGGACCGTGCATCCCCACCCTTCTGGATATAGTGATCGGCACCGAGCTCGTAAGCCTGGATGGCCACCTCCTCGCGGCCTTTTCCGGTGAAGATAATGAACGGCGTGGTGTTGCCGTCCTTTCGCAGGGCAGCAAGAAAAGCCAGGCCGTTCATCTCCGCATATCATAATCCGATACAATAGCATCATAGCGCGTCGTCTTCAGGGCATCCAGTGCTTTCTTTGCATCCGGAAGTCCCGTGACGAGAAAACCGCCTATCTTCTCAAGCGACAATTTTGTCACTTCAAGCAGAAGGGGTTCGTCATCCACAAGGAGTATGTGAGACATCGCTAGCTGTCTGTATGGTAGGCTGGCATCAATGCCAGCCTAACAGCATTTGGAAAATAATGAGTTTCCTACGTTATGGCGGGGTCGGGGGTACAAACAGTGTCCCCGGCCGTTGCCGTCATGTCAGGATATCACGTTCCTGAGGATTGCCGCAATGCTCCTCGGCCTCGGGCTTAGGATCCTGGCGGTGCAGGAGTTGTTTTTTAGTGCCGTAACCGGCTTAACGCTGCAGGAGAGAGGGCGGGTGGTGGTAAGGCCGGATGCCGGTGGTTTACCGTGAAGTACCTTTTCCCCTTTCCCGATTCCATAACCTGCGCGAACCGGAATCCGGATGATAAAGATTTATTAAGATCTTCAAACAATAGTAAATTCAGATATTTTGAATATCAAAATTTATGATGATCAAAATGGATGGAACTGAAGAACTGAATGAAAACCTGGTCGAGTTTTTCGACCGGTTCACCGCGTGGGAGAACTCCGTGATCCAGCAGAGTTCGCTGACCCTTGCGGGAGCCCATGCGATAGAGAAGCTGGGCCAAGATGGCAGCATGAGTATGAAAGATCTCGCAAAAGCGCTGGGGGTGACCACCGGGACTATCACGGTGACCGTTGACAGGCTCGAAAAGGGCGGGTATGCCCTGCGTGACCGATCCGAGAGCGACAGGAGATCGTACATCATCAACCTCACCGAAAAGGGGGAAAAAGCATTCTCGGATCACCACTGCCATCACATGAACCTGGCAGATGAAATCGCTTCGGCCCTCACTGAGGACGAGGTTAAGGATCTCGTGAGGATACTCGGGAAGATCAACCAAACAATATAAGGATTAAACCATGGGCGAACCAGAGAAGTGTGATCCGCGTAGTGGATGCTGTAGAGAAAACTGCTGTGCCTGCGATACCCGCCGGTCCAGGCAGGAATCTCCTGACAAAGAAAGCAATGCCGGGGAATATGTCCTCCTTGCAGCGGCCGGAATTTTACTTGCAGGCGCAATATGCGGCGAATACCTCGGTCTTCCAGCAATAGTGGTGAATATCCTTGCACTCCTCTCGGCACTCTGTACCGGGGTCCCGATCATTACCAGTTCCATAAAGGGATTGCTCGGGGGAAAGCAGAGTGTCTGCGAACTTGCAGGAATTGCAATAATAGCAGCGATGCTTATCGGGGAGTATACAACCGCAGCAGAGGTGGGGTTTATTCTCTCCATCGGGGAAATCGCCGAAGAGTATGCATACCGGAAATCGAGAAGAGAGATCGAAAAGATTGCGGCGATGCACCCGGACCACGGCTTGGTGGAGAAAGACGGTACCCTTACCGAAGTTCCGGTTGACGAACTCGAAATCGGCGATATTGTCCTTGTCCGGCCCGGTGATATCGTCCCCTCGGATGGCATAGTAATCAGCGGGTCTACATCAGCAGACGAATCGTGCCTGACGGGCGAGAGCGTCCCGGTAGAAAAAGGGGCGGGAGATCCGGTCTATTCCGGTTCGATCAATATCAACGGTGCAGTCCGCATCAGGGTCCAGAAGAAGAACAGCGATTCGACATATTCGAGGATCATAGGGTTTGTACGGGAAGCAGAAAGCCGGCGGCCGCCGACATATCCGTTCATCGATAAATTAGCCTCGGTCTATACCCCGCTGACACTTGCGGTAACCGCACTTGTATGGATATACACCGGAAGCGTCGAGCGGGCGATTACCATCCTGATCGTTGCGTGCCCGTGCGCCCTTCTCCTCTCAACCCCATCGGCCGTGATCTCTGCAATCGGTACGGGTGCACGGCGCGGGATTCTTATCAAGAGCGGATCGTACCTGGAGGAGGCGGGAAAGATCGATACGGTCCTGTTCGATAAGACCGGGACGCTGACCTCCGGTACGATGAGGGTAAAATCCCTTATGACCTTCGGGAATCACGATGCGGGGTCGGTGACGGCTCTTGCCGCTGCGGCAGAGTACGGTTCGGAGCACCCGGTGGCACGGGCGATACAAAAATATGCAGAAGAGACCGGGGCCGGAGGCCGGGGGTGCATAAAGACCAACACCAGGCCGGGTCTCGGGATAGAGGCAAACTCCGAATCAGGTACCGTACGTGTGGGAAATGCCCGGTTTTTGGCAGAATCGGGAGTTACAATCCCCAATGGGATACAAGAGGAAGCAGAACTCCTTTCCCTGGGGGGAACAAGCCCGGTATTTGTCTCGCTGAATGAGGAGGTGATCGGGATCTTCTCGCTGGAGGATTCTGTACGGGAGGAATCGGAGTGTGTGATCGCTGGCCTGAAAAAAACCGGTATCTCCTCCATCTCCCTGGTTTCCGGGGATAAAAGAGAAGTTGCCGAACGGGTGGCTGATGCCTGCGGTATCGACCGGGAGAATATCCGTCCGGGTGTGGCACCGGGAGAGAAAAAAGCGGTTGTGGAAACGTTCCAGTCAAAGGGAGACACGGTCTGCTTTGTTGGGGACGGAATAAACGACGCTCCCGCACTTGCTCAGGCAAATGTCGGTGTAGCAATGGGTTCGCGGGAGAATACCGTTGCCATCGAGACCTCCCATGTTGTCCTGCTCAGGGACGATCTCCGGCCATTGCTGGGCTTTTTGAAGCTGGGCAGGATAACCGCCCGGACAATACGGGCAAACGTTGCATTTGCACTGTCATTCACGTTCCTGCTCATGGTGCTGGCCTTCTTCGGGTTTGTCAGTCCGGCGGGAGGGGCGATTGGCCACCAGGTTGCGGTCCTCGCAGTCCTCGCGAATTCGGCGCTGGTCCCGGTCCGGCTTGAAACGAGCGGTTGATCTGCGGGGTACAGGAAATTTTTTTATAAACAACAAAAAAATTCCGGCGGGGAACCGGGAAAAATTGCAACCGGGTTCCGCATATGTTCGGGTTACGTTTGTTTTCCGAACTTTTTTCGGCCCTGATTCACGAGGGCCAAATTCCGGATTTGTTCTGCAAAGAACCGTTTCATGACCGGGCAGGCTTCCGGAAAAAAATCTCTTTTACCGGAAAAACAGTGGCCAAAAAAGCCGCGGGAAGAAGCAGGATATCGTACACGTGAAGGAGGTTTTTGTGAAAGAAACTGGTAAACAAGGGATAGCATGGCTCCTTGAAATTGCGGGAAGTTACCGCATCCTCATCGTGGTTGCCTGTATCCTTTCCGCAGTCAGCGCCGTCCTTTCCCTGGTACCGTTTGTCTGCATCTGGTTTGTGATCCGGGACGTCTTTTGGGCATGGCCCGACCTCTCTGCCGCTTCCGGGATAACCCAGTACGGGTGGCTGGCGGTCGGTTTTGCCGTGCTCAGTGTCGGTCTTTATTTTATCGCACTGATGTGCTCGCACCTTGCAGCGTTCCGTGTCGAGAAGAACATGAGAAAGGTGGCAATGCACAAAATTGTTACCCTGCTCTCGAACCTCCGGGGAATACTCCTGTGCATGGATGGGCCGGTTTCTGTCTATAGCCGGGCAACATGGAAGGGTCACGGGACCTGGCCCATCCGCCCCCCGGACCACATGGCGAGCGCGGAGAACTGCGGGGCACTGGGGAGGGAATGCTCATAACCGAAGAACCGGGGACCTCGCTCATTGCATACATCCCCGGTGATCATGTACCTGCACATGACTCGCATCTGCCCGGAGTTTTTCTACAGCAAGAACCTTCAATCCTTGTCCGGATATCTCGTATAGTTTGTATTCATCCTGTACCGTATCATCATTGTACCTCTCGTAACGGTATGCGTACAGGTGCCGGCTTCTCATCCGCCGGCCCCCACAGCAGGAGGAACGTGCCCGTCCGTTGCTCGTGTATCTTTTTGTCATGGATACCAATTGACCGTTAGGTTAACGTAAGAGTCTCCCGAACGATTGTCTGTGCTGCAATGATTTCCATAACAATTCCCCGGCCCGGTTCGGGAATCTGAAAAAGAGGCCGGGGGATGCCTATTCACTTTGGAGATCTTATCTTTCCGGAGTATTTCTCAGCTACAGGTCTTCCGCAGGGCCTGCCTTCGAACACTCCGTGAAGTATACCGGATGACGGAAACATAAACTCATTGAAGTTGTTATTTTGATTGCTCCCGGGCCCGGGGTCTGCACCGCGCGCTACCCGTGCTGCATCGGCCCGATCTCCGGCTCAGCAATACCGATAAGTTTCCTCATCATAAAACAGAGCGTAGACATCCGGATAACCGTTGCATTCATCTTTCCTTCGCGGTACCCGATGGATATCGCAAGCGTTCTGTCAATGAGAAGAAAACACTCGCCGGCAATCGTATCATAATGCATAACTGCGCCGCCATGGTGCATCTCCTCGAGAAGCGCAAGAAGGTCCCTGCCCATGGTCCGGACCTGCAGGCCAAGACCGGCAAACACTGATTTATTCTCTGCAAGAATGAAGAGACTGATCCCTCGTGCTGCGGTTTTCAGGGCCGGCACAAACGGTCGGATGTGGCGGGGGTCGCCTGCCAAAATGATGACCTCCTGGTGTGCATTTCGCAAGGCAGCCTTCACTATAATCTGGATCCCGCGTTCACTGGAGATCGTCCAGAATGGGGCGGCGGGGGCCGATGCACGGGAACGCTGCTCCCGGAGTTGCCGGATTAACTCATTGACAGCATCGCAGTAATCGTCCTTTATTGCGGTGAAAATTTCAGCAGGGTCCGGCGCACAATAGATCGCAGGCGATCCCTCCTGTACGTTCACGAAGCCCCTGCTTGCAAGATTGTTGAGTACCGTATAGACACGGCCCTGCGGTACCCCGGCACTCTCCCCAATCTCACGTGCCGTGCTCTTGCCGAGGCGGACAAGGGCAAGGTACGTCCTTGCCTCGTATTTCGTAAAGCCCTGCTTTTTCAGCGCCTCAACGATATCCTGCACCATTACAACTCATCTGGGTTGTAACTGGTTGAATACCTTGTGCCGGAAAAGGTATCTTCCAGCATGAATCCGGCAGAACACCCGGGCACAAAAACCGTGCCCCACAAAAAAACGATTACGATTGTGATCCTCCTTGCGATGTTCATGGCGGTGCTGGACTGCATGATCGTCTCGATTGCCCTCCCGACAATCACGGCATTTTACAATGCCGACATCGCCGTCTCGCAATGGACCATGACCGGGTATCTCGTCACTATGACCGCAGCGATGCTTATCTTTGCCCGCTTGTCCGAAAAATACGGGAAGAACCGGCTCTTCCTTGCCGGGATGGCCCTCTTTACGGCCAGTTCGCTTGGCTGTGCGCTTGCCCCAATCCTTCCGGTGTTGATCGCCCTGCGGTGTGTCCAGGGACTGGGCGCTGCCATGTCGGTATCCGTCCTGATGGCAATCCTCTTCGACATCCACCGGTTTGAAGAGCACGGAAAGGCGATGGGCATTCTCGGGGCAACAGTCGCACTTGCCAGTGTGAGCGGACCTGTTCTTGGGGGATTTCTGGTCGAATTCACCGGGTGGCAGTCGATTTTTTTTATCAATATCCCCGTGGGGATGCTCCTGCTTGTTCTTGGGGTCTTCTCAATGGACCTGACAGCGCCGCAGTGCAACGAACTATTTGTCATGGACATATCAGGGGCGGGAAGTCTGGTTATCGCGGTTGTTTCCTTCATGCTGGCAGTCGGGTTCGCTGCCGGGGGAACTCTCTCGTTCCCGGTCATTGCCTGCGCGGGGGTTTGCCTTGGTGCGCTCGCGGTATTTATCCGGACCGAACAACGCCACAAACACCCCCTCCTGGACCTCGGAATTGTTACCCATGGATCTTTTATCATACCACTCCTGGGAATGTGTTTCCTTTTTACCGCTGTTGTCATCCTTTATGTATCGGTCCCACTCTTCTTTGAAGGGGTCATGGCATACACCCCCTCACAGGTCGGGATCCTGTTCCTCCTTGTTGCCGCCATCCTGACAATTGGTTCGCCCCTTGTCGGTAGGGCGTATGACCGTACAACCTGGAAACACTACACTCCTGCCGGCCTCCTGATCGCAGTGGGGGGATTTTTCCTCTTTGCAGCCACCTGTTCTTTTCGGGATCCGGTTGTCCTGGCTGTTGCCCTCATAATCACCGCAATTGGTTTTGCCTTTGCCCAGAGCCCGGTCAACACCGAGATCATGCGGGGACTTCCGGCAAAGAAATCGGCAGTCGCATCCGGGCTCAACAGTGCGGGGCGGCACTTTGCGATGGCGCTCGGGGCGTCGCTTGCTGCGCTCATCTATGCCCTTTACCTTCATGGAGCGGATTATTACGGCGTTGTGACCAAAGCCGGGCCGGACCTGATTACGGGTGCCACAATGATTGCCTTCACGACAGCGGGTGTTTTTTGTGCTGTCGGCGTTATCCTGTATTTATTCAAAGAGAGAAAACCGGGAATTCGCAGGTATGGCGGAATCATCGAATTCGTTATACTCATTGTCACACCGCTCCTACTCCACACCATAGTTCCGGTAATGATCATCATCGCTCCGCCATTCACGTATGCCGGACTTGGAATACTGTCCGCAGGATTTGCCCTCATGATCTGGTCGGCAAGGGAATTCCGTAAGACAGGAACCGGGTTTCGCCTTCAGGACGGGCGATCGATTCTGGTGTCAACCGGCCCGTTTCGGTTCAGCCGCAATCCGATGTACCTGGGTATATTAATCTGGCTTTTCGGGTATGCGGTAATCCTCGGTTCGCTCGGCGTGTTTATCCTTCCGGCCCTTTTCTTCGTGCTGGCACATTCCATCCTTATCCCTATCGAAGAAAAGAGGATGGAACAGCTATTTCGGGAGCAGTACATTGGATACCAAAAACAGGTTGGGCGGTGGCTGTGAGGCCTAATAATGGATCCTTCTTCCGGTCTCGTAAAACGCGTGACACCAGGTTTACCATAAACCGGAACTCCTGGCAGGAAAGCAGGATGTGGAGTGAACCGGGTTGCCCCGGGATTTCCTGCTCTGGCCGGAACGCTGTGTTCATTATCCGGGAAGCGGTTTGGCGGTTTCTCCGGCCATGAAAACGCCACCTCATTCAAGCGGGGTTGATTTCCCCTTTATCAGCCTCGTCCATCAGATGATGGAGATGCTCGTCGAGGTTCTTTAAGTGCGATGTAAGTTCTTCAAGATCCCGGCCGACATGTTCGATATCGGCATGGACATGTTTGAGTTCCTCGGTTATGTGGCTGATGAGTTCGTTGTTCATTTTGTCTTCTCCCTTCTTTTGTGTGCGCGATCCTGCGTACCGTAATGGTTCGATCGACGCAGGATCCACTCTCTTGTTTGGGAGTAATCAGCATGAACCAAAATCTGTTCGGAAAATTCATTAAAGAAGATCACTCGGTTCATCACGGTCGCTGTAACATAGGCCGTAAGCATATTCAATAGTGCAATAATGGTTGCTGAGGGGGGAGACTGCGTGGCAGGTCACACTGTACCCGCCAAGTCTGAATCCCGAAGAGTCGAACCGGACGGTGTCCTGCCAGGGCCGTTGTCACCCCTGGCGCTGCCATGAGCCGGATGATTGGGAAAAATCCCTGATTTTCCCATGTCACCAGAGTGCAGCACAGATTTTCCTGATGCCGTGCCCGGTAGCGTTGTGGCATAGGGATATTTCCCGATCCGGCATACCTACGGATTTTCAATCCCAGCTGAATTGGTTGTTTCCGGAAAACAGAGTGCCACTTTTTGCAATACCTTGCTGGCCAGGTCCGGAGAGATGTCAACCGGAGGTCAAAATGGACCCCGTTGACAACATCTCATGATGTACCTGATATCCCTCGATATTCCGGCACTCTCCGACCCCACCGGGCTGGGTGCAGCCAATAAACTCCGGTTCCCGTAATTCCCTCCTGGTCGATTGTGGGAGGTTGTGTCGGACAAATACCCCGTTCCCTAAAAAAATGACATGCCGGAGAAAACAGTTCCGGAATATCTTCAACAGGCCTTTCTGCTCATTTCCTGTTGGCGACCACAAACGCAACTACACCAAGACCGATGAGTACAATGAGTGTACCAAAGCCGGGTGACCTGGTCGGGGCTGCGGTTGGTACTGCTGGTGCAACGGGGGTCTGAACTGCGGTCTGATCAGGTGTCTGGACTGCGGTTGCTGCGGTGGTCGGGGCCATGGTCCTGACGGTGGTCTCGAGCACATTGAACAGTGCTGTCCCGGTTGCTGACTGGAGGACAGCTTCCTCGGTCACGATGTACTCGTCTGGCCTGAATGTTGATGAATCAACATCGAACGAGATCGTGTTGTGGCCACTGTCACCCTTGGCAACCGTAACGGTTCCTGAAGCACCACTGAACTCACCGCTCTGGCTCTTCATGGTCGGCTTGAATGATGATGAGTAGACCTGGACGAGGATTTCATCGTCAACGGCAAGGTTGGTCTTTGCCGTGATGGTGAACTTGTCGCCAACGTGCTTGTCACCAATCGTTTCAATGGAAATATCCGGCTCCTCGACAAGGAACTGGAGCTTGGTATAGGTATCGTCGATGTTGGCATCGTTGATGCCTTCTGCAAGGGCCTCTGCTGCATCGGAACCCTGCAGGCTTCCGGCGCCAGTCAGTTTAAAGATATTCATAGGATCGGTGGAACCCTGTGCCTGGAGCTGCCGGTTGAAGACGTATCCGTTATCTGCATCATAATCGATATCGAACGCCTTGTTCTGCATCGGGTGCTGGACTACGACAAAGTACTGGCCGCTCGTGAGATCCCGGGTCGTATCCGTCGCGATCTCGTACTCGAACGAGGAATCTGTATTTACTGAAGCGCTGTTTTGTGTAGCATAATTCTTACCAAGAATCCAGACGTAGACAGAGCCCGGGTCGCCTTCTGCGGAACCAGTGATGAAAATGCTGTCGCCCTTCGCAACGGCGGACTGCGATGCGGTTGCAGAGACGAACGGCTTCTTGATGATGATAGATACCGTGCCGTATGCTGCGTTTGCAAGGTTATCCTTGTCGCGGGCCTGGCTTACTGCATAGATGGTGTAGGTACCTGCGTCAAGTGCATAGTTGGCGGTTCCCCACTTCCAGGACCAGGTGTTGTCACCATTGACGTCAACTGCCTTGAAGGTGCTTGGTTCGCCATCTTTAACCTTCTTATCCCTGGGATCCGGGTCTTGGATCTGTGAACCAACGGATTCGAGGTTGGGTCCGATAATGAACAGGTAGGTCTTGTAGGCCTCGGTGTTGGTACCGGAGAACTTGATCTCTTCGCCAAGGAAGTAGGACTGGTCGCCTGCTGCTACGATAGTGACTGCGCCCTTCTCGACGTTGATGTCAACTTCGTCGCTCTTGTACATTGTGCCGAACTGGTTCTCAACCCGCATGGTATATTTCTGCGCTTTTGTCCAGTTCGTGGTCAGGAACTCAACGACAGCAATCCCGTCAGTGTCAGTCAGTACTGAACAATAGTACCGCGTCCCGTTCGAGCTGAACGCACCGGCACCGGAATCATCTGAAACGTCTTCTTTGATAGTTGTTCCCCCTCCGTTCTCGAACTGGTAGGCACCTATGGTGTAGGGGCCGGGTGTCGAATCCATCTCAACGCCATCCTGGTTTTCTACAATCATCGGTGGCTGGTTGTCATACGAACCATCGAGCGTACTGGTGCCCTTGACCCAGACATAATAGGATTCGGAGGGTCGGCCGGTGACCGTAACAGAGAATGACTTGGAACGGACAACGGCCTCTTTGTTGGCTTCGATTTTGACCGTGTCGGAGACCAGGGTAACGGTTGCCGTAGCGGATACCGTCTTACCGGTGTAGTCGGCTCCAGCGTTCTTGTAGTTGTCCTTCATCTTGTTGAGTACGGACTCTGCCCATATCGTGTAGGTCCCCACCGGGTAAGTATACTGGTTGTTGAAGTCGGTTGCATCAGTTTTCCAGCAGAAATTATCTCCGTCATTATAGTTGTACGGCCAGTACCACGGCTGGGTGTCGATGAACTGCCGGTCAAGCGGGATTGTTCCGGTACTATTGGCAAGCCGGGTCATAGTGGCACCGGACTCGTCCTTAACCTTGATTGTGATATACCCATCGATGAAATTACCGTAAGCCGTTTCTGCGTTGCTGACATTCCCGCGTTTGCCATCAGCCGGGTTGAAAACCATGTTGGTCTTGATCGAGAAACCAAGCTGCTGGCCCTGAGTAACGGACTTGCCGGTCACATCGCTATCCTGCTGGAAGTCCCAGACGGCAATTTCAAGCCGGGGGTCTGCTACAGAGAAAACGACAATTGGCTTGCCATCAGTCCCCACCAAGGGAGTTGACTTATCCGAGCCGAGCAGGTACCAGTTTTCGGTGTATCCGACAAATGACAGCTGGTCGACAGTGAATGCCTTATAACTGGGCTCCA
>NZ_JAQTQD010000019.1 GCF_028712425.1 Methanoregula sp.
GCGGCAAAAAGTATGGGTCAAGCAGCCCGGTAGTGTAGCGGTCAATCATAGGGGACTCTGGATCCTCTGACAGCAGTTCGAATCTGCTCCGGGCTATTTCTTTTCTTTAGATTTTCACGTTGATGCGGATTGTGCCTTCAGGCGATAACTGCCGACAGGAGACAGGCAAGGAAGATTGCACCAAACATCCCGCTCCCGCCGATGCTGACTTCCGGTATTTCTTGGTCCTGGATACGCGGTAACTGCGCAATTCCCGCACCCAGCAGCGTCCCGGCAGTCCCGGCCACAAAGGCCGTTACCGCGGCAAAAAGTCCTGTTCCCCCCGTGAGCAGAAGCCCGCACAGGATTGCCACAAGGCCGGGCATGAAGAGCGGGGCACGAAGACCGTAGCCCGGGATATACCGCGTAGCAAGCCAGGCAATGATGGCAACGATGATTACACCGGCTAAAACTGGCTGAAGGATCCCGCTTCCTTCAACAACATATGCCTGATACATGAGGTAGGCCGATGCTGCAAGCGGGATCACCGCACCGCCAAGGTTAAGCGAAACCACCGTCTCCCAGACGGGCTGGCGGGCAAAGGAATTTCCTGTCCCGAACAATGGCATTTCGGGGGTATCGACACGGACCATGTCCCGTTTGATCCGGTACAGGGGGATGTTCACGAGACTTCCCATGAGCATGAGGAGAACAACCGCAAGCGCTGCGATCCATGAGAAGCCAAGGCGGGTGAAGGCTGCCCCGACAAGCCCAAGGAACAGGAGCGGAATAATCAGGATAACAAGTGCGATCAGCAGCAGCAGGGCAATGATCGAGAGGGGGCCGACAGAATGCACACGAATACCGTTCATACTTCACGCGTCTCCTTGAGGGGGATTTTACAGACAATGGCTGCATGGTCCTTGTGGTAGGGGGAGAGCCAGGTGCTCTCGATGACCTCAAGTCCGAATGCGGCCAGTCGTTCAATCGTTTCACGGAATACCTCTTCAGGGCTCTTCCGGATATCCACGCTCCGTGTCTTGAGCATCAGGATCACCTTCCCATCAGGCTTGAGGAATACGCAGTTCCTGATGAGAATTTCCGCCTGGTCAGGCTGCGCAACATCCTGGTAGAGCAGGTCGACTGCCTCCATGACGGGTGCATATTGTTCCGGGCGGGATGCATCGGCCATGATCGGGACGATATTCTCCCGCCGCCGTGCCACTTCCAGCAGGTCCTGCATCGGCCGTGGGGCAAACTCAACTGCGTAGACAACCTCAACGTAATCGGCAACATGCGATACGGTTGTCCCGTTCGCGGCGCCGAGATAGAGTACTTTCATCCCCGGTGCCAGTTCAATCCCGGTGCCTGCATAATAAAGCGCTGCAAGCTTGCTCCGGAAGGGATCCCAGACCCGGGCACCAGCAAGCATCCGTTCCCCGTACACCCCGCCCTCGCCACGGGAGACCAGCACCTCACCAATCCGGATCATGATTCTTTTCCTCCCAGCCGGTCGATCCGTTCCTGGGCACGGTCAAGGAATTCAGGGACTGCTACGCCGCGATAATAGTCGAGCCGGGCTGCAATCGCAAGTTTCCCGGCGAGCGCCCGTGCAACCTTCCCCCGGAGTTCGCGGGAGGCATTGTGCACACGGCGGTGCTGGAAGATGATTCCGTGCTTAGGCGGGGGTGACCGTGTCCTCAGGTGGGAAAAGAGTGCCGTCCTTGCCCCGAGCACCTGGATAGCACTGGCCGGCAACCGGCTGAGCGGGAGAAGACCGCCCGCATGTGCCATGAGCCGGGCCGCAACCAGCCCCCCGATGAGAGCGCTGGTATTGGGCATCACGCGGTTGGCTTTTGCCGATACCTCCTTTGCCAGCTCGGTCCTTGCCGCTGACAGCTGGTCAACCTGCTGTGCCACTTTTCCCAGTGCTCCCCTGGTCTTCTCAGCGATACGCCTGACCTGGATATGTGCCGGTGTCCTGCGATACTTCCGGGAGAATGTCGGGTGCCGCACCTGGTTCCATTCTGCCACCCTCTCGGAGAGCAGGTTGATCACCTCGTCCATCTCGTCGAGGGTCCGGACCATCTGGAGGAGTTCGGTGTCCTTTCCCGCATATTCCTCGCGTACCCGCTGCTCTGCCCGCAGAAAACAGACCTCGCGGAGCAGGGAGAGATACCCGGCCCGGTCCGTGCAGGTGCCGCAGGCCACTGCATCTTCCCACCGGAGCGGAATAAAACCGTCCATTGTCGCCTGGAGTGTCTCAAGACGCTTCGCCAGCGCCGCGGGATCGCCGCATGCTGCCTGGCACCTGCCGTCTCCGGCATCCCCAAACCAGTAGGACTGCATACCGGACAGTAAGGACGCGAGGGGCAATAAAGATCGCATATTTCCCCGGGATGGATTCCGGAGGCTTACTCAATCCCCTCCGGGCGGGAGGGAGAGTTCCGGAGATGCCGGAGATCGCGGACAATAGCATACAGCAGGACAAAGAAAATGGCGAATTTCACGGTATAGAAAATAAAGGGGATTGAGGGGAGGGAATTTTCCAGCACCGAATAATCCCAGTAGGGTTTATACACAATCCCCATCAGCGCGGGGGTTTCGAGGAACATGACAACCTGGACCACGTAAAACAGCACAAGATGCCGCAGGGATCGCAGGAGAAATATGGCAAGGAACGGCGTCAGCCACACAAGGTAATACGTGGCCATTACTTTATTGCAGAGGAAAAAGACCAGGACGCTGAGCAACAGGACACAGGTCAGGGTGAGTTCAGAGGTATCCAGGTGCCGGAAATACCAGTAAAGCAGGAGACATTCTGCAAAAACCATGATGATGAGGAACAGGTTGGCAGGGGCCTGGACGTGGAAAAACGAGAAGATCGTATCAAGGTAATACACAAAACTGTGGGCCTCCGGCTGTCGCACGATATGGAAGCGGTATGTCTCGATGAACTTCTCCGTATTGAGCAGGACGAACGGGACCATGCATGCCGCTGCCGCCAGGATGGATACGGCTACTCCCTTCCAATAATTCTTCATGTCCCTTCCGTTTTTCAGGTTGGACAAGAAAAAGACGGGAAAACAGGCAAACGGGAACCATTTCAGCAGGACTCCTGTTGCTGCGGAAAGGTACGATACCATCTCCTTCCCATGGATGAAGCAGCAGAGCGAGAATACCAGGAAAAACGTCGGTATTATGTCAAACAGGATCGGGATGAAAAATGCCGTGGAAAAAGCGGTTGCGTACAGGAGCCCGGCCCGGAATGCATGGGTCTGGCCGAAGAACCGTGCTGCAAGAATATAGACGCAGGCAAGTGTTCCAAGATCGAACAGCAGGTTCATGGTCCCGAATGTGAACAGGAACCCGGTAAAGTCAGGGCTGGAAAGAAGGGGGAGATATGCAATAATCAGCGGGAGAAAGAACAATTGCGGGTATTCTGCATAGAAGCTGATATAGGGTAATCGACCATGGAATATCGATTCGGCATACCAGTAATACAGCGTCATGTCTGCGGTGAGGATGTGCTCAAGTGCCGGAAGGGCAACGGAAATCACCAGCAGCTTGACCACAAGACCGGTAAACGCCAGGATGATGAGGTCGGCTTTCAGTACCTGCCACCCGATCCCTTTGAGAGGGACACCGAA
Organism: Methanoregula sp.; assembly: GCF_028712425.1. GTDB lineage: Archaea > Halobacteriota > Methanomicrobia > Methanomicrobiales > Methanospirillaceae > Methanoregula. The sequence goes on from NZ_JAQTQD010000019.1 coordinate 3,630, forward strand.
GAACCTGACGGGTGTGACTGGACTGGTCGGGACATCAGTCTCTTGTTCTGGCATGGCCTTTCGAAGATTCCGGTATCCCCACCAGCCAGCAAAAAAGATGAACAATATCCCGACAGGAACAAAGAGTTTTCCGGGCGGGTCTGTTGCAACAGCGTATCTGACAAGGCCCGACATAAGGAAAAGTGCCCCTGAAATCAGGAGGAGCCCCGGCACCCATGCAACAAACTTCCCACCTGTTTTCCAGAAACCATACAGTGTAAGGATAAATGCCCCGACGAGACAGATGGTGGCGACAAGCCATACTACCATACCGGAAATCACTTCGCCCGGCCCATGGCCGGTCAGGATGCTGAGGATTTCCTTTGATAACGGGATGAGCAGGATATCATTTCCCGCCATTACCTGGCACCGGAACATGGCCCACTGGAGAGAAAATGCCTGTTTGGAGCCAGAGGTTTCGATATACAGGGGCAGAAAGAACGCCAGGTAAGGCAGGAGCAGGAGCGGGTTCCGGTCAGTCGCCATGAGAGTATTCTCTCTATTCTTCTCTCTCGGATTGTTCATGATTGTATCTGCTTTCACTCTTGGGAGGAGAGGCGGACTATGGTATGACAAAAACACCGGTTCTTTCAGTTCTCCCTCGTCAGGCCCACGTAATCCCAAACGACCACAATATGACCGGAATCATGATCGATCCCATACAATAAACTGCCGGCAGGTTTATGAAACGCGGCACAAGACCGACTGCCGTTGCGAGGATGAGCACGAGAAAGCCGAATGGGCCGGTGAGGAGAATGCTCAGGCCAACCACGAAGGCGATCACAACACGGTTAAGGAGCAGGTTGTCAAGCCTGCCAATCCTGTGGGCAGAGCGGGAGAGCCATACAGTAATGAGGTACGCAGCGCAGGCTGCCAGAACTCCCGCTACCATCAGATCGCCCATGGAAGGCAGGGGCAGTTCGGCAAGAGCCGCTATCACGCCATTCCTCATCCGCTCAAGCGCAAAAAGGGCGGCAAGACCGATGAAGGCGTTTGCGGTGTTCGCTGCATTGGTGGCAAGGAGGTATGCCCTCCGGTCCCTGTCATACCCGATGATGGACGCAAGCACGCCGTTTGCAGAAGCCGTGGAAAGCCCCGGGAGCCATCCAACGGCAATCCCTGCTGCTGTCCCGAGGATGGATGACCGTGCCACCATCCGGTCAGGTATCCGGATACCCCGGAACTGTTGCTCCGGCACCGTCCCCTGCGATGCTGTCAGGAGCACGGAGATGCCAAACAGGCCGCAGAGGAGCGGCATCAGGATCGCACTGCTCCCGGCAAGGGTATGCCAGCCAAGGAAGGCATACCGGAGGGCAAACACGCCAAGGATTCCCGAAACAAGGAAGATCGCAAGCCCCCACAGGGGGGCATCGCTTGTCACCAGCATCCACCCAACCGCGGCTATCAGTAAGATCCCGATCCACCAGTCGAACCAGGGCTGGAGTGACGGAAGGAGAAGAAAACAGACAATAGACAGGGGCACTGCGATGACCATCGCACAGGCACTCCCGAGTGCCGCGATCCGCACCGCTTCCTCGCCATTGCCCTCGAGACAAAGCGCGTGCGCCGGGAGCACGGCAAGCGCTGTATCAGCATCCGGTATGCCAAGGAATGTTGAGGGTATTGCGTCGACAAAGGTATGGGTGATAAGGGCGGAAAAGAGGGCACATGCAAGGGCAACAGGCCCGAGCAGGGAGAGGAAAATGACCTGGAGACCGACGAGGACGCCTGCAAGGGTATTTGCATGGACACCGGGAATGATCCCGCTTATCGTCCCCAGTATCACCCCGGCGAGGACACCCAGCAGGATCTCAATCATCAATGATATATATATGGTATTGTGAATAAAAATTAACCGAAATGCATACCATCATCTCCCCGCGAATACTACACCAAGGCAATCCGCCATGAAGATCGCAGTCACACGCCTGAAAGGAAAAGAGAAGAGCGACGCTTCCCGCTGCCGTGCCTGCGGCCACGAATGCTATAGCGTCCACCCGCTCAGGTCAGAGCTGCGTGAGAAGGAGATCGCCGCCTTCATTGATGCAGCCTCCGCAGGAGAGTTCGACTGCATCTTCTTTACGAGCGCCCTGCCGGCGAAGATCATCGCCCCCCGCCTCTCAACGTCTGCACGGGTGATAGCAATCGGCCCCCAGACTGCAAACGAGCTCAGGGAATACAATGTTGAGTGCGAAACGCTCACCAGTTTCTATTCCCGGGACTTCGTGCCGTACCTGGGCGACTGGATCAAGGGGAAGCGGATCGGTATCCCCCGGGCAGATGTCCCGAACCAGAAACTCCTTGACGCGATAACAAACGCAGGGGGGACCGTCAGCGAGTTCCGGTGCTACGGGCTTGAGCCGACCGGTGAGGACCTCCCCCTTGACGATGCAGACGCAATCCTCTTCACCAGTGCCATGTCCTATACCAGGGCCCGCTGGACTCCCCGGGACGGCCTGCTTGTGATGGCAATCGGCGATATCACTGCCGCTGCCATGCGTGCCGGGGGGACGACTCCCGTCGTGGTCGGCGATGGTTCACTCGAAGGCTCCCTGGCTGCTTTGAACGCATCCCTAGGAAAGACCGGGAGTATCTGATATGGAAGTCCCCCACCTGCCTGAGGGTCCGGAGACGATCCATCTCTGGAGCAAGGCCGGGATCATCGTTGTCGACAAGCCTCGCGGACCCTCTAGCCACGAGGTAGCCGCGTGGGTGGGAAAGATGCTGGGGTGCCAGGTGGGCCACTCGGGCACGCTCGACCCACAGGTATCCGGCGTGCTGCTGGTCATGCTCGGCAACGCCGTCCGCCTTGCCCCGCTCCTGCTCCAGCACGACAAGGAATATGTCTGCCTGATGCGGCTGCACGGGGATGTGGACCGGGAGCGAATCGATAAACTCGCAGAGGAGTTCACCGGCCGGCTCTACCAGCGACCGCCCCGGAAAAGCGCGGTGAAGCGGAACCTCCGTATCCGCGAGGTCCACAAACTGGAGATTCTCGACGTGGAAGGCCGCCTCGTCCTCTTCCGGGTGCACTGCGATGCCGGTACTTATATCCGCTCGATCTGCCACCACATGGGGTTTGCTTTGGGCGTCAGCGCCCACATGGTGGAATTGCGCCGGACCCGCTCGGGCACGTTCCCGGAATCGTCGATGTATACCCTGCACGATGTGCAGGACGCAGCTGTTGCGGCACGGGAGGGAGACCGGTCCGCGTTGGAGAAGATGATTGTATCTGTCGATGCAGCCGTCCCCGAGCTGCCAATCGTGCTTGTCCGCGATGGGGCAATAGATGCGCTCTGCCACGGCGCCTCGCTTGCCGGCGTGGGCGTGGTCAATACGATGGAGTTTGCAAAAGACCAGACCGTTGCCGTGCTCTCGGAGAAGAAGGAGTTCATCTGCCTCGGAAAGGCGCTCGTGCCGTCGGGTTCTTTCAGCCCCGGCGACACCGGGCTTGTCATCGCGCCAACCACGGTCTTCATGCAGCCCGGCACCTATCCCCGTGCCTGGACAAAGTCCGACAAGGTCTACCCGTCAAAAGCGGAGAAGAAGGCAAAACAAAAAGCGGCAAAGCCGAAGTCCCCGCGTCCCGCGGGAAGATCGGGGAAGCCTGCCGGCAAGAAGTCCTTCGGAAGACCTGCCCGGAGACCGGACAACCGGGGCCAGAAGAAGAGATACCATTAAAAAAAGCCCCGGCTAACAAATAGGATACACTTTTTGCTGAGGTAGTCTAGCGGTAGGGCGCAGGCCTGGAAAGCCTGTGGTGCGAAAGTGCCTCGGGGGTTCAATTCCCCCCCTCAGCGTTTTATTATTTTTCTGGTTCGCGTGAGGGGGGTATCAGGGACACCCCCCTGGCGTTCCGGAAAAAATTCGTGCAGACCCCCCCTGCATGCGGGTGGGGGGGTATCCGAAAGACCCCCTCCCCCCTTTGGCCGGAACAGACCCCCCGTTACCAGATTTGAGTGGGCCCGGACTGGCAGTCCTCTCCCGGTACCCTCTCTGAAAAGACCCGTGCAGTATTGCGTACATCCCAGTTTTGAGTTGGGGGGTATCCGGGACACCTCCCCTCCCCTTCCGTTTTCAAAACGATCAGACCCCCACCCTGCCTGACAGGGGGTATCCCGGATCCCCCCCTTCATGTGGCTGAAAAACCGGAAAAAGGGACAACCGGACCGGATAGCGTGATACTCTTTACGTCGAGGAATACAGGTGTACAGGAAATTGGACCGGGCCGTGGGAGGTAGGGGGGTATGCGGGAGACCCCCCCCACCATGAAAATTTTAGTGGGGGGTAGCTACCCCTCCTCCAGCAGGACCCACCCCCCTCCATGCCATTTTCAAACCTGCAGGACAAGACCCCTACCCACCCCTGCCACTGAGGGAGGGGTGGGCTGGGGTCCTTTATTGCACTGGCAGCGAAACCTGTTCACCTGAACATACCGACAGAGCCCTGTTTTTCAGCCAGACCGGAAAACAAAAACGTGGAGGGGTAGCTAGCCCTCCCTTGGCGGGGGGGTGGGTAGGGGTCCCTCATGTGGTGGGGGGGTCCCTGCTGCCGGATCCGGCCCGGGACAATGAGAAGGGTGGGTACCCCTCCTGCATTTTTCCCGCACCGGGGCCCGTCAATAAACCTGCCGAAAGTTTATTGCTCTTCCAGGCAGTTTCTGGCAAAAGCAAGATACTCCGGAACGACCTCGAACCCGAGGAAATGCCTGCCTTCCTGTTTCGCCACCAGCGCGACTGTGCCGGAGCCGAGGAACGGGTCGAGAACGAGGTCGCCCGGATTGCTTGAGTACAACAGGATCTTCCGGACCAGTTCACGGGGGAGCTTCGTGGGCGTCTTCTTCTTCCCCTTCCAGTACTCGCGGTTGATCACCCAGACATCCTCGGGATAATGGTCGATCTTGTTGAACGTGTACTGTTCTGGGTCCTTTGCCACGAAGAGGATGTGATAGTGGCTGGTCACGTATTTCTTCTTCGTGAAAACACCGAACTGGTACTTCCAGATAAGGTGGTTGATGGTGGTGAGCCCCGCATCATCGATCCCTTCGAGAATGTCCCGGAGCCGGTTCCACCCGGAAAAGATGTACATGCTGCCGGCCGGAGAGAGAACACGGGCCGCTTCAGCGATCCACTGGCGCGTGAACTCACCGTACTCTTCTTCCGGCACCTCGCGATAGCCTTCGAGGACATTGGCCCCCTTCCGGTTGTAGTTCAGACGCTGGGCCTTAAAATCGATGGCAAACGGCGGGTCGGTGACGATGAGGTCGACCGTGCCATCCGGGATGCGGGGGAGAAGTTCGAGCGCGTCGCCCTGGTACAGGGTATCCGGCCGGAACGCGCCGGGCTTCTTCATTCAGCTCTTCCCGCCGGCGTCCCGCCCCATCTGGAAGGCCTTTGCATTGATCTCGACCATCTTTTTCGGGACCAGCCGCTTCACTGCTTCGAGCAGGCTCTCCGGTTTTAACGGTATCCAGCGGGAGGCCGCCCCGAGCATCACGACGTTCTGGGAGAGCGGGCTCCCCGCCTCGGTTGCGATGCGATCTGCCTCGACAAGACAGAGGCCGTGTTTTTTGAGTGCGGCGATAATCTCATCCTCGGTCGGGGGAGTGAGTTTCTGGGTATAGACTGAGGTCGGTATGACAAGGTTCCTGCTCACAACCGCAGTTCCCTCCTTTTTCAGGTAATGGGAATACCGCAGCGCCTCCAGGAAGTCAAACGAGATCAGGAGGTCTGCCTGCCCGGGGGCGATGAGGGGGCCGTAGAGGCCGTCGATCCGTATGTGGCTCTCCACGGACCCGCCGCGCTGGGCCATGCCGTGGGTCTCCGCACCCTTGATCTGCCTTCCCTCGATGAGGCTGGCCTCGCCGAGGATATTAGATGCAAGGATCGTGCCCTGCCCGCCTATCCCGACAATCAGGATGTCGTAACTGCCGGTCATTTCTTCCCCTCCTTTGAGATAGCCCCCACAGGACAGAGCTGGGCGCAGACCGCACATCCCATGCAGAGATCATTGATCCGCGCTTTCTCATCGGCGAATTCGATCGCGGGGCAGCCGAACCGGACGCAGGTCCCGCACCCAGTGCAGGCCTCGGCATCGACCTCGTAGCGCCCGCGTTTTATTCCCATACGGCGGGCAGTGATGACGCACATCTGCTTGGCGATGATGACCTTGACGCCCTTCCTCTTCTTTGCCTCGGAGAGGACATTCACCATCCCGGTGACATCGTAGGGATCAACGGTCTCGACAAAGGTCGCACCGCAGGCCCGGCAGATGGCATCGAGCGAGATGGCCGGGGTTTCCACGCCACACGCCGTCAGGCCGGTGTTCGGGTTCGGCTGGTGACCGGTCATGGCCGTAATCCGGTTGTCGAGGATGACAACAGTCATGTTCGCTCCATTGTAGACCGCGTTCATCAGGCCCTGGATGCCGGTGTGCAGGAACGTGGAGTCCCCGATGGTGCAGACCACGTCGCGGGTCTCGCCCGAGTGCGCAATCCCGCTCGCGTTCGTGATCGACGCGCCCATGCAGATGGTCGTGTCCACGGCCCCCAGCTGGAGGCCAAGGGTATAGCACCCGATGTCGCTTGGGTAGATCGCATCGCGGAAGACTTTCTTGATCGCGTAAAACGCCCCGCGGTGAAGGCAGCCCGCGCAGAGGATCGGGGGACGGACCGGCAGGTCCGTGACGGGCGCGGGCGCGGCAAACGGGCTCTTTTTGAGGAAGCCGGCCTTCTCCATGATGCCCGCAACTGCCTGCGGCGATAACTCTCCTTCGTAGGGCGCATACCCGTTCTTCTTGCCAAAGACCGGGACCATGCCTGCCACCTGGCGGACGGCCTCCTCTACTTCCGGCGCCAGCTCTTCAATAACCAGGACCTTTTCGTGCTTTTGGACAAACACCCCGAGCCATTCCTCGTCAATCGGGTATGCCCCAATCTTCATGAAAGAGACCGCATCCGACAGGAGTTCCTGCACGAACGTAGCCCCGATACCGCTCGCGATGATCGCGGTCTTCCCGCGGACCTCGTACCGGTTCAGGCCGAGTTCGACGAGCCGTTTCCTTATAGCGGGTTGTTTCTCGTTGAGTTTCTTGTGGAGGACACGGGTATGGGCCGGAATGACAACGTACTGGCGGGGGTCCTTTTTGAACTCACCCTTCCGCGTGCTCTTTATTGCGTCGCCCAGTTCAACATCCCCCTTCGAGTGGCAGATACGCGTCGTGGGGCGGAAGATCACAGGGATGCCGAACTCCTCGGAGAGGGCAAACGCACGGGGGATCATGTCGTGCGCTTCCTGAACTCCCGCTGGGTCGAGGCAGGGCACCCGCGCAAAGTGCGCATAGCACCGCGTATCCTGCTCGTTCTGGGAACTGTGGGCGAACGGATCGTCCGCGCTCAGGATAACAAGCCCCCCGGTCACACCGGTATAGGCGCTCGTCATCAGCGGATCGGCAGCAACGTTCAGGCCCACGTGCTTCATGGTGCAGATGGCGCGGACGCCGCACCATGCCGCAGCAAGCGCGTTCTCCAGCGCCACTTTCTCGTTCACCGACCATTCAAGGTAATACGGCCGTTCCGGCTGTGCCCGCAGCGTATCGATCACTTCGGACGACGGCGTGCCGGGATAGCCGCAGACAAAGTCCACGCCCGCTTCGAGGCATGCATGCGCTATCGCTTCATTCCCGAGGAGATACTTCCGTTCCATGATCCCAGTTCCGTATAATTACCGTGGTCTTTTTACACATATCCCTATCTAAAGATCCCTTACAGAGATCCGCTATGTCCGCTTGTGGATTCACAACCTATAAAAACTCCGGTGGAGTAGTAATTAGGGTAAAATCCAGCCAACTATCGGGCCCGTAGCATAGCCAGGTGGTGCGCCCGGCTGATAACCGGGAGGTCATGAGTTCGAATCTCATCGGGCCCATCGCATTTTCATTGTTTTTGCTGTTTTTACCATACCTTTACAGCAACGAGACCTGTCGGTCTTTTTCATAAGAATGAAAAAAGGGGGGGCGCAGGATCATTCCTGCTGTTTCTTCCCGAACACGTACCCGATGACAACCTCCAGCGAGGCAAGAAGGGCCTCCTCGTTCTTGAGATAGTCGTGCATTGCGCGGTAGAGCATGAACATGACATCATACCCGTAAAGCTCCAGCGCCTTCTGCGGAGTAACGGGATTGAGACAGGAGTCTGTTAAAAATCCGTCAAAACTGTACATCAGTTCAAAGAAATCCCCGTCCTCCGAGAGGACACAGAACTGGTCGACAACGGGCATCGAGGGATTGTCGGGGCGGAACGCGGAGGGCTGTTCCGACTTCCCGAGGACAATCATCTTCTGGGGATAGTACTGCGGGTCGTAGATCTCTCCCTTGGTGTCCTGCTTGCCCCTCCTGAGCATATTGAGGCCGACCTGTTTCACGACCGGCACCGCCGACGCTGCCATCTTTTTTAAGAGCCGCGCCTCGTTCTCCTTCACCTTCCCCGCGAGCGCCTTCTCGTTCTCCTGCAGTGCGTCAATCTTCTGCATGAGGGCTTCAAATCCCTTCTCGATATCGTCCATTCTCAAAAACTCCCCGGGTAACTGTCTGTATCGAAGATAAGAAATGTTCATGCCCGGGCTATAAAACGACTCCTTTCCGGTTCCTGATCATATCCATGACACCAGAAGTGCCGCAGGAACCGGCGACAGGGCGCTCGCAGGAAATTTTGGTATTCCCCCAAACTTTATCCGCGATCACCGATAACCAACAATAGATGACACCGGTCGACGGGCTCGAACTGGCGCCACGGAAGGTCGCGTTTCTCCGCTTTCTTTCGGAACGGGGCGGCAGTGTGCGGACAACGGAGATCGCCGCCCACTTCGGCGTTGATCCCTCGACAATAACCAAGATTATCGGGGAACTGGCGGAGACGGGATACCTGCACCATACGCCTTACTATGGCGTCAGCCTCACCGATGAGGGAAAGAAGTACGCGGGATTTTTAGTGAAGCGTCACCGTATCCTGAGCCTTCTCCTTGTCAGGAACGGGCTCTCCTGCGAGGATGCCTGCCGGGAAGTCTCCCGGTTCGAGAGTTTCATCTCCCGTAATGCCATCGACACCATGTGCCGGGCCATGGGCCACCCGCAGCAGGGCGCCTGCGGGGAGATCACCCATGACGACGGGTGCATGGCTGACAATGCAGGGCATGAACACGGGAAGAAAGGGAGCGTGCGCTCATGAGCCCGTCCATGATATCGGAGCATATCCCGGACCTCGACCTCATCACCAGCTGCGCCGAGCGGCAGGATTCGGTCTTCTCACGGGCAAGTCCCTGGACCAAGCTCATCCTGCTCATCCTGGTCGTCCTTGTAATCACCCTCACGGCGAACCTCCTCGTCCTTTCTGCCATATATATCGGCATTCTCGTATCCTGCTTTGCTGCCGGACTCCCCATGAGAAAGATTATTGCCTGGTATGCCATGCCCGTGATCTTCGTTCTCTCGCTTGTGGGGATCCTGGCATGGACAGAGCCTGGCATCGCGCTCATCTCCATCCCCCTCGGCGGATTTGTTCTCACGCTTACCGACCAGGGCGTTCTCCTCGTCGTCACCCTGCTATTGAAGGCGCTCATCTCGGTCACGTTTTCGCTCTTCTTCCTCATGACAACGAAGTATGCCCACTTCTCGGCCATGGTCTCCCGCATCTTCCCGTCACCGCTCGACCAGGTCTTCCTCCTTGCCTACAGGTTCCTCTTCCTGACCCTTGCCATGGCCGCATCCCTCTTAAAGGCAGTCCGCTCGCGGGGCGGGGGGCTCATCCGGTCCATCCGGGTCCAGGGGCGCCTCTTTGCCGGTATCTTCGGCCTTGTCTTCATCCGTTCCTTCGAGCGTGCGGAACGCGTTGAGAAAGCGATGGCGGCACGGGGGTATAACGGGTCATTATCCGCCCACACGAAGATACCGGCGCCGGGGATTGCCGGATATTTCCTGATCTGCGCAGGGTGTTCTGCAGTACTTCTGCTGCTCTGGATCTCCCCGCACGCGGCGGGAGGGTGGTGAACCATGACGATCATGCGCCACGATCCCGACCACCTGCACTGCGAGCATGGCGATCCCTCGCGCGAACTGATCCACGTTGACTGCGCCAGCCACACGTATCCTGACGGGAGCGTCGGGATCCACGAGATGTGTTTCCATGTCTTACAAGACGAGATCGTTGCCCTGTGCGGCCCCAACGGCTCGGGCAAATCCACGCTCATCGAGCACCTGAACGGCCTGCTCCTTCCCACGCAGGGGGATATCGTAATCAACGGCAGGTCGGTCACCCGCGGGGAACGCGAGGGTCTCTGGAAAGAAGTCGGGGTGATCTTCCAGCGTTCCGAGGAGCAGTTGTTTGCGCCCACCGTGCTTGACGATGTGATGTTCGGCCCGCTGAACCTCGGCATGGCACCGGATGATGCGAGGGCGGCAGCGCTCGAAGCGCTTGAGGCTGTCGGTGCCGCAGGGCTTGCGGGAAAACTGCCCAATTACCTGAGCGGCGGGCAGAAGAGGCTTGTCTCGATTGCCGGGATCCTCGCCATGAAGCCGCGGATTATTGCCATGGACGAGCCGACCTCCGACCTTGATCCCGTCCACAGTGCCCGGATCGAAAGCCTCATCGCGGACCTGAAAACACGGTATGGCATCAGCGTGGTGATCGCAACCCACGACCTCGAACTCGCGGCCCGGATCGCGGACCGGATCTGCCTTGTGAAAGACGGGGCGGTCTTTGCCGAGGGGAGCCCGCGGGAGGTCTTCTATGACTCCGCACTTATCGGTGAGGCGGGGCTGAAACAGCCGGATACGGTCATGACATGGCTTGAGTACTGCAGATCACACGGCGGGCCGCGGGAAGAGCGGCCCGTGACAAGGGCCGAGCTGGTGCAGTTGCTCGGGGCACATCCCGGCAGGGAACCGGAACAAAAGGACAGGGAACCGTAAAGTTTGGTGTTATACCAAACTTTTGCCCGGGTTTTTAAGCTCCCCGGGATAATGGTTGATCAAGGAAGGAAACCTTCACCCGGGAGAAAAGAGAGCCATGGCACACATCCATCTCGAAGACGGGGCATTTTCGCTCACCTGGGTCCTTGTCTGGTGGCTCCTTGCCCTCGTATGTATCGGGATCGCGCTCTGGATCTTACGGTCTAAGGGGCGAAAGGATACCGGCAGGATCACCCTTGCCGCGTTTGTGACCGCAGCAGCGTTTGCGCTCTTCCAGGTCAATATCCCGCTCTTCGGCGGAGTCCACCTGAACCTCACCCCCCTTGTCGGCATCCTTGCCGGGCCGGTGCTCGGCTCGCTCGTGGTGCTGGTCATCAATATCCTCTCGGCAGCCATCGGCCACGGGGGATGGGGGCTTGTCGGGGCAAATGTGCTCGTGAACCTTGCCGAAGTCCTCGTTGCCTTTGCTGTTTTCCGGGGATCACGTACGTTCCTTCCCGATCTCTTCTCCCGGGCAGGGATTGCTACATTTGCCGGACTCTTCACGGGCAATCTCATCATGATCGGGATCATCCTGGTCTCCGGAGTCCAGGGAGTCACCCAGTCACCAGAACAGGTCCTTGCCGGCCTTTCTCTCATTGTCGCGGTGAACATGGGAGTTGCCGTGATCGAGGCGCTCCTCTCGGGACTTATCGTGCGGTATATCGGGAATGTCCGGCCGGACCTCCTGGGGGAGCAGAAAGGATGAGCGGGCCAATAGAAAAGCGGGGACCAATTCTCTTCTTCCTGATCGCAGCCATCCTCATCGCCGCCGCGATCCTGGCATTCCAGGCAACCGGGCCGCAGGGCATTGAGGAGCGGTTCCATGCGGCCACCGGCCTTTCCCATGGGGGGCATGAGGAAGAGGACGGGCACGGAGGCGATGGGGGAACGGGGATAGCCGTTGAAGGAGACCTGGTGCTGTACGCGATCGTCCTCTGTGGCCTTGCACTCGCCTGCATGGCGCTGTATTATCATTATCGGATATAAGCAGGGAGCTTACGCCATCTGCCCGGAGGTCAGGTCACCCGCTCGCCCAGGAAAAAGTACTTCCGGTCTTTTTTCAGAACAACACGCCCTTCATATCCCGCCGGCAGGTCTTCATTGATGACGATACCCTGGTAGGAGGGGGACCGGGCCATGACGGACCCTTTCCGGATCGTTTCCGTGACGATGAACGAAACCTCCCGCCCAAGCCAGGGCCGGTTTACCTCTGCATAGACCTGTTCGGAACAGGACAGCATGATGCGGGAGCGGTCCTTTTTAACAGAATCCAGGATGTCCTTTTCCTGCGAGAGGGGAGTGAACGGCCGTTTCGAGTACCGGGTCACGTTCACCTTGTTGGGCAGGATGCGGCGGATGAGGTCGAGCGAGGCGGAGAAGTCCTCCTCCGTTTCCCCGGGGAGCCCGGTGATCATGTCGGTCATCACCGTGATCTCCGGGTAGCGTTTCCTGAATGCGGCGATGATCGTACAGAAGTCCCGGACTGTATACTGCCGGCCCATCCGTTCAAGGATGGTATCGGACCCGGACTGTACCGGGAGGTGGACGAACCGGAAGATCCTCTCTGAAGAGAAAGATTCCACGATCGCATCGAGATCATGCCGTACCGTTGCAGGATTCATCATCCCGACACGGATGCGGTAGTTTCCCGGCAGGTCACCGATACCGTTCAACAGGCCGGCAAGCGACAGGCCGATGTCCTTTCCATAGGAACTGACATCCTGGGCCGTCAGCTGGATCTCCGCTGCACCACATGCGGCGTAAGCAGCTACCTGCCGGCGGATCTCGTCCGGCAAAAAACTCCGGAGCGGGCCGCGTGCCTTGCGGGTGATGCAATAGGTGCAGGTGCCGTTGCACCCCTGTGCAAGCTGCACAATCCCCACGCTCCCGGCAGCAACCGTGCCCACCCCGCGATACCACTCCTGGATTGCGTCCGGGGAGATGAACCCGGGATTGCAGACAGAGAGGATCGCCTCCTTCTGGACCTGCGGCATGCAGCCGGTGACATAGAGTTCCCGGTCCCGCAATGCCGAAAGCCGGCGGAGCATCCGCCTCTCTGTCGGCCCTACCACGGTACAGGTATTCACGATGACGATATCGGCGTCGTCTGCCGAATCCGAGATTGTGCAACCATGGCGTTTCAATACCTCGGTGAGTTTGGCTGTATCCCCGAAATTATACCGGCACCCGTAAGTCTCGATACAGACCCTCCGGTTGCAGAGCCCGGGCGGGATGGTCTCATATTCTCGGGATTTCCGGTTACCTGCCGCCATCGTTTCGCCATATGATGTTTCCGGGCACAACACTTAACCGATTGCACCCGTAACCTGTTTACCATGTTACGGATCGGGCTGCTCGGCTGCGGCAATATCGGGCATATCATTGCACGTCATGCAGGCCGGTTCACGATCAAGGCGGTCTATGACCAGGTTTATGAGCGTGCACGCGAGATCGAGGCGATCTCCGGTGCAACCGCATACCAGGAATTCGATTCGTTTATCGGGGCCGAATTCGACATCGTGGTCGAAGCAGCGTCAGTCAGCGCAGTCAGACGGCATGCGCCGGATGTACTGGCCCACGGGAAGGATATGGTGATCATGAGTGTCGGCGCCCTGACCGACCCGGGGTTCCGGAACCTGGTCCGTGCCAAGGCACGGGAAAACGACAGGAAAGTCTACATTCCCAGCGGGGCGATCTTCGGACTCGACAACCTCAAGATCGGGAAATTATCGGCATTCAGTAAGCTCCTGCTCCGGACAACCAAGAGTCCGGCAGCACTGGGAATCGAGGCAGACGAACGGCGGCAGATCTTTGCCGGGAAGGCCAACGAGTGTATCAAGTCCTTCCCGAAAAATGTCAACGTATCGGTTGCCATGAGCCTTGCTGCCGGGATGGATGCCGATGTCGAGCTCTTCGTTGATCCCGCGGTGGACCAGAATGTCCACGAACTCTTCATCGAAGGGGACTTCGGCGAGACCTATATCCGCGTCACCAACATGCCCAGTCCTGACAACCCGGCAACCAGTTACCTTGCCGCACTCTCCGTGCTCTCGCTTCTGGAAAAGATGGACGATCCGATTGTTATCGGAACATAAGGGATGAAGGGGGAATTGTCTTGACGGTTCTCGATGAATTGCTGGGTTTCCTCAGAGAGGACACTCCTGCGGGCGACGTGACATCAGACGCGGTCATTCCCGATATCACCTGCACGGCCGCTATCCGGGCGGAACAGGACGGCATCCTTGCAGGGATCGAGGAGGCGACGCTCCTCTTCACCCACTTCGGTGTCGCGGTGACGGGAGGAAAGCGCGATGGCAACACGGTACGAAGGGACGAGTCCGTTCTCATTCTTTCGGGAACCGCGAGAAACATCCTCCTTGTCGAACGGACCGCGCTCAACATCCTCGGGCGGATGAGCGGTATTGCTACCCGCACAGCGGCCATGGCGGCAATCGTGAGACGCACAAACCCGGCGTGCCGGGTGGCCGGCACCCGGAAGACATGCCCCGGCTTCCGGCGGTTTGACAAGAAAGCCGTGCAGATCGGCGGCGGCGATCCCCACCGGATGAACTTAAGCGACGGTATCCTGATCAAGGACAACCACCTTGCTCTGGTACCACTGGAAGAGGCGATCAGGAAGGCGCGGGCACACTCGGCCTACAAGAAGATCGAGGTCGAGGTTGAATCGGCAAACGATGCGGTTCTGGCTGCACGAGCCGGCGCTGATATCATCATGCTCGACAACATGACGCCGTTGCAGGTGCAGGAGACGCTTGCAGTACTCCGGAAAAACGGGGTACGAGACCGCGTCGTCATCGAGATCTCCGGGGGAATCGACGAGGAGACGCTGGCGGCCTATGCGGCCTGCGGCGTGGACGTGATCAGCATGGGATCGCTCACCCACAGCGTGCGGAACTTCTCCTTCAGCCTTGAGATCCGGCCGGTCACCACCACCTGAACTGATTTTTCCCTTTTTATTCCTTCACCCGCGAAATCCAGGAGAGAAACCATTATCAGGGGTCATCCCAAATGGGAGGTTGTTGAGGGAGCGATGCTGGAGAATGGGGCGGCACCCACGGTACCGGAACCAGCAGGGCCGGCCAGTGTGGAAGACCCGGAGGTGATCGAAGAGCGGCGGAAGCACCGCGTCCGCGGCCTGATCGCCCTGCTGAAGGATCCCAACCTGAATTACCGCTGGAACGCAGCGGAATTGCTCGGGCCCGAGCGCGACCCGGAGGCAGTGGGCCCGCTCATCGAAGCGCTGAAAGACCCGTATGTCGATGTCCAGTGGCTTGCCGCAAAGTCGCTGGGGCAGATCGGCGACAAACGCGCCCTTGAGCCCCTGCTGGAGGCATCGGCATCCGGTGACAAATGGCTGAGGGCAGGTGCCGCGTGGGGCCTCGGGAAACTCAACGATCCAAGGGCGGTTGACCGCCTGCTTGCCCTCCTCAAGGATCTGAAGGCCAAAGTCCGGAAAGAGGCCGCATGGGCGCTCGGGGCAATCGGGGACACGCGGGCAGAGCCCGGCCTGAAAGAAGCTCTCAATGATCCCGATGCGGGCGTCCGCGAGGCAGCGCAAAAAGCGCTCCTTGCCATCGGTGCGAGACCGGAAGAACCGACCGTCCCTCCGGGGCCGGCATAATCACCTCCCCATGCCATAACGATCCACGGGCTCTTTTCCGGTCAGGGAACCGTTGTAACCCGTAAGTCCCCGGCATTACTGATCACGATCTCCTTTTTTCCCCGGTACGTTTCGACAATTCCGAATGCCCGTACCGTGTCGTTCCGGTGGATGACAAGCCCCCGGGCTGCGGATTCCGGGATGAAGAGTGTTGTGTTTGCAACGAGAAGGGAGAGGTGCCCGCCATTCTCGATCAGGTTCACCCGGGTAACAGTCCCTTCGATAACAACCAGTTCGCCATCCGGTGAGTCAGCGGAGAACGGCCGGGCAAACGGCTGCTTGCCAACGATGGTCAGGGCACTGTTTGCCGTGATGACTACTGCCGCAACTCCCACGAGCAGGAGAAGGGCGACACGTTCCTGGCGCATGAGCATGAGATATTGTATAAAAATTAAAGTATAAATAACCGACAAGTTGATATGTTAACGGTGTTAACATCACTTTCATGCAACCAGCAACACTACCACCATCCTCAAAGACGGTGCTCCAGATCCTCGACGACGGCGGGTCGATGACCCACAAGGACATTGTCGAGAGAAGCCGCCTTGCGCCACGGACCGTCCGCTATGCATTAAAGAAACTCAAGGAGCGCGGCCTCATCATCGAGAAGTTCAACTTCCGGGATGCCCGCCAGATCATCTACCAGAACAGGTCTTCCTACGTGGAAAAGCCCCAGAGTGCATTTGCATGACCAAGCACTGCTGTACCCTGATGCACTGCGACACTATGGTCAGGAACCTCCTGCCCCCCATGCGGGCCGAGATGGTCTTCCGCCTGGTGCAGAAGCAGGGGCTGAGCCAGAGCGACGCGGCAAAAAAACTTGGCGTCACGAGAGCGGCAGTCTCGCAGTACCTGAGCAGGAAACGGGGTGCAGGAGAGGTCGAGATCTCCTCGGAACTTGACCTGATGATCGACCGCTGGGCGCTTGCCGTAGTCACGGGGGAGAGCGACATCAACCTCTGTGATGTATGCCAGTGCGCCAAAAAGTAGAATCCTTCCGGACTTTTCTTACCAAACCTTTCCGCTCTGATGGTGCGGCCCTGACCGGTTACCTCCTCCTGCGATAGTACCCGTATCCCAGGAGGGCGGCAACAACCAGCAGCGCTGCCGCGATCTTCATGTAATCCGTGCCGGGACCGGGTGCCCGTACACCGGGATTCCAGTCATCTTCAAACACGGACGCGAAATAGCCGGCAACTCCGGGATGGTCGATGATTACACCGGCCTCCCGGTTGAAATTCGGGGAGTTGCTGTTCCAGTTGATGCTGCTGACAAGCACTTTCCTCCCGTCGACAATGACGCCCTTGTTGTGGATCTTTGCGAGCCGGCTTGTCTCAAGGTCTGCCAGCCGGCCTTCGAGCGGAAGATCTTCAGCCGCTGCAATGCGGTTGATGATTGCAACCATCTCGTCATTGTCATTTTTCCCCTCGGTATTGTACCAATAGGAGTCAAGGAGCACCCGAACACGGACCCCGCGTCGCGCGGCATCGACTGCCGCAGCGAGGAAGGGATTCAGGGTGAACCGGGTCTCGTTCGTGATGTAGGCTTCCTCGATATCGATACTCTTCTCTGCTGAGGCGATCAGTGCCGTCACCTGGCTGCTGGTGTCGGGCGCAAGGACAGGGCGGACGGTTGCACCGGTAAACGTCCGCGGGTGAAATACCGGGATGTGCGTTTCCGTGGAGAGCACTTCGTGCCGCCCGGGCCTGCCGGAGTAAGGGACAACGGAAGGGCTCCGCAGGTCCTCCTGGAATACCGTGACGAAGTATGCTGCCGTTGCAGGATCATACAGGACAACGCCCCACCCCCGGTTCCCCGAGGTGCCTTCCGGTGCAAACCCGTTGTACTTGAAGTTCTCGCTCACGAGAAGGACTGTCGTCCGGTCGATGACAACATACTTGGCATGATCATACCGGTACGGGGCATGTGCGGTCCCTGTCGACACCATTGCATAGACAGGCACCCCGCTCTGGTTCAGGTCCCACAGCGCCGCCTTCTCTTCTTCACCAATGCCCCCGACCGGTCCACCCTCGACAAGGACGGTTACAGCAACACCCCGCGCCCGGGCGCGGGCCAGCGCATCCGCCATGGCCGGGCTCGAAAATTCGTACACGTTGAGCAGGATCTCCTCCGATGCATTGCCGATCACCGACATGAATACCTCATCCGAACAATCCGGGGAGACAAACGCCGTTACGGTAACGCCGGAGAACTCTGCCGGAAGGAAGCGGGACTGCCCGAGCATGAGTGGGCGCGGGTCCCAGGTCCCCCCTTCAAGAAAGTGCACCTGCCCTTCGCGTGCCGCAACATCACGGGGCCAGGCAACACTCTGGACGAGCCGTGCTCCATCGTACAGCATGAGCGAGTCGTTGGCATTAGCCATCCGCAGGGATCTGCTGCTGATCACGCCCGGGACTGAATCCGAAGAGTCCTGCCACTCGAAATCGGGGAACCTCCCGTGGCTCTGGAGATATGCTGTCCCGTTCCGCGCAATGGTCAGGGTACCGGCAATGGAACTGCCCGGGGGAAAGCGGAACCCACTCTTTTCATCAGATACCGTGATCCCGTCCAGCGGGCCGTCTCCCGAGAGGACAAGATATTCGTCGGGATCACCTGCAAGGTAGGGGTCCGGGCAGAACTCGGTGATCAGGACCGAGCCTGCTGCACCCGCTACTGCGGGAATGACAAGAAGAACCATGAGCAGGGGAAGCCAACGCATAACAGGAGTATTTGACGCCAATAAGTATATAATATTTTAAATATTTTTTTCTGGAGGATGTGTTTGATGGAGAGGGGAGAGCGGGAAAGAGCGCTGGTCGTGAAACTCGGGGGGAGCCTGTACGACAGCGTCCCGTCGCTCGTTCCCGCGCTCTCCGCATCTCCGCGCCCGCTCCTCATTGTCCCGGGGGGAGGGCCCTTTGCCGATGCTGTCCGGCAGGCAGATCCTGATGATGAGACTGCACACTGGGCGGCCATCGCTGCAATGAACCGTTACGGGATGCATGCAGCGTCTTTTGGCCTGCCTGTCACAGAACAGCCTGCCCTGCCCGAAAAGACGACAGTCCTCCTTCCGCTGCGCTGCCTCAAAGAGCGCGATCCTCTGCCGCATTCCTGGGACGTCACCTCGGATACCATTGCCGCGTGGGTGGCAGCAGAGCTCGGCCTCGATCTCCTCCTCCTCAAATCCGTGGACGGGATCCCCGCGGCACACGGGATTCTCGAACGGGTGAGCGCGGTAGTGGAGACCGATATCGTCGACCCGCTGTTCATCCCCTTTGTTCTGGAAAACACGGTGGAGACCTTTATCCTGAACGGGAGAGCCCCGGATCTCCTTGCACGATTCCTCCGCGGCGAGCCGGTCCCTGGCACGCGGATCAGTACAACCTTTTAAAGGATCCAAAAGAGATAGTATAGGAATCCTTGGAGGAGCCAACAATGTCAGATAAGAAGTGTACGTCCTGCAATGCTCCGCTTGCAGAAGAGGGCGCAACCGAGTTCGGGTGCCCTGCGTGCGGTGTCGAGATCAGCCGGTGCTACCGGTGCCGGGAGCAGAGCATCCCCTATACCTGCCCCAAGTGCGGATTCGGGGGACCGTAAGTCATGGGCAGTGTCGCAGTCATCATGCGGGTCATGCCCGAGTCGCCTGAGGTCAACCTCGAAGAGCTCAAGAAAGCCTTAAAGGAGAAGCTCCCCGGCATCCAGGATGTCAAGGAAGAGCCCATCGGCTTTGGCTTAAAGTCCATCAAGTTCGCCGCCATTGTCAACGATGCCGGTGGCGAGACGGACATGCTCGAAAAGACAATCGGTGCAATACCCGGTGTCGAGCGGGCAGAGATCGTCGAAGTTACGCTGACATAACCAGTCAGCTATTCTTTTCTTACTGCTGTTCCTGTTCCAGCGTTTTAATAATCGAATCGGTACTTGCGCGGATCTTTTCCACGGACTCGCGGAACGCGATCACTTCCGGTTCATCGAGCCTGATGGTTATCGGAAACACGCCATCGCGGTTGATGCGGGCAGGAACACCGATACAGATGTTGCCGATGCTGTGGACTTCCTTGTGGATGAAGGCAGAGACAGTGAGGATCCGGTTCTCGTCAAGCAGGATTGTCCGCACGATGGTGGCAATCGCTTCCCCCGGCCCATAGACCGTGGAACCCTTGTTCTGGATAATGCGGTGGCCGCTGCATTTCACGGATTCGATGAATTCCCTGACCGGAAGGTGCGAGAACTCCGGCAGGTTCGAGATCTTGATGCCGCCGATGGTCGTCGCAGACCAGAGGGGGACGAGGCTGTCGCCATGCTCCCCGATAATACGGGTATGGACCTCACTGACATGGACATGGAAGTAGGACGCAATCAGGGCTTTTAAGCGCATCGAGTCCAGGTGGGTGCCAAGACCGAAGACCTGGTGGGGTTTTAACTTCGAAAACCGCAGGGCAACGCTGGTCATAACATCGACCGGGTTGGTAACCACAAAGAGCTTGGTGTCCGGGGCGACCTTCCCGATGGTTTCTGCAATCGGTGCCACGATCCGTGCATTTTCCAGTGCAAGGTCAAGCCTGTCCTGCCCCGCTTTCCGGGGGACACCGGCAAGGATTACAACGATATCCGAACCGGCTGCGTCGTGCAGGTCGGTTGTCCAGGTGACACGAACGTCTGTACCCCGTGCTGCAAACGAGTCCATCAGGTCCTGCGTTATCCCCGTCAGGAAGGCTTCGCGCCCGGGCCTGCCATGGAGCAGGATCTCGTCGATATGCGGGATCGATGATATGGCATGGGCTGCAAACATCCCGACGTTGCCTGTTGCGCCGACAATGGTCACTTTAACCATGATAATCGTAAGAGTGGGGACATGTTCTCGGTCGACTGTACGTTTCTGCGTTCACCAAAGCATTCGTCCTCCGCCCCGTTACCCCATGGGCGCCGGATGTCTGCGGTAAGTCTGCTCCCTTCCGGGCCTGAACCGGTCCCCGCAGCAACAGGTCGCCATTCCCTCCGGAATTTTGAACACTGGCCATCGACCTCATGGGACGAGGTTTCAACGTCAGAACACACAGGCTCCCACAGGCCGTTGCAGCCTCGGTCAAACTTCGCCCCCCGCGTACCGACGGTTTCGGGTAACAAGTGACGCCGAGCCACCCGGGCTAGTCCCCATATACTTTTATCCACCGGCCAATAAAGGCTTGTTACCTTACGCGGGTTGCGGGTGACGGAACGCGGTTTCCCGTCACGGGATGAAGACCTCCCCACCGACCCGGTCCAGCCATTCTTTCTGGATCTTTCCGGTTGCCACAAGATCCTTCTTCTCGAAAAGATCGAGTGCAGTCAGGGGCGGCGATCCGGGAACAAGTACTCGCGAAAGCTCGCGGAAATCTCCCTGGTAGACTTCGATGACCTGCTCGCCTTCCGTCTCGGCGATCTTCACCGGCTCTTTCACCACCGGGTGCTTTGCCATATCCTCAATCTGCTCGAAGATCCGAATGCGGCCGACAGAGAGATACTCCCGGTTCACTTCGAGATTGAACGCGGACCAGAACGCCGACGCGTACCAGGCGTCGTTCATCACTACCCGGGGAACGCCCAGGCAGGCTGCCACAAGGCCGAGAGTCCCGACACCGGAACAGGCATCGATGAAGTACGGCACCGGCGGGCTCCCCACGCGCTGCTGCACGGAGCGGATCTTCGGGTAACCGGCCCGCGGGAACTCGATATGGACAAGCGACTGCTGCTTGTACATCACCAGCGGACCCGCTGGAAGGGGGAAGACATCGGCCCGTACATCGCACCCAGCAAGCAGCTCGTAGACCCGGGGGACCGTGCTCACATCAGCGGTGGCAAGCCCCGGCACAAAATCGCCGGTCCTGACAACACCGCGCAGCTCGGGAACTTCCCGCATGAGCCGCTCCGCAGTATTCTTTGTCACCCGGGGGGAGAGGAGGACAAGCGATTTTTCAGGAAGGAACGGCGGCCGGTCTATCGCAAACCCGGGGTGGATAAGGGGAGACCCGGCCGCGATCAGCGGATCGGCGGGTTGGAGATCTCCCTCCTTTACCATGACAACCCAGATATGGGCAAAGACCTCATCGATGAACCGCTTCCCGCAGGAGCAGGGTTCGCCATACTCCATGGATGGGAGGGGGAGGCGTTTGTCCAGCATGCGCATGCTGCATTCCGCGCAGGGAAGAAAAACCGTTGGCAGCGATGAAAGGATGTCCCGTGCGGACTTCACGCAGTCGCTTGCGCACACGGGACACTTCATGGTGCTTTCTATCAAAGTCCCGGAATACAAAGGTTTTCATATCGTATTCCGTAAAAAACCCGTCAGCGAACAACCTGTTGGACAAGAACAGGAAAAACCGGGCAGTGGGCCCGAAGGGATTCGAACCCATGACCGCCCGGTTATGAGCCGGGCGCTCTAACCGGACTGAGCTACGGGCCCCAAGCGCCCCCCACAGGGCTCGAACCTGTGACATTCGGATTAACAGTCCGACACTCTACCAACTGAGTTAGGGAGGCACGCGTCTTCGCGTCCTAATAGATTCTTTCTGAGTACTTTTAAAGGTAACTATAAGGTCGTAGGACCGGTGATCCAAGACGGGGATGCGGGGTATTACCCTCCTTTTATTCCTCGCGTTTCATCAATCCGATCAGACGGATCAGCTCGTCAAGATCCTCGTTCAGGTGCGCAAAGAGTTCAACGGCCCGGGCCGTTGCCACGGCACCTTCCGGAGATGCGCGGATGTACCCCAGCTGCTCCAGCACATGAAGGGAATACCGGATGCGGTGCGAAGGTTCCCGTAACAGTTCGGAGAGCTTCATGATCCCGATCGGCTGGTGATCCGCCACGGCGCGGGCAACCTCAAGATGGCGGCTGATCAGTTCGACCTCGTCCTTCATCTTCTCAAGCATCTTCCCTCACCCATCCACAATGGCCCGGCTTACTCCGGGTTATCCACATCTTCCTTTTTCCCTGGTTGCTGATGAAGCCATGCCTTCGTCAGCTGGTACCGCTTCCGGAAATCCAGCGAGAGGATTGTCGCAACGATCAGCATGACGGCGATCAGGGGCAGGCGGTAGGATTCAAGACGCTGCGGCAGAAGGAATAAGAAGAGGACGGATACGGCGACAAGAAGAATGATGATGTTCAGTTCCACGGCAAGGTGATAAAACTTCCACCGGAACTGGTCTTTCGCATTCTGGTCCATCGCAACAATTGTGCTTCCGGAATAAAAGTACTTGACGTTTCACCGCACATATACCGGGCAGATGGATCCACTTTCCGAGGCAATCAGGAAGAGCGGGGCGGATGCGTACGTGATGTATGCCAACTCGCGCGACGCGGACATGCGCTACATGACGAAGTTTGTGACAAGCGACCCATTCGTCTTTTTCCGGAAAGCAGGAGGCAGGGACACGATCATCATCTCCCAGATGGAGATCGGGCGCGCGTCCCGTGAATCGCCTGCGGCAGTGATGACCCGTGCCGAGGCCCACCTGCCGGAGATCCTGAAAAAAGAGAAAGACCCGCTCCGTGCAACGGCGAAAATGATTGCGGGCCAGGCCGGAAAGAAGATCCTCGTCCCCCCCCAGTTCCCGGTCGGGCTAGCCCGGGCGCTGGAGAAGCACTGCACCGTGATCGTAGATTCCGGGACGGTCCTCTCCATGCGGGCAGAGAAGTCACGGGTCGAGATTGCCGCAATGCGCCGCGTCCAGAAGGTGACCGAGACGGCACTTGGCATCGGCGTGGACCTGATCCGGAAGTCCACGGTAAAGAAAGGCATCCTCCACCGCAAGGGAAAGCCCCTCACCTCGGAAGATATCCGCTTCGCCTTGCACACCCATCTTCTGTCCTGCGGTTGTGCAGCAGTTGACACCATCGTTGCGTGCGGGGAGGACACCGCAATCCCGCATGCCACCGGCACCGGACCCCTGCGGGCAGATGAGCCCATCATCATCGACCTCTTCCCGGTCGAAGAGGCGAGCGGATATTACGCCGATATGACCCGCACGGTCGTCAAGGGCGAGCCCTCGGACGAAATCCGGGAGATGTACGATGCCCTGTGCGCTGCAAAACACCTCGCCACCTCGATGATACGCCCGGGCGTTCCCGGGGCCGCTGTCTACCAGGCTGTCGTGGACTATTTCAAAGACCACGGGTACGAGAGCGATACCCGGGGATTCACCCACAACCTCGGTCACGGCGTGGGATTGCAGGTGCATGAGCTGCCAACCGTGGGACCGGCAGGAAAGGAGCTGCGTGCCGGGAACGTGATCACCATCGAGCCGGGCCTGTACTATCCCGGTACCGGGGGAGTGCGGCTCGAGGACATCGGAGCCGTCACTGCAAAGGGCTTCTCCAACTTCACGCACTTCTCCGAGGAGCTGGTCCTGTGAAGGACGACATCCTGGAGAACTACCGGACCGCCGGTTCCCTTGCATCGCGGATCCTCCGCGAAGGTGCGCAGGGGATCCGGGTCGGGGCCTCCTATCTCGATCTGGTCGAATCCATTGAAGCGCGGGTGAAGGAGGAGGGGGCAGCACTTGCGTTCCCGCTTAACCTCTCCTTAAACGAGGACGCTGCCCACGACACGGCTTCGCCGGGCGACGAGCGGGTCTTCCATAAGGGGGACGTGGCCAAGCTCGACCTCGGGGTGCAGATCGACGGCTACATTGCCGACACCGCTGTGACGGTCGACCTCGGAAACAACTCGCTGCTGCTCGACGCATCGAAAGAAGCCCTTGAAGCAGCGATCCGGGCAATAAAACCCGGTGTGCATGCCGGGACACTGGGGGCCGCCATCCAGCAGGAGATCGAGAGGAGAGGGTATCGCCCCGTTTCCAACCTCACCGGCCACGGGCTGGGCCAGTACGTCCAGCACGGCCCTCCGACTATTCCCAATGTCGGTACGGGTGGGGGGACCGTAATTGAAGAAGGCATGGTCTTTGCCATCGAGCCGTTCGCGACAACGGGAAGTGGTCGCGTAGGGGAGAAATCACGGGCAGAGATCTATTCCCAGATCTCAAATCGCCCCGTACGCATTCCGGCAGGCCGCACTATCCTGGAAAAGATCCGGGACCGCAGGGGGCTGCCATTCTCCCGCCGCTGGCTTTTGGAGAAGAAACTCGATCTCGCCCTTCCCGCGCTCGTCCGGTCGGGGACCCTCCATGCCTACCCGGTCCTTGCCGACATCCCCGGTTCGCTTGTCTCCCAGCACGAGCACACCATGATCGTGACTGCCGATGGCTGCATCGTTACGACCCGGTGAGAACCAGACAAGAAACCTTATGCATGCCGGCGCCGATTAATTAAGGTTACAGCCATGTCCGGAGACTCTGACACCCTGCGTATTATGGAGATCGTGCTGACTGCCGAAATCTTCAACCAGAACCCCGAACTTGACATCAACGACATCACGCCCCTCTGCCGCGATGTCTTTGGTGCCACCGGTTCCGAGATCAAGCGTCCGGTCTATGTCAGCGACGGGCTGATCAAGCGGGCCCTCTCCATTGCCGACGCCCACACGAAACTTGTGGCAAATCCCTTTATTTCGTACGAGGAGTTCGGCCAGCGGCTGAAAATTACAGCCCTCGAACCGGCCGGGCAGTGGTTCCTCAAGCAGGGGGGAAAGCCATTCCTCCAGAAGAACCCGGCGCTTGCCTTCTATTTTGAGAAGATAGGAGGGTCCAACGGGGTGTCCTACAAGGACATCCGGAAGACAAATCCCCCGTTCGAGGACACAAAAGCCCACCTGGACGCACGGATCTCCCGGCTCATCAGCGAAGACGAGAAACTCCGGGGAGCGCTTGACCTCGTCATCCTCAGCGCACCGGACGAGATCGAGCAGCATATCGACGACCTGGTCTGCACGGACGGCCAGATTGCCATCATCGACAAGATCCAGCACGCCCTCGACCACCGCGACTTCCTCCAAAGGCACCGGATCTACGAGATCGGCAAGCTCCTCTTTGTCGGGCCGCCCGGCACCGGTAAGACCTCGCTTGCCCTTGCCATGTCGCGCACCATGCACATGCCGGTCCTCGAGGTCCGCCTCTCGATGGTCACCTCGCAGTACCTTGGCGAGACCTCGAAGAACATCGAC
Source organism: Methanoregula sp. (assembly GCF_028712425.1). GTDB lineage: Archaea > Halobacteriota > Methanomicrobia > Methanomicrobiales > Methanospirillaceae > Methanoregula. The sequence goes on from NZ_JAQTQD010000019.1 coordinate 29,457, forward strand.
CGCATCTTCGACCTCGCAAAACAGCTCTCCCCGGCGATCCTCTTTGTCGACGAATTCGATTTCGTGGCAAAGAGCCGCACCGCCGACGACCACGGCGCCATGAAGCGGGCGGTTAACTCGCTCTTAAAGAACATCGACCGGATCAACCTCATCCGGAACGGCGTCCTCCTGATCGGTGCAACGAACCACCCCCAGCTCCTGGACGAGGCAGCCTGGAGGCGTTTCGACGAGGTCGTTGAGTTCGCCCTTCCTGACGAGGAGATGCGGAAGAATATCCTGAAAAAAGTCACCGCAACCCTCCACTGCGCCGTCGATTATGCAGCCCTCGCAAAGAAGACCGAAGGGTTCTCCGGTTCAGACCTCCGCATGATGATCAAGGAGGCAATCCTCTCGGCGCTCATGGACAAGAGGAACGATATCCGGGAGAGCGATATCGAAAAGGGTATCGCCATGGTCCGGAACCGCGAGGCGATCCGGCACCAGAACTGGTTATAACATGAAGATCACGCTTCTTGGCACCGGTGACGCAGTCGGCACTCCCCGCATCGGGTGCGACTGCTCCCAGTGCACCCATGCGCACCAGTCCGGCGCGACACGTCTCCGCACGTCGCTGTTGATCGAGAACGAGGGAAAGCACCTCCTCGTCGACTCCTCGCCGGATTTACGGCAGCAACTCCTGCGCTGCGGCTCGCCCCATATCGATGCCGTCATCTGGACGCACGGGCACTATGACCACTTCATGGGCTTTGGCGAGTTCTACCGGGTCCAGCAGATCCCCCCGGTCTATGCCGCACCGCAGGTCCTCTCGTACTGCAAGGAATTCTTCCGGTTCCTGAATTTCCCTGCGATCCCCGTCGATCCCTATATCCCGTTCACCCTTTTTGGGATCACGATCACTCCCTTCATGGTCAAACACCCCCCGGCCTTCACCACCGGGATGCTCTTTGAGACCGGGTCTGCAAAAATCGGGTTCACGTCGGACACCAACCGCGATATCCCGGAAAAGAGCCTTGCCCTTCTCTCCGGCCTGGACCTTTTACTGCTCGATGCGCTCGCCCCGTCCCACTACAGCATCGCAAAGCACATGAACTACCTCGATGCCTGCACCCTTGCCGGGGAACTGGCCCCCCGCGAGTTCCGCTGCGTACACCTGAGCCACCATATCCCCTGGGACCTCCCGCACACGGCAAAAGACGGGGATACCTTTACCTTCCCGTAGGCTCTGCTCGAAAGGGCGTTTTTGCCGACCCATACCTTAATGATTTTCAGGTGCCCAACCATAGGTGCATGATTGTAAAAGTACTCGAGCTCGAGAAGGACAAGGTGCGGCTCATCATCCAGGGGGAGGGGCACACGTTCATGAACGCCCTTGTCGAGGAGATTTTAAGCGATCCCGATATTGACGTCGCCCGCTACAATATCGAATTCCAGTTCTCGGACCCGGAACTGCTCGTCACGACAAAGAACAAGAAGAAACCCCTGCCCATCATCAGGAAGGCCTGCAAGCGGATCACCGGCCACTGCGACGAGCTCCTCAAGGGCATCAAGAAAGCAAAGGTATAATACCGGGTCCTTTTTTTTGAATACTTTTTTCTCCGGATTTTTTATCTTCCCTCGGATGGCTTTGCCTGGCAGCACGGGCAGGCAGGAAAGAAACAACAGCAAAAAAGGTATTGGCCGAAGGCTTATTCCGCCCGCTCGGTAAAGACGATGGACCCCGAAATACGGGAGATCCTGATCTTCACTTTCTGGCCGGGTTTGGAATTTGCCACGTACATAATATAGCGGCCCATCTTGACAACCCCGTCGCCCCGCTTCGAGACGGACTGGATCTCGACGTCCATGACCTGCCCCTCTTCGAGGTTCTCCGAGACCGGTTCGGTCCGGGCTTTCCGCTTCCGGATCGGGCGGTGGCTCCCGCAGGCATCGCACCGGAGGAGCGTGACCCGGTCGTCCTTGACAAGCCGTGTGTCCGGCTTGCCGCATTCGGAACAGATTACGAAGTCATCGACATAACTCTTGAAGATGGCCTTGATGAGCTGGATCTCGAACTTGCCGTTGAAGATTGCGCGGTTCCCGTCAATCTTGCCGCTGGTACCGAGTTCGCCGAGCAGGAACTTCATCAGGTGGTCAGGGTCCCGGCGGACCTTCCCGACGATGTCTGCGAAGTTTTCGAGCACGGTCGTCTTGCCTTCCACGTAGGCCTTTGCCTCGGGGACAACAAACCGCTCCGAGGACTCGGTCCTCTCCGTGATGGAGGAGTATGCCTTCTTGAGGAGTTTTTCGTACGGGTCCGTCATAGTGTATATAGAAAGGCGATGGCGGACAAAAAGGCTTTCTCAAAAAAATAAAGTCGTCAGCCGGCGGGTCCGCGGGGATCTGCCTGCTTCCCCGGGCGCAGGCGTCGGACGGTTGTGGTTCAGGTCGTGAGGAGGTCCTTGACCAGTATCTCAATCAGTTCGCGGTTCTTCTTCTCGTTCTCGATGTTCTTCTGGTGGATGCCGCTATTCCCCACGCATTTCATGCCGCGGGCCTCGATCCACTTCTGGAAGACTTCAGCGGTCTGTCCGGGTTTTCCCCCGTGCGTACAGAACGCCGTTGCGCGCTTGCCCTCGCACCCTTTGAGCGCGTCTATCGCCGCATGGATCGCTGGCGTTGGCTTGAACGCCCAGACCGGCGAGCCGAACACCAGCTGGTCATAACCCGAGACATCGATCGAGGCGGGTTCAACGGCTGCCGTCTCTTCACCGCGGGCCATCTTGCACCGGACCAGGAACCCGGTCAGCCGGCCGTATTCCGTCCTGTCGGTCACCTCAACCAGTTGCCCCCGGCACGCCTCCGCGATGTGCTGGGCCACGTGGCGGGTGTTGCCGGTCTCGCTATGGTAAATGATGCAGACGTTCATTGGTGTAGTATTGGACAGTCACAAGGAAAAAGCATCGATAAGGTTGTGTCACAAACAGTGAGAGAAAAGAAAGGAGATTATTTCTTGAATCCCAAGGGACCGCGTTAGCGCTTCGAAGACCGAACGGTCTTCTCATGCTTCGGGGCGAAAGCCCCTCAGCATCTCCGAGCGGAGAAGAAAATAATTCCGTCAGGAATTATTTACGGAACCCCGAGGGTTTACCCGAGGGGTGAAGGAAATAATTTTGTTAAAAATTATTTCCTGAATTGGGGCATCATGCCCCGGACTTCCTTCCCGACTTCCTCGATGAGGTGCTCCTCGTCTGCCTTGGTGAGGGCATTGAACATCGGGCGGTTGACCTGGTTCTCTAGCATCCATTCGCGGGCGAACTGGCCGGTCTGGATCTCTTCGAGGATCTCCTGCATCGCCTCGTATGCCTCGGGGCCGATGACACGCGGTCCGCGCGTGAGGTCGCCGTACTGCGCCGTGTTGCTGATGGACGAGCGCATGTTCGTCAGCCCGCCCTCGTAGATCATATCCACGATCAGTTTCAGCTCGTGGCAGACTTCGAGATATGCCATCTCGGGTGCATACCCGGCATCGACCAGGGTCTCGAACCCTGCCTTGACGAGGGATGTGCAGCCGCCGCAGAGGACGGCCTGCTCCCCGAAGAGGTCCGTCTCGGTCTCTTCGCGGAACGTGGTCTCAAGGACGACGGCACGGGTTGCACCGATGCCCTTGGCATATGCCAGCGCAATCTTGTGGGCCTTGCCGGTGTGGTCCTGGTGGACCGCAATAAGAGCAGGCACGCCCTTGCCCTCCTCGTACTGTCGGCGGACCATCCTGCCGGGTCCCTTCGGCGCAACCATGATGACATCGACATTGGCCGGTGGGACGATTTGGCCGAAGTGGATGTTGAAGCCGTGCGAGAACATGAGGCACTTGTTCTCTTTGATATGGGGGAGGATCTCGGATTGGTAGATGGCCCCCTGGTGCTCGTCCGGAAGAAGGATCTGGATGATGTCGGCGGCCTTTACCGCATCGGCGACCTTCATCACTTTCATGCCATCCTTCGTTGCGGCGTCCCAGCTCTTGCCGGGGCGCAGGCCGATGACGACATCGAGCCCGCTGTCCCGTAAGTTCAGCGACTGCCCTCTGCCCTGCGACCCGTAGCCGACAACAGCGATCTTCTTGCCTTTTAAGACGCCGAGGTCAGCATCTGCCTCATAATATTTTTTCATCATAGATGATCCCTTTCATATCAGCAACAAAGCACATAAATATTATATGAAAAAACTAAAGAGTCACACGAAAAACCCCATGGATGCGATGACTTATTACCCGCACACCATCTGATCAGACCACCGATAAATCATTCACCAGAGAACTGCCGGACATCCAGGCCTCGTCACCAGACGTCCGGATCAACTTAACGCGGGTCGGCGTAAAGAACGTCAAGAAGCTCGTGGAAGTGCACCGGGCGGGAAAACGACCAGTGATCTTCATCTCGAATTTCGATGTCTATGTCGACCTCCCCGGCAGCCTCAAGGGCGCCAACCTCTCGCGCAATTTCGAAGTTATCGATGAAGTCCTCCAGCAGGCAATCGATGGCGACGTCAACCAGATCGAACAGCTCTGCAGCGTAGTTGCAAGGAAACTCCTCGACCGGCACGAGTATGCAGACCGCACGGAAGTCCTGATGCGCAGCGAGTTCATGGTCAAGCGCGAGACCCCGATCAGCAAGACAGCCTGCCACGAGGTCGTCATGGTGCATGCACGGGCCATTGCCCGCCGCACGTTCCGCGCCCCGATCGTGAGAAAGAGCATCGGGGCCGAGGTCACCGGCATGACCGCCTGCCCCTGCGCCCAGAACATCATGAAGGAGCGCGCCAGCCGGGTTCTCGAAGGGCTTGACGTCTCCAAGGACAAGATCGATGCGTTCTTCAGCGAGGTCCCCATGGCCACCCACAACCAGCGCGGCAAGGGATTCCTGTGCATCGAGACCGACGACGACCAGCACGTTGACCTTGAGAGGGTCATCTGGATTCTCAAGGAATCGATGAGCAGCGGTATCTACGAACTCTTAAAGCGCGGCGATGAAGGAGCTGTTGTTCTGGCCGCGCACAAAAATCCCCGGTTCGTGGAGGACTGCGTACGGGAGATGGCACGAAAAGTACTGGCCGAGTTCGAGTACCTTTCCGGGGATTCCGTGGTCACGATCAAGCAGACAAACGAGGAGAGCATCCACCAGCACGATGCGTATGCCGAACGCAAGGCCACGATTGCCGAATTGGTCGATGAATTGAACGGCGAAAAGCACGAGAGCGGTTAAAAACGATAAAATCTTTTTAAAATAATTATAATGGTAAAAAATTCGCATTTATTTTCGCGTTTGTCTTACTTTTTCGTCGAATATTCCAAAACCCCCAGTTTTTGACAGACGCGGCGAAAATAACGCAGATTCAGGCTTTTTTCCGGCGGGAACTCATTTCATAAAGATTATAAAACGGATGGATCAAGATAAGGATGAACGTACTTTGTACGCTCACCAATCTCTAGAGATGAGAGATGTATAGAGTTAATTTTGTACAGAAATTAGAACAACATAACATGAGGCGATAATATTGTCGAAAGTTGTAGAGATTTCCCCAACCACAAGACATGAGGGACACTCCAAGCTGACGCTCAAGGTCAATGACCAGGGCATCATCGAGACCGGCAACTGGTGTTCGATCACCCCGGTCCGCGGAGTAGAGAAGCTTGCAGTCGGCAAGACCCCCGAACAGGTCCCCAAGATTGCATCCCGCGTCTGTGGTATTTGTCCGATTGCTCACTGTCTTGCCGCCACGGAAGCCATGGAAGCTTCCATCAAGTGCGAGATCCCGAACGATGCAAAGCTGCTCCGTCAGATCCTGCAGCTCGCAAACCGGCTCCACAGCCATGCGCTGCATGACATCCTGATCCTGCCCGACTTCTATATCCCGGGCACTGAGACCAAGATCAACCCGTTCACAGCAGAAGAGCCGGTGCGCACCGTTGCAAAGCGCATCCAGCGCCTCCGTGAGATCGGCCAGACCATCGGCCAGATCGCAGGCGGCGACTGCATCCACCCGCGGAACACCCGCATTGGTGGTATGTACCGCAATGTTTCCGAGCAGGCCAAGACCAAGATGTACGACCTGGCAAAGGAAGGACTCGTCCTTGCCCACGCCCAGTCCGAGTTCATGATCGCGGTCATCCGCAACTACCACAAGAGAGACTTCGTGGACGTTGGCGGCATGAAAGTCCCGATGCCCAAGGACCTTGGGTACCACAGCCAGGGTTACCTAGCAACCCACCCATTCTACGGATCCTCGAGCCTCGAGGAGTGCCCCACCTGGGACCCCCGCCGGTTCAAGGAAGCCCGCCCGTGGGACTGGTACATGGGTGAGATGACTGTCGACCTCGAGGAGCCCCGCTACCCGATCGGCGGAACGACCAAGGCAGGAACCAAGGTCAACCCGCAGATGGAGGCCTGCACCGGCATCCCGATGTACGACGGCCAGCCCGTTGAAGTCGGCCCCCGCGCCCGCCTTGTCACCTACAAGAACTTTGACGAGAAGGGCACCCTGGGCCAGAACGTTGCCCGTGAGATGGAATACCAGGACTCCCTGTACGAGATGCTCGACTGCATTGACGAGCTCAACACCGCCGGCAAGGTTGTTGCAGACTACATCCCCAACGGCGACGGCTCTCTCGGCTGGGCATCCAACGAGGCACCCCGTGGAACCGATGTCCACCTTGCCCGCGTCAAGGACTGGAAGGTCCAGTACTTCAGCATGCTCGTCCCGACCACCTGGAACTTTGCAACCTGCAGTGCAGCCCTCCGTGGCGCACCATGGCAGCTTGCCGAGGTCATCATGCGCGGGTACGACCCGTGTGTATCATGTGCAACCCACATGGTCGTACTGGACGAAGACAACAAGTTAGTGGCTCAGAAGCTCATCCAGTGAGTTGCCCCTGATGCTGTATTCGGAGATCGTAATCGTGGGGTGCGGAAACCCCCTGTTCGGCGATGACGGCTTTGGCCCCGCGGTGATCGAGGAGATGGAGAAGCTCACACTTCCCGACAATGTAACAATACTGGACGGTGGCGCTGGCGCCCCGCACTTTATTTTTAATTTCCTCGACCCCGGTGTGACGAAGAAGCTCATCGTTGTTGACATTGCCGATTTTAATGCACCACCCGGGTCGGTATCGAAGATGCCCGGCAAGGAACTGAAGCCGGGCGCCTACATAGATCCCCATTCCTGGGACGGTGTCGACCAGCTCTGCCGTATCAGAGACCAGATCGATACCACCGTTGTCCTGTGCCAGCCGGCAAAGGCGATCAAGAAAGGGGATGCCGAGGTCGAGATGGGACTTTCAGATGCGGTCCAGAACGCGATCCCGAAAGCAATCCAGGTGATACTCGAATCAATTGGAGTGGATTATGGGACTACTATCAATCTTCAAGAAGAAGGACGCGAGCGCAGAGCCGCAAAAGCCCGCTAGCGTAGCATCAAAACCAGCAGAAACTAAAAAGGAGGTTAAGCCTGTGGCAGACAAGATTACATTAGGCTACACCCACCTCAGTGGGTGCACTGGTTGTACTGTAGCATTAGCAGACAACTATGCCGGATTATTAACACTCCTCGACAAGTACGTCGACCTTAAGTATATGCCGACACTTGCAGACGCAAGGCACATCCAGAAGGTAGACGTCTCGTTCGTCGAGGGTTCAGTCTGTATTAACGACAAACTTGCAGTGGAGGAGATCAAGGAGACCCGTGAGAAGTCAGCAATCGTGGTCGCCCTCGGTGGCTGCGCCTGTTACGGCAACATCACCCGGTTCTCCCGCGGCGGCCAGCAGAACCAGCCGGCCCACGAGGCATACCTGCCGATCGGCGACCTGATCAAGGTCGACGTGTTCATCCCCGGATGCGCACCGACACCCCAGATGATCCGGAACGTCGCGGTCATGGCATACCTGCTCCTCAAGGGAACCAAGGAACAGAAGGACCTCGCAACTGCATTCCTCACCCCGCTCATGAAGCTGACCGAGAAGAACGAGGCATGCTTCTGCGAGCTGATGACCCAGGTCATCAACCAGGGCCTGTGCATGGGTTGCGGAACCTGTGCGGCAGCCTGCCCGGTCAATGCAATCACGATGGAGTACGGCAAGCCCCAGGGCGAGCGCGACCTGTGCATCAAGTGCGGCGCGTGCTACAGCCAGTGCCCCCGGAGCTGGTTCAGCTTCGATGTGGTTGAGAACTACGAGGCGATCAACGAGGCCATTATGGCGGCACTCCAGTGAAGGTGATTAACATGGGAGCAGAACTCGGTAAATACAAATCAGTCATCTCAGCCCGGAGCACCGACAAGGAGCTTCTCAAGCACGCCCAGGATGGCGGTATTGTTTCCTCGCTCTTTGCATTTGCACTCGACGAGGGCATCATCGACGGTGCCATCGTTGCAGCAAGCAAGGAGTTTGCAGCAAAGAACCCCTCCAAGGTCATCATCGACAGCAGCAACTTCGACATGATCGAACCCTGGAGACCCATCCCGGCGATCGTCAACACCAAGGCTGAGCTGCTTGCAGCAGCAGGTACCAAGTACAACATCAGCCCGAACGTTGCACTCTTAAAGGAGGCAACCCGTGCATTCGGCCTGGACAAGATCGGTATCGTCGGCACCCCGTGCCAGATGCAGGCTGTCCGCAAGGCACAGTTGTACCCGATCGGCATGAGAGATGTCGGCGCGAGCATTGCGCTTGCAGTCGGTATCTTCTGCATGGAGAACTTCCCCTACCAGAGCATCCTCCAGCTCGTGGAAGACCACGCTGCGATGAAGCTCGAGTCCGTCAAGAAGATGGAGATCGGCAAGGGCAAGTTCTGGGTATACGGCAAGCGCGGACAGGTCGTCCAGCTTCCGCTCAAGGTGACCCACAAGTACGAGCAGCCCGGCTGCCACGTCTGCCTTGACTACGTTGCAAACCTCGGTGATATCTCCACCGGCTCTGTCGGCAGCCCCGACGGCTGGAGCACCGTCTTTGTCCGCTCGAAGATCGGTGACTCGGTCTGGGCCAAGGCAATGGCAGCAGGCGTCTTCGAGACCCAGCCCATGGAGAAGGTCAAGCCCGGTCTTGAACTCGTGACCAAGCTCGCAAACGAGAAGATCACGAAGAACAAGGCAACCCTCGAGGCCCGCAAGACCTTCGGTGTCGGCAAGGCACTCAGGAACCCCTACATTTAAAACTTTTTTTTGGTGAAGGTCATCAGACCTGAACCACGAGAAGAACGCGCTAGCGTTCTTCGAAATTGCGAGGGTCATCAGACCCGAGAAACTAGAAGATTCCGAAGGATTCTTCGCTGTCGTGAGGGTTTGAAGAACCCGAGCGATGAGATGACCCGCCTGTTTTTCTTGCGTTGCTTTTTTTCTCCAGGATTATTTCCTGTCCCGGTCAGTCGGCAGAAGTCCTCTCCCATAGATAATCCTATAAGTTCACAATTGTAATCTCGTTGTTTAACATGAAATGTTCAGTCTGCAATGCTGACCTGCTCATGGGTGAGCGATTAACCGTATCGATTGACTACTGCCCGAAGTGCCGGGACATCTTCCTGACCCATGACAAGCGGATTGACTGAACAGGAGCTGCCTGATGCCGGTACTTGACATCAGTACGGTCTCAGGGCTTTCCGGCAGGGAAGCAGAAGAAAAGATCCATCAGGACGGGTACAACGAACTCCCCACGGCAGACCGGCGGGGTTTGTCCCGGATCATTTTCGAGGTCATCCACGAGCCGATGTTCCTCCTCCTCGTCACAGGCGGGCTTCTCTATTTTGCTCTCGGCGATGTAACCGAGGGGGTCATGCTGATGAGTTTTGTCGTGCTTGTCATCGGCATCACCATCTACCAGGAGCGCAAGACCGAGCGGGCGCTCGAAGCGTTAAAAAACCTCTCCAGCCCCCGTGCCCTTGTCATCCGGGACGGGGTACAGCAGCGGATCCCCGGCCGCGAGGTAGTGACGGGCGATTCTGTCATCCTTTCGGAAGGCGACCGTGTTCCGGCCGACGGACAACTCGTTATCGCCAACAACATATCCATCGATGAATCGCTGCTGACCGGGGAATCGGTCCCGGTCCGTAAGATCGCGTGGAGCGAAGGGGTACAAAAAGCCCGGCCCGGGGGGGACGACCTGCCGTTCGTCTGGTCGGGGACGCTGGTCGTGCAGGGCCAGGGACTCGCCCGGGTTACGGCAACCGGCGCCCGCACCGAGATGGGGAAGATCGGCACGGTCCTCAAAAAAGTCGAACGGGGCGAGACGCGGCTGAAGACCGAGATCGACAAAATCGTCCGGACCGTCGCCCTCATCGGACTCCTGCTCTGTGCAATCATCGTGGTTGTTTACGGCCTGACCCGGTTCACCTGGATCGAAGGGCTCCTTGCCGGCATAACGCTTGCCATGGCAATCCTGCCGGAGGAGTTCCCGGTCGTCCTGACCATCTTCCTCGCACTTGGCGCGTGGCGGATCTCGCGGCGCAATGTCCTCACCCGGCAGATCCCTGCTATCGAGACACTTGGGTCTGCAACCGTGCTCTGTGTGGACAAGACCGGCACCCTGACCGAGAACCGGATGTCGGTTGCACGGTTCTCTGCAAACGGGGTGACCTGTGACTGCGCAGCCTCCGGCACCAGCACGGTGACGGATGCCCACCATGAAGTTGCGGAATACGCCATCCTTGCCTGCAAACAGGATCCCTTCGATCCCATGGAGAAGGCGCTCCATTACCTGCGGGACGGCGACTTCGGGAAGACCGAGCACATCCATGCGAACTGGACGCTCGTGCAGGAATACCCGCTTTCCCCGGAGCTCCTTGCCATGTCCAATGTCTGGCGGTCCCCGGACGGCGACCGGTACATCATCGCGGCAAAGGGAGCGCCGGAAGCGATCGCTGACCTCTGCCATCTCCACGCTACTGCTGCACAGGAACTTGCCGATTCCGTCAACAGCCTCGCAACCGATGGCCTGCGGGTCCTTGGCGTAGCCCGGGCCTCGTTCTCCCTCACCAGCCTTCCCCGGGAGCAGCACGACTTCACGTTTGAATTTGCCGGTCTTGCCGGGTTTGCCGACCCGGTCCGGCCACAGGTTGCCGATGCTGTCCGTGAATGTTATGCTGCTGGTATCCGGGTCATCATGATCACCGGTGATTACCCGCTCACCGCCCAGAACATCGCCCGCCAGATTGGGCTTGTGGACGGCTCCCGCATCATCACGGGCCCGGAACTGGATGCCATGGACGACGGGAGACTGCAGCAGGAGATCCACTCCGTCTCCGTTTTCGCCCGCGTTGTCCCCGAGCAGAAACTCCGCATCGTGAACGCCCTGAAAGCGACCGGGGAGGTTGTTGCAATGACCGGCGACGGCGTGAACGATGCCCCGGCCTTAAAAGCCGCAGATATCGGGATCGCCATGGGCGGGAGGGGGACCGATGTTGCCCGCGAGGCGTCTTCCCTCGTCCTGCTCGACGACAACTTCACCTCCATTGTCGCGGCTGTCCGGCTCGGCCGGCGGATCTTCGACAACCTGAAAAAGGCGATGGCCTACATCTTCTCGATCCATGTCCCCATTGCCGGTATGTCGCTCATCCCGGTCCTGCTCAACATGCCGCTCGTCCTCCTGCCGGTCCACGTGGTCTTTCTCGAACTGGTCATCGACCCGGCGTGCTCGATCGTGTTCGAAGCCGAAAAAGAGGAACGGGATGTCATGGACCGGCCGCCGCGGAAAAAAGACGAGGGGATCTTCACCCGGCGCACCCTCGCGCTCAGCCTGTTGCAGGGATTTGTGGTCCTTGCCGTGGTTCTTGCAGTGTACGGGAGCGCCCTGTACCGTGGGCTGGATGAAGGGGAAGTGAGGGCCCTGACATTCACGACCATCGTTGTTGCCAACCTGTGCCTGATCCTGACGAACCGGTCCTGGACGGAAACCATTGTTACCTTGCTGAAGATTCCCAACCGTGCGCTGTCATGGATCTTTGCCGGTACGCTGGTATGCCTCCTGCTTGTCCTGTTCATCCCTGTCCTGCAGAACCTGTTCCGGTTCTCCGCGATCAGTGCAGCAGATTTTGCAGTCTGCATCATTGCAGGGGGTGCGGGTGTTTTCTGGTTTGAAGGTTATAAGGTCCTCGTCCGGGAGAAGAGAGATTTCATGCATGGAACAGGAGAGAAAGACTGATTTCTGCTGAAACGACAACCGGGAATGACTCGTTCATGAACAAATGGGTCATGAACAAATGGAGATTGATCAGAGGGGCGCAAGACCAGAGAAACGACAAGAATCCGAAGGATTCTTTGCTATGATGAGGGATTAAATCCCGAGTCACGAAAAGAACGAAAAAAATTTCCAATGATTTACAACGAATCGCACCCGCAGGCATCCCCCTGCCCATTGTACCATTTCTCTTTCAGCCATAACGCCACGTTCACGAGCCCGATCAGTACCGGCACCTCAACAAGCGGGCCGATGACTGTTGCAAACGCTGCCGGAGATGCAATACCGAAGACCGCGATGGCGACCGCGATGGCGAGTTCGAAGTTGTTGGACGCAGCAGTGAACGAGAGCGACGCGGACTTCCCGTAGTCAACGCCGAGGCGCCAGGACATCCAGAAACTGGCAAAGAACATGATGACGAAGTAGATGAGCAGCGGGATTGCGACCCGGACCACGTCGAGCGGGACATTCACGATATACTCGCCCTTCAGCGAGAACATGACGATGATCGTGAAGAGCAGGGCGATGAGCGTGATCGGGGAGATCTTCGGGATGAAGGACTGCTCGTACCATTCCTTCGACTTCACGCGGAGCAGGGCGTACCGCGTTATCATCCCGGCAAGGAACGGGATGCCGAGGTAGATGAAGACGCTCGTCGCGATCTGGAGGATCGTGATGTTCACCTCGGATCCGGCACCGATACCGAGCAGGGGTGGCAGGTACGTGATGAAGAACCAGGCATACACCGAGTAGAAGAAGACCTGGAAGAGTGAGTTGAGCCCCACGATCGTTGCGCAGTACTCACAGTCGCCACCGGCAAGGTCGTTCCAGACAATAACCATCGCGATGCACCGGGCGATCCCCACAAGGATCAGGCCGTACATGAAGAACGGCTGGTCGCGGAGGAAGACCACGGCGAGGACAAACATCAGCACCGGGCCCACGACCCAGTTCTGGACAACGGAGAGACCGAGGACCTTCGTGTCGCGGAAGACGTTCCTGAGTTCCTCGTACTTCACCTTCGCGAGCGGCGGGTACATCATGAGGATGAGCCCGATGGCAATCGGGATCGACGTTGTCCCCACCGAGAGGCCGGTGATCATCGCGGGAACACCGGGCGAGAAGTAGCCGATAGCGATACCGGCCGCCATCGCAAGGAAGATCCAGAGCGTCAGGTAGCGGTCAAGAAATGCGAGTTGTTTTATTCCTGTCATGGTTTGGTTCACTCCCCGGTTTTCAGGATAGTTTCAAGAATTTCTGTTGCATCCCGGACCAGGGCCGGGCATTTCGTGACGAAAATTTCCTCATCCCGCGCCTGCGCATACTCCTCCGGGTTGCTCAGGTTGTACCCGAGCAGCTCCGTGCAGTTGATGGACCCGTTCTTCTTCGTGAACTCAGCGATGAACTGACGTGTCAGCGCCCGCGTCTTCCCGGTTGCTGCGTCGTCACCTTCCACGCACTTGCCATACTTCAGGCCGATGACCATGATCGCGCCGGAGACCGCCCCGCAGAGGTTCCCGGTCTTCGATAATCCTCCCCCGAAGCCGCAGGCAATCTTCTTTGCCGTATCCGGATCAAGCCCCAGTTCCCCGGAGAACACAGAGAAAACGGATGCCGAGCAGGTGAACCTCTTCAGGAACAGGCGGTGGGCATCATCGGCTTTGGACATGTCAATTCTCCCGGAATATTGTCACGGTATTGCATTAAACAAACGCCTTACCGGGCAATCCGCTCTTCGATAACCTTCTCAAGGTCTTCGATAAATGCCTTCATTCCTTCACCGGCTTTTGGGTTTACGGCATTCACCGACCGCACGAACTCCCGGATATGGATCAGTCCCGACACTTCCTTGTCGCAGGTCTTCCCGAGCCGGGGTGCCCGGCAGAAGTGGCAGATCCGAAGACCGTAGTGCCGGAGCTGTTCTTCGCTGATCTGTGTCCCGGGAAGTTCCGCGCTTGCCGCAACGGTAGAGCCACAGGGAGATCCCCGGAGTACCCTGACAGTTTCAATTGTTCCGTTGTTCCGGACGTTCACATCGAACTGCGGCTTCCCGAATACCTTTGCGAACTCGTTGATCTCCGGTACCCAGGTATTGTCCTCAAGCGAGCACATGGTCGGAGGTGCAATGATATCTTCGTTGATCGCTTTCGCCTGCCGGAGGAACCCGGGGCCGAAACTGACGCCAAGGATAACCGGCTTTTTCTTCTCAATGACCGCGAGCGCGACATCAGGGTGGCGGACATAGGAGATGTAGAGATCGCACTCCGGGAGGGCGAGTTCGATATCATCGGCAATCGGGCTCTGGATGAAAGGCGCCGGTATCCATTCCGTGGGGAACTTCTCCCGGATGATCTCATATGCCCGGTCGCCGAACTTCCCATCGCTTACAATGCCGATCTTCACAGAAACTCACCTCACCCCGCAAATGAACCGTAGATCAACCCGGCAATCGTGCAGAAGAACACGATCAGCAGCACATAGGCGATGGTCTGCTTTGTCCCCATGAACTTCCGGACCACGAGGATACTCGGCAGGGAGATTACCGGGTCCGCGAGCACGTACGCAAGCAGCGGCCCCTTTGCCATACCGAGGTCAAGGAACATCTTTGCCATCGGGACCTCAACGAGTGTCGGGAAGTACATGAAGGTCCCGAAAAGCACGGCGATCAGGTTGGCCATGACCGTGTTATCACCAAGATACAGGCCGAGGAAGTCCTTCGGCAGAAGGGCGCTGATAACCCCGGCGGCTAAGATGCCAATGAAGAGCAGGGGGAAGATCTTCTTCATGAAGGACCAGGTCTCCTCCAGCCATGCCTTCTGCTCATCCTTCGAGAACCATGTCCGTGCCTCGATCACTATCAGGAGGAGGAGGAGCGGGAGGAGGAGGAACCGGAGCGGGATGCCGATAATCCGGTTCTCCATGAAGATCGCCCAGGTGCCCGCGAAGAGGATAGCAACCAGTGTCGCGATAAACAGAACAACGTGCTTCTGGCTCTTCCCGCTCTCCGGTATATCGGCCGGACCGCACGCGCAGGCAATGGGGGCCGGCGCCGGTGTGGTAGTCTCTGCAAAGAGCTTCGAGATGATCAGCCCGATCATGACGGCGAACGTGACGGAGAGGACGATACGGGCGATGGCAAAGTCAGCCCCGATCACGCTCCAGGTGAATGCAACAGCGAGGATATTGGTTGCAGGAGCCGTGTAAAGAAAGGCGATGGCCGGCCCGATCCCCGCGCCTTTCTTCTTGATCCCGGCAAAGAGCGGGAGGATTGTGCAGGAGCAGACCGCGAGGAGGAGCCCCCCGATGACCGCGACCGGGTATGCCTTGTATGCCGGCGACTTTTCTCCAAGATACTTCGTGATCGCGTCCTTGTTCAGCAGGGCATTGATTGCGCCTGCGATGAAGAACGCGGGGATGAGGCAGGTGAGGACGTGCGCCGAGAGATAATCGACAAGCGCCGTAATGCCCCCGGTAACACCGGCCAGGATCAGGTCTTCGTACACGATGTGATGCTCCCGTTGTCCAGGATCGCCCTGACAACTTTTTCGATCTCCTCGAACCGGACTTCGGCCATACCATTCTTCTCAATCCCCAGTTCGGTGGCGATGATGTGGACATCCGGGGCAAGGCCTGCAGCAGAGAGTTTTTTGGTTGCACAACAATCCGTACACCCGTCGAGGACGATGAGGCGGTCAGATCCAGCCGCCTCTGTCCGCAGGGATTCTGCAGACTGTTTGCAGTTCATGCACTGGAACATTCCCGGCTTTCGCTGCATCAGGATCATCCCGGCCTGGGTCGTGAGTTTTCCGGTATTGGATACGCCGGAACAGGTTACCAGTGCAGATGTCATGATCTCCCTTTCCTTTCCTTTAACAGGTCCCGTTGCACCCGCAGCCAGATCCGCTGTCTTTCCGGCCGGACTTCTTCCCGGAAGGCGCGGCATTCTTTACGCGCCCCTCGCCCTTCCAGCAGGCGGAAACAACCTTCTCGATGTCTTTATCAGTATAATTCTTCGAAGGGCCCTTTGCAATTCCCATCTCTGTCAGGACCAGGTGCTGGCCCGCAGCAACGCCCTGCGCCCCCGCAATCTTCTTTGCGCAGAGCATCGGGCAGCCGTCAAGGATGACGACCTCATCGGCATTGAGGGCATTTGCAATCAGGTTCTCTGCACCGATCCCGAGCAGGGCAACGCAGGCGATGCTGCCATACCCCTCTTCGGTCAGCTGCAGGGCTGCAAGGTTTGTCAGTTGTCCGACATTCGCCTGTCCCGCACAGGGAAAGATGATCCGCTTCGGTTCGTTCGCCCCGCAGGAGCAGGTTGGTTTCTCAGTCATGGTATCACTCCGCCAGCATTTTCCTGATCTCGTTCACATCGGGAACCCGGCCTTCCACCCGCACTTCGCCATTGATGAAGAGCGCCGGTGTCATCATCACGCCCCGGTCAACGATCGCGTCGATGTCATCGACCTTGATGACCTCTGCCTCCATCTTCAGTTCGTTCACTGCCTGTTCAGCATTCGAAAGGAGCCGCTTGCATTTTGCGCAGCCGGTCCCGAGCACTTCAATTGTTGTCATGGTCTTTTTCACCGTCATTGTTTGTTCGTTCTGGTCACGTTCCGGTACTCTTCCATGAGTGCTTCGGCGTTGTGGTTCTCGACCGCGGGCGGGACGTAGTTGTACACCTTCACCCGTTTCATGAGCGCCTCGCGAATCGCGGTATCGCTGGTCAGGCCCTCTGCCCTGACCGTGGTAATGCTCTGATCAAGCATCGTGATCCCGGTCATGATGCCGTTGATCTTCACCTGCCGGATTCGCCGGAGGGCATCCGCAGCGCAGCACGGTTTGTCTTCGTTTTCCATCTCCTTTGCTCCACAACATATCCCGATGTTTCAAATTTTGTTGAAACAGCATGCACAGGGCAAGGTTATATATCTTGTTATTTCAGATTATTTTGAAATGAAACGCGTGACCGGATCCTGCTGCAGTCCGAAACGGAGGAGCGCTCCCGATTATGAAGAGATGGAGATCCCCGAGCAGATCCAGAAAGATCTCGAAGCGTGCGGAGGTTTTGATGCGCTCACCAGGAGCATTCCCGCCCGATCGGAACTCGAAGAAGAGGCCCGGATCCATCACGCGCTCGCTGACCCGCTCCGGCTTACGATTCTCTATCTCATCAGGGATCAGCCGCTCTGCGTCTGTGTCATTAACCGGTTCATGCGCCTGGCAAACTCCAAGCTGTCCTATCATCTCACGATCTTAAAGGAAAGCGGCCTGATCGAAGGCGAGAGCCACGGGAACTGGATCATTTATTCCATCACCGAATGCGGGCGCCGGTTGATGCACTGCAGGGTGGGGGGGTATGATCGGTCCTGAGCGCAACACGGGGGGGTGGTATGCCGGACACCCCCCTCCTCATTTTTGGGAGACGGGCATTATTGCACACGGATTATGGATCATGGCTCCGGCGGAGAGAGGGCATCACTATCCTGCTCAAACCCGGGTGAGGGTGGGTCTCTTCCACTCAATGGGGGGAGGGGGCTCCGGGACACCCCCCCCACCCCAGGAGGGGGGGCGTATGATCGATTTGAAACAAAAGCAGGTGGGGGGTGTGCCGGTTCATTCGTCCGCAGCGGGTACGAGAGGTGGATGCCCGATTGCACGTGATACGATCTCCAGGAGGAGGAGCCCGTAACGCGGGCTGCAGTCACACCCTCCGGTGGTTTGTTCTCATACCAGCCGGTTGACCGTCAAAACAACAATTCCGGCCGGGTATGCGCAGGGAAAACCACCGGGAAAAACCTGCAATGGCTGGTCCGCTGGAAAGACAGGGACACATGGAGGACTCCCCCCGCCCCGGCATCCCGGGTGAAAAACAAACCGGTAAAAAAGGAGAGATTATTCCCGTATTGTTACATACCACGGGATGATCGTGCGTTCCGTCTTCGCATCAGCTGGACAAACTGCGGGTTCCGCGGACATTCGTACGGGTTAATCCCGTGCGCCGGGTCCCATTTCCCTTCATTCGGGTTGAACCGGGCCGGGCACGATATTTCCTCAACGTGCTGCGAATGGATTCCGGGGACCATCTGTTTTAAGATGTGTTCACAATCCGTGCAGAATGCATGAATACTCATTGTCATGACCTGTTGTACATGTTCGTCGGGCATTGCCTGGCAGCATATCCGGGCGGTGTTCATGGATGCTTTATACCACCCTTTTGCCAGAAGACCGGATTGCCGGAAAAGATGGGTATGATTTATGGAATCGCCGGAACAGTAACCGGGATTCACAGGAGTACATTGATAAACGGAGGAGACTTTTTAGAAGTGTTCGTATCTTTCAAGGCGGATCCGGTGTGAGCCATTGCATAACAGTATACCAGAATTCACCGCATCACTCCAAATCCGTAATGGAACGGGGAACAATAAGTAGTTTTAGCTTTGCGCGCAGGTGCTGTGGCGAAGCGGAGATCGCCGGAACAAGAGACCGGTACTCCATAAAGTATTCATACTTTCCTACCGATAATTCTCGATTACCGTACGTAAGTTACAATCACAGGTTATCGATGCACAATGGCTCTTCTCATATCATGTAGTATCCCCGGTACCCGGGTTCCCGGGACAGGCAGGAAGACAATCCCGCCGGTCCCTGTGACCGCTGGCCAACGGTGCCTCACACCGGGGACCGGAATGTACAAAAACCAGATCATACAGTGTTTTCCGGGGTGCAGCTGCCCATGAAGCCGGACCAGAACAGGACAAAGAAATCCGCGATGAAACGGGTAACTCCGGTTGTTCCTTCAGACAATGTCGGGACCCTTCTTTCCGGCATGGCGCAGACCGGCTTCCAGGGGAGGAAACTGGGAGAATCCGTCGCGATCTGGCGGCAGATGCTTGCCGATCCTGACTGCACCATCTTCTTCGGACTCTCGGGTGCGATGATCCCCGCGGGGATGCAGCAGTGTCTCATCGAGATGGTGAAACGCCACTATGTCGACGTGATCGTCTCGACGGGGGCAAACATCTTCCACGATACCTGCGAACACCTCGGCGTCTGCCATTATATCGGTCACCACCAGACCGATGACCACGAGCTGTACAAGCGTGGCATTGACCGGATCTATGATGTGTTTGCCTTCGAGGAGGAGTTCCGGACGGTTGACCGGGGCATAGCGTCCTGGTCTGCGTCCCTTGCGCCGTTCCGCGGCTCTTCGCGGGAGTTCATCTCCCGGCTCGGGAAGTGGCTCAGCGAGGAGAAGCCCGGCGCCGAGTCGCTGACCTCGGTATGTGCAAACGAGAAGGTTCCCATCTTCATCCCCGCGCTTGCCGACTCGTCTATCGGCATCGGGCTCCTCATAGCCCGGCGCCGTGGGCTGGACATCAATATCGACCAGATCGCAGACGCGGATGAGATCACCTCCCTTGTCGAGGAGGCAAAATGTACCGGCGTGATTTATGTTGGCGGCGGCGTTCCCAAGAACTTCATCCAGCAGACGCAGGTGATCGGATCGATTCACGAAAAGGACCTGGGGGGGCACAAGTACGCGATCCAATACACGACCGATTCGCCGCAGTGGGGCGGGCTCTCCGGCTGCACCTTCGAGGAAGGGATCAGCTGGGGCAAGGAATCGGCAACAAGCAGCCAGGTGCAGGCCCATGTCGATGCAACCATTGCCCTGCCCCTTGTCATATCCGCCCTGGTTGCAAGCGGCGCAAAGCGGGTGCGGCGCTCCCGGGGGAAAAAGAAGGTCGTGTACCGTCAGGGTATCGACTGATTCTTCTCTATTTTATAGTGATTCATCGTTCCCGGCTACGACGGTGAATGCGTCACGGGAACCGGCTTTTGGGATTTTTGCGGCATGTGGGGTCTGCCGGCCAGTCAGGCTCCCGTAAACCTGAAATCCCCTTAAATCGTTCCGTTTTCGAATCGGAGGTCATTTTGGAAAACCGGTCTCCGGAGGATCGCACTTTTTGGCGAATTAGAGTACAGTGCTTTTGAACGAGTCGATTTCCGAGGATATTTCCCCCTACAGGGGCGGATATTGCCCCGGAAAAATGACAGTATAGGAACTCCCGGTTTGAGGTTCTGCTTACGATCCAGAGATTGGGGTATGCGGGGGACTGGCGAGGGGGGTTGTACGAGCGGATAATTTCAGATGACCCCAAAATAATAGACTGTAAGAACAGTGTTCCTGCCGGACGATCATTATATGATCGTCCGGCAGTGTATGCACATTAATCAATCTCCTGCGGTGTGAATGTGAAAATCGTGCGCTCAATATACCGGTGTCAGGGGAATATCGACAGATGTATGACCCCTTAGGCCCCTTTATGGCCCCATTCTCCTACGGGGGTTGTTTTAATTTTTTTGAACGTACTTTGTTTTTAAAAATCTTTAGAGAAAGAAAATCTATTGTGGCCCCTTAGGCCCCTTTGTGGCCCCTTTGCTTAAGGTATAATATGTGCCTTTTCCTGTAACACTTCCGGGCTTTTCGAAAATTCCTTTATCGACGAGTTCTTTCAGGTCGCGGCTGGCTTCGCGTTTCAGGATTTCAGTCACTTTCTGATATTCTGTATTCGTTATCCGCCCCTTCTCCTTCACAAACCTAATAGCCTTCATCTGCCGTTCGGAGAGTCCAAGGTTCATCATAGTCGATTCTGTCAGCCAGTCTCTCCAGAGAGTGACTACGAACTGTCCGCCGCGTTGTTCGAAACCCGGTTCCGGAAGACCAGCCTCTCTGCAATACGTGATCATATCGAGCGTTCCGGTACCGGCCTTCTCGATATAATGCGTTAAGTACAAAGGATGGGCGATGAGGGGGTTGCGGGGAATTGAGGGATGCTCTACCTTGAGGCTGTCGGGTGTTAGGTCCGAAGGCAGGACTCCCGGGTTCCACACTTCAATACGGTCTGCGAAAACCATGACCTGAACCGCTGCTTTAGACGTGTAATCCCGATGGACAACAGCATTGACAAGTGCTTCATGAATAGCAGGGACCGGAATCTCGTAGCCGGTATCGCTGGCCGGTGTTTCATCACGGGGAAAAACACGGCGATCGAGTTTTGAAAGAACAAAATCTGCAGCATCGTCCACTTGGTCGAAGAGCGTCCCGATAAAAATCTGATACGAGGGAATTGGTTTCTCTATCTTTGTGCCCCGGAAGCTCAGGCATTTGATCTCTGCTGCAGGTAAAAAGCTGTGGCTGTTTTTCCCGAAGAGAAGTACCGCTGCATGCGTGGGTAGTGATCCATCAAGAAGGTTTAAATGGGATAGGACCCTCTCTGTCGGTGTGCCAGCCCGGAGGGGAAATTTCCGCTCTTTCTTTGAGACCGAAAGGAACCAGGCGATTTTTTCCGGAGAAATATCATCGATCGATGCACCGGTACATATCGATTCTTCAAATGGCTTGTGTCGCAGAAGGCCATTCTCGCTGAGATACTGGACAAGCGCTGCATAGACCTGAGTTTTCAGATCCGAAACATCTGTGAAACGTCGCCGTATTACCTGTCCTGCGGCATTGTTAATGAGGGCAGACATCTTATCGTGTCTTCCCGCGTCGTCGGTACCGTGCACGAAAATGAGCCGATGTTTGCATTGCTCAGTTGCGCGATCAAATTCCCGTTCGGTCGGAGATAGTCCTTCTGCATCTTCAGGACCGTAGTGTTTCCCGTAAATTCCCAGGTATATTGTGCAACGATTGACTTCATCAAGATAGATTTCATCAGGCCGGTGATCTGCAGCAGGAAGATCCTCGAATAGAAACGTATGAAAGAACTGTTTCAGAAGAGGATCGCTATGAATGAATTCACGGATTGAACGGCGTTCATCACTGAATTCCTTCTGTACGCTGCTGATGAAGATGCTTATCATATTGTTGTCCTGCTTGTTGTTGTCGTTATTGTTGTCCTGCTTGTGATCATCCTGATCCGGAAGTCAGAGGATTTTGCTGATATAAATGAGAGATATTGAGTGGTTTATGTAAATATCCTTTTAATTCACCGAGCAAACATCTCGTCCTGATCAGAGTTTTACATATTTAGTATAGTCTAATCACAACATTCCATAGACATTTTTCAACCAGAGTATCCTGAGTTTTTAAAGATAGATATGATCGTCTCTCAGCTCTTCAGGATAATGCGGAGATGGTATGGGCGTTGTGAAACTGGAATTATTGCAGCAACTCCATTCAGGATAACCAAATCCATTTAACATTTTTGCGCACTCCAATTCCAAATTTCCGTGCCCCGATTTTCCTGAATCCCGCGTAAATCTCTCCAATTTTGCTTTTCAAAATTTATTCATCCAAGCAGATAGCCTGCCAGGTTCTACTATTGTATGTCAAAGGGGCCCCGATGACACTAGACAAAATCGAAAGGAGGTCCGGAGGATCTCCTGCAACGTCGTTTGGACCGGGAAACAGTCGAAGAACCCTCACGGGTTCTTCTCCTCTTCCTGGTCGGAGAGGTCATTGACCTCGACGATGAGAAGGGAGGCGGAGCCGACCTTCGAACAAAACCAACAGAACAAACAAAGGAGGAAACAAAAATGGCAGATTTCGTACAGAAAACCGTAGTAAAGTCGGCGGTCCGCAAGCTCGCGGCCCCGATAGAAAATGTGGCAGCGTTCAACACGATCATCCAGTCGGTCACTACCGACAACCCGTTTGCCTGCACAGCCTATG
>NZ_JAQTQD010000001.1 GCF_028712425.1 Methanoregula sp.
ATGGTAGATATAATCCGTATTTCTCCATATTTCTCACGTCGGAAAAATGTAATGAAAAAAATGAGTCTGAATTTTGTTAATTTAGTCTATCTATAGGTAATTTTGTTGACGACTCGGATCCCAGTTTAATAGTTGTCGTAAAAAAAAAGAGAGATCGCATAGTATTCAAACAATGTTCAGAAAATTTTCGTAAGATACAACGAAATACGATCATTTATCACCGGTAACCCGGCTTCAAAATATCCAGAAATTTCCGCCCTTTCAAAAGTCTTATCAGGATATCGCGCGTAAAGAGAGATCATCCCAATTTGGGGAGGATTTTATGAAAACAAGCTGGAATGAAGCGGATTCTAACCAGCTAAAAGGTAGCTCCATAGCAGCATCTACTATTCTGGTTAGAATCCCTAACGTTTAGATGATGTTTTTTTCGTAAGGTTCCGATGAACAGTTCGAAATCTGATGAACCATTTGGATAGCGAAAAATCCTGAATGGCTCCTCTCATCCCCAAACTACATATTCTGCGGTTTCTGGATAGCGATGAGAAAGATTTGTTGCAGAAAAATGAGAAGCCACATTTATGGCTCGGGAACTTTTTTCCTTCGTGCCATAATACTCCTGACTATTATATCAGGGTCTTTCTCAAGGATCTTTTTCCGATCCTTTGTCCAGTTGCCGCTGCCCGTTTCATAAATCCGGGGGAACCGGATCGCATCGTCCGGCCCAAGTTTCTCAACCAGTACTTCAAGTCCTTCCTGCTGGATCTGGTGTAATGTTCTGGCGCTCTTCATAGTAATGAAAAATCTCCTGATGGATTGTTCAGGTACAGGACAACCTCAGTCATGGGAATTATAGTAACTCCAGAAAATTTTCAATGGAAAGATCCGCATCCTTGATGATGATCCTTAGTGTTCCCCGGGCAATTTCCGGATGATTGGGAACCGTCAGCGGGCGCCGGACCGGATGCCTGAGATGAATATGACTTCCTTTCTGGTCATTGATCGTGTAGCCGAGTTTGCCAAGGGCTTTCACAACGTCCTTACCGGAAAGGATGGGAAGTTTGTCCGTCATATATCAACGGCAACGAAAGTCTCTTTTGTACCCGGGCGGTGATAGAGAGGGATGCCATCGCGTGCAAGTGCGGAAAGGTGCAGTTCGATGGCTTCAGCAATATTTTTCTTGGCCTCCTCTTCGGTCTTTCCCTGGGAGATACAGCCCGGGAGTGCCGGTACGGTGACGATGAACCAGCCATCCTCATCCTGCTCAATGGCTATTTTGAAATCCATGTCTGCACCCCAAATCGTATACAAATATTTGGTTTTGATATATAAGAGGCTTCATCAGGTTTCAACAATCTGAATCTCCTCGTCCGTCAGCTCGTACAGCTCGTACACCAGCTTATCGAAGGTAGCATCTGGTGTCTCAACAATCAGTACGAACTATTCGGAATTTCCGAATAGTTGATTTTTGGGATTGATATGCGCAATTTTTGCGCAATACGCGCAATGAGGAAAAAACAGCTACCAGTACAAAACGGTTTTTAGATTTTCCCTGTACGATCATTTATCGGTTTACGTGGGGAATACTAAAAACAGGAATGCTATGAAGATTTATCTGGATGTTTGCTGCTTGTGCCGGCCGTTCGATAATCATAGTGAGACAAGAGTCCGACTGGAAACGGAAGCAATCCTTTCGATCCTCAAACGTTGTTCTCTTGACTGGGAGCTGGTAACCAGTACTGCGGTCCTGTATGAGATCGGACTTATCGGAGATCCTGCGAAACGATCGCACGCATTGCGTCTGGTTCAGCGGGCTCGTGAGACGATCCGGGTTGATGATAACCTGCTGTCACGGGCAGAAGAATTTGAGAATCTCGGTGTTATGGGTATGGATGCAGTTCATATTGCCTGCGCTGAAAAAGCCGGGGCGGTACTGCTCACAACCGATGATGCTCTGGTAAAGATTATGATGAAGAATGCACCACGTACATCTGTGTGTGCAGATAATCCGCTGCACTGGTTGATGGAGGTGAATCATCATGGGGAGTAAAACGATAGCAAAGATCCAGAGTGAAGGATACGATGCCCTTGTTAATGCACTCGGGCCGGAGGATGCGATACGGTTCATCCGGAGTTTTGATCCCGGCAGTGGCGACTACACCCAGGACCGGAAAAAATATCTTAAGAAAATGACCGTAAAACAGATTGGAAAAGAAATTCTCGAATTGCAGAAATCGCTCTGAAGATTTCAGCCAGTCTCTTTTTTTATTATAACTTCCCTTCCACAATCGCAATCTCCTCTTCGGTCAGCCCGTACAACTCGTACACCAGCTTGTCAATCGCCGCATCCGTTGCCTCGATCTGCCGCTGGAGTAGCGTCTTGTCGTGATCGGTAGACGATTGCGTTAGAAACTTTATACGCTCCATCCGCGATTTTTTCATATCGCAATGCCCGGTGCACGAAGAGAATCACCCGAATCCCCGGCTGATTGTGCCGCGCATTGTGACCACTCAATGGGGTTAAGGGGGTGGGATTAGTTCGTCACAGCCCCCGGCCCGCATTGTTGTTGTGGTCTGGACGATCATACCCCCTACCATCTGGGGGTAAAGAGGTTCACGAGAGACCTCCGTTCCGCCACTGTCAGAGCCGTCCCGAGAATGCTCGTGCCAGCACCGTTTGTATCAGCGCCTCCGCCCGTTTCGTCGCCATCCCCCTAAATTGAATCAAGATAGGTTACATGAGAAATATTGGTGTAACGGACAATGGCCTCTTTTTGCCGGATGATGTGTTTGTAATCTCCGGTAACGAAATCCAACTCCGCTACTGTGACGCCAACATGGTGGGCGTCTAATAATATTGTGATATCTGGTGGATCTTCAATTGCCGATTCCAGATTCTTTCTGGTGTTCGGATATTCGTTATCCCGAGTGTGAATCTTGAGGAGGGTAGATTTTTTCAAAGAATTTAATCGTTCCTCACAATCGATCTCATATCGACGCTCGGCTTTCCGGATCTTTCTGATCATCTCTTTAACGTCATGCTCATATCTTCCAGCCAAATCCTGGATGATCTCAAGAATCTTCCATTTCTCACTGACCGCTTCACAGTACAAGTCCGCGGGAGAATATTGGTCCTTTGTCAGAAGAGAGATTGCGGTATAAAATTCGTTTTTAATGTCCCGGAACACTGTTCTACATCTTCCCGCCCCACCTTCGCCAAAACACTCGTGCCATACTGATGTGCTGGAATGTTTCACTCCCCGTAGTTCGATCACTTTTTTCGCCTGGGTTCCCCATTGATCACCGCAAAGGAAATAGAAACCAATGAGGACGTTACTGTCTAAAAAGTAAGGCAACGTTACGCCTCATTACCTGATCGTTCAAAATGATCCCGGGATAAGTGGTTCAATTTTGCCACAAGGCCGTCAATTTCCCGGTCTTCATCCTGCCCTGCCTTCCATTTTTTTAACAGGGATTTACGCAATTTCTCAAGACCCGATTCATATTTCGGAAGAATATTCTCAATAAACCGGGAGTTCCAGTGCTGAATTAATTTCGGAGACAGATTTTCGTTCTGAAGTATCCGGAGATCATGACAGAAAAAGTTCCAGAAATTATCTGACATCTGAAATATCTTTTTCTCTTCGTAATCGAGAGTTATGCGAATTGTATCATCCCATTCAAGATAGGTGTTGTAAATCTGTTCCATATCATCCTGCGGGAAAACCCTGAGTGAGGCATCCAGAAAAGATTCAATTTTTTCCTGCTCATCGTTCTCGAATGAAAATGATGCTGGATCCTGCATCCGCTCTGAATTTTTAAGAGTTTCCAGGTACGGGATAAATTTCCGGTTGAAGACTCTCTGGAACTCGTACGGAGCTTTTGCGTAGACATCATCCAGAAGAAGATCCACATACCCCTTCTTGAAATAACCATTCGGTTGCCGGTAATACTGAACTAAACTGATAATATTCTCTTCAACCGTTTCCTTCAAATCACCGGGAATTGATGACTTCGGGACGGTCATCATTCTCCTGCTTGAACGGTCTGAAGTGATGTAGTATTCTCGGGGATGTCCTACATCCTCCTCGAACTGGTGCTCTTCGATTAAGGAACCCTGAAGGTACCAGAAATAGGGTAACTTCAGATCGATTGCATCTGCCATTAGTTGCTTATGCAGCAGAAAAATCGTCTTGTTGAATGCGGTCGCCCCGAAAAAAGTACCCCCTTCCGGATTTGCTTCATGCAGTAAGCGTTCTATAGAATATTTCAGCAGGGGGTTCTTTACCAAAAGGCGTCTCCAAATTATTTGGTTACTTACATATTTGAGTGGGGTTATTAAAGTTTTTGTTGTTCGATGTGAAAGTGCAAATTCATAGGATTGACCGTTGGGAAGTGATCGAGATTAATGTTTCCCGCAAACATCATCGAAAAAACCTGCTTATTTCTTCTCCAGTATTCGCGGTCCGTCATAACTTCCCGGCAAACGCCTTCCCCAGCACCGCCTGCGTCATCCGCTCGCAGCGCCGGCCCGCCGCAGCAACCTCCCGATCAATCGCATCCGCACGCTCGAACAGCATGCTAACACGTCGGACGACCTCGTGCTGCTCGGCAAGGGGCGCGAGAGGGATTTTATAATTTTTAATTTGAGTTAGATTTAACCGAGGTCTTGCAACCCCATGAACGGATTCCATCGTTTGTGTACAAAGTTCTGGTTCATTAATTGCATAGACTAAAAATTCGACCAAAGCTAAATCAGAATTTGGTTTGAATCTAATACAATCGGCCTTGACAATCGCGGGACCAATTCCATCAGGGATGATACAAGCACGAGGGATTGGATCTCCAAGCAATCCTATTGCAATTTCTCCGGAAAAAATTTGATTTTTCAACAAAGTTTCAAAATGTGATTGAGAAATATGAGTTTTTATATCGATGAATGCCCCTTCACTAATATTTTGAAGTCTAATCACTCTCGGACCCGTATGAGAATAATGCTCAGTCTTCAAATTAGATCCAAATGGACCATCAGTCATCGCATTTTTTTCAAATGCTGCAAGTGTCTCTAACTTGGCCCAACACCAACTCTCGGGAATCTCAAAAGATATTTCAAAATCTGGTGAATCTTCAGCGATTTTTGTTCTCTTTTGAATTATTTTTAAAGTGATTTCGTCACGTAGTTTTTTGTAAGTATTTTCAAGTGTTTTTGATGAGGTTTCAATATTCGGATGATCTCCTCTCCACCCCTCCGTCAACCTCCCGCTGCACGCGGCCGCCAGCACCGCCTGCCGGAACTTTTTCATGATCAACGGCACCCGGTTCAATCGTTCGCGGGCGGTGTTGATCTGCGTCAGGAGGGCTTCGACATGGGCAACGATGCGCTGCTGTTCGGTAAGTGGAGGCAAGATGATAGGAATATTTTTTACAATTGTTTGGGTTATCAACGGCTGGGTACTTCCTGTTGATAGTTCATTCCAATCTATTGTACGAAGATAATTCGACAGAAATGGAAGCAATATTTTTTCATTCGGTTTTAAGACAAGTGTGTTATCTGTAACCCACGTATTTGTATGATAAACATTCAAAGACCCCGCAGATCCAACTCGACCTAGTGTGATGATTGGAGGCAGAAAATTAAATTCGTCGGACCATCCAATTGGCCCTCCTGCTCCAGCAACAGGATATGGTCTATCCGGGGTTTTCGAATATTCTGAATTTTTTATTGATTTGCCGCTTGTGATGGATATTAAATCCCCAATTCTTTCAAGTGTCCACCCATCAGGGATTTCAGGCTCATTTAATGGTCGAAGTGAGTCAGATGAATTAGATTGAATGGGTTTCATCGCTTCCCTTCACTCGCCGCCGAATCCCCGTTCCCG
The DNA here is from genome assembly GCF_028712425.1 of Methanoregula sp. GTDB lineage: Archaea > Halobacteriota > Methanomicrobia > Methanomicrobiales > Methanospirillaceae > Methanoregula. The sequence continues at coordinate 5,877 of NZ_JAQTQD010000001.1, forward strand.
TTCTCCAGCAGCACGACAACCTTCTGCAGCTCATCCACCGCCGCCCGCAGTTCCTCGATTGCCTCAACAGCCAGCTCCTCCGGCTCCGGCAGCGAATCCGCATCATCGAGAGTGTTATCTGTGAGCCACTTCAGCGAATCAATTTTGTAGTTCTTCTCTTTAACTTCGCTGATGTGGAACGAGTGCCAGCGATCCTCTTTTGAATCCGCTGAGTTGCGCTTCGAGCCGCCGTTCGGGTCAGCGCCGTATAATTTCTCAAACTCCGTGAAATATGCCGGTGTCAGGGGCCGGTCCTTCTTCGTGATGCCCGGCACGTTTGTCCGGCCATCGTACACCCAGATCGTTTCGGTGGAGTAGCCCTTGGTGAAGAAGAGCACGTTCGTCTTCGTGCCCGGGGAATAGGGTGTGAAGGTGCCGTTCGGGAGCCTCAGGATCGTATGCAGGTTGCAGTCCTCGGTCAGCACCTTGAAGACCTCGCCGGCCTGGTCGGCAAAGAGGACGTTGTCCGGCACCACGACCGCAGCCCGTCCGCCGGGTTTTAAGATCGTGATAACGTGCTGCACGAAGTTGAGCTGCTTGTTGGACGTGGAGATCGTGAAGTCCTCGCGGTCCGGTGCCTGGTTCGCGCCCTTCGTGCCGAACGGGGGATTGGTCAGCACGACATCGAAGCGCTGGCTGTCCGGGTTCTCGTAGATCGAGTCGCCGAATTTGATCACGGGCTCGACATTGTGCAGGAAGAGGTTCATCAGCGCAAGCCGGCGCGGGCGGGCAACAAGTTCCTGACCAAAGTAGGTTTTGCCCGTCATTACGCGGAGCGCCACATCGCGTTCCAGCGCCCCGCCCTTTGTCTGCTCCAGCAGCCACTCGTACGAACAGACAAGGAACCCGCCGGTCCCGCACGCTGGATCGCAGATCGTGAAGTCCGCCTTCTTCCGGGGATCGGGTTTCATGCACCGGACAATCGACTGGATCAGGATACGCGGGGTAAAATATTGGCCGGCTCCCTTCTTCCCCTCGCTCGCCGCTTTCTCTAAGAGACCTTCGAACGCCTCGCCCTTCACATCGATGTCGAGTTCAGTCCACTCGGTTTCGTCAATCAGGCCGATGAGACGTTTCAGGTTCACCGGGTTCGTGAACCGCGATAGGGCCCCGGCAAAAATATCGCCAAGCAGTCCCTTCTGCGTCCCGAGCTTCCGCAGGACATCTACGTAGGTATCCGTCAGGTCGGTCCCGGACTTATCGATGAGCGTCTTCCAGTCGCAGCCATCGGGAAGTTTTACGTTCCGCTCATCTGCCATCTTGATGAAGAGGAGATACGTGATCTGCTCGATATAATCCCCGTAATCGATCCCGTCATGACGCAGGGTGTGGCAGAATCCCCACAACTTCTGAACAATATCACTCACGCTGCAATCGCCTCATTCCACTGCCGGATCAGATCAGGCAGCTGCCCGGAAAAGATCCGGTTCGCTTTGTTCCATCCGCCTTCATTGGAAAAGATCGGGATGATATCAAAGTCGCTCTTACTGATTGAGAGATTCGCAATTAAATGTTCACGGATTTTGTCCAGCCACTGCTGCTGGTCCGGTGTCAGTGACATGGCGTAGGCCATCTTGTCAAAGACCCGGTGGATTCGCTGTTCCGCGGTACAGAGCGGTTCTTCCTCGCGGGCCGCGTGCTTCACCATCGAGATGATATCCACGAGCGCCTTGTTGTACCGCACCTTGTGCGCCATCTGGAGGTTCTCGACCGTGAAGCGGTACCGGCTTGCCGCCAGTTTCTGCCGCAGCTCGGACAGCGCATCCGTCCCCCAGTCTTTCGGCCGGTCCAGCAGGATCCGGATCGCTTCGATATGTTCCGGGTTCTCCTTCACGAATGTTGAGAATGTAGTCAGATAATCCTCCGGCTTGTATTCAGTACCTGCCGAATCCCGGAAAATATACCGGGAACTCACTTCATCCGTATTCTCATACGCGACAATCAGCGAGCGCGGGGGCCGGGGATAATGGAGAAGCAGATCCGAAAATTCAGGATTCCGGAGAATGGCCATCGTTGCCGGGAAATCCTCATGAAGTCGTGCAGGGAGTCCCGCGGCAAATCGTTTCAGATCTCCGGAGGGAATATACGCAGCAAACAAATCCCGGGCCTCGCCGCTCATCTCCTTATCGATCCGCTGGAGCCGGCGCACCAGCACCCGGGTATTGTACTCCCGGTCCCGGTTATCCCAGATATCCTTGATCACCTGCGTAATCGACCGCGTCTCTTTCTCGGGCGGCTCTGCGGTGATACCGGTTGCCTGCCGGAAATATTCAAGAAGCGTTCCGCCAAAACAATCGAAGACAACGAAGTGGGATTTGTCCGGGCACCGCTCGCCCTTCCGGGTTCCCCGGCCCAGCATCTGCTCGAAAAGGATACGCGATTTCACCGGCCGCAAAAAGACGATGAATTCCAGGTCCGGAATATCGACACCGGTCGAGAGCATATCCACTGTCACCACAACGGCCGGCATCGGGCGGTTCCGGAACTCGCGGATATGCTGGAGCGGACGATCCACTTTGCCGGTAATTTTCTGGACAAACGAATCGCCTTTCCCGAACACGTCCCGCGCGAGATCCACGAGCTGGTCAGCATGGGACATATGGGAGAGATCGTTCACGGCAAAGATCAGGGTTTTGGGGAACCGGCCGAACCGCTCCTCATGCTCTTCTGCATACTTCCGGATTTCGGAGAGGATCTTCCGGTTGGAATCCGGTGATGTGATCGTCCGTTCAACTTCCGCAGTATCGAACAGCCGTTCATCTTCAAGGTGATCGTACGATTGCAGGCCCGTTGTTGCATCGATGACCCCGACCTCCTCCCCGGCCTTCAAGAAGATCCCGTTCATCCTCACGTTTGAATCAAGGGCGACCGCATCGTAATCGACAAGGAACCCCTCCCGCACGGCCCGGGCATAATCGTACTTGAACACGATCTCCCGGAAGTATGCCATCGTGTGTGCGGCCGGCGTTGCCGTCAAACCGATCTTGATCGCATCAAAATGATCGAGCGTCCTGCGCCAGACTGATTGATCCGCAGCCGTATATCCCCGGTGACATTCGTCCGCGATGATTAAATCAAATGCATGGATGGGGATGTTCATCTGCTCTGCGTCCTCATCGATTGGTTCATCGTCACCACCAAAGACAGCGCTCCGCCCAAAAAGGTTGATCGTCATCCGCTGGATAGTGCAGACATAGACAAATGCATGGCCGGGTTTGGGCTCCAGAAGATAATTTGACGGAAGGACTTTGGGATCGAATTTTTCATCCTCCTCGAAATCTTCGCGGAAGAACCGCTGGCTGTACACTTCGTACGACCGGTCGAACTTCAGTCCGGGACGGGCCTCAAAAGAAGCAAATGCCTTGACCGCCTGTGCAGCAAGAGCCCGCCGGTCCACAAGGAAGAGAATCCGTTTTGCAACACCGGATTCCATAAGACGAAAGATCTGGTTGACCATCGTGTAGGTCTTCCCGGTCCCGGTCGCCATGGCAACGAGCATCTGTCTCTTGCGATCCCGGATGGCCTGCTCGATAGCAGCATTTGCATCTGCCTGATAAGGACGGATCAGGGGATGAGCGTTCTCCCACCCAGCGAGGCGCTGGCAGGACGCATCGAACGTATCGCGGAGCCGTTCCAAAAGTGCATCGGGCGTATGGAATTTTGCCACAACCCGTGATCTGTTTAACGGGTTACGGAGATCGTGATACCAGATGATCTCGCCGTTTGTGGAATAGATGAACGGGACACGGAATCCGGAAAAATTGAAAGGACTCCCTTTGATTCCCTCAGCATAACGCTCGGCCTGGGTCAGGACATTCTGCGGACCAAGTGAGACTTTCTTTGCTTCCACCACCGCAACGATCTTCCCGTCAAGGCAAAGGGCATAATCGGCCGGTCCGTTGTCCGTGGGATATTCTTCAAGAGCGCATTTGTTATACTGGGAAAGGTTCATGCCGTTTTCATACCGGATTACCTTCCAGTTGGCAGCTTTCAGTAAGGGATCGATCCGTTTCTTTCGTGTTGCTGCTTCACGTTCTTCGGTCATATCCGTGGGCTGTCGGTAATGTATGAGATTATAAAAACAGAATCATTATGTGTTGTGGTTTGTTTGCCTCTGCCCGGGTGATGGGAAAAAATAAAGAAAAACTTGTCAGGTTTTTGAATTGGAACTCAAACCTTCATTTTGATGATGAGGTTCTCCCTCCATGCTTTGCATGGAGTCGCTCGGGGGAGTCGAAGACTTGTGTCTTCTCCAATCGAACCTCGCTGATGCGACGCTCGATTTCTACCGACCCCTCGCTGGGCAACGGCCTTGATCGTACAGGTGTTAATGTGTTTCTCGTGTGATGCTCGTATCATTGAGACAAAAAAATTTTCACACGCAAAGGCTCGGAAAAAAAATTGACGGATTCGATCGATCTGATTCGATGGATCAAACATGATCACCGATCGCGATAAATATTTTTAGCAGCATCCGGAAAAATTTTTCGAAAAATTTCCGGCTCGCAAAAAAATTTTCAAAACATTTTTTGTAAACAAAATCTCACATCACTGCATCACCCAATACCCTCCGGCAACCCCCCTCCTCTCGTCATAAAACACCCCCTCCAGAACCCCCTTTTTCCGGATCAGCAACTCTTGGAATCCGGGCACTCGAAGAACCCTGAAAGGTTCTTCTCAAGCCCTGATTCCTGATGGAATCCGGGCCCGATACGTGCCCCGTTCACCTGTTTTTTCCCATCCGGGTTCTATATGGGCCCGGAATAAGATCCGCCGACCCCCTGTTTGGGTCATTCCTCCTGGAGGTTTTTGCAGAACAGGGGGTCCGGCAGATCTTCACGATTTGTCATCAGAACTGGGTTATCACAACGGTGAACACCTGTTCTCCGTCGGAGCCCGCACTGCCGGCAGGGAGCCGGACTACCTAAAACCAATCTCCTCGTATAGAGCTCCGATTTCGAATCCGGGTTCATTTTGAGAAACCGACTTTTGGAGGATCGCACTTTTTCGCGAATTACAGTACCTGGATTTTTAACGAATGAATATTAGGGGGTTTTTTCCCTTAACGGAGCAGGATATACCCCGGAAAAATGCCAATATAGGCACTCCCGGTTCAACGATCACGGATTTTTCCTGGCATGGGCACGCTAAACGAACTGGCAGGAGGATGTTCCGGATGACTTCCGCCAGAGACCATCCCCATAAGTCCAATCTCTCTTATAATCGCTCCGTTTTCGGATCGGAGCCCATTTTGAAAAACGGTTTTTCCGGAAGTCGCATTTTTTCGCGAATTACAGTATCTCATTTGGAAAATACTGATATTTTGCCTGTATTTTCACGAACGGCGTCTATTTCTGCCCCTAAAAATTAACTAAATAGTGCCCTTCCAGCGGCCGATCGCTCTTTTTTTGCATGGGGAGTACGCGAAACGAAAAGAAAGGGGGTTTTGCCATGAGCGAGTACTGACGGTACACCCTTCCTGGCACGACGGTACGGCGACACCCGGTCCTCATCAGTAACAGATGTCCCTTTCCAGTATTCAGGATCATGAAATGCAGAGCACGAGGCTTCACTGCCCATGACCCGGTTTCCCCATAAACACCGGTAAAAATTTTACTGGCACAAAAAACCGGAGAAAAAAAATTTGGAGAAAAAATTTTGTTGAAACAAAAAGAAAAAATCATCCGGAAAAACCGGCCAACCTGTTTTCAGTGTCGTTCCTCCTAAAGAAAATTATTAATAGTAAACTATAGTCATCACTGTAAAGGATTCCCGCGTAAGTATGTTCCAGGTCCTGTATGTTGATGATGAGCCCGAGCCGCTCCAGATCGGCAAGATCTTCCTTGAGCGACACGGGAAGTTCCGTGTCGATACAGCGGCCTCTGCTTCTGAAGGCTTGAAACTCCTGGAGTCCGGGGACTATGAAGCTATTGTGTCCGATTACCAGATGCCGGTCATGGACGGGATTACGTTCTTAAAAAAGATCCGGGCTTCCGGTAATACCATCCCGTTTATCATCTTTACCGGCAAGGGCCGGGAGGAGATTGTCATCCAGGCCCTCAATGAAGGGGCGGATTTCTACCTCCAGAAAGGGGGCGAGGCAAAGTCGCAGTTTGCGGAACTCGCGCACAAGATCCGGCATGCGGTTGAGCTCCGGAGGGCTGACCGGAAAGTCTCCGACCAGAAACGCATCCAGGCAGATATCCTCAACTTCCTGCCCGATGCAACCTTTGCCATCAACACGGAAGGGATCGTGATTGCATGGAACCGGGCCATGGAGAACCTGACCGGGATCCCCGCGTCCGGAATTGTCGGGAAGGGCGGTTATGCATACGCTAAGCCCTTCTACCAGGAAGAACACCCGATGCTGATCGACCTTGTGCTGAACAACGACCCGGCATTAAAGGCCCACTATCCTTTCATCAAACGGAACGGAAACATCCTGTATGCCGAGGTCACGGTGCCGGGTTTCAGCGAGGGCCGGGATGCCCTGTTATGGTTTACTGCATCTCCCCTGTATGATAATGCAGGAACAATAATTGGGGCGATCGAATCGATCCGGGATGTCACGGACCGGAAGGTTGTCAGGGACGCCCTCCAGCGGGAGAAAGAGTTCTTCGATGCGGTCATCGACTGCATCCCCAATATCTTCTTTGTCCTGGACCGGGATGCAAAATTTATCCGGACCAACCGGTTCATAGAAGAATCGCTCGGAAAATCCGGGGAAGCGATAGTCGACATGAATGCGCTCGCGTTTATTGTAGAAGAGGACCGGCATGCAGCTGAGAATGCTATCAGGGAAATATTCTCCACCGGGTCGGGAGAAATACGCGTTCATCTGAAGGGAAAGGACAATGTTGTGAAGGACTATCGCCTGCGCGGCAGCCGGCTGGTTGTCGGGGAGGAAACGTACGTTGTCGGGACTGGTGTCGAAGTAAAACCAGAAAAACCCTGCTGAAAAAAGGGAAAAAAGAAGTGTTATTCTGCTGCCGCAGTAGTCGTTGCCGTTGCATTGGCAGTCTCGTTTACCGCCGCCGTGGTCTTTACCGGAACCGGGATTTTGGTGGCCGTTGGTGTGGGAGTCGGGGTAGCTGTCGGCCGTAAGTCAGTCTGGATCTCGACTACGCCTTTTGGCGAAACCGTGGATTTCTGCTCAACTATTTCACCGTCTTTCCAGATCTCAACCGTCAGCCTGTCACCGGAGCCGTCCAGTTTCTGGATCGAGGCGATCACGATTCCCACGTTCACCGGGATCTGGAGGACATTCTCGCCTTCGCCGGCAATGGTAGTGGACCCACCGGCAACACCATAGATACCGTTGTATTCGCCATCATAGATGATGTGGATCCAGACGTTCTGGTCCGGGACAATCATCTTGCCGCCGGCAGGACTGGTTGACCCGGCCGGTATCTCCGTGGGTTCAACGGCAGGAGTGGTTGCTGTCGGGATAACCGTCATCGCAGGTGTGGAGGGGGTGGGAGTGGCAATCGTTGTAGGCACAGGGGTTGGTTCAGGTGTTGTCGTGACTGCTGGTCCCCCGCCAAGCGGGTTTGCGAAGATGAAGACCGCCGCGATGATGAGGACGATTACCAGCGCAACGGCACCCACGATCACGATCTTTTTCTTCCCGCCGGGGGCTGCCGGAACAGGCGGCGCGGGCGGGACGGGGGGAGCCTGCGGTGTTGCGGCTGGTGCTCCTTCCGGTTGTGCCGGGATCGAGATCTGCCCTTCGACCGGGCCGCCCGCAGAACCAAGTACCGGCCAGTTCACACCGGGAGTCGGGGATTCAGTTGCGGGCGCTTCAGGTTCAGCAGCAGGTTCCGGTGAAGATGCCTGCTGCTCCGGCCCGGCCTCTTCCGTATCGTGAGGCTGGTACACCTGCTTAGGCACCAGCGGGTAGGGCTGGGTCCGCGGCACCGAGTCCTCGATGAGCGGCTCGATTGAGTGGATGACTTCTTCGATGGGGCGCTCCTTCTTGTCGCCCTGCGCGGTTGCCGGCCGGGGCTGCACCTGGATCTGGGGGACGGAGGGCTGCGGGGCAGGCATGGCAGCGATGTGTGCGTCAAGTTCCGCGTCGGTCACCACCGGTGTGCCGCACTTGTTGCAGAACGCGGAGTCCGGGGGCACGCGGCTGCCGCACTTGTTGCAGAACGAGCCCGTGGGAAGGCTTGTAGTCTCCACGGGCTTCGGGATGGCCGGGGGGGCATCGATGATCTTCTTGATCGGGCCCGGGCGGGCGATCTCGATCTTCTTTTTTGCGGAGGGGGCCGGAACGTTTGCTTGTGCCGCATGCGCGGGAGACGGCCGCTCATCGGCGCTTTGGGAATAGATATCCTCCGGGGCCGGCTGGTCGGGCATGATCGGGTGCTGCCCGGCCGAAGCGATGTTCTGCTTCAGTGCCTTGATCCACTCATCGCGCTCGCGCCTGCGGTCCCCGCCGCTTGTCTTCGAGAACGTGAGGATCATCTGGCGGGTTGCGCCCGTTGTGGTGATGATGGAGAGGGTGATGGTGGGGTCGCGGATGGCATTCTCTCCGGCTTCGGTGTCGCGCAGGGTGGCGAGCAGGATCTCCTGCGGTGCGATCAGGTGCTTCTTGCTGTCAACAAGAATGAGCCTGCGTGTCGTGAGCACCGCTTCGAACGAAACGGACTTCACCTTGACATTCTGTGCATTGAGGACGATCGATTCGTCACTGTAGAGGTTGGGATATGCCATGCGACCACAATCCTGAATATATCTGCGTCCTATGGATAAAAAAAGGATATGGGCGAAATACCAAAATGGGACGTGTTCCTGTGCTTCAGAGCAACTCCCGCCCGTTCATGTACGGACGGAGCACTTCCGGTATGACAACCGAGCCGTCTTCCTGCTGGTTGTTCTCGAGGATCGCCCGCAGCACGCGGGAGGTGGCAATGGCTGTTGAGTTGAGGGTGTGCACGTGCTGTTTTAACTCAAAGTCGCTCTTGTCCCGGACCCGTATATTAAGCCGGACGGCCTGATAACTCGTGCAGTTCGAGCAGGAGACAACCTCCTTGTACGCGTTCTCGCGCGGCATCCAGACCTCGATGTCGTACTTCTTTGCCGCGACTGTGCCGATGTCGCCCGTGCAGATGTTCACGATATGGTAGGGAAGAGAGAGCCCCTGGAAGATCTCCTCGGCATTGGCGAGCAGTTCTTCGTGGATCGTCCAGGAGTCCTCCGGCTTGCAGAAGACGAACTGCTCGACCTTGGTGAACTGGTGGACCCGGAACAGGCCCTTTGTGTCAAGACCGTGGGCGCCGATCTCGCGCCGGAAACAGGGAGAGATGCCGGCAAGCCGGAGCGGGAGATCTTTTTCCTCGAAGATCTCGTCCTGGTACATGGCGCCGAGGGGGTGCTCGCTCGTTGCGATCAGGTACGCGTCGTCGCCATCGATCTTGTACATCACTTTCTCGAAGTCACCGAGATCGGTCACGCCCTCGTAGGAGGTACGGTTGATCATGTAAGGCGGGATGACGGGCGTGTAGCCTTTCTTCTCTAAAAGATCGATTGCGTAGCGCTGGAGCGCCATGTCGAGGAGCACGAGGTTCCCTTTCAGGAAATAGAACCCGGCACCCGAAGTCTTCGCTGCCCGTTCGAAATCTGCCCAGCCCTTTTCGGAGGCGAGCTGACCGTGGTTCTTCACCTCAAAGGAGAAGGTGCGGGGAGTCCCGACCCGCTTCACCTCAACGTTTTCGGTATCGTCTTTCCCCACCGGGACGCTCTCGTGCAGGATGTTGGGCAGGCGCATCTGGATCTCCCGCATCCGGGTCCGGATCTCCTCCTGCTCAGAATCGTGATCTTTGATCTTCTTCGGGAGCAAGGCGGCCTCTTCCATCAGCGGTTTTGCATCCTCGCCTGCCTTCTTTGCCGCATTGATGTCCCTTGCAATGGTGTTTCTCCGCTGGCGGAGCTGGTCAGTCTCCACTTTGAGTTCGCGGGATCGGGCGTCCTTTGCAAGCAGCTCATCAACCCATGCAAGCTTTTCTAGGTCGTTTCTTTTTGTGAGATCTGCCTTCACCACATCCGGGCTGGCCCGTACGAACTTTATGTCAAGCATCGGGAATTCTCCGCTCCTGCCTTGTTATTACCAACAGGTTTGTTTCGATCTCATTTATCGGCTTTCCCTTGCGGTCTGCCCGTCCGCTTTATCAGCTCCCGTGTATAACAGAACGCTGATACGAAATGGCCGATTTTACGTTCATCTGCAAAAACCTGAAAGGCACTGCACCGGGGAAAGGGCAGGAGTCCGGCATCGGCACCTGTGCAAAAAACCTGGAGACCGGTGAATACTGCATTGCAGACTCCGCAGAATCGGCTGCGGAAGGAAAACGCCTCTGCCCGGCTGCGGATTATTTGAAGATCCTCTCGATCAGGAAGCGGAAATAGTTCCGCACAATCCCTGGTTTTCCGTGAGTGCCGGGCCGGTTACGCACTCCGGACTTTATACTCGAAAACCTGGTCAATAACCGTGTATTCCTCGCCCGAATAATACCGGACAACCACTTCGAGCCGGTCCACCTTCTCGGTTCCCTGCAGCTCAATCCTGCTGCCGATCTGGATAGGCTTGAAGGAGCCGGTCAGGACTTCGCCATCGGAACGGGTGAGCCGGACGAAGATTTCCCGCACCCCGTACTGGCCCTTGCCTCCCATGTACTCGACCGAGATCATCTTTGTCCGCGGGTCGCGTTCTGTCTGCAGGACAATGTCCAGGTGCGCGGGGAGAGTCTGTGTGGGGCCGGGCACGAGCGAGATGTCTCCGGCTGGTGCGTCCGGTACCGCGGTCGTTACTGTGGTAGCTGCCACCGTGACTGGTGAGAGAGTCGTTTCAGGGACCACCTCAGGTGGAACAACGGGCTGGGATGAAACAACGGGGAGGGAGAGGATGCCGGAAAAGATGAGGACAGCACCGGCAAGGATGAGAACGATGATGAGTGCAATCATCCCGGTCCCCAGCCCGAGGCGCGCGACAAGGCCATGCGCCTGCCCGGGCGGGATGGTCTTTTTCGCAGGAGACATCGGCGTTTTTTGGGCAGGTCGTGATTCCGGTTTTTCCACGGGCTCATGAGCGGTCCATGGATCTTCCGAAATGTTCTCCGGGATGTCAGGTGTCTTCGCGTTCTCCGGTTCATGCGGGGGCGGTGACTCTTTGCTTACCGGCGCCCGGGATTTCTTTACCGGTGTTTTTTTGGGAGATTCTGCAACAGGTTTGTCCTTTGTGCTCCCGATCATTGCCCCGCACGAGGGGCAGAAGCGCGATCCCGGCTCAAGGAGCGTTCCGCAGAGAGAGCAGGAGGGTGGTGGGGCGATCCGCGCGCCGCAGGCCTCGCAGAAGGGCTTGTCTGATGGTGCCGGTGCATTGCACCGCGGGCAGGATATCAGGGTACCCGGCTCATCCTTCTTGCGCGACCATGGCAGTTTCATGCTGATCCGACCTTACCTGTTATAAAAACCCTGTACTTCCGGTTTCCCGCCTATCAGTTAAAACCATCCGTACCCGGGACGCGGTGGGATGACCGGGAAGGCAATAGTCTATGTGGGGGGACACCGTACCCCATGTACCATGAAGATCGCGGTCTGCGGCAAGGGCGGTGTGGGGAAAACCTTCCTTGCCGGGAGCCTTGCCGCCCACTTTGCCTCCACCGGCCGGCCGGTCATTGCCATCGATGCAGACTCCTCCCCCAACCTTGCCCTCACGCTCGGGCTCACGCAGGAAGAGGCATCGCGGATCCAGCCGGTTGCCGAGAACGAGGAACTGATCCGCGTCAAGACTGCCACCGATCACCCGGGTGTTTTCCGGCTCTCGTTCTCGGTGGACGACATCATCGCGAAGTACGCGGTGCAGACGCCGTCCGGCGCACACCTGCTTGTGATGGGGACTATTAAGGCTGCGGGAACGGGCTGCACCTGCCCCGCCCACTCAGTTGTCCGGGCCCTGATGCGCCATCTTGTTGTCGAGCGAAACGAAGTTGTTATTCTTGATATGGAAGCCGGCATCGAGCATCTTGGCCGGGGCACTGCCGCGCGTGTCGATGTCCTGCTCGCGGTCTCGGATGCAAACAAAAAATCGCTCCTGACTGCGGCCACGATCTGCCGGCTTGCAAACGAGGCGGGAATTCCGGTGGCAGGTATTGTTGCAAACCGGAATGCAACGCCAAAAGAGGAGGAAATCGTGCGTGCATTCGCAGAGGAGAACGGCATTGTACTCCTGGGCAGTGTGCCGTACGATCCGGCAGTCAGGGAAGCCGGCATAACAGGCGAACCTGCCGTTCCCGGGCAATCCCCAGCATGGAATGCCGTGCGCGAACTTGCCGGTGCTCTGGAAAAGGCGAAAAGGCCGGAAGACAAATCACGTCAAACCGGAACAACGGGGTGACCGCATGAAGACAATCGTGACCATGGGGCGGGGCGGGACCGGCAAGACAACGTTTGTCGCGCTCATGGCAAAATATCTCATTGAATCGGGCAATGGCCCGATCCTTCTCGTTGATGCCGATCCGGACCAGAACCTTGCCGAGATGGTGGGCGTTGATCTCGAAGCGGCCGGGAAGAAGACCATTGCGGAACTTTTGTCGGAGACCTTCATCCAGCAGGGCGGGACAACGGTTGGCATCCCCCCCTCGAAACGGATCGAGAACCGGATCTGGCAGGAAGGGCTCTATGAAGGGGATCAGTTCGACCTCTTCTCGGTAGGGACAAAATGGGTCGAGGGGTGCTACTGCCTGCCGGACGCGGCGCTCAAGAACGCGCTCTCCTCAATTACACGCCAGTACACGTATATCCTTATCGACTCCCCGGGCGGCCTTGAACACCTGAACCGGAAGATTGCAAGCACTGTCGATATCATCTTCGATGTCATGGGCCCGTCGTCCAAGTCTTTTGCCCATGTCCGGCGGGCGCACCGGGTCATCAGCGAGGTCGGGATCCGGTTCGACCGTTTTTTTGTCATCGGGGGGTATGGCTTCACGAATGATCCGGATCCCGGGGCGCTTGCGGGACTCGGCCTCCCCTATATCGGCCGGATCGCGCAGGACGAAACGATTGCGCAGATGGTGCTTCGTGGAGAGTGCCTGCTTGATACTCCTGCTGGTTCGCCGGCGTACCGGTCGGTAAAGATGATTATTCAACAGGTGCTGCGACCGTAGTTTTGGATTATCTCACTCGCAAAAGATCCATTCTTCCCGGGAAATACCCGCCTGGCGAAGAATTCTTACCTGGAGATCCACGCTGATTTCCGTACGGTGTGGGTTGGGGATCGTAAGGACGAGATCTCCACGGATCATGTAGGGATGTTTCCCTCCGTGATACGGCCCGTCAAAATCGAACACCCGGAGTTTTCTGATAAGTTCTGTCCACGAAATGGGAGTGAGTTTATGCCCGGACACTTTGATCCAGCCTTACTACTTCCTCAATGGTACAATTATCAATGGGTGGGATGGAAAGTCCACGGCGGAGCCTGACTATGATCCAGCCATCAACGACTTCCTTAAGGTTTGCCCTGCAGTCTTCAAGGGTTTTCCCGGTGGCGTACACTCCTTTTAGTTCCGGGATCTCACCGTAATAGGGTTCTTCGTCTTCGATGAGCTCGTACCGGGCATGGGCAAGCGCCCGTTCAATATATTCCAGGATCATCTGTTCACTCCTCTCCGGAGAGCCCGGATTATCTTTTTGGATGATGGTGATGTTTGCATGATAAACTAATAAAAACTGTTCCTGTGCTGAAATAGACCGAAATGTTGCCATCTTATCAGGCCGTTTTTCCTCGTGATGGGTTCTTCAGAAACCGGCGTTGATGAGATGGATTGGACGAATTCTGCTGATGAAAAGGTGGTAAAATACTATTATCAAAATGAGTGTTTGTTTGTCCGGATATCAATACACCAGCAGGAAATAGGCCATCGCAGTCGTGATAAACGCCCCGACAATGATGATGATTGCCACCGGCACGAGGAACCCCATCATCGCGTTGACGGTTGACGCGATCTGGGAGATGCGCTGGGAGCCAAAAACAACAATGTCCCGGCACCATGCGGTTGTGCCGGCAGAACAGGCCGGGGCGGAATCTGCCAGGGCTTCACGCACTGCCTCCTCGACATACGGATAAAATGCATTGACCGGCACTTTCAAGCCAACCTGGTTCCGGCCGGAGACCGTGTTCACCACGTGCGTGTCAGTGGTCATGACCTCGCATTCATCGACAAGGGAAAGCAGGCGCCGGCGGATCTCGTCGCGGGCGCCCGTATGCATGTTATTGCCGTCAAAGAGGACGTACGCGGTCTTCTGGCTACCGGCCGTGATAACGAGGATCTGGACGCCCAAGTCGCCGAACCCGTCTGCCCGGGACCAGGGAAGCTTCCGGTGGGCATAACCGGCCAGGAACGGCACCTGTTCTTTCTGCGCCGTGCCGGAAAATGCGTCCTCTGCTGCTGCGAGATATTCCATGCCGAGCGGAGTCCCGGAATAGACCCCGTCCGCGAGCGCGTCCATACAGTTGTGGGCATCGACAAAACCGACATGACGGAACTGCTTTTCACCGGCTTTCATGATCGTGAACCCCATGGCAAAGTCAAGGTCTTCTGTGACCAGAGGGGACCGGGTTGCAACAGCAATGACCGTATCGCCGAATGCCTGCGCCATGACCTCAACCGATCCCTGCCGGTACCTGCCGGCTTTCGTGCAGCGGTCGGTGGTGCAGGTTTTCGGGCGGGAGGCAAGGACAGCAGCGCCGACCTTTCTCACTTCGGTCTCATCGACCGGGTTGAAGTCATGCGACGCTGCTCCGTGCAGGACCATTGCAGCGCCGCCTATCTGTCCGTGAAGGATCTTTGGCAGGTTGCTGCCCCCTATCTCCCCAAGGGGACCCGGGTGGACATTAGGGATAGTGACAAAAATCTCCTCCTTTCCATCACGCTGGAGCACGAGGGAGACCTGGGGCACAACAACACTCTGCCCGATGCTCCGGAAGAAATCGTCGAGTTTCCTGCTCCCTTCGGAGAGGTGGAGGAGGAACGCGTTCACCAGTTCGAGAGGACCGACCTTGAAGTTGGCCTTCATCGGGCGCTCGACAATGATGATGAAGGCAAAGACGCCGACGGCGAAGCTGATGTGGAGCAGGACCGAGACCTGCACAAACCACATGCCGAGGAACGGTGCTGCTCCAAGGATTGCGATGCCGGAGTGGAGGAACGCGGGGACAACCACCTTCCTGAGATGGAAGTCGACAACGGCGGCAAGGAGGAGCATCCGGAATGCGAAGACAAGGGCAAGCGAGACCGCAAAGAAGAGCGCAAACGAGAACCGGAAGAGGAGGATGGGCGAGAGCGAGACAAAGAGCGAGATGATGAGGCCAAGAGCTGCTGTCAGACCCGACCAGCCATAATCGAGTTTTCCGCCGAACCTCCGCGCAAGCCAGGGAGTGATCGCAAGAGCCGCCAGCGCCGGGATAAGGTACGCGGCAATGGGGAAAAGATTGGGGTTGGAAAAGGCTTTCTCGCTGCCAAGGATCGACATGATCTCGACGCAGCCGCAGAGCAGGAGGATGAGCGCGAGTGACCGGACCCAGGATGGGCTGGTCACGATATACTGGGAAAGCGACTCAAGCTTAAGGTCCATCTCACCGGACATTATGAAATTCTCCTGCGCAGGTCATGGCATTCATGGTTATCCTGATGGGAGAGTACGGTGTCAGGGAATATAAGAACGCGGGATGAGATCCCGGGATTTCATGAAGTCATACCGAAACGCCTTTGCTGTTTCCCCCGGGATACATAAAAAGGCATCCGCCATGACCAATGCAGAAGGATTTCTGGGTATCATTATCCTCCTTGACATTACCTTTTTCCTGGCCGGGATCTGTCTCCTGACTGGAATGTACCTGGTGCTGGAAAGAATCTCCTGCCGTCCTGCACAAATTGCGCTCCCCTTCATTGTCATGACCGGGGGATATCTTGCATTTATGAATGCAGACGCTTCCATGCTCCTTGCCACAACACTGGCTGCCGGAATTCCGGCAGCGGTCATGTTGATGGCCATGTTCGTGTATCAAAAACGACAAGGACTGCCGTCTTACAAACATATCCTCATCAGCAACACGCTTGTGTCGCTGGCCGGTGCGTTCCTCCCCTTCCTTCTGGTCTGGTCCGGGCTCTCGATGAAACCGGCAATCTTCTGGCATACCCCGTTCACCAACGGGATACTGTATGGTTTTGCCATGGCCCTGTTCCTCGTAGTTGCGGGTCTTGTAATCTGCATCATGAGCCGCTCGGACAAGGCTTCGAAAACCGTTGACGAAGGGAAATAACCGGTGGGTGGGGACCGAATGCTACCGCGTCCCGCCCGGTGCCCCTCACCTGAACTGTTCCAATACACTTATTTTACCCATATCACAATGTATAGTTGAACTTTTGGGGGATTACTTCGGTGAGCCGGAAGAGTGTCAGCGTCAGTATCAAAGAGATCGATTCAGATCTTGCACGGTTCCGCGATCTCAACATCACAATCGGCGCGATCACCCGTGAGCGGTGGGATGAACCAATGGGCCCGTCTCCCTTTCCGTCGCTCACAACACTCCGCCCGTGGGATCGCCTGCTTCTTTCCCGTTATAAGCCATTTTATATGCCGTTTTGCGATCTCTGCTGCCTCTGTACGTACGGGAAGTGCGATCTTACCGGCACAAAGAAAGGTGCCTGCGGGATCTCCATGCCCGCCCAGCAGTCCCGGGTGGTTCTCCTTTCAGCCTGTATCGGTGCCGCCACCCACACGAGCCATGCCCGCGAGATCCTTACGCACACGATCGATACATTCGGCCGCGACTGCCCGGTCAATCCCGGGGGAACTGCGGTTGAGGTGGAAGCGCCCATCACCCGGCTTGTCTGCGGCATAAAACCGGAGACGCTTGGCGACCTTGAACCGGTGCTTGATTATTGCGAGAACCAGCTGACGCAGCTCCTCGCTGTCACCCATACGGGACAGGAAGGGAACAGTCTTGATTTTGAGTCCAAGGTCTTCCATACCGGCATGATCGACCATCTCGGCATGGAAGTTGCAGACCTTGCGCAGGTCTCTGCGCTCGGTTTCCCGAAGGCAGAACCCGAAGCCCCGCTTGCCGATCTCGGCCTCGGGACCATTGATGCAAAAAAACCGGTCATCCTTGTCATCGGGCATAATGTTCCCCCGGCGGCTGCCATCATCGATTACCTCCGCGAACATGACAATGCCGGTGATGTCGAGGTGACCGGTATCTGCTGCACGTCGCTTGACCTGACACGGTACGCCCCGAAAGCAAAGATCGTCGGCCCGATCTCCTGGCAGCTCCGCTATATCCGGAGCGGGGTGCCGGATGTGATCGTTGTCGATGAGCAGTGCATCCGTACGGACACGCTTACCGAGGCAGAGAAGATTCATGCCCCCCTTATCGCAACAAGCGAGAAGAACTGCCTGGGCCTGCCCGATATGACGCATGAGCCGGCAGATGCAATCGTGGCAGCGTTTGTCCACGGGGACGTGACGGGAGCGCTCATCCTTGACCCGGAGAAGGTCGGGGAGGTCGCATCCCGGGTTGCCCTCGCTCTTCATCCCAAACGGAAGAAGCACGGGAGCATGCCGACAAAACACAAGATCGCCGAGATGGCAAAAAAGTGCACGCTCTGCATGCAGTGCCGGCGGGCCTGTCCCAATGACCTGCCGGTTGCACAGGCGGTCAAGCTGGCTGCTTCTGAGAATCTCTCCGGCCTTGACGAACTCTATGATGACTGCCTTGGCTGCGGCAGGTGCGAATCCGCGTGCAAACAGAAACTCCCCATCCACAGTCTCATTGTCAGTGCGGCAGAAAAACAGACCCGCGATGAGACCTACTGCCTCCGGACCGGGCGGGGGGCCATCCAGGACATCGAGATCCGGAAGGTGGGAGGTCCGATCGTGCTCGGGGAGATCCCGGGTATCGTCGCTTTTGTCGGCTGCGCCAATTACCCCAAAGGGTCGCGCGAAGTGGCCGATATGGTTACTGAATTTGCAAAAAGGCGCTATATCGTATGCACCTCCGGGTGCGCAGCAATGTCGGCCGGCATGTCCCGCAACGAAGAGGGAAAGACGGTATACGAGCAGTTCTCCGGGGCATTCGAGGCCGGCGGGGTGGTCAATGTCGGCTCCTGCGTATCGAATGCCCATATCTCGGGAGCGGCCATCAAGATCGCCAGCATTTTTGCAAAGAGACCCCTGAGGGGGAACTACGAGGAGATCGCTGATTACGTGTACAACCGTGTCGGTGCCGTAGGCGTGGCATGGGGCGCCATGTCCCAGAAGGCAGCCTCGATTGCTGCAGGCTTCTGGCGGCTTGGCATCCCGGTTGTCGTCGGCCCGCATGGCACGAAGTACCGCCGGATGCTGCTTGGCCGGGCAGACCGAGGAGACGACTGGATGGTGTATGATGCCCGGTCCGGCGAGAGCGTGTACGGCGGGCCGGTGCCCGAGCACCTCTTCATTGCCGCAGAGACCAAGGAGGAGGCGATGGTGCTGATCGCCAAGCTTGCCATGCGGCCAAACGACACGAGCAAGGGCCGGGCGAACAAGCTTGCCAACTATATCGACCTTCACAAGCGGTATGTCGGCGGCATTCCGGGAGACGTGTACCGCCTTGTCAGGACACCGGCCGACATCCCCCTGACCCTGAAGGACGAAGTGGATGCACACCTCGCGGAGCATGACTGGAAAGAATCATCAATCCCCGATCCCACGCTGCTCTCCCGCATGGTGCACGCAAAGAAGGTGGCCTGATCATGCCGATGACGGATGCCTGGCAGACTGCCGAGATCCCCGGCCCCAAGAAGGCCTCGCTCATCCTCAAGCCGGATATCGCTGATGCCCTGATCAGCCGCGCCAAGCGCCCGATCATGATCGTAGGTCATGGTATTGTCGAGTATGAGGTTGACGGGAAACCGATGATCGAGTGCCTGATTGCCCTTGCGCGGAAGGCGGTCATTCCGGTTGTTGTGTCGGCAAGCACTAACCGGGAGTTTCTCTCCCGCGAGTTCGAGCCTGCGGCGATCATGTCCGCCGTCGAGATCAGCAGCAGGCTCACCGACCCGGAATGGAAAGGCCTCGACGGCAAGGAACCGTACGACCTTGCCATATTCGTCGGCCTTCCGTACTCCATGGAGTGGACGATCCTTTCGGGGCTCAAGCATTTTGCACCGAATGTCAAGACCATGACCTTCGACTGCGTGTACCAGCCCAATGCAAGCTGGTCATTCCCGAACAGTACTATTAAAGACTGGGCAGCGAACCTGAAGGGTATTGTCGAGAACCTCGAGGACTAGGGCGCGGAGCATACCATGTTTGAGAATATCCCGGTGGAAGTTGGTCTTGTCCATGAAGGGGAGCGTGTCCGGAAAAACGACATGCAGGTGGAGCTGGGTGGTCCGCAGGAGCCGGAGAAGTTCGAGATTGTACGTGTCCGCCCGGCAGATGCTGTAGAGGACGGGAAGATCCTCATCAACGGCCCCGACATTGCTGATATGGCCGAGGGAAAGCATTACCCGCTTGGCATTGTCGTGGAGATTTCCGGTGCAAGGCTGGAGCCGGACCTTGAAGGAGTTGTCGAACGCCGCATCCACGAGTACTGCAATTATATCGAGGGCTTCATGCACCTTAACCAGCGGTACGACATCTGGATACGTGTCTCAAAGAAAGCGTTCAAAAAAGGCCTCACGTCCCTGCGCTTTATCGGGGAGGTGATGATCGACCTCTTCCGGAAGGAACTGCCCCTTATCGAGAAGATACAGGTCACGTTCATCATGGACCCTGCGGCAATAAAGCCCCTGTTTGAAGAGGCCATGAAGACCTACGAGGCGCGTGACGCCCGCGCCCGGGGGCTTTCCGATGATGATGTGGATGTCTTCTACGGATGCGCCCTCTGCCAGTCGTTTGCACCCACGCACGTCTGTGTCATCACGCCCCAGCGCTACGCAAACTGCGGCGCCATCAGCTGGTTTGACGGGCGTGCCGCTGCCGGGGTCGATCCCAAGGGACCGATCTATGCCATCGGGAAGGGTACGTGCATTGATCCGGAAAAGGGAGAATATTCCGGCGTGAACGAGAGTGCAAAGCAGCGCTCCATGGGGGAGGTGAGCCGGGTCTACCTCTACTCTGCATTCGGTTATCCCCATACCTCCTGCGGGTGTTTCGAGGGAATTGCGTTCTACATTCCGGAGGTGGACGGCTTCGGGATCGTCCTCCGGGGCTTCCGTGATGTTACGGTCAACGGGCTCCCGTTCTCAACCATGGCGGATTCAACTGCGGGAGGACGGCAGGTTGACGGCTTCCATGGTATCTCGCTGGAGTACATGCGTTCGCAGAAGTTCATGGCAGCGGATGGCGGGTATGATCGCGTTGTCTGGATGCCGCAGGAGACAAAGGAACGCTTACAATCATTCATCCCGGAGTCCGTGTACGGGGCAATCGCCACCGAGCAGGACGCAAAAACCCTCGATGAATTGAAGGTGTTCCTCCAGTCCCATAACCACCCGGTCACGAAGCGGTGGGAGCAGGACAATCCTGCTGGAGCAGGAGACATGCCGGTCGAACGACAGGAGGTCTCCGTTCTTTCGGGACGTGACATCCCGTTTACAGCAGGGGGATTCCGGATCATCCTCAAGAATGCGAAGATCACTGCCGAGAAAGTGATCATCCAGCCGATCCGCCCGGGAGGTGAGCGCCATGGCACGCAGAAACCCTGAGAACCCGACCCCGCCCTTCGATGCAGCGCAGCTCTTCGCCCTCGCTCCCCAGCTCCGCGAGCTCTTAAAAGGTGTCAGCCAGGTCGAGCTCGAGCATTTTACGATGGAGATTGGAGACCTTGATCTCTTCATCCCCATGACAGGAACTGTCGCGTCTCCGGCAACCGCGGACGCACCCGGAACTGTTGTCCAGCCGCCGGTGAAACCTACAGACCTGATCCGCGAGTCTTATACAAAGGTTACTACCGACTTCCCCGGCAGGATCCGCGAAGTCCGGCTGGGCGCGACAAAGGCCGAAGGGGGGAGTCGCCGCCACTCGATTACCATTGGCGGTGCAACTGCCCCGGCCTACTCGGATCCGGCCCGGCCCCCGCTCCATTCACCGGTCATCTCTCTCGATGTTTTCGACATGCCGGTGACCCTTCCCCGGGTCCTCCGGGAAAATGTTGCCGATGTCATCGAAGACCCGGCCGAATGGGCGAAGATGAATGTTCAGAAGTTTGGTGCGGACGTAGTAACGGTCCACCTGACCAGTACCGACCCGCTCTTCCGCGATGCTTCGGCTTCGGCTGCGGTGAAGACGGTCGAATCGGTGCTCCAGGCAGTCGATGTCCCGCTCATCATCGGCGGGTGCGGCGACCCGAGAAAGGATGCCGAGGTATTCTGTGCTGTTGCCGAGATGGCGGAAGGTGAGCGGCTTCTCATCAACTCGGTGACCCTTGACATGGCCGAGGCAGGGATCCTTGAACGGGTGGCAACAGCTGCCCGCGATCACGGGCATGCCGTTCTCGCATTTACCGGTCTTGACCTGAACAATGCCAAGGAGCTCAACCGGCGCCTGTACGAGTACATCCCCCCGGAACAGATTGTCATGGACCTGACCACCGTTGCCCTTGGATACGGTCTTGAGTACTCCTTCACCATCCATGAACGGGCGAGATATGCCGCACTGATGGGCGATACCGAACTCGCCCACCCGACCATCTCCGCAGCAACCAATGCCTGGGCTGCCCGCGAGGCGTGGATGAAGATGGCACCGGAATACGGGTCGCGCCAGCTCCGCGGCCCGGTCTGGGAGACTGTCAATGCGCTCACGCTGCTCCTTGCCGGCGTTGACCTCTTCCTGATGATGCACCCGGCGGCTGTCCTCACCATGCGTGAGGTCATCCCGCGGCTCCCGGCTGTAGGGAATGCCCATGCCGGGCAGATCGCCGACTGGGTGGGGGTGCGTTTATGACCCCAGCAGCGCCAAAGAAGAAAAAGAGCATCCGCGAGATCAGCCCGATTGACGTGTACAAGCTCCTCCCCCGGACCAACTGCGGGGAATGCGGTGAGGCAAACTGCATGGCCTATGCAACGCGGCTCGTCAACGGGGAACTCCTCCTTGCCGACTGCCCCCAGGTCCATACGGAAGAATACGCATCCCCGCGGGAGAAACTCGAAATCCTCCTTGCCCCGCCCGTCCGGACGGTCACCATCGGCACGGGCGATTATGCTATGGATATCGGGGGCAAGTACGTGTTGCAGCGCCATGACTTCACGTACCATAATCCCACCCCGATTGCCATCGATGTCAACGACCTGATGAAAGAGGAGGAACTCATCGAGCGTGTCCGCAGGATCGGGGATTTTTCGTACAATTACATTGGCAGGAAGCTGACCCTCAATGCCATTGCCATCCGCTCTGTATCAAACGATCCGGAAAAATTCCGGAATACCGTCAGGACGGTATCCGGGGCCAGCCGGTTCCCGCTCATCCTCTGCGCACTGGACGCCCGCGTCATGGCTGCCGGCCTGGAAGCGGCAAAAGGGCGCCGCCCCCTCATCTATGCGGCAACGGAAAGCAACTGGAAGGAGATGGCGGATCTCGCCCTTCTGCACAATGCCCCCCTTGCGGTCTTTGCACCCAATGACCTTGCACTGCTCCGGTCCCTTGTTGCTACACTGCTTGCCTGCGGCATCCGCGATCTTGTCCTCGACCCCGGCACCTTCCCTGATGAAGGACTGGGTGACACCATAACCAATTTCACTGCGATCCGGACCGCGGCCACAAAGCAGTTCGATGATCTCTTCGGCTTCCCCCTTCTCGGTGTCCCGCTCACGGTCTGGGCCGGCAGCGAGCTCTCCGAGGATGTCCTCAAGTGGCGGGAGGCCATCACTGCCTCCATGCTCATCTCCCGCTATTCCGACCTTCTGATCATGCACAGTCTCGACGGCTGGGTCATCCTCCCGCAGCTCATCTGGCGGTTCAACCTCTACACTGACCCGCGGAAACCGGTCTCTGTCGAGGCTGGTGTCAGGACATTCGGCCGGCCGGATACCCGGTCACCGGTCCTCATCACGACCAACTATGCCCTCACGTACTTCACGGTAGAATCCGACATCAAGTCGGCGAACCTCGACTGTTACCTGATCGTCGCCGATACCGGGGGTCTCAGTGTCGAGAGCGCAGTTGCCGGCCGGAATTTCACGGCAGAGGATATTGCACGGGCACTGAACGAGAACAATGTTTCCAGCCTTGTCAGCCATACTACCCTCATCATCCCGGGACTTGCTGCACGGCTGAGCGGGGAGACTGAGGAGGCGACCGGCTGGAAGATCCTGGTCGGGCCCAAGGACTCCTCGGGGATCTCGCAGTTCCTCCGCGATCGCTGGCCTGTGGAAAGCTGACCTCTATGATCCCTGCCAACCGAAATCCTGCAAATAGCGACGGGGGTCTATGTACCCCGGGTTCACATGCCGCCACGTACCCGCGGAGCCTGAGATGACCGGTACTTGTGAGGTCTTTTTCTCTCCCATGGGGAAAACGGTAACCGTAGCCATGGGCTCATCCGTCCTTTCCGCCATCCAGAAGGCAGGTATCCTCGTGGAGAGCATCTGCGGGGGGAAAGGGGAGTGCAATAAATGCAGGGTGATCCATGTCCGGGGAGACTGCGATGCGGGTGCCCCGGCAACAGTCCGCGGGCTCACGTCCCAGGAAGTACAGAAAAACTACTGCCGGGCCTGCCAGACCCATATCCTTGGCGACTGTGAGTTTATCATCCCCATTGAGAGCCGGACAGACTCCCCGAAGATCCTGCAAAACCACCATGAGTCCGTCAGTGAACTTGACCCGGCGGTGACAAAACACCGTGTTGCCATTACGCACACGGATCACCACAATCTCGCCCACCGTTCAATCCAGCTCGAAGGGTACCGCGGCACCCGGCCTCACATGACGAGGGACCAGCTCCAGAAGATTACCACCGGCTGTGGGGAGTGTACCGTTACCATCACGCGTTCCGGCGGGTTCCCGGAGGTTATCCGCATCGAGGATGGCGACACGACAGCACGGAATTTCGGACTGGCAATCGATCTGGGTACTACAACCGTTGTCGGGATTCTTGTTGACCTGAACACCGGCAGGGTTTGCGCCGAGGCATCTGTTCTCAACCAGCAGATCACCCATGGGGAGGAACTCCTCACCCGCATTGCCATGGCTAAATCGGAAACCGGGCGGATAAAGCTCCAGTCAGCCGCAATCGACAGCATCAATGCAGTTATCCGGCAGCTCGCAACGGTTTCCGGCACGGATTCAGGAGATATCTGCGATGCGTGCATTGCATGCAACACGGTTATGACCTGGCTCCTCCTCGGGCAGGATCCCACCCGGCTCGAACTGGCAAATGTGGAGATTTCCCGTGAGCCCCGCGTGGTCCTTGCAGGAGCGCTTGGTATTGCCATCAATCCCGATGCCCGTGTCTTCTGCCTTCCTGACGTAAGCCGGTTTGTGGGAGGCGATGCCGTGGGAAATGTCCTCACGTCCGGCATGAACCATTCCGGCGAACTCACGCTGATTATCGACCTCGGGACAAACGGCGAGGTGATCCTGGGCAATGCAGACTGGATGGCTTCGGTCTCGTGCGCCTCCGGCCCGGCATTCGAAGGTGCCGGCATCTCCTCCGGCATGCGGGCCATGAGAGGGGCAATTGACCATGTTACTATCGATCCCGGCACGGGAGCCGTTGCCTGGACAACCATCGGGGGTGCGAAGCCCCGGGGGATATGCGGGTCCGGAATTATTGATGCGGCAGCGGCCATGGTGGCAGCAGGGATCCTTGACTTCACCGGGCGGATTGTATCCGGAAAACCCGGTGTTCGGGATGGGCCGGATGGACCGGAGTATGTCCTGGTGCCCGGTGAGAAGACTGCGACCGGGCAGGATATCATGATCACAAAAAATGACATGGCCTACCTTATCGATTCCAAGGCTGCTGCTTGCGGGGCAATCGGTGTCCTCATGAATAAGTACCGCGTCGGTATCTCCGATGTCCGCCACGTCTTCCTTGCCGGGGCGTTCGGGGCGTATGCGGATATTAAGAAGGTCGTGGAGTTCGGGATCATCCCCGACTTTGTCAACGCAACCGTTCACGGGATCGGGAACGGGGCCCTCTCGGGCGCATGCGCAACGATCCTCTCGCGAAAGAAGAGGGAGGAGGCAGCGGACATTGCCCGGAGAATGGTCTACATCGACCTGCTGGTGGATGCCGACTTTATCGAGGAGTATGCGGCAGCAGTCTATATACCCGGCAAACCCGAGTTTTTTCCCCGCCGCATATAATCGGGTATTGCCTGTAACAGCAGACAATCCGCACCCGGCAGCCTTTGCAGGAATGATGATGAGGACAAAACGATGCCGATGAATATGGATTCCCTGCAGGCATCCTGGGAAGCAGATTACCGGAAGAAGGGGCGATTGTACGGCGGTTCGCCGCGGCAGCTTCCCGCCTTCCCTTCCGGATCCCGGGTCCTTGATCTTGGCTGCGGTGACGGCAAATCCCTGGTATCCATGGAGGACAGGGGCTGGCACGTGACAGCTGTCGACTTCTCTCCTGCGGCAGTTTCTCTTGCAAGCGAAGTGGGCGGGAATCCGGCCAATGTTGATTGTATTGTTGCAGATGCCCTGCAGCTCCCCATAAGGAAAAATTCATTTGATATCGTGACGGCCATCCACCTGCTGGGGCACGTTTCTGTGGATGGGTTGCGCCGTATTTCGCGCGAGATTGACCGTGTACTCCGGCCGGGCGGAACCCTGTACGCTGTGGTTTTCTCGCAACAGGACTTCCGCTGCGGCACTGGCACCGAGGTTGAGCCGGCTACCTATGCCCGGGGAAACAGTATCATCACCCGGTATTTCTCGGAACCGGATGTTATCGCGATCTTTCCGGGATATACCGTACGGACTGTTGAGCATATCGAATGGACGCTCCGCGTACGGGGGAGAGAGTATCCCCGTTCCGAGATTACTGTCCTGTTCTCGAAGCCTCAATGAACGTTTTTCGTGGATCATTTTTATGGTATCCGCACCCATTTTCTCTCACAGGAGAATCCCGATGACGAAGAGATACCTGACATTGTGCATTGCTGCCCTCATCCTGCTGATATGTATTCCCGGAGCATCCGGTCTCGGTGGCGATGAAGGATGGATTACGGTCTATTGTAATGTGGATGGAGCCTCGGTGTACTTTGACGGCAAGTACATGGGAGAGATCAGCGGCGGGTCTTACACGGCCCTGGTATACACGACCGGTGCCCCCTATTCCACGGCAACGGTGGAAAAGAGCGGGTATTTGCCTGCCACAGCTTCCCTCACCATGCCCAAAAAAGGCCAGACAACAACAGTCTACACAACCCTGAACCCGGTCGTGACCCCGGTCCCGGTGCGGTACGGGTCCATCTTCGTGAGTTCGCAGCCGTCGGGTGCGGAGATCTATTTCAATGGCGATTACCGCGGTCTCTCGCCCCTTACCATTGCTGATGTCTGGCCCGGGACGTATACAATCCGGGCAGAGAAGACTGGTTACCAGGATTATTCGACAACAGCTTATGTCTCCTCCGGAACACAGACAACCGTCCACTGTCCGCTGACTCCCCATGTGACAAGCGGCTCATTGTACGTGATATCCACACCTTCCGGCTCCAGTATTTATCTTGATGCCGCATACAAGGGAAAAACACCCCTCACGATCAGCAATATTGCTGCGGGCACCCATATCCTTGAAGTTGACCATGCCGGGTATTATGACTGGAAATCAACGGTGAATGTTCCTGCTGGCGGTACCAGGACCATTGATGCAACGCTGAACCCGATGCCGTCATCCACAAGCGGTTGGATCTATGTCTCTTCAAGTCCCGGCGGCGCATCAGTAACACTTGACGGCGCCATCATGGGTGAGACCCCGTCATCGGGTTCCCTGAAACTGAATAACGTCGCCACGGGAACTCACGCCGTTGTCCTGAACCGCCCCGGTTACCTGCAATATACCGCAACGGTCTCGGTCTCTCCCAATACCGTGACAGAAGTGAGCGCGCTTCTCCAGCCGACCGCAGCTCCCACCGGATCCGGCGGCCTTACCATCACGTCCACCCCGGCCGGGGCCAATGTCTTCCTCGACAATGCCTTTGTCGGGATCTCTCCGCTTACCCTGCCCGACGTCACGGCCGGGACGCACACGGTGTCCATGAAGCTTGACGGGTACCAGGAGTACTCTGTCTCAACACAGGTGAACAGTGGCGCGGTCAGCACGGTCTCGGCAGCCCTTACCAAAGTGACACCAACACCAAAGTCATCACCGGCCCCTGTCATTGCCGGTATAGCAATCATTGGTGCAGTCCTTCTCCTCCTCCGCCGGAAGGATTGAACCACGACCTTTTTTTTGTTTTTTCTCATCTGAAGAAAACCAGTTTGGGATAGTTTTAGGGAGAGATGAAGCCACGGGTGCTCGGGATCTCCCAACCCTCGCCCCACGAAGAGTCCATCGGATTCTTCTCATCCTCACGGTCTGTCGACTATTCAGACCGCGGAACTTAGCCGCCCGGGAGCCTTGAAAAATGGAAATGGGGGTCACACTCGTAATTCCATTGAGAGGATTACAGAAGGATTTCTACAGAGCAGTGTTTTCTGCCGGTATGAAAATCTTGTTTTTTTCATGCCAGTAGTCAAAAAAGGAAAGAAGTTTACGGTCTGCGGAGAGCCATGAGGGCAAGGCAGAGGGCGATGGCAATACCCGTGGCAAGCGCGCCGGTGGGTGCTTGTGTTGGAGTAGGTTCAATGGGTGCAAGATAGACCGAGAGCCGGATTGTCGCGCCATTGGTGATGGTAACGTCTTTTGTTACCGGGGCATAACCCTCTTTTTTGAAGGTGAGTGAATGTGCCCCGGCAGGGATATTGCTGAAGACTGCGGGTGTATTGCCATAGTTGGTCCCGTCGATCCAGACTGCGACACCCTCCGGCGATGAAGTGACGTTAATAGTACCGGTTTGTGGAGGGGCGGCGGGGGTTGCAGCGAGTGTTACGGCTGAGGTTGCGGCAGCTTTTGCAGAAGCGGCTTTCACCGGGTCGATAATCGTATGGGTGATCGAGGGCAGCGATTCGATATCCGTGAAAGTACGGACATACCCGTCCGAAAAGATCAGGGTTGCTGTTGCCGGTGAGAAATCAGCGGAAATGACACTGCTCACAGCGGAGTTCTGGAGTGCAATCTCGGCTTTCCGGAAATCCATGGAACTGGTCAGGTAATCGGTTCCCTGTGGGCTGTCATAGGTGTTTGCGAATTTTTTCAGGATAATGCTGGCACGGGAGCGGTCCATTGAGACGAGCGTGGGCGGTTCGGAGCCGGAGGATAGTCCCTTCACGAGCTGTTCCTCGAGCACGGACTGGGGGATGGCATTTTCGATCAAACCCTCCAGGGTGAACCGGAAAACTGCAGTGGCATCCCCGTTTTTGTCTATCGTAATGTCCAGTGAATCAGCGGTAAATGCCTGGACCGGCACGGCAAGAAAAAGGGCCGTGCACAAGAGGATAACCGCCATGAGGGCGGGTGAGTTGTTGTATCGTGCCATAGGTATTTTCCTGTATCGTCATAAGCAGGGTTTGTTCCCTGAAAGAGCGGACCAATACGGGAGATCCGTTAATAATGTTTCTTGGGAAAACCGTTAAGTGTTTTCCCCTTGGGGCTGTTTCTGCAGGCAACCACCGACCTTATCTGTAACGATGATGCATTGGTACAGGATATATGATCGATTCGTTCCTCCAGATCCTCCTCACCATTGACCAGCAGCTTCCCGCGGTGGTCAACGAATACGGGATCTGGACCTATGTAATCCTGTTTGTCATCATCTTTTTTGAGACCGGCCTTGTGATCACGCCGTTTCTGCCGGGTGACAGCCTGCTCTTTGTCGGGGGTGCAGCTGCCGCAAGCGGTATCCTGGACCTCTGGATCCTGATTGCCGTGATTATTGCCGGAGCGGTTCTTGGGGACACGCTCAACTACTGGATTGGGAACCGGATCGGCCTTGGTTTCTTCTGCGAGCGGTACCCGAATCTGGTAAAGAAAGAGTACATAGACCGGACGAACGGATTTTTCGAGAAATACGGGGGGGCAACCATCTTCGTTGCCCGGTTCATCCCCATGGTGAGGACATTTGCCCCCTGCCTCGCCGGAATAGGGACCATGCAGTACCGCCGGTTCCTCCTCTGGAATCTCCTCGGTGCAATCGCGTGGTCGTTCAGCCTTGTTATGGCAGGATACTACCTTGGCACTTTTTCCATTGTGAAAGAGAACATGAGTCTCCTCATGATCGGTGTCATCCTCCTCTCCCTTGGAACAATTGTCTTCATCCTTGGTAATCTTGTTTCTGCATACCTGAAGCGGAAGAAGGAAACCGGCGAGTCCCGCCAGTGAACGCGTGGTGTATCGATTCCACCTTTTTTTCCTCGTTCAGTTTTCTCCAGCAGGTTTTTTCCCGCAGTAACATGAAGGACTTGTATCTGATTGTATCGTTGCCGTGCGGAGAAAAAGAGGGTGGATCAGACTTCCTGTCCGGTATGCATCAGCTTGAGTGCAAGGGCAAGACCGACCATGGAGGCAGGGATAATGAGGGCCTCCCACCGGAGCGATTCGGACCCGGCGACAACCACGTACTCGAGCAGGTTCACCGCGAGGATGACAATGATGACCTGCACGAGAGTTGTCTTGAGCTGGCTGATCGTCTCAATACGAAGCCACCTGGGGAGCTTCATCTGCATCTCCTCTTCCCGGTGGACAAACAGGGTGTAGACCCCGTACGAGAAGATGAGGAGGACGAGTGCAAAGAGGAAAGCGTCTACGGCCTGGATCAGGACAACCGAGGCGATTGTGTTCTCGCTCAGGTGGCCCGGCAGGGTAACAACACTGTGGCCGAAAAAGAAGATCTGGTAGGCCTCGATGGTATGCAATGCCCCGGATAAAAACATCAGGACAGAGCCGGCAAAAAGGGCGACAACTGCAATGACACAGATATAGCGCAGGGTATAGAACCGGGCAAACATCACCCGGACATTAACTTCATGCGATACATGCCTGACTAAAATGATCCGGGAAAATTATGGGGACCGGGTGATGATGAGCCCGGTGTTATCAGACTTTGTAGCGATGGCGATTTTCAGGCCGAGTGGGTCGATCAGTTTCTTCATTGCATTTTTGTCAAGACCCGTCACAACGGCAATGGACGGGCCCACGGAACTCATGCCAACGAACTCGAGTTTTTTCTCGCGCAGGAGGTTCATGTAATGGTAGATGCCGTAACTGTGGTGCTCGACTTCTGCCCGTTTCGATCCCCGGAATTCGATCTCCCAGATGACGTCGCCGATCTTTTTGAGGTCATCGCGTTCGAGTGCCGGGACGAGGTCCATTAAAAAGAAGTATGCCTTGAGTTCCCGGTCCCGGTAATCCAGCGTCCGTGCCTTGTTCATCAAGAGGTCGAATTCCTGCGTGCCGGCCGAGGAGATATCGGTTGGCGGGATGATGATGTATACATTCTTCCCCTCTGCAAAGGTATGGTGATAGGCGAGCGCGAGCTCATCACCCATCAGTACCATGCCCCCGTGCACGCTGACGGCGGGGCCGACCCCCGTCTCAAACCCGAACGCGATGTTCCCGTCCGCGGTCTCTTCTACGTAATTATGACCGATGAGGTGCCGGAGCTGGGTGACCGTGAGCGGGGATCCAACGGCTTCGTTGAGCGCTGTGGCGACCGCGATCATGACGGTGCTCGTGGAGCCGAGCCCCACGTGCTTGTGCTCGTGGTCGGTAACTTTAACCGAGAACCCTCCCTTGTATCCCGTGACTTTCCGGAAGACCTGGATGAAATTCTCGATGATGGGAGCCCGGTCATAGTCGATGTTGATCGCCTTTTTCGTGCACCGGACTTCTGCGGTACAGTAACATTGGATGGCAAATCCGATGCCGCCGCCGCCCGGGTGGTCCGGTGCGAAACGGTTCATGTCAAGAACGGTGAGGTGAATCCGGGCCGGAGCCCTGACATGCACCTTCTCGCGTATGGGGCGAAGGGAGAATTTCTTCTTCTCAAATCCCAGTGTCTTGAGATTCTTGCCGGGTGCGAAGGTGGAAAACTCGTATTCAACGAGATCGAGATCACCCCCGCGTATCTTCATAATCGCCATGGGTATAAGATCCCCTTTGTTACATCCAGCGCATAAGGTTTCTTATTCGCATGTGAATTGGTGCACGGGGATGGAACATCTGTTGTTGGAGGTCACTCAGTGCAAGCTGTGATGCAAAGGGGGGCTTTTTTTGTCAAAGGATCTGTTGGGATTCAGCGTGATGATGGCCGGTCAAAGAAGATGTTCTTGCCGGTTGCCGAGAGCGGGATCGCGTAGGCGACCGTGCAGTCCTTTGGCACAATCCCGAGATCGCGGGCTGCAACCCCTCCGGAGTACATGATCCGGTTGTCGGCATTGTGTACCTGGGCTGTCTTTACTGCCGAACCGATGGCAATCCCGAGATCGGCCATGCGGATAACGCAGTTCGGGCCGTCAAAGAAAGGACTCTCTTTCTTCTTCGCTTTTCTTGCCTTCTGGAGTGCGGTGCAGGTTGCAAAACCGCATCCCCCGCAGTTGATGCCAGCAATCGTATCTCCGCGAGAAGCAACCACGACGCAGGCATCGGACGCTGCGATGTTCTTTGCATCGCGGATGAAGAACCCGATCTGCATCTCTTCGCCAATCGTTTCGAGCCGGGTGGCAAGCTTCTTTGTTGCCTTCTTGTCAAGCACGCGGACCTCCAGGGTATCCTCGCCCTTTCCCTTCGGGGCCGTGCGGGCAGCAAGTGCCATCAGGTCAGCAACAGCCAGAATCGCATTCTGTTCCGGGGTCATACCGGGATATGCGCTGCCGGAAAGAAAAAAGGATGCGGATAATAATGCCGGGATGGTGAAACTCAGTCTACCCGGAATGCGACCCCGGTGAACTCGGCGATGATCCGGTCGCTGGCATACACCAGCACCCGGCAGGTGTCGCAGGAACCATTGTCCTGTACCCGTTCCGCAATGGCGACAAGCAGGCCGTTCCCCGGGATAAGATACTGGATGTGAATGGAAACTGCAACGCGGTGTATGCCTGCACAGTTCTCGGCAATGCCGAATGCCTGGTCGGCAAGGGAGGCTATCGCCCCGCCATGAACAACCCCGGACGGGTTTGCTTTTCCGGTGCAGTCCATAGTAACCCGCGCGTACCCGTCCCGGGCTTCCTCAACAACTATTCCTAAAAGACGGGCGAATTCGCTCTCATTGAATTTTTGAATTGTAGCCTTGATGGCAGTAGTATCCGGCAGGAATTCGGGATTACAGGTCATGGTAAAAAAATTCCCGGCAATTATCCCTTGTAATCTTTCCGGGTGTACGAGTACTTGTCCGTTTCACCGCCATCAGCCACGATATAAACCCATTCGTACAGCGACTGGAGTGTCCCGAACTGCTGGTAGCGCCGCATTGAGAATCCCACCTTCAGTTTCCCGTCAAACCTGATCCTGCCAAGGTCATTGAGGCGCATCGCGATCTCGAGATCGTCCCCGGCGTCGATGCACCGGTATCCGCCGGCCTTGATAAACGCATCTTTCCGGAATGCCGTGTTGCACCCGAGAGTATAATAGAAGGTCCGGCTGTAGTAGCCGATCCGCGAGAAGGTATTGGCAAGGAAGAGGGAGAACTTGTTCCGGAGCCCCTCCTCGATGGGGTAGACCGGACCGTAGAGCTGGACAAGTCCTGGGTCCGCCACAAAGTTATCGGCAATCCGCTTGATCCAGCCCGGGGGGAGGATGCAGTCAGCATCGGTTGTGGTAATAATATCCCCCCTGGCCGCCATCACGCCATCGTTCCGGGCACCCCCGACTTTCCTGCTGGTCTGGGTAAAGACCTGGTCTGCGTACTTCTTTGCAATCCCGCAGGTGTTGTCTTTTGAACCCCCGTCAACAACAATGATCTCGTACTCGGTTCTCGGGATTGTCTGGTGCGTGAGCGAAACAAGGCACTGGGCAATATTCTCTTCTTCATTGAACGTTGGGATGACAACTGAGATCATCGGGATGCAGACTCCTCTCTAGGTTTTTGGTACCACGGATAATAAGGGTGATGCCGGAATGGGTCAGCCCGCCCTGCCATTGCCGAGAAAATCAAAAACAGAACGGATAACGCCGTCCATGTTCAGGTACTCGAACTGGGCAAAACGCCCCACAAGCGGGATCCCGGCGTTTGTGCAATACTCTTTGACTACCGCGATGTTCTCCTGGTACGCAAGGTCGTACACAACATACGCGAAAGGCTGGCGTTCAACAGCGCTGAACTCAATCCTGTCCCGGGTGCAGACTCCCATTTCTTCCAGCATGCGTGTCACCTCATCGACCAAGGTTGCATCAGGTAGCGTTGCGACTTCATCGCCCGGCTGGTACGTGATCTCGGCAAGGATCGAACTATGCCCTTCCGGTGCTGCGTGACGGCTGAAGTTTGAAGGGAAGGAGAGCCGGTTGGTCATACCGAGTTTTTTATCCGGGATGTACATCCAGGAGATTGGGGGAAGTGTTCCCTTTATCCCTATGGTGATGCATGCAATGGAATTGTACACAAGGGCTTCACAAGCAGCGTTTACTTCTGTCGGGACACTGTCAAGACACGGGAGCAGGTGCTGGACCGGGATTGTACAGATTACCTTGTCAGCAGGGATCGTCTCGCTGCCATTGCTGATCAACCATGCAGTGCCCTTCTTCTTAACAGCTGTGACGCGGAAGCCGGTGCGGATGAACTTCTCCACGGGCTTTGCGATCGCCCTGACAAGGGCTTCGATGCCCCCATCAACCGGGTAGGAGAAGACAGCCTGGTGGGTATAACCCTCGGTCTCGATCCCGATTGCCGATTTTATGATGTCCTCGACCGGAGGGCGGGGGATGCGGCCATCGACCCAGTGAAGCGACATCTTCTCCGTGGGGTACTTCCAGATCTTCTCGTTATATGGCACCATGTAGCACTCTGCGAGACCGGATCCGAATGTGAAATAAATCCACTCCCGGAAGTTGCGGGGTTCTTTTACGTCTCCTTTTTCGACTGCGATCAAGTTCTGGACAAACCCGTTGATGCAGAGGAACCTGTCATCAGGAGGAAGTTGTGAAAGGCCGTTCTCGAACGGGTACTTGACAAAGGATCCCTTGTAGAAGATCTTGGTATTCCGGTTGTTGCGTTGTTCGTTTCCGGCAATCATCCTTCGCATGAACGCGAGCACTTCGGCATCGCGGGAGAAGATGATATGGGACCCGCCGATGTCAAAGGTGAATCCGTCTTTTGTCACGGAGCGGCAGAGCCCGCCGATTACCGGCTCCGCTTCAAGAACAATGACCTCTTCCCCCCGTTCGTGCAGGAGCCGGGCAAGGGTAAGGCCGGTGAGACCGCCCCCAAGGATTGCTGTTGTCACTGCTCCATAGATTGACTCGCCGGCCATATATTGATAGGGGTGAAACCCTGGCCGATAAGCAGTTGCTACAGAGCCCTGTTGATGGTTGTCGGAGGGGGTGCGCACTGGCCTTTGGAACAGACAAGGCCGGCCGGGCAGTTGTTGGTGCAGATGCCGCAATGGTCGGGATCGGTTTGAAGGTTGAAACAGCCCTCGACACAGGCAGTTTTTCCGGCCGGGCAGTCCAGTAAACAATGGCCATTGATACAGGCCAGTCCCCGGGTGCACGCATTGCCACAGTAACCGCAGTTGCTGCTGTCGGTCAGGGTGTCCGTGCAGTTCGTGCCGCAGAGCCTCCGGTCTGTCGGGCAGGTGCCGTACTTCGGGGTCTTCATGGTTGGCGGGATTTCAGTTGGAAGCGCTGGTGTGGGTGGAGGCATGGTCACCGGGCTCGTTGTTGCCGGTATCTCTGTTTCGATGAGGACATAGGAACCAGATGGGAAAGACTGGTTTGCCGTAGCAGAGCCTGAAGGTGCGTTCAATCCACCTTTCATAAAAACAGCTCCGGCAGCAATAATGAGAATGATGATACCCATCCCAAGGGCAATGAAAATGGTTTTTTTAGCTGTACGCGGTACATTGGAGGACTGTTCAACAGTCCCGGCCCCCGGGGCCGGCTCCAGTGGTGAGCCGCACTGCCCGCAGAATTTATCGACAGGTTTTGCTGGTGCACCACAGGATGGACATGACCGCAACGGGAATCACCGGTTTTCGCTTACCACACCTTTCCCGGCAGAAAGAAAAAAGATTTCTTTACAGTTTATGCACTGTGGCTCTGGTCTTGTAGCCGGAGGAAAAAAGTTATCTCCGGATATACCACCCGGTCATTGTCTCGTCCAGCACCTTCTTCGAGGTCTTCTTTGTCACCATGCTGACAACGATCATCGCAACAAGCGAGATGACAAAGGCGTAGAACGAGAAGTGCATGGGCATAGCGAAGAGTTGGATCTTGAAGTAACTCAGGCCGCCGAAGAAGAGTGCTGCGATCAGGCCAAGCGCCATCGAGGCAAGGGCACCCTCACGGGTTGCACCACGCCAGTAGAGCCCTGCAAGCAGCGGCACGGCAAACGTGGCGAACATGATCCCGATACCGGCCCAGATGAGCCAGACGAGCATGTCCGGCGGGCTGATTGCCATCAGGAGCGTGATGACAGCAGCACCCAGCACCGAGAGCTGGCTGACAAGGAGGACCTGCTTATCCGGTGCATCCGGCTTTAAGATCTTCTTGTAGATATCCCATGAAAAGTATGTCCCGATAGTGAGCATCAGGCGGTCGGTCGTGGACATGACCGCAGCAAGGATGATGACACCGAGAATGCCCCAGAGAAGGACGCTCGGGAGCGCATATTCAATCCCGGCAACGAAGATATAGTCCGATGCATTTTTCACATCCGGCAGGACGATAAGTCCTTCCTTTACCATGGACATGCCCGCGAACCCGGCAAACTTCAGGAGGAACATCACGATGCCGTATACGACAAACGCGATGATCGGCGCCCACTTGAAGTACGAGATGTCCTTTACCGCCAGTACATTGTTGATCACGTGCGGGGCGCAGGCAAGGCCGATGGTGAGAAGGAGGAGGAAGGATACCACGTACTCAGGGCAGAAGACGCCCCCGGCAACCCACGGATCAACGTTCGAAGGGTTGATGGATGCCATAACTTCATTGACATGCGTGAATCCGCCGGCCGCCATAATGACGAAGGGGGCCATGATGAGGACACCTGCGATAAGGATGACACCCTGGACGAGCGTAGTCCATGAGACGGCGTACAATCCACCGATGACCGTGTAGATCGTGACAATGGCAGCACCGATCAGGAGTGCCCAGAGATGGGGGATCTTGAAGAGCCACATCAGGACGATGCTGACTGCGGTGTACTGGCCGGCAAGGTAGATCATGGACACGACAATCCCCGATACGGCAGAAAGGCCGCGGAGTGCCGTGTTGCTCTCAAACCGGTGGGCGAGATAGTCCTGCACGGTTATGTAACCAGACTTCTTTGCCACCGCGTACATCTTGACACCAAAGAAGATAATACAGAATGCGATGGAGAGCGGGACAGCGATCTGCTCCCAGATGGTGGGCCAGGCAAACTTGAATCCCAGGCCCGAGACACCGAGAAGCGACATCCCCGAGCAGACCGATCCAATCATCAGGAGGGTGAAAACCCAGAAACCGAGAGACCTTCCTGCAACAACATAGTCCTCCATGTTATGGATCTTCTTTGAGGCCCACACCCCAATCCCCACCATGGCAAGGAAATAGATTGCCACAAGGACAATGGTCACTATATCGCTCATGACGCGTTCTCCTTAAAGGTAAGTCCCCAGTACAGCAATGCAGCAATGATGACGAGCACAACCCCGCCAACGACAATAACAGTCAAATCCGGTAACCCAAACATTGTACCGTGTTAGGTTGAAGCATGCTAACATATAACACGTTCGAAATTGGTCGGAGTGATGCACCGGTATCTTTTTTATGCTCCATGATAACATATGACATAATTCCGGCTTCGTGATCATTCGTGCTCTCTCTTTCCGGTGTCACCAAGCAGATCGGCGGCCTTACTGCAGTGAACAATGTTGATCTTACGATGAGTGCCGGCCAGATCGTCGGCCTTGTGGGACCGAACGGGGCCGGTAAAACAACGCTCCTCAATATCATCTCCGGCATGGTTCCCCCGACTGGCGGGAAGATCACGTTTCTTGGTGAAGACATCACGGGCCTGAGTGCTGACCGGATCTGCCGCAGAGGCATAGCAAAGACGTTCCAGATCGCCGAGTCATTCCCCAACCTGAACGCTGAACAGTGCGTGATGATCGGTGTCCTGTTCGGGAACACCCGTTCCCCTGACATGAGGCAGGCCCGTATTGAGGCCCGGGAGATCCTTTCCTTTGTCAATTTCCCGGAGGAGAAGGCCGGTACCCTGACACGGAACCTCAATGTTGTCGAGCTCAAGCGGCTCCAGCTTGCCCGGGCGCTTGCGAGTCATCCAAAACTCCTTCTCTTAGACGAACTCACCACCGGGCTCAACCCGAAGGAGAGTAGTGAGGCGGTGGGCCTGATCCGGAAGATCCGCGATGACGGGACCTCAATCCTGATCATCGAGCATGTCATGAGCGTCATCATGGGGGTCTCGAACCGTATTGTTGTCCTCGATCATGGCGAGAAGATTGCCGACGGCTACCCGCATGACGTGGTGAACAACCAGCGGGTCATCGACACCTATCTCGGTGACATCGACGCATTTTGAGGAGGTTTATCTGCCATGCTCTCAGTCTCCCACCTCAATGTCTTTCATAATAATCTCCAGGTAGTCTGGGACCTCTCGTTCCATGTCAACAAGGGAGAACTTGTCACGATGATCGGCCCCAACGGCGCCGGCAAGACGACCACAGTCGAGACTATCGCCGGCCTGAACAAGCGGGCAAACGGGTCGGTTGTGTTCAACGGGCAGGAGGTTCTTGGCCATCCGCCCTATGAACTTTTTACCAAGGGTCTCGCTCTCGTTCCCGAGAAACGTGAAATTTTTCCGTCCATGCCTGTTATCGAGAACCTCCTGCTGGGCGGGACACAGAACCTTCATTGTGAACGAGCCCTTGACCGCGTATTCCGCCTCTTTCCGGTCCTCCGGGAACGGGAGCGCCAGGAAGCAGGGACGCTTTCCGGCGGCGAACAGCAGATGCTTGCCATCGGCCGGGCACTCATGTCGGAGCCCCGGCTCCTGATCCTTGATGAACCCTCCACCGGCCTCTCCCCGCTCCTGACCGGACAGGTCTTCCGTGCACTGGAGCAGCTCGGTCGCGAGGGAATGACCGTCCTCCTTTTAGAGCAGAACGTCCGGAATGCCCTTGCCATGTGCGAGCGGGGCTATGTTCTCGAGAATGGCCGGATCGTGGAGGAAGGAAAGTCCAAGGCTCTTCTTTGTGATCCGCGGATCCAGAAAGCGTACCTCGGGATCTGATTGGGGAGATGAGGCGTTCCGGCACCCTTGTTCCGGTTTAAACAGGGAAAAACAGGAACCGGGTCCTGGTTATTTTCCCGTCAATGGATGAGTTTCCATCTTTCTTTTTTTCCGTGCCATCCATTCCACAAGACGTTCCGGCAGGCTGACAAGCCCTTTAGGCAGGAAGATGATCGTGAGGATGAGGATGATGCCGATGATGACATACCGGGCAAAGGTCATGCCGGTCTCTTTGAGCCCTTCCCAGATAACGGTGAGTGCAACCGTGCCGATAATGGGGCCCGCGATGGTGCCCAGCCCGCCCAGAATGACGTATGTAATCGGCCAGAACGAATTGTCGACACCAAACAATTCCGGGGTAATGTACCCGATATGGTGGATCTGGAGCGCCCCGGCGATCCCCGCGATGAACGCTGATATGGCAAATGCGAGGAGCCGGTACCGGACCGGGTCGATCCCGGCAGCCCGCGCCTCGGTCTCGTTCTCGCGGATCGCGAGAAACGCGAGGCCTGCCTTTGACCGCATAATGTACCAGATGGCAATGATTGTCGCTATGGTGATGAGGAGGATGGCATAGTACTCGATCAGCTGGTAGCCCGGTATGGCCGGGCTGACAAGCCGGGGCGAAGGTATTCCGTCCCATCCCCCGGTCATGGGCGCGAGCACGCTGACCACGAGTGTCTGGACGATGATGGCGAACCCGAACGTGACCATGGCAAGGAACCATTCCTTCAGTCGCACGCAGGTGAGGCCGATAAGGATCCCGATGACCGCGGCCACGCCGGCACCAATGAAGATGGTGATGAACGGGGTGATACCAAGAGACACGGCAACCAGGGTTGATGCGTACGCCCCGATGCCAAAGAACGCTGCATGACCAAGCGACCCCTGGCCCGAGCAGGCAAGAAGGTTCCAGGCTGAAGCGAAGATGATGGCAATAAGCATCAGGACCGCAAGGTTCACGATAAACATGTTGTCGGTGAGGAAGGGGAGCGCCACAGCAGCGATGACCGCTAGGGCAGTCGCATACCGGAGCGATAGCGGTATATTCGAAAGCATCTTTATCCCTCCTTCCCGCCAAAGAGCCCGGTCGGCCGTATTACCAGGACAACGATCAGGACAATAAACGAGACCGCGTCTTTCCAGATCCCGCCCAGCAAAAACGCGGCGCCGTTCTCGGCAAGTCCCATCAGGAGCCCTCCGATGATGGCCCCGGGAATGCTCCCGAGGCCGCCAAGGATGATGATGGCAAAGGCCTTGACTGCGGGGATTGCGCCCATGTACGGGTTGAAGACCTGCCCGCTCACTACCCAGAGCGTGCCGGCAGCCGCCGCAAGCGCACAACCGAGGCCGAAACTGATGATATCGATACGTTCCACGTTAATACCGACAAGCATCGCACCCTTCCGGTTCTGGCTCGTTGCCTGCATCTGCATGCCGATGGTCGTCTTTTTCAAAAAGAGGTACAGCCCACAGAGGATCAGGGCTGTCACGACCATGATAATGATATAGTCAAGAGGAACGGATAATGGGCCGACCGGCACGGAGATCCCATCATACGGGCTCTTGACGCTCTGCCATGCATCCCCCCAGATCATGGCGGCCCCGTTCTGGAAGATATAGATGAGCCCGATAGAGAGGAAGATCTCGTTGAGCTTGCCGGTCCCGAGAATGGGACGGAAGCAGAGCCGTTCAACTATAGCGCCGATCCCGACAAGCGCGAGCATCGAGAGGAGGAGGATGACGTACGGGTTGAAACCGGTAAAAAGGAAAACGGTGAACGTGATGTAGGCGCCCACCATC
Organism: Methanoregula sp.; assembly: GCF_028712425.1. Classification (GTDB taxonomy): domain Archaea; phylum Halobacteriota; class Methanomicrobia; order Methanomicrobiales; family Methanospirillaceae; genus Methanoregula. Next base: position 46,259 of record NZ_JAQTQD010000001.1, read on the forward strand.
AGAAACTCGCCGTGCGCGAAGTTGACGACCTTCATCACGCCGAAGATCAGGTTCAGTCCCGTGGCAAGCAGGATGTAGATGCATCCGGCATAGAGCCCCCAGAAAAGGATCTGGAGGATGATAGAGAGGTCTTCCATGCGTCGATCAGCACCTGCCTGTGTATAGGGAAAACATCGTGATGCAAGGAATAAAAAGGGATGGTATGGCCTATGCGCTGCTTCCTGCCTCGTACCATGACGGCAGGACAAATTCCGTTGTCTTCAGGTTGTCAGGCCAGACGATCTTCGGTCGTGTTTCACCGGCAGCCGCGTCCGGGTACAGCTGCTCCATCCAGAGATCGAACGAGGACTCGCGGAAACCGGAAGAGAAGGAGATGGTCGAGTCCTTCATTGCTTCGATGACCTGTGGCATCTTCATGGTGGTAAGTGTCTGCCGGACTGTTGCCTTGTCTGTGGTTCCGGCCTGTTTGATCGCTTCCGCGGCGATGAAAACTCCTTCATAGGTCGAGGCACCCATCATGTCCGGGTACGTCCCGAATTTTTTGAAATATGCCTGCTTGAACTCATCCTGTGCTGCGGCTACTGCTCCCGCAGGTGCTGTATAGGGAGAGAACCGGCTCTCGATAACAGCACCCTCGCCATATTGCCCAACGTCCTTGTAGAACTGGGCGTTGTCATTGTTTTCGACATTGAGGAAGATGGTATTCAGGCCAATGTCACGACGTGCCTGGACGATTGCAGGGGCACCTTCGTTCGGGAACGCCCCGATATAGACAGCATCCGGCTTTGCAGCCTTGATCGCGGTCAGCTGGGTGCGGAAGTCGCTCTCGCCCATCTTGAAACTCTGCTGGGAAACAAGCACGATGTTGAGGTTCTTAGTCTTGATGGTGTTGTCTACGGCAGTCTGGACACCCTTGCCAAACGCGGTGTCCTGGTACAGGACTGCAAGCCGGAACGGCCGGTCAGATGGTGCTCCCAGTTTCTTATTCACTGCCGCACGAACGACTTCGTCAATAAACTGTGTTGTGTATTCCCCATACGTGTCAGTGGTGGGACAGTGGTGGAAGACATAACTTGTGTCTATGTCTGTGCGGTGCGTGATGATCGGGCTTGATGCACCGGTCACGATATACGGAACTTTGTACTCGGCAATGGTCTGTTCGTATGCCGAGGTGACGGCACTCGAGTATCCCCCGACAAGGATGTCGACCTTGTCATCGGTGATGAGCTTGGTTGCAGCCTTCTGGCCGCCGGCCTGGGTGGATTCATCGTCCCCCACAATGAGCTTTACCTGCTTTGTTGTACCGTCTTTTAACGTAACGCCACCGGCAGCATTGATCTTTTCTCCGGCAACCTGTGCCGATTGCCACATGTTCGTGCCGACATTGCTCGCCGGCCCGGTCAGTGATGCAATAACACCGACCTTGATCGTGTCTTGTGATGCAGCTGGCGACTGCGTTGATGCCTGCTGTTGTGTACAACCGGCAATGCATGCGGCTGCGATTAGCAGGGCCGCAATGATGAAAACAGAATATTTCATGGGACTCCCTTCTATGCTATGATATAGCATGACAAAGAATTGGTGGTTGCCGCCGTAATAATAATTATCGGTTTATCCCTGGGGTGGTGCACACCAGGATTGTTGTCATATCAAAGGCAACACCCGGTATCCAATTCAGGGTTGTTGAGTAAAATACCTGCCATACGAAACGATAATGTTTTGGTGAAAGCCTCCTAGTTATGTCGGACCTAAACGATATGGTTTTCCTTGATCCTGTCCAACAGCTCAGGACAGACTTACCGGGTAGTTCATCGTGGACCTTGCTTTCCAGTTCCTTCTTGCCATCCTTCCCATTATCCTGATCTTCATCGGGCTCGTCTTCCTGAAACAGTCGGGTACGCTCATGGGCATCCTTGGCTGGCTCCTGACGGTTATCATTGCCGTGATCTTCTTCCAGACCTCAATCTCCGTTGCGCTCGCAGCATCCTGGGCCGGCGTTCTCTCGTCATTTGGCATATCACTCATGGTCCTTTTCACCATTCTCCAGGTAACGATGATGGATCTGACCGGGGCTATCAGCCGGATTACTGCATACGTTAAATCGATTGCAGCCGAGCGTTACGAGCAGATCATGATCCTGAACGTGGGATTCGGATCCTTTCTCGTATCAATCGGCGCAACTCCGGTCACCATGCTCCCGCCCATCATGATGGCGCTCGGCTTCTCTCCCCTTGCGGCAGTTGCCCTCCCCTGTCTCGGGTACGACCCGCTCACCTCCTTCTCGCTCCTTGCAGTTCCCATCACGATCCCGGCTGCAGCCTTCGGCTTTGACGCAAAAGCGCTCGGCTGCCAGGTTGCGCTTTTCCTGCCTGTTGTCTCCACTGGCATCGCACTTGGTATGCTCTGGATCGCGGATGGATTTGCCGGAATCCGGAAAGGTCTCTTCACCGCAGTTGTCGCCGGACTGACGCTCGGGTTCTCCGCCATCCTGTTTGTGAATATCCTCCCGGCATCTGCCATTGGTCTTGTCGGCGTCTTCTCTGGGCTCGTCACCATTTTTGTTCTTTTTATCCTGCGGGCCCTGCGGGGAAAACCGATGGACGCCGCCCCGGTCCTTACCCTCGCAGAGGACGGCATGCCGCTCTGGAAGGCCTCTTTTCCCTGGATCCTGCTCGTCTCGTTTGCGATCATCATCAGTATCCCGCTCATCCAGTCGGGGCTCTACAACATCCTTGGCCCCGTGCAGAAAGTCCCGGTCATTGCCGACAAGGTCATTGACTTAAAACTCCTCAACCAGGCCTACTTCTGGGTGGTCGTGAGTACGCTCATCTCCGCCCCGCTCCTTGTCCATAACCGGCAAGAGGCAAAAACCATCCTCTCGCTCTGGGTGAAACGGGCATGGAGCCCGACACTCGCTGCCATGGTCTTCTTTGCTATCGCGTACGTTATGGACTGGTCCGGTCGGTCGGTCATCGGGGGCACGCTTGGTTTCCTTCCCGGTGCTGATGCATTCAACATGAACGCGGTCATCGGACTCATGCTTGCGCTCACGTTCGGTATCGGGTTCCCGCTCATCTCCCCGCTTCTGGGCCTCTTCGGTTCGTTCATCTCCGGCAGCGAGGCTTCTTCGAATGTGATGTTCTACGGCATCATCGACAAATCGACAAACGTCCTTTCGCTTGACTTCATGCCGGTATATGCTGCCCACGCAACGGCCGGGGGAGTTGCTTCCGGAGTGGCCGTGGCAAAGATCGTGAACGCGGCAGCTGTTATCGATAAGATCGGGATCGAGGGCGAAGTGGTCCGGCGTGTTGCCCCGGTTGCAATAGCACTCACGCTGATTATCGGTATAATGCTCTGTGTGATGCTGGCACTCTGAACTTTTTTTAGCCCGGGCATCCGGGCAGGAAAAACAGCGCGTGACGGCCGGGCCGGCCGATTGCAAAAAAGATTAAGCAGCCGGTTTATCCCAACGCCGTCTTACGTTTCCAGACATTGTGGTGGGTGAAGATTGCGACCACCGGAACAAGCATGTACACCATCTGGCTGTACTGGTTCCCGGTCAGGGCTATGAGGATCCCGAGCAGGGAAAGGCAGGGGACAACGAGCGTGTTGATAGTCACGTGCCGGATAAAGCGGGGTTCCAAATCCTGCTCGACCAGCCGGAAATTCCCGGTTGCGTACTTCCACTGGAAGAACATCCCCATACCAATGGCAAGGAGGTTGGCTTCGAACACCAGGGCGCCGATCGATGTCCCGTGGAGGTCTCCCGCAAACGAGGTGGAGAACGGCAAAAGCGAGACAAAGAGCAGGGTGCCGAGGTTCAGCCAGACAAAGATCCGGTCCAGGCCTTTTACCGGGTGGACCAGGACATGGTGGGTTAGCCAGAATGCCCCGAGGATGAGGAAGGCAAGGACATAGTGGAAGAAGTCTGAGTACAGCGACAGGAGGAGGTGGGTTGCATAGGCCGGGGACTGGACGATCTGGGACTTGTCCGGGAGGTCGATGCTGATGACAAGCAGCGTCATGGCAAACGCAAAGATTCCGTCCGAGAGTGTCTCAAGACGGCTTTTTGTGAGGTGCATGGCCTCAAAAGACGATGGTTCTTCTGTCATGAGGTGCCGGAGAATTCTGCGTTGAAACGGAATAAGGGTTGCTCTGTGCCGCCCGGACAGCCGTCCCGCTTCGACCCGGATCTCCTTTGCGGATAACCCTTAACCGTTTTGCCGGGGCATGCATTACCATGAGAAATCTGTCATTTTCCCTCATGATCGTCCTCATGTCCGCGGGAATCGTCTTCTGTGCCGGTATTGCGGGCTGCACGAATACCGCTCCCGCACAGCCCGCAACCGGGCAGAAACTCTCAACCCTCGAACCCGCAAAGATGGCGCTGCAGGCATCCGACCTCCCGGCAAACTACACGCTGGTGGAGGAATTCGAGCGGAATGCGTCCGACACTCGGGAATGGGCGCTGGGAAAGGGCTGGAAGAAAGGGTATGCTATCTCCTTTGAAACCCAGCGCCCGGATGCCCGCGGGCTCGACCAGCTGATCTCCGTGTACCCAGCGGAAAATATCACGCTCATTGTCCCCGATACCGTGTCGAGCTTCAAGAACTGGACCGTCGAAGACCAAAATGTCACGGTTGAAGATCTGCCGTCGCCCGGTATCGGCGATGCGAGCAGTGCGCTGAAACTGACCCAGGCTGGCGAACCTGTCGACTATTACATTATCGCATTCGTGAAATACGATGTATACGAGGAGTTATACATAAACGGCACTGCCAGCGATTATGAGGTGCTGAAGGCTGTTGCAAGCAAGGCTGCGGAAAAGATTAGGTAAATTTTTCCTTTTTTTCTGGTTTTTGTTTTGTTCTGAGATAGCATTGAAAAATTTCGCTCAGTTGAGATCCTTTGAAGTATTGATGGGGGCTGATGCCCCCATACCCCCATTAAGATGCTTGCCGCTGCCAAAGTCGAAGGCTGATGCCTTCTCCAGGTAATCCTCGCTGATGCGACGATTACCTCCCAGAAGGGCGAGTCGAAGGTATCACTTCTCCACAGCCTGCGACTGTCCCCGCAGCGGCCTCAATTTCTTTTTATGAAAATAACTCTGTGTCGGTTTTTCCCCTTTAGGTAATACAGAGGCATCGCCAGCGCCCCTTGGGGCGGGCTGGTGCAAGGGGGGCTATCATTACAGGAAGAATTCAATCGTAGTTATAAAACCCCGGCTTTGAAAAATGACTCAAAGCGAAGCATACACATATTGATACTACGGCATCCTAAGACTCCATTGAAAAAAAGAAAAGAAAATCCCTACCCCATTACATCCGGCGCCGCTGCCTGCGGCTCGCTGTGCTCGTACACGCGGGTGATGTAGCGAGCGGAAAAGACCGTATAGAACGGGATGAAAACGAGCTGGACGATATCACCCACGTACGGGATGAGCGAGATGGCGCTGATGGCCACGAAGAAGATGATCCCGATAACGAATAGGACGACTAGAGCGATGAAATAGTTCACCCAGCCGATGGACCGCAGGGTCTCTGTGATGGCTGTAAACCGGATCCCTTCACGGATGCTCCCCGTGCGTGCGCAGCGGATGATTCCCATCATGCTGTAGATGACCCCGATGATGGCAAGGACGAGCATGAGGATGAGAGAGATAATGGTTATGCCGATACCGGGGGCCCCGGACAGAGCGCTGTCAGACGAGAATCCTACAATCGCGAATGCTACCATCAGTACAAATGCCAAAATCATTGGAATGAACCAGAGAAACCCGGTTACGGCGATCTTGATCCCGTCAATGTAGAGCGGGCCCCAGTTGTCAAACTCCGGCGGGGTTGTTGCGCCACGGTAGATCCGGGCCAGGTACCCCGAGAGGATGAACGAGAGGAGGAATGCTACAAGGAACAGGACTGCGATCTCCTTCCACGGGATCAGGTCCCAGCTGAATGTGGTTGCATTTGCTATCTTCTCCGGGTTGAACACGAACGGGAAGAGGGCCATGGGCAGACCGCAGATAATAAAGATGACCCAGCGGATCCATTTCCCAAGAAGCGTCTCCTTTGCATAGTTGAACGATTCGGTAACGATTAATCCGTTATCCATGTTCATCGATCGTAATTCCGGGATATTAAGTGCATGGGAAAAATCCGCCATTCCCGACAGGATCCGGGCTGCCGGGACGTCCCGCACCGCGGATCGCGCACCGGTTATGAGGATACCGTCGAAGCGCTCTTTGTTTATACCCCCTATCCGACCAAAAAGGATGGATAGAAAACAGGAAAAGATCCCGGTATGTCAGATACCGTGAAGACAACCCGGTTCTGGTACCGCCACGACGCCCCGCGGGAGCGGAGGCATATGAACAAGGAGTTCCGGATGGAGGAGAAGCAGTTCTTCCAGAAGTTTGGCGAACTGTTGCGGAAGTACAAATCCCGGGGCTGGAAGTCGCATTGACCCGCCCCGATTTTTTCCTGTATTTTCGTTTCTGGCGTTAAGGAATGCAGGCGGGCTCTGGTATCACACTCTTTGGAAAACAGCGTTCTTCATCCACGACCTGGGTGCCCGTCTTCTCCGGTCTTCACTCCAGCCCCCGGCCGCTGTCGAACCTGCTCCAGGATCTTTGCGACAACCCGCTCGAAATCATAGCCGGAGCAGTCGATTGTAATGTCGGCATATTTCTCGTACAGCGGGACGCGCTGGTCGTAAACAGCGCGGAGTGTCTGGCCTTTCTCCAGTACAATGCCCCGTGTCGTAATGTTAACCAGTCTTTTTTCGATCTCGGTGAGAGAAACGTTCAGGTACACGATAATCCCGTCTTTCTTCAGGTGCCCCATCGCCTTATGGCTCAGGACAACGCTCCCCCCGGTTGCGATCACCGTGTTGTGGAACCGGCGCGAGATGATGATATCTTCCTCGATCTTCCGGAACGTGGCTGTACCGTCCGCGTCCAGGATCCCCTGCAGGTGCCGGCCGGTTGTTTCCTGGATCAAAAGGTCCGTATCAACGAACTTCTTGTTGAGCGCCTTCGCCAGGACAACGCCTATGGTACTCTTCCCAGCACCTGGCATCCCGATCAGGACAATGTTTTTCACGGACTTTCCCGGTAAGCCGTATCTCATTCAATCCCTATCAAGCATTGCGCCAGCGTACAGCCGGTTATTCTTTTAGTACAATGTTCTCAAATTTCAATTCGAAGTGCTCTTCTGAGACCGGCAGAGGGAGAGTGCAGGAGACAAGGCTCTTGCGGCTCACGTGCCCGCCGGCTGCAAGGGTGCCAAGGTTCAGGGCATTCCAGCAGGCCATCCTCCCCCGGTAATAGAAGTTGGCTGAGACGGTCACCTCCCGGGCAGCTGCAGTTCCGGTGTTGAAAGCCTCTGTATGGACAACCAACGGGACCGGGTTCTCTGTTGTCACACGTCCCTCCGGGTATTCCCAGTACCCGTCAACATGAATCTTCGGGGCTGCATGTGGTGAAACGGATGGCGCAGAGGTGGTAACCGGAACGATACTATCCCCTGCAATGAGTTCTGCGGTGATAGTCTCGTTCTGCTTATTGCCGGTGGACAAAGAAACCGACCAGGATTCATATCCGGCCATTGTGAGCCGGATCACGTGCTTTCCGGCCGGGATGTCTTCCAGGGTCAAAGGTGTGAGTCCCCGGAATACCTCGTCGAGGGATATCTCCGCGCCCGGCGGATGGGAGATAATAGTGATGGTTCCGCCTTCCTGTCCGGTTTCCGTTGCGATGATCGGTGCTGCAGGAGCGATACAGCCGGACGATGCAACACAGAGAGTGATCCATGCAAGGGAGAGGATCAGCAGCAAGAGGAAGCGGGACATATCTTCTCGGTTTTTCGTGGAACCGGGAGAATATATGAATTGGGCTGATGGTCCTGGTTCAACGGTTTCCGGCAATGGGATACGATTTTTACCAGATATCACAGGGAGTGTGAATCCAGATATCCTGTTTTATCAGGAAAGTTAGTGTCAGTACCAGGAAATAGCCGGGCCCGGGAAACCGTGTTCCCAATAATATCTGCCATATCTTTTTTCTCCTGCCGCGCCCAACAACACGTTCAGACTACTATGGATATCCAGCAGGTTTACCACACCTTCACGAACCCGAAGGTGGTGACAAGCATGATGCTCATTGCCATTGGCCTCGGTCTCGTCCTCTCGGCCATGCTGAAGTATCTTTCCGGGCAATGGTACATGCCCACGCTCTTTGTTAGTCTCTGTCTTTTGACGGCCCTCATTTACATGTACTGGCTCGACCACATGGACTGGCGGGACGACTGACCGCGACAGGGTTGTTGCTGATATCGGGATAGTAATGGATAGAGTCCCTGCAAAAGGAAAAAAGGAATGGATTGTTGCCCGGTTTTCTGCCTTGTTATTTCTTTGCGGATAAGAGTGCCTGGAGCTGGTTTATGATCCCGTTGATCTGTTCTTCCCCCATTCGTTCAACCGTTTTTCCAGCTGCCCCGCTCTTCGATTCATGCAAGCAGGTATGTATTGCGTATACAGGACGCGGGCAATTCAACACACCTGCGGAGATTCAGAGAACTGCCCGGTCATCCATTCCCGCATGCCCCGCGTTCCGGAGGTGGAGGAGAACTTAGGGTGCAATTCCTGCCCGGATACACAATAAAATAAGAAATTATTGATAAAATTGATAACTTCATGAAGTGGATATATCGGTATGAGTGCTGAGGCAAAAAAGATAACACGACTGCCCCACTTCAAGATGCTTGTTGACATTTTTATCATCGCCGTCTTTGCCGTGGTCGTGTATATTGCTGCGTATTTCATGAACCTGCCGGAGGTTCTGATCCGGGCTCTCGAATCGTCCGGTGCACAGCAGACAAGTGCATTTTTTATTGCCGCAATCTTCCTCACGGTGGGCTTTGTCTTCTTTGCCGTCCGCAGGTGGAATGAAATATCACAGGTAACAGGGGAGACGGACCGACTCCAGGATGCGCTGGAGCGGGCAAACGCGAAACTCATGTTCCTCAACAACATCACCCGGTACGATATCTTAAACGAGCTGACCCAGCTCCACCGGGATTTGGAACCGGCCGAGAAGACGCCGGAAGTGAAGCGGGTGAACGAGGCCATCGAGCGGATCCGCCGGCAGATCAAGTTCACCAAGGAGTACCAGGACATCGGGGCAATCCCGCCATCGTGGCAGAACGTGGCAGACGCCATCATGCGGGCAAAGGTCGGGGTGGACCTCGGCCATGTCAGTTTCGAGATGGAGATCCACGACCTTGAAGTCTATGCCGACCCGCTGCTTGAGAAGGTCTTCTTCTACCTGATCAGCAACTCCATGAAGTATGGCGGGCCCAAGCTCACACAGATCCGGATCTACCGGAAGAAAGCAGACGAGAAGATGATCATTGTCTTTGAGGACGACGGGATCGGGATCTCGCAGGAGATGAAGGCCTTCCTCTTCCCGAAGGAATGGGGCAGCCGGAAGCACGCCGGCTACGGCCTCTTCCTGATAAGGGAGACCCTCGCGGTCAGCGGCATCACCATCTTCGAGTCCGGCACCCCCGGCCAGGGCGCAAGGTTTGAGATTGCGGTGCCAAAGGGCGTGTTCCGGCAGATCTGATCCGGGTTTTTCCCCTCATTTTTTTCTTCTCGTTCTTTTTTTGATTACACCGTACGGGGACAGTTACCGGATAGTTCCGTCAATCGTAACAATCTTTTCCTGAAGCGGAATCTTTTTGCCGGCTTTTTCCATGGCTTTTTCCACAACATGCCGCACTCCGCCACAGCAGGGGACTTCCATCCTGAGAACCATAACCGATTTTATCGCGTGCATGGAAAAGATGGCAGCAAGCTTGTCAATATATCCCTCAATATCTGCATCGAGTTTCGGACAGAAGATGATCAGGATGCGGCCTTTTAAGAACTCTTCATGGAATTGTGCAAACGCAAACGGGGTACAGTCGGCCGCTACCAGCAGGTCTGCATTCTTGAAGTATGCTGCTGCCGGGTTCAGCAGCGCCAGTTGCACCGGCCATTGCCGGAGTTCGGATGATGATGCCCCGGCAACCGGCTGCCCCGGGCCCGTTCGCGGTGCTTCCCGCGATATGCTCTGTGCTGCTGCACCAGGACAACCGATAAAGGGATTGGGCTCATGAGGCCCGGCATGGCATACCGCGGCCGGTGCTGCCCGGGTTGAACGGGTACCGAATGGGGCTGGTTTTTTTGCCGCAGGTGGCTTATGCTCGGGGATGGGAGTGCCGTACTCGATAAGATACTCGATGGCCTCGTTATACAACGCAGTCTCGCCATGGCCTGCCAGGTGTTCCAGGTGCGCTTTAATTACCGCAGCGCCCTGCTTTACGATAACCTCCATGACTCTCCGTTCATCGTAGGGCTCGGCTTCGCGTTCGATTACGCTGATTGCACCTTCCGGGCAGGTGCCGATACAAGCACCAAGGCCATCACAAAAGAGATCGCTCACGAGCCGGGCCTTACCATCGATGAGCTGGAGTGCTCCTTCCGGGCAGTCTGGTATACACTGGCCGCAACCCGTGCATTTCATATCGTCAATACTGATAATCTTCCGTTTCATTGAATCTCCCGCGGAGGATATTATCTGAACAGCGTATTAAGATTGCGAACGGGGAACCTGGTCGTTAAAAATCTGTTTTGTCCAACGGTATTAGGTCCATCCTAGAGAACCGTTTCCGGTTGCCCGTTCTCGTACGATATCGCGAGTACCTTTCCTTTCTCCTGACTCTGTACTGCCCTGTAGTAGGCGTGTTTTCTTCTGAAATACCGGCAGATCCCCGGTCTCCACTCCTCCCAGTTCCGTGCTGCACCCTGTTTTTTTGTAAAAACGCTGCTGTAACTCTGCTAAATACTGTCATTTCAAAGTGCAATATGAGCGCATTGCAGCCAATAGGGGGCCAAAATGAACGTTTCCCAAAATTACCCTGTTGGTTTTTCCGGTTACTGTGTTGGTCGGACCACCTTTATGAGAAATCGAAGGCCAAATTGGGCTCTGTTTGCCTCACCTCACCTTTCCACTTCAGGCTTCCCCGGAGGTAGTGTGCGATCCCTGCTGTTGACAGGAGTTCCGTCACATGGCATTATTTTCCGGCCAGCAATACCAGGTTCACCGGTTGGCGCTCCAAGCCCGGCAATTGGACCCGGGTTACTGCCAGCGGCCGGTTTTTTGTGTACACAATTTTTATCTGAAGCAGGATCGCCCGAACGTATGGGATTGTTTTCTTCCGGTTCCGGTTTTTTGCCGGCTTGCTTTTTCCCGGACCGGTGTATGGCCGGGCTTCTTGTAGTATTTGGGCTGCGACCCGGCTCGGTTATTGCCGGCCCGGGACCACCCGAAACGGGAACCACGGTTCCGGACGGGAGCGGATTTATTCGGGGATTTGTCGGCAGTGTGATGACCGGCTTCCCGTTTACGAACAAGAATCCGTGGCAATCGATCTCGACAAGACCCGTTTCAAGCACCCGGAAAAACCGCATGGTACCATAGCGCGAGTAAAGCCAAAGCTCGCGGGAGATCGGGCCCCCGAATGGAAGTGTCGAGAGCCCGGCAATTGCACCGGAAAATCTCCAGCTGATCTCCGCCACGGTTTCATGAAGCCGGGTAGTTGCCATGATCCGTACCAGGGCAAAGATTCCGTTACCCGTGATGGAAAAATCGCAGACATGTTCCGGCAGCTGCTGGAAGAGCATCACGCTCCCCCGGCCCATGGCAATGGGGATTGTGATATCAAATCCTCTGGTAGGCGGGGGACCTCGTCTCATGAAGTCTCCCGATTAGTGTTCTGTGACATGTGATAAGATAAATATGATATTTCTATTGATATAATTTTCATACTTTGCGGTTCCAGGGTAGATCCACCGGGTTATCCCATTGAGAATGAACCCGTCTGGTGACGCAGGCTAAGAGAAAACGGCACCTCATGTTCCCATTGGTGCTGAATGCTGAAAGGTTCTCCCGGGAATAAGAGTTTCCCCGTAGTGGCGCCCGGTTCTTGCAGGATAGGTTATCGATTGTGAAGGATATTGCCAAAAAAGAGGGTGGTGAAATTACTTTCCGCTCGTCACGGTTTTGGATCCGCGGAGGATCCCGACCGTGCCGGTACGGACAAACTCTTTCACACCGTATTGCCGGAGCAGTTTCTCCAGCGCATCGATCTTGTCGGTATCCCCGATGACCTGGAGGATCAGCGTTTTTGCCCCGACATCCACGATCGAGGCCCGGAAGATGGACGCGATCTGCATGATCTCGGCCCGCGAGGTGCCGAGCTCTGCCGTGACCTTAATCAGGGCGAGTTCGCGCTCGACCCGTTCGTTATCGGTAAGGTCGGAGACCTTGATGACATCGATCAGCTTGTTGAGCTGTTTCATCACCTGCTCGACCTGGGCATCGTCACCGATAACGACAATGGTGATCCGGCTCATGTCCGGCTCCTCGCAGGGGCCGACGGCCAGGCTCTCGATATTGAACCCGCGACGGGAGAAGAGCCCGGTGACCCGCGAGAGAACGCCGGCCTTGTTCTCGACAAGGATGGACAACGTATGCGGTTTCATCGCGAGTGCCCCCCGATCATCTCGTTGATTGCAGCACCGGCCGGAACCATCGGGAAGACGTTCTCCTCCCGTTCAATCCGGAAGTCCAGGACAAACGGGCCGTCGCATTCTATCGCAGCCTTCAGGGCCGGCATGACGTCGTCCGGGGACTCAACCTTGATGCCTTCGATACCGTACGCGTTGGCAATCTTGACAAACTCCACAGACGGCAGCTCGGTGTAGGAATACCGCCGGTCATAGAAGAGTTCCTGCCATTGCCGGACCATGCCAAGATACCTGTTGTTCAGGATCGCGACCTTGACCGGAATGTTGTAGTGGGCGATGGTGCCGAACTCCTGGATGTTCATCTGGATGCTGCCGTCGCCGGCTACATCGAAGACCGGGACATCCGGCCGGGCAAAGTGCGCTCCCATTGCTGCCGGAAGGCCATAGCCCATCGTGCCAAGCCCTCCGCTCGTGATCCAGGTCCGAGGGTGACGGAAGCAGAAGTGCTGGGCAGCCCACATCTGGTTCTGGCCGACTTCGGAGACAATCACCGCATCGCCTTTCAAGAGTTCGCTCATCTGCCGGATAATGTACTGCGGGTGGAGGCAGCCGTCGTCCGGGCACTTGAGCGGGTGGTGCTGCTTCCAGTGTTTGATCTTCTTGATCCAGGCATCATGGATGCCCTTCTTCTTCATGCAGGCAAGCATGTCTGTCAGGACCGTCTTCGTGTCGCCGACAATGGGGACATCGACCCGCTTGTTCTTGCCGATCTCGGCCGGGTCAATGTCGATGTGGATAATCTTTGCATGCGGGGCAAAGGTCTCGGTCTTGCCGGTTACCCGGTCATCGAACCGGACACCAATGGCAAAGAGGACGTCGCACTCGGTGATCGCAAAGTTCGCGTACTCCGTGCCGTGCATGCCAAGCATGCCGAGGTTGAGCGGATGGTCGCACGGGATACAGCCAAGGCCCATCAGCGTTGTCGTGACCGGGATCCCCAGTTCCGTTGCAATGCGGATGAGCTCGGCAGAGGCATTCGAGAGGATGACTCCGCCTCCTGCATAGATGACCGGCCGCTCGGCTGCCATGATGAGCTGGAGCGCCTTCTCGATCTGCCGCTTGTGCCCGGAGTAGGTCGGGTTATAGCCCCGGAGGTGGACTTGTTCGGGAACCGGTACGTCCTTTACGGATGTGGTGCTGACATCCTTTGGGATGTCAACGAGCACCGGGCCCGGCCGTCCGGTCCCCGCGATATAGAATGCTTCCTTGATGACCCGGCTTACGTCCCCGGCATCCTTCAGAAGGTAGTTGTGCTTTGTGACCGGCATCGTGATGCCGGTGATGTCGGACTCCTGGAAGGCGTCGTTGCCCAGCAGGTTTGTTGGGACCTGCCCGGTAAGCGCAACAATGGGGACCGAGTCCATATAGGCAGTGGCTATGCCGGTGACAAGGTTGCATGCACCGGGGCCGCTCGTTGCAAGGCATACGCCTACACGACCGCTTGCGCGTGCATAGCCGTCTGCGGCATGCGCGGCAGCCTGTTCGTGCCGTACGAGAATGTGCCGAAGAGACGAATCATAGAGTTCATCATAGATCGGCAGCACTACACCGCCCGGGTACCCGAAGATGATCTCGGTCCCTTCGCGCTGCAGTGATTCAACGAGGATTTTTGCCCCGGTCTTCATGTCCTGTCCCTCAATAGTCTGTTCATGCCGGCGATCATCGCCTCGACACTTGCCATGATGATGTCGGTGCGGGCGCCGCGTGAAGTAATTATCTTCCCGTCTTTACTTAATCTTACTGTTACTTCGACGAGAGCATCCGTCCCGCCGCTGATCGCGTCCACATGGTACTCTTCGAGCCGGATATCAGCAACATCGGAGACGCACTTTCTGAGCACTTCCATGGCTGCATCAACCGGCCCGTCCCCGGTTGCTGCACCGGTCATCTCCTGGCCGTTGACGACCAGCGTGACAGACGCAGTAGGGATCATATGGCTGCCGGAGGTTGCGGTGAACTGCCGCATCTTGATGACCGGTTTGCACTCGATCGAGAGCACGGCATCGGCCACTGCCATCAGATCTGCATCCGTGACGCGTTTGCCTTCGTCGCCAAGCTGCTTGACCCGTTTCACGATCTCTTTTACCTGTTTTTCGTCGGCATTGTAGTCCATTTCGTGCAGGGCAGCTTCGACCGATGCCGTCCCCGAGTGCTTGCCAAGAACGATCCGCCGCTTACGCCCCACCATCTCGGGTTTCACGGACTCGTACGTGGAGGGGTCGCGCATCACGCCATGGGCATGGATGCCGCTCTCGTGCGTGAATGCCATCTCGCCGACAATGGCTTTGTTTACCGCCAGCGGGACACCGGTATGCCGGGAGACGAGGCTTGAGAGCGGGTAGATCTTCTCCTTGACAATCCGTGTTTGGTACCCGTACAATGCTTCAAGTGCCATCACAACCTCTTCGAAAGGCGTGTTGCCCGCCCGTTCTCCGAGGCCGTTGATGGTCACGTGGGCACAGTTTGCCCCGGCTTTCAAGGCTGCCATGGTGTTCGTCAGGGCAAACCCGAGATCGTCATGGCAGTGGATCGAGAGCGGGGCGATCGCTGCAAGCGGCGGGATGAACTCTGCGGTCTTCTCGGGTGTCAGGAGACCGACGGTGTCGCAGAAGCAGAGCCGATCAGCTCCCCGCTCTAAACCACCTTTGAAGATCTCGTGCAGGAATGCCTGGTCGGCCCTTGATGCATCTTCCCCGGAGAGTTCGACAATGAGCCCGCGGCTTTTTGCATACTCCACGGCATCATAAGCCATTTTTGCAACCTGCTCGCGATCTTTCCGCAGCTTCTTTGCTATATGCAGGTCACTTACCGGGATAACGAGGTGAACCGAATCCGCCCCCAGGTCAGCAGCATAATCGATGTCCTCCCTGAGGGCACGGACATAGGTACAGATCTCTGCTTTCAGCCCGGCATCCGCAATGCGGCGGATTGCTTCCCGCTCGCCATCGGATGCAGCCGCGGATCCTGCTTCAATGACATCAATGCCAATGTCCGAGAGCCTGGATGCGATCTCAAATTTCTGTTCAGGATTCAGCGAGACGCCGGGAGTCTGTTCCCCGTCCCGTAATGTTGTGTCGAAAAAGCGCAGGTTATCGGCGAATAAAACACTCACTCATGGTATACACCATGAGTAATCGTGGGAATGGAGAATATAAAAAGGATTGCTGCACCAGATTTTTCGATATTTATCACACATCCCCGGATGTTCCATCGTTTTGATTTGTTTTGTTTTTCTGGTTGGTAGAACACCTGGAAGGGAATATGTCTGATGGGGATGGGGCCACGGGCGCTCGGGATCTTCCGACCCTCGCCCCGTGGAAATTTGCTGTATGTGGGCCAAAAAAGAGGATCATCGTCGCAATGCCCCCGTTAATCGTGAGAATGATTTTTCCTGGGCAGGAGTTTTTAAAATCCCTTACCTGCATCTCGGCCTGCTAGTGGCGGCAGTTCGAAGTGTCGAATCTCATCAGATATGAGACATGATAAGAACCTGAAAGGTTCCTCGAATGATGGGGGGATTGGAGAAAGACAACATATCTGATTATTATGATTTTCTTTATTCTGCCGTGTACCGACCGCAGATACTATATTGTCACTCTTCATATCATCCGGTAACCAGGGAACATCCCGATGAAATTATTCAGCAGGAAACCTGACAGTACAGAATTTCCGGACACGCCCATAGGACAGCAGTGCCGGGAACTCAGAGAAGCAAAAACCTGTGGCGAACTGGGCGAACAGATAGCCCGGCTCGTGCTCACCCATTCCCCTGCCGATATCCAGCAGATGAAGAGGAATTTCGAGACGAAAGTCAGGGATCTTGACCCGGTATACCGAGAGAAGGTAACCGCGAAGATCACCGGGCACCTGCTCGGGACATACCAGCGGATAAGGCTTGACAACCAGCAGGGCGTGTATAAAACCCTGAAAGAACCGATCTTACCGGAGAAGAAGAAATACTGGGAGATGGTAGCCGGGCAGTGCGGTGATGAAGACGGTGGGGATGCACCGGCAATCCGGTTCCTCAAGTATCTCCTTGCCGGTTATTCTATGCTGGTTCTTGAGGAACCGGGCCATGCCGTGGGAACACCGTTCCCGGGCGGTGACGAAATCGAGCTGGTGAACGGGGTCTATTATTGTCCCGTGCGGGAGAAGGCCGGTGATGTGGATGCCGCCCTCTGCCCGTTCTGTCCCGCAAAACAGACGCCATCCATCGGGTATCTCTGCCCTGCAACAAAACCCACGGAACGGAACAAACAGGAATTTATCGACAACTGCTACCGGTATCACAACTTCAATGGGTAACGTGCGGGTGAGGATATCCTTCCGGGGCACCCGAGAATACAAGAGAGTAACCTGTTGTTCCTGCCGTCAGAGAAGAGTATATTTCATTGCAGATCCATCACTACTGGTGGACATGCCGGGGAGCGTTATCCCGGCGGTTATCTTTGGGGGAATGGATGACGTTGCAGGAAGTGCAGTATGATGATCCATCGCTCTATATCAACCGCGAACTGAGCTGGATACGGTTCAACCGGCATGTGCTGGATGAGGCTCTGGACGAGAGCCACCCCCTCCTTGAACGGGTGAAGTTCCTCTCTATCTTTGCCAACAACCTGGACGAGTTCTTCATGATCCGGGTCTCAGGTCTCCAGCGCCAGCTTGCAAAAGGTGTGCTCAAGGCGCCACCAGACGGCATGACAGCCGGCCAGCAGCTGGATGCCATTCATACCATGCTCCTCCCGGACCTCCAGGCACAGGACGAATGCTGGCACAACGAATTGCTGCCCAAACTTGCCGAACAGGGGATTCTCCTGCGGAAATATGATGCCCTGACTGACCGGCAGAAATCGGCAATGGACCGGTTCTTTGTTGAAGAGATCTTCCCGGTCCTCACCCCGCTTGCGTTCGACAGCTCGCACCCGTTCCCGTTTATCTCGAACCTCTCCCTCAATCTTGCCATCATTGTCCGGGACCATTCCGGCAAAGAGTTCTTTGCCCGGGTCAAGGTCCCGACCAAGCTCTTCCCGCGGCTGGTCAGGATTCCCGGGGCGGATGGCAGTCTGAAGAACGACGACTCCCTTGTACAGTTCGTGTATCTCGAGGAGATCATTGCCGCACACCTGGACATGCTCTTCCCCGGGCTCGATGTCATCGCCTCGTTTCCGTTCCGCATCACGCGGGATGCCGACCTGGAGATTGAAGTGGACGAGGCTTCCGACCTCCTCACCACGGTCGAGGAGGTTGTGGAGCAGCGAGCCCGGGGAAAACCGGTTCGCATTGAAGTCGAATGTTCCATGCATGACGGTATCTGCCATACACTCGGCTCAAAACTCGGTGTGCCCAAATCCATGATCTACCATGTTGCCCACCCGGTGGGAATGGCCGACCTGATGCAGCTGATGTCGCTTGACCGCCCGGAACTCAAGGACACCCCCTTCCTCCCCTCCATGCCGGATGACCTTACCGATGACATGGACGTTTTCTCAGCGATACGCCGTCACGACATTCTCCTCTATCACCCGTATGACAGTTTCACGCCGGTCGTCAACTTCATCCGGCAGGCAGCCCGCGACCCGGATGTGCTCGCGATCAAGATTACCCTCTACCGCGTTGGTTCGAATTCACCGATTGTCAATGCCCTGATGGAAGCACGGGAGAATGGGAAGACTGTGGCAGCCCTGATCGAACTCAAAGCACGGTTCGATGAGGAGAACAATATTGGCTGGGCCCGGGCACTGGAACGGCTTGGCGTCCACGTCGTGTACGGGGTTGTCAACCTGAAAGTCCATGCCAAACTCTGCATGGTGGTCCGGCGCGAGAAAGACGGGATCCGCCGGTACATGCACCTGGGGACCGGGAACTACAATGCAGCAACCGCCCGGATTTATACCGATTTCGGGCTCATGACCTGTGATCCCGGTATTGGGGAGGACGTTGCTAATCTCTTCAATTTCCTTACCGGGTATGCCCGCATCGAGGAGTACACCAAGCTGATGGTGGCCCCGGTCACGATCCGGAAGATGATCCTTGAAAAGATCGAGAGGGAGATCGCCCGCCAGAGATCGCATGGCGACGGGCATCTCATCTTCAAGATGAATGCCCTTGTCGACGCAGCCTGTATTGCGGCTCTGTACCGTGCTTCTGCCGCCGGCGTGAAGGTTGACCTCCAGGTACGGGGGATCTGCTGTCTCCGCCCGGGACTGCCCGGGATCAGCGAGAACATCCGCGTATCGGCGATTGTCGGTCGATTCCTCGAACATGCCCGGGCCTACTACTTCTATAATGGCGGGAACGAGGAACTCTGGCTGGGCAGTGCAGACCTCATGCCGCGGAACCTTGACAAGCGCGTGGAAGTCCTCTTCCCGGTGGAAAACGAACCGCTGAAAAAAGCTGTCATCAAGACCATCCTGCCGGTCCAGCTGGGCGATAACTCCAAGTCAAGAATTCTTCTGCCGGACGGCACCTATTCCCGCAGGAGACCGGACAAGAGCGAAGAACCGTTGAATGCACAGTCGTGGCTTGTCGGGCACAGGGGTGCATGGTATGACCGTCATTCCTGATGCCCTGCCCGGCTCTGTCGGCCAGTGCTGGTTTGCGACGCAGAGACTGCCCCCGCTTCTTGAAGCATTCGCAAAGGAGATCGAAGGTGTTCGCAGTGGAGACGATATTGAATACATCCATCGCATGCGGGTTGCATCCCGGCGTCTCCGGGCCGCACTCCCCCTCTTTCGTTCGTGCTTTCCGGCAAAGCAGTATGCCCGCTGGATGCAGGAGATCGCAACAATCACGCGCGCACTGGGAAATGCACGGGACGCGGATGTCCAGATTGCGTTTCTGGTAAAATATCGGAAAAAGAGTTCTGCAGTACGGAATAAAAAAAATCCTGAAGGATCTCCGCAGGAAAAACCGCTCGAACCGGCGATTGCTTACCTCCTGCAGGACCTGAAAAAAAGCCGGCAGCAGCTCCAGGACCGGGTCCTGTCAGCACTTGATTCCCTGGAGAAGAGCGGGATTATAGATGAGATGCGGGCCGCGTTTGCTCTCAGGATGATATCCTGCCGCAGGACCCCGGTACAGTCTGCTGCCTACGGGATCCCGACAATTGCAGCTTTCCGGATTGTATCGCGTCTCAATACGATGTGTTCGTTTGGAGACTGGGTGTCGCATGCTGATGCTGTTGCCGAACACCACGCCATGAGGATAGCGGCAAAAAAGCTCCGGTACACCATGGAAGTGTACGGCCCTGTTTACCAACGGGGGCTGAAGCGATCTCATGCACAGGTAAAATACCTTCAGGAGATCCTGGGAGATCTCCATGACTGTGATGTCTGGATCGACCATGTCACCCTGCTCCTCCTCCGGGAACGCGGGCGCATGAGGAGTGGTCGCAATGATAAGCACCCGGATACGGCAACGCTCGCCAGCCTGCGCTTGTTCCTCGCGGCCCGGGAGAGGGAACGTACGCTCCTCCACCGGAGGTTCATGCGGTACTGGCAGTCTCTTATCGACAATACAGCATGGGATCAACTTCGCATGGATCTCACGCAAAAGAGAAAGCAGATGTTTATCCCTGCCGGGGATGGGACAAAGAAGGATATCTGCACCGTGTGCAATACCCTTTCAGCATCCTATCCGGAAGGGCTTTCCCATCACAAAACCGTTACCCGCCTTGCGCTCATGTTCTTTGACAGCCTTCTTCCGCTTCATGCACTGACCCGGCATGACCGGAACCTGCTCGAATGCGCAGGGATGCTCCATGATATGGGCTGGCAGGAAGGGGCACGAAAGCACAATATCCGGTCGGCCCGTTGGATCTTTTCCGAGGAATCCCTTCCCCTGGATATCCGTGACCGGAGCATTGCAGGACTCATGGCCCATGCCCACCGCGGGCGCGTGAAGATCGAATCCCACCCTCTCTTCCTGCTGCTCACGAAAGAGGACCAGAAAAAGACACTCCTGCTGTCCGCAATTCTCCGTGTCGCAGACGGGCTCGACTATCTCCATACCGGCACGGTGCAGGAAGTTCATTGTATCATTGGTGAAGCAGAAGTCACTTGTGATGTTATCTCCCTCTCAGATTGTACTAAGGAGAAAGAACGGGCAGGGTCCAAATCCGCCCTGTTCGCCCGCGAATTCGGCAGGGAGCTGGTATTCCGGTGAGTGAAGGGGAGATCGGGCCCGAAGGACGGGTTGTCACCTTCATTGACCTTGGAACGAACTCGTTCAGGATGCTCATTGTCCGCATCAACGCGAACCACTCGTATACGATCCTCTCGCGCCAGAAGCAGCAGGTGCGTCTCGGAGAAGGAGCGTTCGAAGATGAGGAGATTACTCCTCCCGCCATGGATCGCGCGGTTATCGTTGCAAAGAAGTTCGTGGATCTTGCGTGCACATTCCATACCGAGGAATTTGTGGCAGTAGCCACGTCAGCGACACGGGAAGCCACTAACCAGAATGAGCTGCTGCACCGGCTCCGGCAGGAAGCCGGACTTGATATACGGATCATCTCCGGCCGCGAAGAGGCACGCCTCATCTACCTTGGTGTTGCGGGCACCGTTAATCCTGCCAACCGGACAATCTTCTGTATCGACATCGGTGGCGGCAGTACCGAAATTGCGGTTGGCGATGCACGGGGATACCACCATCTTGACAGTTTCCCCATCGGGGCGATACGGCTTGCCAATCTCTATCCCTGTCCTGATGAACGGGGAATTATTACACCCGCCCAGCAGAAACAGATCCACCAGCATGCCAGAGACGCAATAGGCCCCGTGCTGGTTCCCGTACGGTCGTTGAAGCCCGATTGCGCCATCGGGAGTTCCGGCACGATCATGAACCTTGCTGAGATCGCAGGAAAAGCGCTCCATTCCGGTTCAGTGCCATTACAAGGATCAAATGGTCAGACGCTGAAATACAAGGAGCTGAAGAAGGTAATCGAGCTCCTGTCTTCCATGACCCTTGAACAACGCAGGCGGGTGCCCGGGATCAACCCGGACCGGGCGGACATCATCGTTCCCGGGGCCATTATTCTCGAAGTATTCATGAAGGAACTGGGATTGTCTGAGATCTCTGTCACCAATCGCAGCCTGCAGGACGGACTTCTTGCCGATTACCTCTCACGGATGGACACCTTTCCCCTGATGGGAGAACTGACACCCCGGCAGCGGAGCGTCCTCCAGCTGGGACGGTCCTGCGGGATCAATGAAGTCCATGCCCGGACGGTCACTATGCTTGTTCTTGAGATGTTCGACTCGGCAAAGACCAAGAAACTCCATGACTTTTCCGATGCCGAGCGAGAACTCCTTGAATATGCAGCATTTCTCCATGATATCGGGTCATTCCTGTCGTTCACCAACCACCATGCGCACTCGTATTATATTATCCGGAATTCCGAACTTCTCGGGTTCAATGAACGGGAGGTGAACCTTATCGCCATGCTGGCCCGGTTCCACCGTAAAAAGAGCCCCCGGAAAAAAGATTCCTTTGTCACGGACCTGGATCCCCGGGACCAGCGCGCTCTCCTCCTGCTCTCCTGTTTCCTCCGGCTGGGCGAGAGCCTTGACCGGAGCCATGCTGCCCTTGTGCAGCATGTCCGTTTCTCTGCTGCCGGCAAGAATACGGCACGGCTTGAGATCCAGGCCCGGGGGGAATGCCAGCTGGAGATGTGGGGGATCGAGAATGAGAAACGTGCATTCGAGAAAGCGTTTGGCCGAAACATTATCTTTTCAGTTGTGGAGACCACACCTTCCTGATTGGTATCCCTTTGGTTAATACTTCAACCGAATTTTTTTAACGCTGCTTCGGCTTCAGAAGCAACCTGCAGATTGCTGCTGTTCAGAAATCTCGTCAGGGGGGTAATTGCCCGGCGGTTCCCTATCTCGCCAAGTGCCCAGACGATTGCCGTGATCCACTCCCTGCCCGTTTCGAGCAGGGCAATGAGTGGTTCCGTAGCATCCTGCGCCCGGAGTGCTCCAAGAACAAGCACGGCACGGGTGACCACCTGTTCGTGCGAGTCCCCAAGCGCTTCGATCAGGGGTGGCACGGCAGGTTCCCCCATGTGAACAAGTGCATCAAACGCTGCCTCCCTAACCCTCCATAAAGGGTTTTCCAATCCTATGATCAGGAGACGAATTGTTTCGGTATCCGGTGAATCCCCCATTGCGTGAATTGCGGAAAAGCAGATTTCAGGATCGCCGGATTCTAACTGCCGGGCCCATTCAGCACGTTGTTCCCATACCTTGCCGGTTGTCATATCCTCCGGAAAGGAGATTCCCGGTATCCGTTTCAAAGCACCCTGCAGGGCGCTGTTTTTCTTGGTATCGGAAACCGTACCGGCCCCGAGTGCCGCTGCCCAGGTATCCACGGCCCATTGTGCAGCCTCATCAGAAAAGGCCAGTTCGTCCTCCAGGCGTTTTTTCAGGAAACCCCGGAACAGTTCCGGGGGAAGCGAATGACGGGGGGAGAGGAGGTCGGCCGGAATTTGCTGGCGCACGGCATTGACCAGGACGAAGATCTCCTGGCGGCACCGCGGGCAGGTGTCGCGAAGCAGCGCTTCGCACCGCAGCGGATCAAACGCAAGGGATGTCCCGTGGCGGGAAACAAGGGAAAGAAGGATGCGGGCTGCTTCTTCGTTCATGGTGTCACCATGGAGTCTGGTGCGGTAATGGTTATGGTGACTCCGTCAATCATGATCGCGGCCCCGGGATTCAGCGGTATGGCCCGGCCCGGGGGAACAACTGATTTGCTGCCATCAGGGAATTCAGCATTCCATGGCGCCCTTGTAGCATTCCGGATTCCGGATGCGCCGGGAATAGCAGGGTGGGGGACAACAATGCCAATGATTGCGGACCCGTCATCATTGGCCGGTGACAAGGTGACATGCCTTCGCCGGAGTGTGGTGCCGTTCGAGAGGGCGATGAATGTTTCGGCGGAATGACGACGAACAACCAGAAACGGGGGATGGGGAAGAGAGGTACTACAGTTCCAGCAGGTACCCGGATTGCCCGACAAGTCAAGAAAATTCTCGGCACGGCACCGCGGGCAGGAAATGATCCGGTCCTTGATTCTGGAGAAGAGGTTCTGCCATTCTCCTTCAGTGACCCTTCGTGAGGGATCCTTCAGCCCGTCAGTAAATGCGCGGATGAACATATCCTGCAGGTCGGTCGGACACAGGCTCCAGCGTTCCCGTGCAATCCCATAATCAGGATCTGTGGGCAGGCGGTTATCCGGGTTTTCCGGGTCGAAGACAAAGATCGGTGTTTCCCCGTACACTTTTTTCTTTGCCGGGATGTCCCAGCAGTGGAAACGGTATTCCATCTCACCGTGGAACGGATGGTGCCACACCCAGAGGTAGAATAGGAGGATGGCAAGTGAGTGGAGATCGGTCTGGGTTGAGGGATCGGCCTCGCCACGGATGATCTCGGGTGCCATGTACTCCATCGTACCCCAGACCTGGCAGCGGGACTGGCGGTTCACTCCCACATTGTCATTATCGCAGATCAGGATATCGCCGGAGACGGGCTCAAACATGAGGTTGCCTGCGGAGATATCGCGATAGCAATGACCGGAGAGGTGGAGTGCACGATAGCTGTTTGCGAGCTGGTACGAGATTTCAGACAGCGATGAAAAGTTCGGGACAGGTTTGAGGTGTGCCCAGACCTCGCCCAGTTCCGCAAATTTCTGTGTGTCGATCCGTGCCATAAGGTACCCGAACTGGCCCGATCCCTCCCGTGTGACAAGGTCCAGCGGCCAGATAAACCGCCGGCCCGCTGCTCCGAACGGTGGGCCGGTCCGGACGAGATAGAGAATTGCCGATCGCTGTTCGGCTGTTGCCTGTTCAGGCTTGTACCATTTCACTGCCTGGTAGCCCTGTGGCCCTTCGACAAGGTACACTTCTCCCTGCGTTCCCTCGCCAAGTTTCCGGAGTACATGCAGTTCCGTGCCGGAAAGTTCAGCTTTTACGCGCTGTCCGATTGCGAGAGGCATTACCAGCACTCCGTGAGACCGGGGACAGTCTCATCTTTATCCTGTTCCTGTTCAGACCGGGATAAATCTGTTTCATGGGGATTGATACTGACAAAGACGATGGTCATGTCATCCCCGCTTGCGAGCTCGGAATACCGGTCAAGCCATCCTGCCATCGAGCCGGCAACGCTTTCGATCCCAAACTCTTTCACCCGGTCAACGAGGCTTTTGATAAAGGTAAAAAATTCCCCGCCTTCCGTTGTGTCGAATGAATCTGAAACGCCATCGGTTGCAGCGATAAGGACCCCGCCATCTCCCCGGTCAAGGGTTGCGGTACGCCAGAGAAGGTGGGCATCGCGGGATGAGAGCGAGTGGGTCTCTTTTCCCACGAGCCGGGTCTCCATGGGAATGGGGCATTCAATGGAGCCGTCTGGTCGCACAAGGACAATATCCCCGTCACCGATCTGGCCGATGAGGATGGTATCGGCAACGATAAGGGATGCAATGAGGGTAGAGCCATATCGGACATAGGGATCCGTTTCCGGGCCGGCTATCTCCCGGCCGGACGCGTCAGACTGCACATATTCCCTCCATCGGCGGGTAACTCTCCTTGGGAAATCCGCTTTGAACTCCGAGCGGAGAATATGCGAAGGGATTGTATGAACATGCATCCGGTGGAAACTGGTCAGTTCATCCATGCCTGCCTGTACCCCGAGAGATGCTCCGGTCCTGCTCTGGTCATGCCGGGGATCGCCATGCCCGTCAGCAATGGCTACCGCGATCCAGGGAATCGCACCCGAGGCACCGCTGCAGATGGCATAAGCATCTTCGCAGGGACGGGAGAGCCGGAGGTGGGATGCCCCTCGACGGCTGCACCCGAACGCCCAGCCAAGCGTTGGATCGGATGCACAGAGGAACTGTCGGTGCTCGGGCATGAACGATCTAGAATAAATCGGTGTTGGAGGTTATCATCGGGGGTGGCGATTCAAGGGATACGTTCGAGGTGTCGTCCATACCGGTGCTGCGGCTCCTTCCCCGTGACGAGGCAACCGATGCCGATACAGAGGCCCACTTGATATAGGTGACCAGTTCCTCGGGCGAATGCGCTTTGAGGAGCCCGATCTGGTCCTGGTTGACAAATTTTAAGAGTTCGGGCTCATTATAATCAGACTCGTCACCGATAGCAATAGCAAGCCGGACCGCTTTTACTCCCCAGGGGATTTTCGAGAGTTCGGCAATGGCATTGTCGTATTCATCGCGGGGATCGGTACAGAAACCATCGGAGACAAGGATGCAGACCGGGGGGAGTCCCCGGCGGGGCATGTGTTCGATTGAGAGTTCACCGGTGAGGAGGTTGATTGCCTTTGCCGTTGCGGTCAGGCCGGAAGTCTCAAGCTCGGGCCAGGTAAAATCCTCGAGCGGGACAGCTTCGGGGCCGACATGCCACGAAGCATCATCGGAGAATTTGATTGCCCGCATGAAGATCTCGACCTGGGGATACGCGGCAACAGCCTTCTGGACTTCAGGGATTGCCTCGCGGATCGCCTGGTTCAGGGTCGCTATCTTCTTGCCCCGCATAGAGTCGGAACAATCTGCGAGCCAGAAAAAGTGCAGCTTCTTTTTGGCAACCTGCCCATCGGGAATCGGAATTGTATCGTCTATGATAATACCCCCTCGCTTACCATTCAATCTGCCAGATAACCATATAAGTTCACCGTTTTCGGGCTTTTTGCTGAAGGCGGACACGGTACTGTCCGGTTCGTGAAAACAGGGAAAAAAGAGTTTTTGGGAATGTTACAATTTCTTGAGTGCCTGCACGAGTTTCCCGACGGTTTCCTGTGCATCACCATAAAGCATTTTGGTATTGTCCCGGTAGAACAGGTCGTTCTCGATCCCGGCAAAGCCCCTGCCCTGGCCGCGTTTCAGCACGATGACGTTCTTTGCCTGCTCGACATCGAGGACCGGCATACCAAAGAGCGGGCTGCCCTGGCGGTGTGCTGCCGGGTTGACCGTGTCGTTGGCACCAATGACAAGAACGACATCGGTTGCCGGAAACTCAGGATTGATCTCGTCCCGGTCAAAGAGCTGATCGTACGAAACCCCGGCCTCGGCAAGCAGGACATTCATATGCCCGGGCATCCGCCCTGCAACAGGATGGATGGCGAACTTGACCGTGATGTCCTTCTTCCCCAGCAGGTCCGTGAGTTCCTTGACCTTCTGCTGGGCCTGCGCAACGGCCATACCATAGCCGGGCGCGATGATCACTTTGGTTGCATAGGCAAGGAGGATCGCGGCATCGTCTGCCTCGATCGCCTTCATGCTGCCCTTCACTTCCCCGCCGCTCTCGTCCTTTGCACCAAATGCCCCAAAGAAGACATTTGTCAGGGAACGGTTCATGGCTTTTGCCATCTGGAGAGTCAGGATTGATCCGGCAGCCCCGACAATGACACCGGCAACGATCATGGCATAGTTGGGGGATGCAAATGAGAACCCGTCCAGTGCCACCGCAAGGCCGGTGAATGCATTGTACATCGAGATAACTACCGGCATATCCGCTCCACCGATGGGAAGAGTCATCAGGAGCCCGAAGCCGAGTGCCAGGACAAAGAAGAGCGGCAGGTACATGGAGACTGCCAGCGGGATAAATGCCGGCTGGATGATGATGCAGGCCCCGGAGATCGCCGCAAGGAGGAAGATGAGAAGGTTTAAGACCTGCTGCCCGGTAAACGAGATGGCCCGGGCAGGCATCCAGCCCTGGAGTTTTAAGAAGGCGATAATGCTGCCCGAGAAGGAGACAGCACCAATGAGGCCGCCGACAACTGCAAGGGAACCGGTGACTTCTGTCGGGGTGCCGAGGAGCACAACCGCGGAGATGCAGGCTGCTGCGCCACCGCCCATGCCATTATAGAGAGCAATCATCTGCGGCATGTCGGTCATGGCAACCCTCTTGGCTGCAATATACCCGAACCCGCCTCCAATGACAATGGCAATCGCGATGAGGGCAAGGTTCGTGAGGTTGGGCATGAAGAATGTCACGATGGTTGCAATGAACATCGCGGCACCGGCCCAGACAATGCCGGTCCGTGCTGTAAGCGGGTGGCTCATGCGCTGGAGGCCCACGATGAAGAAGAAGATCGTGGCAATGTAGACCGGTTCGATGAAAAACGAGAGATCGGTCATTTTACGCCTCCTTTCCGGGCTTCCTGCCGCTCTTGTCGAACATCTGGAGGATCCGTTCCGTCACGACATATCCGCCGGTGACGTTCGCAGCGCCGAGAACCACCGCGACAAAGCCGATGACCTGTTCGAGCGGGGTTGTGGCAAGACCGAGCGCCACCATGGCGCCTACCAGCACGATACCGTGAATGAAGTTCGACCCGCTCATCAGTGGCGTGTGCAGGATGACCGGCACCCGGCTGATGACTACGTACCCGGTGAACGCTGCAAGCATTGCGATATAGATGGCTGTCCAGAACGCACTGATCTCGATCATGGTTTTACACCCCCGATGATATTACGAGCCGGAGCAAAGCATACCTCGCCGGCATGTGTGAGCAGGCTTGCGACAAGAATTTCGTCCGTGTAGTCTTTTACGAGAGAGCCTTCTTTATTGACAAGAAGCGCGAGAAATGCCTGGAGGTTCTTTGCATACATCTGGCTGGAGTGGAACGGCACGCGGGCAGGGAGGTTCCTTGGCCCGATGATAGTGACGCCGTGCTCCTGGATTGTTTTCCCTGCCTGGGTCAGTTCACAGTTTCCTCCGGTCTCTGCTGCGAGATCCACGATGACCGCGCCGGGGCGCATCCGAAGAACGGTCTCTTTCGTGATGAGGACCGGAGCTTTCCGGCCGGGGATGGCCGCGGTGGTGATGACGATATCTGCCCGGGCAACAGCAGCGGAGACCATCTCCTGCTCGAGTGCTTTCTCTTCCGGGGTGAGCTCGCGGGCATATCCTCCCTGACCCTCGGCATTGATCTCAAGTTCCAGGAACTTTGCTCCGAGACTGCGGACCTGCTCTCCGGCTGCGCGCCGGACATCATAGGCCTCAACCAGGGCGCCAAGGCGCTTTGCCGTGGCAATGGCCATCAGGCCGGCAACACCGGCACCAAGGATGAGTACAGTTGCCGGGCGGATCGTCCCGGCAGCCGTGGTAAGCATGGGAAGGAATTTCGGGCAGTTTCCTGCACCCAGTATCACTGCGGAATATCCGCCGGCCGTTGCCTGAGAGCTGAGGGCATCCATGCCCTGGGCGCGGGTGATACGCGGGACCAGCTCAAGGGCAAACGAGGTGATCTTCCGGTCGCGCATCGCTTTTATGGCATCGATATTTCCTGAAGGGTTCATGAACCCAACAAGGAGAGAACCTTCGGAAACCTGCTCCACATCGCCAACAGTCGGGGGCTGGACACAGAGAACGATGTCAGCGCCCTTTAAGAGATCCGCCCGGCTTGCTGCAATCGTTGCACCAGCTGCAGTATAGAGTTCGTCAGGATAAAAGGCGCCTGTGCCGGCGCTGTGCTCAATCCTGACCTGGTGGCCGGAACTGACCAGTTTCTGGACAACATCGGGAACGGTCGCAACGCGCAATTCGCCTTCAGCCGATTCCTTTACCACAGCGATAACGGCCGGTCTTTCCCCTGAACCGGACGGAGCGCTCACGAGAGCCACCCGGCCTGACTGTTTTTCACAACTAAGGACAATCAATTCACTCCATCGATGATACGCAATGTAGCGTACTGGTTGGTTTTACAGTCTTTTTATCTTACGCACCCGGACCGCTACTCCGCGCTTCGAGCGGTGCATCTCTCCCGCCGGAAGTGCTGCACGGCCGGTTGCAAGGGCGCGCTTTCCGGTAACAAGGACCTCGTCCCCCTCCCGGATAGCCGGATCAGCGCCGGTAACCCCGGGAACGAGGACGTCACCTTCCGGGATAAAATCATCGATGGTAACGCGGTAACATTCCGGGAGGAGCGCCCAGCCGTCGAATGTCGGGCGGATGAGACCGGTGCCGGTATCGATGGAGAAGAGCTGGGTATTGCCCCTGCTGTAAAAGAGTTCGGGAAACCGGCCTCGCGCAACAATGCCCTTTGTTACAACATCGGCCCCGAACTGGTATGAAAGCATACCATGCAGGCGGTCATCCCTGATCCGCCGTTCTCCGGCAAGGGCTGCGTCAAGCGCATTGAGCGCGGCAGGCCCCGCCGGGTCACCGGCACAGGAATATTCAAGCGTGATACCGCAGGCTTCAGCTGCCTGGCGGGCAACCTGGAGAGCGCCGCCATCGAGGTGTGCAATGATCCGCCGGTACGGGAATTTTGCGAAATAGCGGGCCAGGATATTGGATAAAACAGCACATTCCTCGGCGTCCCAGTACCCGGTGACCGGGACATCGTAGTGCCCGGCAGGGTAGATGCATTCGAGCTCGCGGGGAACCAGCCCGAGCGGCGATGTGATGATCAGCTCGTGCGCCCGCCCGCCGATTGCTGCCTGGAACCTCCGGTGACTCTGCGAAAGCGAGTAGGGTTTTTTTGCCGAGCAGGGCAGGAGCACTGCCACATCGCACTTCTCTGGCGGGATGTAGCGGGTCAGGACCCGTTCGGCAAAGCGCTGCACTTCAGCGCGCTGCATTGATTCGCCTGAGTTGGCCCGCATGATCACAGCCCGGGCAATTGGCTGGGCTGCCTCCATGAACGCATAGTGACGGTCCAGGTGGCGGAGGATCGCGACCTGGTTTGCATCCATGCGGCAGCGGGACTCGACCAGATCGCGCAGTTGTGCCTGCCGGATGAACCGGGTGATGAGGGCAAGTTCCTGACGGAGGGCTTGGCGGTTGTGCTCCCGCAGGTCACCAGCCCTGCAACCGGGACAGGTGCAGATGCCGTCACCCAGCGCAGTGGCGGGGAACTCTCCTTCCGGGGTACAGAAGATCCCCTGTGCGGAGCGGAGGTCCACGGCGGTGTAATCGAAGAGGTCGAAACCCGAGTAGCAGAGGATGGCTGCGGTTGACGGAAGGGCTGCCGCAGGGCCATACCATGCGGTATCGGCCGGGGTCTTCTCCTTGAGAGAGACCAGCCAGTTCACGTAGTTACGGGGATTGGCAAATGAGGTATGCCAGTTTGTCACGAGAACACAGTCCCCGCTCTGTGCCGTATTCTTCAATGCGGGATGAATGATGACCGGCCCCCCGGGAATGGCGGGGGGGAATTCTTCTGCAAGGTTTGCCGGTGCGGCAAGAGGCATGTTGACAGATGTGGGCGTGACCAGTGCAGGGAAGATGGTCTCTGTCTCCGCTGCTGCCGGGAGGTTAATGGAGGTTGTGCCGGTATCGAGAACCCCGGTGCGGGCAAGACCGTCCCTTCTCCGGATATCAAACTTCGTCATCGGTAATCTCCATGCCGGAAAGTTCCTGCCGGACGATCCCTTCCCAGCGGGAGCTGCATGCAAGCACAATCCTGCTTCCGGGATGCGTGTCAGCAAGTATCCGGATACCCTGGCATCCCTTGCGTACCATGGCCGCATCCCATTCCGGGATCTCGCAGGGGCCGATGGGGAACGTCTCTTTCAGCTCCACCGGGTAGGGACCAAACGGGGGCCGGAAGAAAAGCGTGTCATCATAACCTTCCGAAGGTTTGCCATCCAGGACAACCAGTACCTTTTGCCCCAGCGGAAGCCGGGCCAGCTGCTGCTGGTATCGGATCACTTCGGTGCGGAGGCAGCTCTCATCGCCGCGGTAAAAAAACCGCCGTTTGGATACCCGGTCATGGCCGGCAAGCGTTGGGGCATGGGAGAGAAGTTCGCGGTACCCGTCAAGCAGGCGCGGGTGGCTCCGGCACCGTTCATCAACAAGTTCCCAGAGTGTCCCATCAACAATCGCCTGCCGGACCCGGGAGATCTCGGCAAGCGTAACATACAGGTTATGGAGCGCGAGAAGGCGCTCCCGGTCCGGGGCGGCCCGGAGTTCTTCAGCAGAATGAGACCGGCAGACACTACAGGCACAGGGGAGATCGACAAGGTCCTCGATCCGGTATGAGCCATGAGCGGTTAGGTATCGGCCGTCCTTTGCATAGAGCGCGTACGCGGCCGAATCGAAGAGATCGCATCCCATTGCCGTTGCAAGGGCAAACATCGAGGGATGACCGGCACCAAAGAGATGGACACAAGCGGATGGGGAGAGGGCGCGTTTTGATGCCATGACAACCCGGACGAGATCGCGATACCGGTATGATTCCATGAGCGGGACAACGGCACCAACAGGGCAGAACGGGAAGCCGAGGTCCATCACCTCGCGTGCAGACTTTTCACGGAGATCCTCAAATGTCCCACCCTGGACCGGCCCGGCAAGGGGTGCATCGGGGCCAAAGACCTCTTTAGCCTCGGCAAGTCGCTGGAGCGTGATGGCAAGATCGCGCGCTGTCGTGTCACGGTCCGCTGTTGGAGATGTAGGGATATCGAGGGGAACCCAGATGTCGCTTCCGATATCGCGCTGGAAGGAAAGTGTTTCTGTGTTGGTGATGGATACTTCACCATAAACCGAGAGCTGGAAGGACCCGGAGTCGGTCATAATAACGCCACTAAAGTCAAGGACCGAATGAAGCCCTTCAGCAAGGGCCCGTTCTCGGAATTGTCTGCTCTGGGAAAAAATATAGGCATTCGTGATGAGGGCCTCGACTCCCATGGACGCCATCTCCTTCGGGGTCACGAGCTGGAGGTGGGGGTTAATGACCGGGAGAAGAGCGGGAGTCCGGATCGTCTTTTTACCAACCGTCAGTTTGCCGATCCGCCCGGCAATATCGCTGTACAGGCTCTCAAATGCAATGGCCATTATGCACCCTGATCGCCTTGTACATGCGTGTTCTTGTATGTTAAACGGTTGCCCTCACTGTTTCTCGGTGAAGATCTGGCCCTCGAAGGTGAGGACTTCTACCGAAGGATAGGTCCAGCACCGGTTGGGGAGACCTGCCTTCATGCAGGTATGTTCGAGAAATGTCGCGGCATCCCACCCGTATTCTGTTGCCACCTGGGGGAGAAGGAGCCCGCTTGTGCGCATTCCCCGGATGATCAGCCCGTGTTTTCCGACAACAATGGCATCCGGTCGTTTTTCGGGTTCCCCGGGAAGCGAAACGGGGATTGTCAGGATCGTTACCTCAACGGCAATTTCCGGCAGTTCGGGTTTTCCGACCGGAGGAAAGCGGGGATCTTCTGTTGCTGCTGCAATCGCAGCGTGTTCGATTGCATCCCCAAGCGGCATTATCGGGTAGGGTAGACCGATGCACCCGCGGAGCTGTCCTTTTTTGGTCAGGGTGACAAAAACGCCGCGTTTTTCCTCGAATACCGGTGTGAGTTTCAGTAGCGGTTTCGGTTTTTTTGCGCACACATACTCAACGGCGCCGCGTGCAGAGCGGATCGCCATGAGCCCCTCATCATTGGTGAGCAGTTCCATGGCAGGTTCCTTCTTCTGTGTGTCAGACTGGAGTGAACCTTGTATACCAATGTATCGGATGAATATTGGGGGCAACCTTGCCTGAATATGGTGCGCGGCATTGTCCTTATTATCTTTCACGACCTATAGAATAATGAGAGGGAGAGAGCGGCTGACGGTGACAGCAATGTTGCTGAGGAAAGTCCCCCCACCCACCGGGCACGCAGCCGTACGCAAGTACGGGTGGCGAGAGTCACGGCAATGGCACAGAAACGACACGGCCTGCCAACAGTCATGATGCGGTTGAGCCTAAGGGCGAGAAGCATGGTCTCCATGCGAGTAACCCGCTGAGCGTTCACGGGCAGGATACGGTGAAACGGCGAATCCCTGCGGGTGCAAGTCAGAACAGGACAGATGGATCGTCCGGTATCCGTCCGGGTATGACGCAGAGCTGAATGCCGCTTTGAACAGAAGGAGGCTTACTCCTCCCACTCACTTTTCCTGCTGGATCCTTTACATTAGATACTGCGACTGGTTTTCAACATCCGTGGATCATAACCCCTTGGGGATACCTGCAACAGGATATTAAACCGGCATTCCCAGAGTACGGTAGGAGGATTCCATCATGAGTATTCCCATTATCCCGGGACGATCTGTCATGCGTTGTTCACTTGCCCTTGTCATTTTCGTTTTACTGATCCTGCCTGTTACGGCCGTCACCCTGACTCCCGGTGCATCCTCCGGTTCCACAATAATATCCAAAGGTGATCCCGTGTATATTAACGGCGTAGCGACCGGTCACCCGCAAAACGGTCTCCAGGTCTGGCTCATCGGTAATAACATGGTGAGGATCACCACCGTGCAAGTCAAAAGCGACAATACCTATACCTACGAGATTACCTCAACGGAGACACAGAATTTTGCTCCCGGCCAGTACCTTGTGATTGTGCAGCACCCCATGATGAACGGGCAGTTTGATATTGTCTACTCTGCCGCAACAGGACAGGTGATCAACCGCCAGATGCAGCCCGGCAGAGGGGGCACCAGCGGGACAGTTATCTTCCAGCTGACCAGCGCCAGCAGCCTCCAGGGCCCGGATGCGGCGTCAGCGCTCATGCGGGCAATTGGCAGCCAGAATGTCGATGATACCTTTGCCACGGCATCATTTTTCATCAATCCGCCAAATGCATTTGTCAATCCGGTTGGCGACCATGTTGTCGGGGAGAAATTCATGATCTCCGGCACGACAAACCTTGCAGCCGGGGACAAACTTCAGGTAGATGTCTATTCTTCCTCGTTTTCCCCCACGAAAAAGAGCCAGTCCGGAGCATATTCCGGGGCAAGCGATGTTGTTGAAGTGACTGCAGGAACCGGTGGGAAAAACCAGTGGTCGTTTGCCATCGACTCTGCGACATTCAGACCGGATGAATATATCGTTACTGTTGAGGGGATCTTACAGGATGTGAAAGGCTCGACCACCTTCGATCTCCTTGCAGCAACTCCGGTTCCGACAGTGCCGGTTGATACACCAGGCACAACACTATCAGAAACCAAGATTCCCTCTGCCATCGCAACTACTCCTGCGGTAAGGAGTGTCGAACCTGCAACAACTCATACCGCAGTGCCCTTGTGGATAATTCTCACGGGTCTTGTTGCCGGTATGATGCTCCAGATCAGCAGGAGACGATAACAGGGGACGTTACCACCCGAGCAGCAGGGTCTTCGTGCGGGAGTAATTGTCCAGTGCATGGAGACCATTTTCCCGTCCAAAACCACTCTCGTTCATCCCGCCGAACGGGATTTCCGGGGGAATGGTAAGGTGCCGGTTCACCCAGATAATGCCTGCGTGGATCTCGTCGAAAGCGCGTTTTACCGCAGGAAGACTGCTTGTCCAGATCGATGCCCCAAGACCATATGCAGTCCGGTTTGCCTCTGTTATCGCAGCGTCCAGGTCAGGTACCGGCATGACAGGAAGGACTGGTCCGAATACTTCACCGGTCATGAGCCCGCTGGTCTTCTCCACATCAGATACTACTGTGGGCCGGTAGAAAAATCCCTGTGAATACTCTGCTCCCCCGGGCCTTGTTCCCCCGGTAAGTACCGTTCCCTGTCCCGTATCCCGGACCCTGTCAATGAGTTTTTCGATACGCTCGCGCTGGATAGCACTGTTGAGCGGACCCATGTCCGTACCGGCATCAAGACCATTCCCTAGTTTTAGTGACTCTGTCTTCTGTTTCAGCCTGCGGGAGAATTCTGCGGCGATTGACTCATGGACAAAGAGACGTTTTACTGCAGTGCAGGTCTGCCCTGCATTATAGAACCTCCCCCTGATTGCCCCGTCAACAGCTTTGTCGATGTCAGCATCGGGCATAACAATCATCGGGTCGGAACCCCCGAGTTCGAGCGTAAGCTCCTTGAGACTTCCGGCAGCAAGTTCACGGATCCGTTGTCCAGTTGCACAACTCCCCGTAAAGGAGAGTTTTTTTATTGCCGGGTGTCCTGCCATGGCTTCTCCAATTGTCTCACCCACCCCGGTGACGGTGTTCAGGGTCCCGGGAGGTAATCCTGCTTCATCGAGGATCTCGGTAAGACGGAGCGCAGTCAGGGGAGCGGTGGATGCAGGTTTGAGTAAAAGGGTATTTCCCGCTAGCAGCGCGGGACCGATCTTCCAGCCCATGATAAGGGCTGGCATGTTCCAGGGAATGATGGCAGCGCAGATTCCCATCGGTTCACGGGTGATTATGGCATCTCCTGTGGCACCCAGCCGGACCAGTTCCCCTTTCTGGGCTGCGGAGATCCCGGCATAAAATTCAAGGATATTAGCAAATCCCCGAATCTCGTCAATGGATTCCTTTAGGGGTTTTCCCTGTTCCGTAGTAAGGAGACGGGCCAGATCCTTGTGCCGCTCCCGCACAATCCCGGCAGCACGAAAAAGGACCATCCCCCGTTCGCGCTGCGTTTTTCTCTTCCATGAGGAAAATGCCGTATCCGCAGCGGTCACTGCGCGTTCGAGATCGTCCTTTGTCCCGGCCGGTACACGGTCGATCTCATCTCCTGTGGCAGGATTAATCACGGGTATCCATTTGTTTTCATCCGTTCCTGCACCAGCCCCGCCAACCCGCATCAGCATCTGTTATCGCATCCTTTCCGGAACATTAGCAGTCCCGTAGTACTGGTTTACTTTGCGATTGCGCCCTAAAAATCCCATCTGTCAGGTTCAAGAACCATCCGGCAGAAGATGGTAATTCGATAGCCGGAAATGACCGGGAATTACTGGTGCCCGGATGATGGCACGGAACGGCTGCACCCGGATTTGACAGCAGCATTGGCCACTGCTTTGGCCACTCGTCTTGTCACGCTCTTATCAAGGATACTGGGAAGGATACAATCCGGGCGCGGTTGTCGGATGCATCCGGCAATAGCATGTGCGGCCGCGATCTTCATCTCATCGGTAATCCTTGTGGCCCGGGCATCCAGCGCACCCCGGAATATTCCGGGGAACGCCAGCACATTGTTGATCTGGTTGGGAAAGTCACTCCTCCCAGTGCCGATAACCGCTGCTCCGGCCTCTTTTGCAGCATCCGGCATGATCTCCGGAACGGGATTTGCCATAGCAAAGACAATGGGATTTTTGTTCATTGATTTGATCATGTCCTGTGTCACAAGACCCGGAGCAGAGACTCCGATGAACACATCTGCTCCGCACAATGCATCGGCAAGAGTGCCCTTGAGCGCGACCCTGTTGGTCTCTTCCGAGATGATGAATTTATACTTGTTTCCATAGAGCCCTTCCCTGCCCCGGAATATCATCCCTTTCGTATCACAGACAATGATCTCGTTAACCCGGGTACAGACATCCGGGCTGTAGCCGATGCATTTCAACATTCTCGTAATAGCGTAACCGGCCGCACCGGCTCCGCTGATAACGATAGTGAGATCGCTGTAGTTTTTTCCTGTTACCTTACAGGCATTGATGAGTGCAGCAAGGACGACAATTGCTGTTCCGTGCTGGTCATCGTGCATGACCGGGATCCCGATGTCCTGGAGAGCATCTTCAACCTCAAAGCATTTCGGAGCAGCAATGTCCTCAAGGTTGATGCCGCCGAAGACCGGTGCGATATTCTTAACCTTGTCTACAAAATCCGTCTCGTAACTTTCAAAGCAGATCGGGAAAGCATCCACACCTGCGAATTCCTTGAACAGGATCGCTTTTCCCTCCATCACCGGGATTGCTGCATATCCCCCGATATTTCCCAACCCGAGGACCGCCGAACCATCCGTAACAATGGCGATGGTATTTGCCTTCAGGGTATATTCGTATGCCATGTCCCGGTTACGGAGTATTTCCCGGCTGACTTCAGCGACACCGGGAGTGTAGGCCAGGGACAGGTCATGCCGTGTTTTTAAGAGTACCTTTGGCCGGATGGCCAGTTTCCCACGGTGTTTTTCATGAAGGACGAGGGATTCCCTGTACAGGGAATCACTGCCGGGCGAGAAGGGCATGCAGGAGTCTCACTGTACGTGACAGTGATGGCGTTGGTCATGAATATAGCGGTCGAAACGGGTTACCCCCGAATAATACTATGCCGGGATAATAAAGCGGTGCTTCCAGAAAGCAATATTTAATACACAAATGAACAAATGTATACATCAAGGTATACAAAATTCATTGCGCGGCCCTTTCTCTGCGGCCCGTCTTCCTTGTTACCTGGAATATGGTTGTGCTAATCATGAAGTCAAAAGATATTGCAATCGTGGGCATCCTGCTCGCTATCGGGGCCATCCTCCGGTATTTCCTTGCGATGCTCCACACTCCCCTGACACCGAACATGATCATCGCGTTTTACTGTCTTGCGATCATCCTGATACGGCCGAAGATTCTCGAAGCGCTCGGAATCGGTCTTGTTGCAGGTGTCCTCTCGATGGTGATCTCGAGTTCAATGTTCCCTCCGGCGAATATCATCAGCGAGCCAATCGGTGCACTGGTCTGCTTCGTCATCTATGCAGCCCTCCGGGAACGGACGAAACTCGCCCCAACCGTCACTACGTTCCTTACAACCCTGGCAAGCGGCTTCTCCTTTGCCGCGATAGCAATGATGTTTGTCGGCGCAAGCGTGCTCTCCAGCCCCAAATACGGGGGAGACATCATGGCCTTTGTTGCCGTGTTCGTGCCGATCGTGGTCATAACGGCAGTCTTTAATGCAATCGTGGTCCAGTTCCTCTACATCCCTTCCAGCAGGGTGCTTCTTAGAGGACAGGAATGATCGACTTAACAAACATCACGTACACATATCCCCACACGGTGCAACCGGCCCTGCACCGTGTTTCTCTCTCTCTCGAAAAAGGTCGATGCGTTATGGTGACCGGGCCCTCCGGAGCCGGTAAAACATCGCTCTGCCTTGCAGCGTCCGGGATTCTTCACCATGAGTATGGCGGGAAGAAGGAGGGTTCCGTGATTGTTGACGGGAAAGACGTGGCGGAATACACGACTCTCTCGGATCTCGCGCAGAACGTGGGGGTTGTCTTTGACGATCCTGAAGCCCAGATGATCTTCACGACCGTTGAAGAGGAGATCCTGTCAGCCCTGGAGCACCGTGGTTTACCCGCATCTGTTATCGAGGAAAGGCTTGCCGCGATCATGAAGACCACCTACCTGGAAAACCTCCGGGACAGGTCCCCGCATCATCTCTCCGGCGGCCAGAAACAGCGTGTTGCCCTCGCAGCAACGCTCGCGCTGGGAAACGATATCCTTATTCTCGATGAACCGACATCAGAGCTCGACGAGTACGCAACGAAAAGGATTGCAGCCATCCTCTCCGATCTCAAGCAACAGGGCAAGACCATCCTTCTCGTGGAACACAAGTTTAACCATTTCAGGGACATCGTGGATACTCTTGTCATCATGGAAGCCGGGGCGGTAACGAGCACCGGAACGCCCGAACATGTCCTGAGTGATGAACGGATCCGCGCCATGGTGATGCCCGACTTCTCGACCATCCGGAGAACCGTGCCACCACCACAGGCGGACACACCTATCATTTCCGTACAAAATCTCCATCACTCGTATGGCGATGTCGAAGCCCTTTGCGGTATCAGCCTCACAATCCGGCGAGGTGAATTCGTTGCAATCGTTGGTGAGAACGGATCCGGAAAGACAACGCTTGTCAAGCACTTCAACCGTCTCCTGACACCGACAAGCGGGGATGTTATCGTCAATGGGAAGAATACCCGCGAATGCAGTATTGCTATGCTCGCCCATGACGTCGGCCTTGTCTTCCAGAACCCGGACCACATGTTCTTTGCAGATTCGGTCAGGGACGAGATCGCGTATGGCGTCAACAACCTGGGTATTGAAAACGCTGACACGGTCATCGATGCCGCGCTCCGGGATGCGGGACTCTCCAGTTCGGCGGATCTTTATCCACGGTGGCTCTCGCGTGGGGAGCGCCAGCGCCTCGCGATTGCCTGTGTGGTTGCCATGCAACCGGGTGTCATCGTACTGGACGAGCCCACTACCGGGCTTGACGGGAACGAAGCGAGTGTGGTCATTGATATGTTAAAAGACCTCCAGGAGAAAGGGCATACCATCCTCATCATTACCCACAACAAAGAGATCGCACAGCACTGTGCCGACCGCGTCATACTCATGGAGAACGGGAAAATCGTATCAGATACACGAGGTGCGTGACCGTGGCGGAGATCCTCCAGTACGTACACAAGGATGCATTCCTGCACCAGCTCCATCCCTATTCCAAGATCTTCTTTATCATCATTGTCTCGCTCATGGCGATCATTGCGACAAGCATCCCGTTCCTTGTCTTCATGGTCGTTGCCATGCTTGGATTTGCTGCCTGCGGTAAATTGCTCCGCGAATCTCTCCAGCAGCTCAAACTGATCCTGGTGATGAGTGTCATCTTCATCCTCATCACGGTCATCACAATGCCCGGCGGTGAGACCCTGGGATATGTTATTCCGGCAGGGATTCCGGTCATCGGGGGTTTTATACCGATCACGAGCGGCGGGCTTATGATTGGGATAGTGCTTACGCTACGGTTCATGATCCTCATCTTTGCGTTCCAGCTCTTCCTGATCTCGACCCAGCCCCGCGATATTATCCATGCCATGGAGAAAGTCGGGCTTCCCATCGACTATATCCTGATGTTCATCATCGCGCTTCGGTTTATCCCGACGCTCCAGATCGAGGGACAACGGATTCATGAAGCACAGCTGGCCCGGGGATTCAATCCCGGAACAGGTATCACAGGAAAAGTCCGGAGCGTTGCACCGATTGTCATCCCGCTTGTCTCCAATGCCCTTCTCCGCTCAAATGTCCTTGGTCTTACGATTGACATGCGGGGATACCGGATGGGAAAAAGGACCCATGTCCGCGAACGGATTTTATTCTCCCGGGATTATGCGGTTATGGGTATTCTTGCATTCGTAGGTTGCGGATTTATCGCATTGTTCATCGGGCAGATGGTATAGGGATATAATCCAATTCTCTTTTTTGTAAAAGCATTGTTAATGAGACCTTTAGGAAAAGATTTGCTTTAGAAAAAGATACGCCCCGGCCGGGACTTGAACCCGGGTCAAAAGCTCCGCAGGCTTCTAGGATATCCACTACCCCACCGGGACGCGAGGTTATGCGCCTGCCTTACTAAAATTGCTGTTATCGCTTATATATGTCACTCTCATCAGAGATAATCAGCCAGAAAAAGCCAGTATCTAAAAATTGGATTTGAATGTTTATTTTTTAAATGTCCAGGTTGGAGTGGGGGTGCTTGTTTCCAATGCTATGGGGAGATTGTCCCGTGTAGTCTGGCTCCAGTACGTACAGTTATCAAATTTCATTGAGTCCGGATCAGCGAAATTACCCACGGGTTTCACCCAGACTTCGATAGTGCCTTTAATCCGATTTCCCTTAATTTCGATATACATGTCTGCACTGTTGAGGACTTTTAAGGTACGGGTCGTGTATTGCGTATAATCTGTACCAAATCCATCCTGAAGGTAGACTTCCCCGGTTTCCTTATTTTTTACGGTAATTTCCATAAAGGAAAGGGGATCAAACGTATCGTATTCGAGAAGATATTCGGTTTTATTGGTACTGTGGGTTCTCACCTTCCGCACCTCTATTTCTGATGGTGTCACTTTGTAGGTGATATACATCGGGGGATTTTTCAGGTCAAAGGTAAAAGCAGTCCCGTTATAAGTGAATGTCTGGGTATGTGTAAAGATCCTGCAACTACGGTCTTCAGGAGGAATAGTCTGGGTGACAATTTCACTATATCCCTGAGATTCCATTGTGGTCGTGGCAGCAGGTGTCGGAGTGACCAGAGTTACATAGACTGATCCAGAAGTGGCTGTTGGAGGAAGTGTTGTTGCAGCAACCGGGGGTGCACCAGAATTGCTGTTTGTGTTTGATGAACCTGCTGTTGAGGTTTCTTTCGGAGGTGCGACACAGCCAGCAAGAATGACAAGTGCAATTACAAAAAGACTTAAGTGAATTAATCTTCGTTTTGTCATTATTATTGATTACTGCAATTACTGATTTATATTTTTTTCAGAGAGGAATCCGAGACTTTCAGGAACCGGTTCCAAAAAATGGTTCCAGATAATTTTGCAATTGTTATATTCGTCAAGAAAATGATAATGTCAATCAAAATCCGTTTGTTGAAAACGTATCGTTTCGATTATGGACACAACATCTGTACTTCTCTAATATTTAGCCCGATCTAAAAAAAAGGTGTAAGATATCACGAGACAGTGGGCACCGGATATTGTCACTCTGCGGCAAAAAAACAGGATGAATGCTAAAACCTCCTTCAAAACTATAATAATCGAGTACCTGTTGATCATCATTTTATTCCTGCCCGGGAATATCCGGGGTCCCTCTGATCGATATTCCAGGTCAGTTTTCTACGTGTTCCCGGATCGATGATGATGAATTCCGGTTCTTTGAAGGTTAAAGTGGATTTGAGGTGATGTCAGTTACTGACATTCCACTATGAATGGACAAAGATTTACAGACTCATATGTTTCGCATAAAGTGTTTGGATTAAGGTCTTTTCAGTTCACTTTTTTTTCAAGCAGACTCTGCTAAAAAATTTTCAATCGCGATCATAAGGTGTTAGTTATAGAGACTACAATCGGATAATTATCCTACAAAATGTATGTACATGCTACAAAAATTTCAAGTCTCCGGCGTGATTGCCCGGAAATTGCAATCAAGTGTTGCAAGAAAAAAAACAAGCAGAGTATGAGGGAGTGATTAAAATTTTATTGGATATCCATCATGATAGTAAGAATGGTGTAACTTTTCATTCAGGTTTTTGGCAGGTAGCGTATACTGCCAGGATTCATGGAGGAATAATTAGGTAAGTACTGAATCCCCATAATTTATTTTACGGTTGATTATCATTAGATATAGAAAGAATTACAATTTAAGAAATTTTCTTCGGGAATATCCGCATACATCATGTTATGAGAGGTTCATGGTAGGTTTCTATGGCAGTAATTAAAAGAATCATTATCCTTGTGCTGTTCGTCATGGCTGCAATTTTTGTCACGCCGGTAATGGGCGGCACATTGTATCTTTCCGGCAGCCCAAATCTTTCAGCATCGGTATCAGGAACCAATGAGTTCACACCTAATTCAGAAGTACAGATTAGCATCACAGTCCAGAACACCGGGCAGAGCGAAGATAAACTTGTCCAGTCGGGGATTACGGACCGGGACGATTTGCCGACAACTGCGAAATTCCTCACAGCATCGCTGTCGCCCGGCGATGCTCCACTTACGATAAAAACCGATCCGGTAATGCTTGGCGACCTTGCAGAATCATCATCCACCATCGCACGATACACGATTAAGATCCAGGAGAATGCGAAAGGCGGAACGTTCATTCTTCCTCTTACGCTGAATTATTCTTACCTCTCTTATGCGAATCAGTACAATGATGCGGCAATGGAATATTCCTACCAGTCAAAAGAGATTACTCTGGGTATCCCTGTCACGATTAAACCGGAACTGGCAATTGAGGTAATCTCTGCCGAGCCTGAACATATAACGGCAGGGGCTGAGGGATACATCAACCTGAAGATAAAAAATTCCGGCACGGCGCACGGTTCGCAGGCCATTGTGATTCTTACCCGTAATGGAGAAAGCCCGGTTGTTCCGGTTGACGATAGCGTCTATATAGGAGATTTCCCCGTCGGGAGCACAGCAACTGTCCAATACAAGGTATCGGTCTCGGACCGGGCGGAATCGCAATCCTACCCAATGGGTGTTGGTGTCATATACCAGAATGATGAAGGGGACAGTGTATCGGCCCGGGAAAAAACCATCGGTGTTCCTGTTGGCGGAAAGGTAAAATTTGCCATTGTCTCACCACCGGCTGAAATGCACCCGGGGAACAAGAAGGAGATCACCGTTGAATACAAAAACACCGGTGAGAGTCCGGTTTACAGTGCACAGGCAAGGATAAGTGCTGTAGATCCGTTCACCAGCGTTTCAGATATCGCTTATATCGGCGAACTTCCGCCCAATGAATCGAGAGTCGTAGCCTTCCAGCTGGGCGTGGACCGTACCGCGACGATAAAAGAGTATGGTCTTGATTCCGAGATCCGGTACCGGGATGCTCTTGATAATACTCACATCTCGGATCCTATGAAAGTCACAGTAAACGTA
Organism: Methanoregula sp.; assembly: GCF_028712425.1. Classification (GTDB taxonomy): domain Archaea; phylum Halobacteriota; class Methanomicrobia; order Methanomicrobiales; family Methanospirillaceae; genus Methanoregula. The sequence goes on from NZ_JAQTQD010000001.1 coordinate 89,964, forward strand.
ACTTCACCGGAAGGACTTGCCATTATCCTGACAAATCCCATCTACCTGTCGATAGTAGCCGCTGCAATTATCGGCATTGCCTACCTGGTACTCTATTACAGGAGGAAAAAGGAATAATCAATAAGCCTTTTTTTCTCAAATACACTTTTATCTGCGATACTGCCAGAATATGATAACGATACCATTCAGCCGGAACTCAAATAAGATCTGGTGATATGGGGAACTCATACCATAAACAGGCAGGTAATCATGATCATTTCACCAGGAAGAACGGAAAAGCCCTCATGACAATTCCCCGTATCGTTATTGCCGGTACGCACAGCGGGTGCGGGAAGACAACCGTGGCTGGCGGGCTTATGGGAGCCCTTGTCGCAAAAGGGTACCGTGTCCAGCCTTTCAAGGTCGGCCCTGACTTCATCGATCCAAGCCACCATTCCCGGATCTGCGGCAGGGAATCCCGCAACCTCGATCCATTCATGATGGGAGAAACCGGGTGCCGTGATACGTTCCTCCGTGCATCGGAAACGTCCGATGTGGCGATCATTGAAGGAGTAATGGGGATGTTTGACGGGGTCGACGGAACAGACCTTGCCAGCACCGCACACGTAGCCAGAATCCTCCAGGCCCCGGTCATCCTTGTTGTCGATGCAAAAGGGATGTCACGGAGTATCCATGCCCTTATCCGTGGTTTCCGGGAATTTGATCCAACCGTTTCGATTGCCGGAGTGATTGTCAACCGCACCGGCAGCCCGCGTCACCGGGCGATGATAGAGCCGTTTCTTGCACTCCCCGCGCTGGGGTGGCTCCCACGGAGTGATGAAATTGCCGTAAAGAGCCGTCACCTCGGGCTGGTCATGGGCCATGAGCCCGCGCCCCACCGTGAAATTGCAGCCCTGATCGCTGAACATTGCAATCTTGATGCGATCATATTGGCAGCACGCGCCGCTCCTCCCCTTCCCGCTACGGCACATGCCGATATCAAAGTTGCACCCGGGTCACGGATCGGCATTGCATATGACAAGGCCTTCTGCTTCTACTACCGTGACAACCTCGACCTGCTGGAACGTTCCGGTGCTGAACTCGTCTTTTTCTCCGCGCTTACAGATCACCTGCCATCCGTAGACGCAGTCTATATTGGTGGCGGGTATCCTGAGTTGTTTCTTCCCAATCTTGCATCGGCTTCCTGTACAATGGAACTCAAAAAAGCAGCTGGAGATAACCTGCCCATCCTTGGTGAATGTGGAGGACTGATGTATCTTGCGCGGGATGTTTTAGGAGAAGCAAATCACCGTATGACCGGGATCCTCCCGGCTTCAGCAACCATGACAAAACGTGTCCAGGCTCTCGGGTACACAAAAGGCACAATAACTTCCAAAGGCGCGGGATTTCTCACCCCCGGCCAAACCATTACCGGACATGAATTTCATTATTCCCAGCTCGATCCCGATCGTGATGCGCGGTTCACCATCACGCTCTCCCGGGGAAAGGGAATTTTTAATGGCAGGGACGGGCTCGTGTCCCTGAATGCCCTGGGACAGTACACCCATGCATATTTCTCTCCGGAATTCGCCCGGTGCTTTGTTGATGCAGCAGTTTCCTTCTCGCGTACCTGACATTCCTGCACCACATCGCACGCAGACACAAGGGATAATCATTCAGAAGCACGAATCTTTTTTCACAGGTAGTCTGGTTTTTTATGCGCAGTGATAATGCAAAGAAAGGATATGAGCGGGCACCAAACCGGGCGCTTCTCCGCTCGCTTGGGGTGACCGATCGCGAGATGGGACTCCCGTTCATCGGAATCGCTAATGCATATAACACGATCGTGCCCGGTCATGTCCACCTCAACCAGCTGACCGGGAAGGTTAAAGAGGGTATCGCTGCTGCCGGGGGCGTACCTTTTGAGTTTGGCACAATCGGTATCTGCGATGGTATCGCAATGGGTCACGAAGGAATGCGGTATTCCCTTCCGTCGCGTGAGAACATCGCTGACTCGATCGAGCTGATGGTTCAGGCCCATTGTTTTGACGGCCTCGTCTGTGTCGGTACCTGCGACAAGATCGTGCCCGGTATGCTGATGGCGGCAGTCCGGTGCAATATCCCGACAGTTGTCCTGACCGGCGGGGCCATGCTCTCCGGCTTCCAGGACGGAAAGGAGCTCTCTCTCATTGATATCTTCGAAGGCGTGGGAAAAGTCGCCGCGGGATCCATGACCGAGAAAGCTCTTGGCGAGCTCGAGTGCTGCGCTATGCCGGGGTGCGGCTCCTGCCAGGGACTCTACACCGCGAACACTATGGCCTGCATGACTGAAGCTATGGGGATGTCACTCCCCGGATGTGCGGCAACACCCGCGGTCGATGCCGGAAAACTCCGGATCGCCCGTGAGACCGGAGAGGCAATTATCCCGCTCGTGAAAAAACAGGTCCTTCCCCGCAATATCATCACGAGAAAAAGCCTCCGGAATGCCATACGGGTTGATATGGCGCTTGGAGGTTCCACCAACACGGTCCTTCACTTCATGGCAATCGCTACCGAGGCCGGAATTCCGCTTTCCCTTGATGATTTTTCAGAACTTGCGGAGAAGATTCCCCATATCTGCTACATGCAGCCTTCAGGCCCGCACTCGATGCAAACCCTGCACCGGTCCGGCGGGATCCCGGCGGTTATGAAACAGCTGGAAAAGGTCCTTGACAATACTCCCACGGTCTCCGGCAGGAAAGTCCTTGAAATTGCAAAGTCGGCAGTCGTGAGGGACAGCGAAGTGATCCGGCCGGTGAAAAACCCTGTCAATGCAGAAGGCGGACTCCGGATCCTTTCCGGTTCGCTTGCGCCTGACGGGGCTGTAGTAAAGAGCGCTGCTGTTCCCAAAGAGATGTGGAAGCATACCGGTCCGGCCCGCGTCTTTGATGGGGAAAGTCCAGCCATGAAAGCAATCCTGGGAAGGAAGATCCGGGAAGGGGACGTTGTCGTGATCCGGTACGAAGGCCCCCGCGGTGCACCGGGAATGCCGGAGATGCTCTCGCCCACATCCGCGATGATGGGGCTCGGGTTCAAAAAGGTCGTGCTCATTACTGACGGGAGGTTCTCCGGCGGCACCCGCGGTCCCTGTATCGGCCATGTTGCACCGGAAGCCGCGATTGGCGGTCCGATTGCGCTGGTAAAAGACGGGGATGTCATCGCCGTCGACCTTCACAAAAAGACAATCGATCTCAAAGTATCGGCACAGGAACTCAAAAAGCGGAAGAGTGCATGGAAACCCGTCACAAAGAACCTGACGGGTGTACTTGCGAGATACGCAAAGACCGTTGAGCAGGCCAATCTTGGCGCTGTCCAGCGCTGATCCTTTTTTTAACGCTCCTTTCCCTCCTGCCGAATTTCTTCGCTCTGGATTCAAGTATGCAGGTGAATCACCAGCCAGGAGATGTTCCCTTTTTTTAATGGACCAGTCTTTCGCAGCGAACGGCAGTCTGTTGGTTATGAGTCAAAGATAACCAGCGGTTGAATCTATAAAAGGGAGAAAAAGTGTTGAAGGATTATGCTGCGCTATCGTAGATCAGGCAGAAATAGCGCGATTGCCAGAGCACGAGGGGCGGGATGATGAGGAACAGGATGAGTGTTCCAACAGAGGGGATTAACATGAGGATAAACTCGATGATCCCGATGATGATACCGATGATGATGAGGGCAATGATGTAGTTGACCCATCCGATCTTGCCAATGGTTTCGAGGATTGCCCCGAAGTTGAATGCCTCACCCATGGATCCAGTCCGTGCAAACCGGATGATACCGATCGTTGCAAGAAGGCCCGTGATGAAGAGAACAATGAAGAAAAGGAGGAAGCCTACGAGCATGCCTCCCATGATTCCTACAATTGCCGCGGGGTTTGTCACATAGGAGGTTACCGTTGCACCAATCATGACAAAGAAGATAATCAGGCTCGGGATGGCCCAGATAAGCGAGATGATGAGATACTTGATGCCGTCAATGATGAGAGTCCCCCATCCTGTGACTTCAGGCGCAGGTTTCTCACCGCGATAGATCTTCAGGGTGTACCCCAGGAGCGGGATACAGAGAAGGATGGTCGCTATCAGGAGCAAAATCCATTGCATCCATTTACCAACAACCCCGTCTTTTGCATAGGCAAAAGACTCGCCAAGCATGTTTCCGAAATCCATTCTTTTCGCCTCAGTATAGTCAAATCGTCCATGACCGGAAGCGGGCACAAACGATTTAAAGAAGGTATGGAAACTTCGCAGAATAAATATCTATCGCAGATTCCTGCGTGTTTTTTAAAAAAGAGGAAAATTTTCAGTGCCTGAAGTATCGTATGCCCGTAAAGACCATTGCCATGTGAAGGCGGTTCGCTGCATCGATGACTTCCTTGTCCCGGATCGATCCACCCGGCTGGACAAGCGCTGTTGCACCTGCCTCTGCTGCAACTTCCAGCGTGTCCGGGAACGGGAGGAATGCATCGGAAGCTACAGCAGATCCTTTGAGGGAACCACATGCCTTGCTGATGGCGATCTTTGCCGAGTCCACCCTGCTCATCTGGCCGGCTCCAATCCCGAGCGTCCTCTTCTGGTCAGCAAAGATGATCGTATTGCTCTTGGTATGCTTGCAGACCTTCCAGGCGAGCTGGAGCCCCTTCATCTCATCCGCTGTGGGGTCGCGGTCCGTAATGACCTGCCAGTGCTCCTGGTAGGCCGGTGTCCGCTGGACAAGGATTCCGCCATCGATGGTCCGGACTTCATCAGAAGAACAGGGTTCTGGAAGGAGGAGAACTCTCATGTTCTCCTTCTTCTTCATGACCTCAAGAGCATCAGGTGCAAACTCCGGGGCAACAATTACTTCGACAAAGGTACCGCAGATCTCTTCGGCAAATGCTTTTGTGACGGTCTGGTTCACGGAAACAACAGAACCATATGCTGAAACCGGGTCCACTTCGCGGGCAGTGATGTAAGCATCGAGAACATCGTTTCCGGTTGAGACTCCGCAGGGGTTGTTGTGCTTGACAATAACCGCAGCCGGACCATCGAATTCGCGGAGCAGCGAGACACTGGCGTGAACATCGAGATAATTGTTATAAGACATCTGCTTTCCCTGGAGCGGTTCCGCGCCTGCAATCCCGGCTGTCCCGTACACGGCCGCCATCTGGTGCGGGTTCTCCCCATAGCGGAGAGGCCTGCCATGGGTGAACTGCATCGAGAGCGCAGGGGGGAACGGGGAATCGAGTCGCTGGAGATAATTGCTGATGGCAGCGTCATAGGCAGCCGTGCGGGCAAACACTTTTTTTGCCAGTTCAAGGCGCTGCTTGTCAGAGATCCCTCCGCTTTTGATGGCTTCAAGGATAGCAGGATAGTCTGAAGGGTCGACAACAACGGCAACATCGCGATAGTTCTTCGCAGCGGCCCGGATCATCGCAGGTCCGCCGATATCGATGAACTCTATCAGTTTCTCTAGGTCCATGTCCTGTTGTGACATTGTCTCGAACGGGTAGAGATTGACAACGAGGAGATCGATCCGGTTGATGCCATGCTTGGCCATTACCGCGTCATCGATCTGCCGACGGCCAAGAAGACCGCCGTGGACCCGGGGGTGGAGGGTCTTGACCCGGCCATCCATCATCTCGGGAAACCCGGTATAACTGGAGACTTCCGTAAAGCGGATCCCGGCAGCGGCAAGAGCCTTGCCAGTGCCCCCGGAACTCATGATATTGTATTTCTGCCCGGCAAGTTCCCGCGCCAGATCCACAATTCCGGTCTTGTCCCAGACTGAAAGTAATGCCCACTTCATGGTCATTACTATGGGCTGGAAGGAAGAAAAAAGATATGGAGGGAAATTTCCCGTTTCATCCTAAGATTGCGCGGGTAACCGGCCGAACACTGCAAAAATTACCGGATTCCGGTAAGATTTTCCATAAAACCGACAATCCTGCCTTGTCGGATGTTCATTTCACGCGAAATTTAGTCCCAGTTTCTGAAACAGGCCAATAATTGCGGCTTGCTTAATATTCACACACCAAAAATTTATATAGAACCACAATGCAATAGATATTGGAACATCGAATGGGATGGACTATGAGCAATGCAGAGAACGGGCAGGAGCCCCCGGAACAGGAGATATCGGACATGACTGCACAAAATGCGGGATCCCCGGTGCCTGGAACTGCGGAAGCTGATGAACAGAAGGGAGCCTACGCAGAACTGAACGACCGGTTCCTGCGTCTTGCTGCCGATTTTGAGAATTTCAGGAAACGCAGTGAGCGGGAGCGGGCCCAGACCATTGCCCTTGCCAACGAGAGATTTGCCTGTGATATTCTCGAAGTTGCGGACAACATCGAGCGGGCACTGAAATCGGATGACGCCCACTTACGGGAGGGAATGCTCCAGATCCGGCAGCTCCTCTCTGCCCAGCTGCAACGCCACGGCGTCTGTCCCATAGAGTCGCTTAACACATTGTTCGATCCGGAGGTGCATGAGGCAATTGCCCATGTGCCATCGGATGCCTGCACCGGAACCGTCATTGACGAAGTCTGCCGCGGGTACCGGATGCATGACAAAGTAATCAGGTATGCAAAAGTAGCAGTATCCAAGGGAAATGAGAATAATCACAAGGAGGTCTGAATACAATGGCAAATGAGAAGGTTCTGGGAATCGATCTGGGAACAACCAATTCCTGTATCTCGATCATGGAGGCCGGGAAACCTATTATCATCCCGAACTCCGAAGGCGGCCGGACAACCGCGTCGGTTGTCGCGTTCACCAAGGAAGGCGAACGCCTTGTTGGCAGCCTTGCAAAGAGACAGGCAGTGACCAATCCCCAGAGGACGATCCAGTCCATCAAGCGCAAGATGGGGACGAGCGAGAAGGTGACCATTGACGGAAAGGGATACTCCCCCCAGGAGATCTCTGCAATGATCCTGCAGAAACTGAAGATCGATGCGGAAGCCTACCTGGGCGAGAAGATCTCAAAAGCCGTTATCACCGTCCCGGCATACTTCAACGATGCGCAGCGGCAGGCAACCAAGGATGCCGGCCAGATCGCCGGGCTCGAAGTGCTCCGTATCATCAACGAACCGACTGCCAGCGCCCTTGCCTACGGCATTGACAAGGAAACCGATGCCACGATCCTCGTGTACGACCTTGGCGGCGGGACCTTCGATGTCTCAATCCTGACGCTTGGCGATGGCGTTTTCGAGGTCAAGTCAACAGCCGGCAACAACCACCTCGGTGGCGACGACTTTGACAAGCTGGTCCAGGATCACCTGATTGAGGAATTTAAGAGAAAGGAGGGCATCGATCTCCGCAACGATCCCTATGCCATGCAGCGGCTGCGCGATGCGGCGGAGAACGCGAAGATCGAGCTCTCCCAGCGCCAGTCCACAAACATCAACCTCCCGTACATCACCACGGACGCAAGCGGTCCCAAGTTCCTTAACATCGATCTCACACGGGCAAAGCTCGAGCAGTTGATCAGCAGCCTTGTCGAATCCACCATGGGCCCGGTCAAGCAGGCGCTCTCGGACGCCAAGCTGGAGCCCAAGGACATCGACCATGTCCTGCTTGTAGGTGGTTCGACCCGCGTTCCGCTCGTGCAGGAGACTGTCAAGAAGCTCCTCGGAAAAGAACCCGACAAGGGCATCAATCCCGATGAGTGTGTCGCCCTCGGTGCCGGGATCCAGGGAGCAGTCCTCACCGGTGAAGCAAAGGACATTGTCCTGCTGGATGTCACCCCGCTGACCCTGGGTATCGAGACGCTTGGGGGTATCGCCACAAAGCTCATCGAGCGAAACACCACCATCCCGACACGGAAGAGCCAGATCTTCTCGACTGCGGCCGATGGCCAGACCAGTGTCGAGATCCACGTTGTCCAGGGCGAGCGTGCGCTCGCAAAGGATAACTTCACGCTCGGGCGTTTCCAGCTGACCGGCATCCCGCCGGCACCCCGGGGCATCCCGCAGATCGAGGTCACGTTCGATATCGACTCCAACGGCATCATCCACGTCTCCGCAAAGGACATGGGTACCGGCAATCAGCAGGCCATCTCCATCAAGGGCGACCGCAAGCTTTCAGAAGAGGACATCAAGAAGGCGATGGACGCAGCAAAGCAGTTCGAGGCCGACGACAAGAAGAAGCGTGAGGAGATCGAGCTCAGAAACCAGGCTGACACAGCAGTCTTCACTGCCGAAAAGATGCTCAAAGAGAGTGGCGACAAGCTCGAGACGGCAGACAAGACGAAGATCGAAGAAGGCATTGCAGAAGTAAGGAAGGTTTTACCTGGTGAAGACCTCGAAGCGATCAAGAAGGCAATGGAATCCCTGACCGAAGCAGTCTATGCAGCAACCACGAAAATTTACCAGAAGATGCAGGCCGAGCAGCAGGCAGCAGCACAACAGCAGGCCGGCGCTGCGGGAGGAGCCGGCGGAGAGGCTCCCGGGCAGGAGCCTAAGACCGACGACAATGTGGTCAACGCAGACTATAAAGTGAAAGACGAGTGAAGTGATCAGGGAATGAGTGCGGGCGACTACTACGACACCTTAGGTGTCCCGCGGAATGCTGACGAGAAGGAGATCAAGAAAGCCTACCGCAACCTTGCCCGCAAGTACCACCCCGATGTCTGCAAGGAGCCCGGAGCAGAGGAGAAGTTTAAGAAGATCAACGAGGCGTATAGCGTACTCTCCGATGCCCAGAAGAAGGCCCAGTACGACAACATGGGCCACGAGACCTTCACCAATGCATCAAAAGGCTCCTACACCGGTGGAGGCAGCGGCTTTGGGAACGGCGGGTTCTACTCAGACTTCTCGGGTTTTGGGGATATCTTCGACTTCTTTGGCGGTGGCGGCCACCGGAGGTCCGGCCCGCAACCCGGTGCCGATCTCCTGATGCGGATCCAGATCCGGCTTGAGGACGCGGTTGCCGGCACCGACCGGGAGATCGAGGTGATGCATTCGGAGCCATGTGCAACCTGCAGCGGCTCCGGCAGCGAGACGAAACGATTGAATGTCTGCCCGCGGTGCGGCGGGAGCGGCCAGATGCGGCAGGCAACAAACTCCCCGTTCGGGCAGTTTGTCCGGATGTCTACCTGTACCCAGTGCGGCGGCAGGGGAAAGATCCCGGAGAAGACCTGCCATGAGTGCCACGGGTCCGGCCATAAGCGTGTCAAGCGGAAGGTCTCGGTCCATATCCCGGCAGGGATTGACAGCGGCATGCGGCTCCGGATGGAAGGGTATGGCGAGGCAGGTGACTTTGGCGCGCAAAACGGGGACTTATTCCTCGAAGTCTATGTCATGCCCCACGAGCGCTTCATCCGTTCGGGCGACAATCTCGAGACGCTCATCGAGATCTCGCCGGCCCAGGCAGTTCTCGGCACAGATGTGGAGATCGAGACCATCGACAAGCGCCATATCGACATCAAGATCCCTGCCGGAGTGCAATACAACACGGCATTAAAAATTGCCGGTGAGGGGGTCAAACGACGCGGAAAACCCGGCGATCTTCTTGTCCGGGTGAAAATTGTCACCCCCAAATCTGTCAGCAGCGAACAGAAAGAACTGTACCAGAAAATCATCGATCTTGAAGGCAAAGGTGGCGGTGTCGGGGGTTTCTTTTCCGGTATAATGGGAAAGAAGAAAGGGAAGAAGTAAAACCCTGATACTCCACATACTTTTTTTCTGGCACACCTATTTGAGCGCCCGGGTACCATCTGATCAGGATGAAGCTGCTCTTTGAGCTCTCGGGAGAGAACGCGACACTCCCGTTTGCCGAGATCGATTGTATCGGCACCCTTACCGACAAAAGGCTCCAGGCAGCTGTTGCCGAATGCCCGGATCCGGATGCAACCCGTCGCCTTGCCATGACCCAGGTTGTCCTGGAATACCTTGGCGAATGTGATCCGGACCTTGTTTCATTCAAAAACCTGCTCAAAGACCTTGCCCTGGCAACCGACCTGCCTTTTGCCGGCCGGGCAAAGAAAGTCCACGGGGGATCGCAGGAACGAAACCCTGCATCGCAGCGCGAGTTCGAACGCCTTATCGGTACCATGATCGATGGCCCGGTCTCCCTGCTCCACCCAGATGTCGAGTACCGTGCCATCCTTTCCGAAGACCGCTGCTATTTTGGAAAAGTGCTGCACCGGATCGATCGCGGAGGATATGACCACCGGAACCCCGGCAAACGCGATTTCTTCCATCCAGGCGTGATGATGCCGCGGATGGCGCGGACTCTTGTCAATATCGCGTGTACCCGGGCGGGTGATACACTTCTTGACCCGTTCTGCGGGACCGGGGGCATTCTCATCGAGGCTGAACTCCTCGGCATGCACGCGATCGGCAGCGACTTCGATCCCTTCATGATTGCCGGCAGCCGGCTGAACGCAAAGGATTCCGATCTTCTCACTGGTGACGCGACCTGCCTCCCGTTCCCGGATCATTCCATTGACAGCATCGTCACCGACTTTCCCTATGGCCAGTCAGTGTGCATCCTCAAGGTCGACACCATGGACCGGCTGTACAGTGACGCGCTCTCGGAAATCTGCCGTGTGCTCCGGCCCGGTCGAAGGGCCGTAGTGGTCACCCACCGCGATATCTCTGCGATTGCTGCACAGCATATGACCATCCTGCAACAGCACAGCCAGCGTGTCCACAAGAGCCTGACCCGCCGGGTGCTTGTCCTCACCAGGTAATTCTGTGCCTGCCTGGGGAGAACGCTTTTTTCATGTTACGTCAGATAGTATCACACGTTATGAAATACCAGTACCCGATCCTGATTTTGCTCCTCCTCTCACTGCTCTTCCTGTCTGTTCCTGCATCCGGTTATTCTCCGGACGCCGTTACTTTGTATGAACAGGGAACAGCATCGGTAGCTGCCGGCAACCTGTCCGACGCAATAACCGCATTCGACCAGGCTCTCCTGCTTGAGCCGGAGTATTACGAAGCCTGGGACGCCCGGGCTGATGCCCTGAACCGTGACGGGCAGTTCTCCAGTGCCCTCGAATCCTCCTCCCGTGCCCTTGCCGTCAATTCCAGTTACCTGCCGGGCTGGATCAACCGGGGCCAGATCCTGTATAATCTCGGGTACGTATACGAGGACCAGATAAAAGATCCGGTGAAAGCAAACGAGTATTATCTTGAGCAGGTCCAGGCATTCGAGAAAGCGATTGTACTTGACCCGACAAATGCCGATGCCTGGTTCAACAAGGCATATGCGCTGGCCGGCCTGAAACGGTACGATGAAGCGATCGCAGCGTTCGACAAGGTAAAGGAGCTAAATCCCGCATATCCCAAGATTGACAAGAACCGCGAGATTGCCCGCCAGCTCCGGGATTCCGTCACGCCGTTCTATGTTACGTATGCACCCGTGATCATCGGCATTGCCGCGATCATCATCGGGATCCTGTTCTGGGTCCTCTTCTTAAGGGAAAAAGAAGATTAATTTTTCAGGTTTTTTTCAATATTACCAGAGAAATGGCCGGTTTTACCGTCCCTTCTCATAACAGATCCGGGCTTCTTCGTGCTTCCCGATCTTTTCGAGAATGTCCCCGATATCATTCCAGCATTCCTTGCGCATAGGATCAATTTCAAGCGCATGCTTGAAGACTGCAAGGGCATCCTGATACAGCTCCAGCTCCTGGAGCGCCCGGCCCTTGTGGATATACGCGTCCACGAAGTCCGGCTGAATTTGGAGCATGGCATCGAATGCCTCAACCGCATCCTGGTACCGTTTCATCGCGATGAGGGCACTCCCTCTGGTAAAGTAGGCAATGGAAAATGTCGGATCAATCATGAGAGCCCGGTCATAGTGTTCGAGCGCCTCCTCGAATTTCTGCTGGGCTGAGAGAACCATCCCCTGCCGTGTCCAGGCCTCAGTATTCTCCGGGTCGAGCGCAAGACCGCGTTCGTAGGCCTGCTCGGCATCGGCATATTTCCCAAGATCGTACAGGACATTCCCCTTGCCCATCCACGCCTCGGCAAGATTCCCGTCATACTCGATCGCCTTGTCGAATGCCTCAATGGCATCACGGTACATCCCCAGCTCGGCAAGGGCGATACCCTTGTGGGCAAAGACCCGAGCAAGGGGCTCGATCTCCAGGGCCCGGTCATAGGACTGCACCGCATCGCGGTACTGTTCAAGGGCCGCATAGGCAAGTCCTTTCTGGTCATGGAGGATCGCCTTCTTCGGCATAATCTCCAGAGCATGGTCAAGCGCAGTAATTGCTCCATCATAGTTGCCCTGGTAGGCCTCCGCCCTTCCCTTCCCGGCGAGTGCCTGCCAGCAGGACGGGTTGATGTCGATGGCCCGGTCAAAGGCGGTTATGGCATCGGCATGGTTACCAAGAGCGATCAGGGCACGGCCTTTCTCGAAATGTGCGCCGGCATTACCGGGAGCAAGAACCAGAACCTTGTCAAAGGAGGCAATGGCTTCCCGGAACATGCCGGTATATACGAGCGATCTCCCGCGTTCGAAGAGTGCTTCGGCATAGTCGGACCGTATCCCGAGTGCTGTATTAAACGCAGCGATTGCCTCTTCATGCTGCCCGGTGCGGGCAAGGGCGACACCTTTGTTGTGCCATGCCTCGGAATACCGGCTGTTGACAGCAAGTGCCTGGTCGAAGACCGGGATTGCCTCGGCATACCGCTTCTGTTCCAGGAGTGCAAGCCCCTTGTAGAACAGGGCTTCGGGGTATTCCGGCTCTACGGTCAGCGCCTTGTTGAAGGCCTCCACGGCCTGATCATGACGGGAGAGATGGATAAGAGTAATGCCCCGGAAAAGATGCGCTGGTGCATACTCTGGCCTGAGGCCAAGTGCATGGTCATAGTCCTGGATCGCCCGGTCGTACTGGTTGAGGCTGGCCTGCGAGATGCCGCGGTACAACCAGGCTTCAGCTAAGTCCTCTTTTCCGGCAAGTGCCTTGTCATACGCCGTGATGGCGTCGTTATGCATCCCGAGCATCGCAAGCGCACGGCCTTTCTGGTAATTAGCTTCAACGCAGGCAGGCTTCTGTGCCAGGGCCGCCTCAAAATACCGTATGGCCTCATGGTATTTCCCAAGTTTTAAGTAGGATACTCCAAGATGGTATGCGGCACGGGCATCCTTACTGTCGATTCCCAGTGCCTTTGTGAAAAATCTGACGGCATCCTGGTCCTTTCCAAGCGAAGAGAGGGCAATGCCTTTTCCGGTCCAGAGATGGGCATGGTTAGGCCGTATCTTCAGGGCAAGGTCGAACGCCTGGATGGCCTCGTCGTACTGTTCCAGCCGCAGGAGGGAGGTGCCCTTGTGATACAGGGCATCCACGTTCTTCTGCTGAAGGGCAAGCGCATTGTCGAACGCAATAACTGCTTCGCGAAACATGCCCATGTGGAAGAGTGACCGGCCCTTGTCGTTGTATGCAGATACATAGTCCGGCCGGAACTCCAGTGCCTTGTTGAAAGCCTCAATGGCATCCTCATATCCTCCTGATGCGAAGATGGCACTTCCTTTGAAATACCATGCTTCGGCATTCGATGGGTCGATGGCTATGGCACGTACATAGGATTCCACGGCATCGTTGTATTTCCCAAGGGCAAACAGGGACAATCCCCGGTGGACCCATCCTTCAACTGAACCTGGTTGCCGTTCGATTACCCGATCGAATGCCTCGATGGCATCCGGGTGCCGGCCGGTCGTAGCAAGCGAGAGCCCCTTGTGATAGGCAGCCTGCGCACTGCCCGGGTCAAGGTCGAGAGCTTTGTTGAATGCAACAATGGCATCATCATGCCGCCCCAGGTGCGCGAGCGCAATCCCTTTATCATAGAACACTTCCGCATTGCCTGCATCAGTCCCGAGCAGCTTGTCATACGTCTTGACAGCCTCGCGGTACATCCCGAGGGCCGAGAGTGCCCTGCCTTTGTCGTATACCGCATCGGAACAGGCAGGATCGATCTCAAGTGCACGGTCAAAGATCTTGATGGCTTCTTCGTATCGTTCCAGGCGGATGAGTGCAACTCCCTTGCGGTGCAGCGAGGGGACATGCATCGGCTGGAGGGCCAGCGCCCGGTTGTACGCGTCAATCGTCTCCTTTGGATCGTCAAGGCTGTCAAATGACCTGGCCCGCATTTCGTGGGCATCGAAATAATCCGGCCTGACCCGGATTGCCTGGTCGAACGCATGGATGGCATCCTTATGACGTTTCAGGCGCGAAAGGGCGAGACCGTCTTCGTACCAGGCAGTAGCGTTGTCGGGCGCCAGGGCAAGGAGACGCTCAAACGACTCCACCGCTTCGGCATCCTTCCCGAGGGCAGCATATGCAAGAGCGCTGTAGTACAGCGCGTCATGGTTTCCACCGTCTTCTTCAAGCGCCTTGTCAAACGCTGCAATAGCCTCTTCGTACCTGCGAAGGTCATAGAGCGCCATCCCTTTTTCATGCCAGGCTGCTGCATGCTGCGGGAGATAACCGATGACCCGGTCAAAGGATTCAATGGCCCGGTCAAACGACTTCAGGGAATAATATGCCCTGCCCCTCCCGAGGAATGCCTCAGCATCGTCCGGACGCAGTTCGAGTACTTTGTCAAAGGCAGGAACCGCCTCCTCTGCCCTGCCCAGGTGGAAAAGGGAGATGGCCTTGTGGTACCAGATATCCGGGTCCGTTTCGTTCAGGGCAAGGGCCTTCCCGAATGACAGGACTGCATCGTCATACCGCCCAATCAGCATGAGCGAGAGTCCCCGGAGGAACGGGGGTTCGAACCGGTCCGGCAGTCTGTCTGCGGACTGGGCGAACACAACCTCCGCTTCCTCATGGCGTTCGAGATGGGCAAGGGCAATCCCCTTTTCCAGCAGGAACTCCCCATCGGAAGGCACAAGGGAGAGGGCATGATCGTAGACCCGGATTGCCATCTCGAACTGCCCGAGACGCGACCGTACCTTCCCGAGCGAAAGGAGGATTGCCGGGTTGTCCGGCTCGGTCCTGCGGGCTTGTTCGAAGGCTTCCATAGCCTCCTCATCGTTTTCAAGGTGCTCCAGGGCAAGGCCCTTGTGGTACCATGCCATCGCATGGTCGGGCACTACTGCTATCGTGCGGTCGAACGAAGAAACCGCCTCAGGATACTGCGTAAGACATTCTGATGAGAGGCCTTCATAGTAGTGGGCGTCGGTATACCCGGCGTCCAGTGCTGCTGCGGCTGTGAACGCATCCCGTGCGTCCGCATATTGCACAAGCGCGAACAGGGCAAGACCAAGAGCATAGTGCGCTTCCTTTCTTTCCCTGTCGCACTCAATCGCCGTGCGGAGTTCGGTAACCGCGGCTTCCCACTGCTCCTGCGAAGAGAGGACAAGGCCTTTCTCATAGTGTGCAGCAAACGAATGAGGGTCAAGCCGGATTGCCTGATTGAACGATGCTATGGCTTCTGGTGCATTCCCGAGATGCCGGTATGCAAGGCCCTGGTGATACCAGGCATCGAAAATTCCCGGATCAAGGTCGAGAGCAGCACCCAGCGATGAGGCTGCCTCTTCGTATTGCTGGAGCGAAAAGAGCGAGAGGCCTTTTTGGCAGAGTGTGGGGACAAACGATCCATTGATGGCGAGCGCCCCATCGAATGCCGAAACCGCGTCCGTGTGCTCCCCGAGGCGGGCAAGGGCCAGCCCCTTGTCATAAAACGCGTTCATGAACCGGGGATCGATTGCGGTCGTATTCTCGAATGCCTGGATAGCGTCTGTGTCCCTCCCGAGGTGGACCAGCGCAACTCCCTTGTCGTACCAGGCATTGGCATATTTCCGGTTGATCGCGATAGCCCGGTCATAAGATGCAACCGCATCTTCAAACTGTTTCATCTCCGCAAGGGCAATGCCGCGGTCGTACCACCCGTTGGCATTCTCCGGTTTGAGATCGAGCGAACGGGTGAGCGCTTCGATTGCCGGCGCAAACTTACCCAGTGAGAGCAGGGAACTTCCTTTCCGTAACCATGCTCCCGCACAGGTCTCATCGACCCCGATGACCCGGTCAAAACAGGGGATTGCCTCCTCGTACCGTGCCAGGTCGGAGAGCGACCGGCCTTTTAAGTACCAGCAGGTGATGCTGTCAGGATTGAGGGCCAGGGCCCGGTCATAAGCTTCGAGCGACTCCTCGTACCGCCCGAGCTCGTAGAGTGTCCTGCCTTTCAGTTCCCATACGGTAAGGTCATTGTTCTCTATGGCAAGCGAAGCGTCAATCGCAGCGAGCGCCTCCTCATACCGCAGGAGGCGGAAGAGCGCCCTGCCCTTGTGGAACAGGACATCAGGTCGTTCCGGGAATGTCTCCAGTATCCGGTCAAATGTTTTTAATGCCTGCTCGTTTCTGCCAAGGCTTTCATAGGAGAGCCCGGTCTGGTACACAGCATCTGTTATGCTGCCATCGTGTGTCAGTGCCTGCTTGTAGGACCGGATTGCTTTCTCGTACTTCCCCTGCGCCTGCAGGGCAAGGCCCTTGCGGTAATGCGCCTGGGCATGATCGGGAGCGTACTGGATCGTGTAGTCGAACGAAGAGACAGCCTCTGTGTGTTTCGCGAGCCGGAGATACGCATATCCCCGGAGGTATGCGGCCTCATACCGCGTAGAGTCGAGTTCAAGCGTGCGGGTAAACGCGGCAATTGCTTCCTCGTCCCTTCCCAGTTCCGCCAGCGACTGGCCCCGGCCGAAAGCAGCGGAAACGGACATGGGATCAAGCGCTGACGTTTTCTCAAAAGCCTCGGCTGCAGCGGCGTGATAGTTCAGTTTCTGGAGGGAAAGGCCCTTGTTGAGCCAGGCCGGGGCATTGTCCGGGACAAGCGCGATCGTTTTATTGAATGAATCCAGCGCCTCCTGCCACCGGGCCAGCTGCATGAGAGAAGTCCCGCGGCAGTACCAGAGTTCGCCATTATCCACGCCAAGGGAAGCGGCCGCATCGAATGCAGCTACGGCATCCTCATGACGGTTAAGAGCTGCAAGGGCGAAACCCTTATGGTACGCGGCATCCCGCATGTCAGGTTGCAATTCCAGCGCCCGGTCAAATGCGGCAACGGCGTCCGCATGTTTTGCAAGCGAACTGAGCGCACGCCCTTTATGGTACCATGCAACTGCGCAGGGCTCCTCAAGCGAGAGTGTAGTCTCAAACGCGGAAAGGGCATCCTCGTAGAGATCTTTGGCCGCAAGGGCCTGCCCTTTGTAATACCAGCCCTTCACATGCTTCGGGTCGACAGCGGTCAGTCTGTCGAACATCCCGTATGCATCTTCCCACCGGCCCAGCCGGAGGTATGCTTTTCCGCGGAAGAGCAGGACGGTCCGGTCCTTTGCTTTCCGTTTCAGTGCCTTACCGAGATACTCTACCGTCTCCTTGTACCGCGCAAGGCGGTAAAGCGAATAGCCTTTGCAGGTGAGGAGTTCGGCATTTGTGGCATCGTTCTCCAGCGCATGGTCCAGTTCAATGACCGCGTCCTCGTAGCGCCTGAGCTGTACAAGGGAGATTCCCCGGCCGCGGCGGGCCCGGTCGTTCTCCGCATCCCGTGCGATCACGCCCTCGAATGCAACGACTGCCTCTTCATGGCGGCCAAGCCGGGCAAGTGACTCCCCCTTTGCCAGCAGCGCCCGTGTCTCGCCGGCATCAAGCGCAAGGGCACGGTCCGCCGAAAGGATGACCTCCTCGTCCCGCCCGAGTTTTAAGAAGCAGAGCGCCTGTTCGGTATGGACTGCGGGAGTGTTCATTCCCTTATCGATGGCATTGGTGAATGCAGCCAGCGCGTCTTCGAACCGGTCGAGTTTTACAAGGGACAGGCCTTTCGCGTACAGGATCTCCGGATCGTCCGGCTTCTGCTTAAGATACCCGTCAAATGCTTCCAGCGCCTGAGCATATTTTTCCAGGACAACGAGTGCTTTTCCCTTCTCGTGCCAGGCACCGGTATTTGCGGGATTGATCTCAATGACCCGGTTAAATGCAACAACCGCCTCTTCGTACTCGCGGACATCCCGGTGAGCGAATCCCTTGTAGAGGAATGCCCGTTCGCAATCGGGGGCGATCCGGTTGACCCTGGCATATACCGGGATCGCCTCTTTTGCCGATCCAAGAAGGTCAAGGGACCGGGCCAAACCGTATGTTGCATGAAGGTCGCGTGGCACCGCAGCAAGCACCTGTTCGAAGGCTGTGGCTGCCTCGCGATACCTGCCCAGCGCAAAGAGGGCCCGGCCCTTCTCCTGGAATGCTTCGGGGAAGTCCGGCATCAGGCGGTTTGCCTCTTCGAATGCAACGGCAGCCTCGGCAAGTTTCTTCTGCCGGAAGAGGGCAAGGCCCATGTAGTGGAACGCCTCGCCGAAATCCGGCACGATCTTTATCGCCTGCTCAAACGCCAGAACGGCATCGCTGTCGTTCCCGAGGTTCAAACAGGCCCTGCCCTTGTAGAACCACGTGTGGGGATTGTGCGCCTCCAGCTCGAGGGCCTTGTCGTACGAGGCGAGTGCATCAGAGTAGCGCTCGACAGCAAAGAGGCAGAATCCCTGGATCAGCCACGCATTGGCAATCTTCTGGTTCCTCTCCAGGGTTTTTGTCAGGTCTTCGATTGCCTCACTGAACCTGCCCAGTTCGGCAAGCGACAGGCCCTTGTGGTACAGCGCATCCTGGTTGTCCTTATCCCGTGCAAGTGCTGCAGAGAACGCTGCCTCTGCCTCGTCATGCCTTCCCAGTGCGGCAAGGGCAAGACCTTTCTGGTACGGGTATTCTGTTTTTTGCGCATCGATCGCAAGGGCAGCATCGAATGCACTGATGGCATCCTCGTAACTCTCCAACCGCATCAGGGCAAGGCCTTTCTGGTACAGGACAGCAGGGTCATCCGGCAGGATCTCAAGGGCGATATTGAAGGATAAGACCGCTTCCTCCTGCATCCCCGTAGCCATCAGGGCCAGTCCCTTGTTGTAAAACGCCGGCACATAGTTCGGGATCAGGGAGAGTGACTGGTCAAAGGCCTGGATTGCTTCAAGGTGCCGGCCAAGCCTTGCAAGCGTAAGGCCGCGTTCGAAATGCGACCGTGCATTCGCAGGATCGATCTCGATGGCACGGTCGAACGCTGCCAGTGCTTCGGGGACCCGGTCGAGTTCCGCAAGTGCACTCCCCTTCCGGTGCCATGCCTGGGCCAGTTCCGGCCGAATGGCGATGGCAACATCTGCCGCCCCCAGTGCGTCGGCATGCCTTCCGATACTGGCAAGTGCAATTGCTTTCTGGAGTGCTGCATCCGACATCTGCGGGTCGGCTGAAAGCGCCCCGTCAAACGATTCCAGGGATTCCCGGTACCGCCCGAGCGAGTTTAAGGCAAGGCCCCGCTGGTACTGGGCCGGAGCGTACCGGGGAGAAAGGGCGATGCTCTGGTCCAGCACCGGGATTGCATCGTTCTCCCGTTCGAGTCGTACCAGCGCAAGGCCGTGCAAATAGAAAGCCATGGCATTTGCGGGCGTGAGTGCTTCGGTGCGCTCGAACTCCGGAATGGCTTTCTCGTACTGCGAGAGTTCCATGAGCGAGAATCCCTTGTGGTAATGGATATCCGCAGTGTCGGGATCGAGCCTGAGCGCGAGGTCATACTCTTCAACGGCTTCCTCATGCCGTTTCAGGTCAGCAAGGGCCCGGGCCTTGTAGTAATGGGCCTGCAAATTGTTTGCGTTATCGGCTATGGTCTTGTCGAAATCATGGATGGCTTCGATGAATTTTCCGAGGTTGTACTCGGCAATCCCCATCCGGAGGCGGGCATCGGTGTACCGAGGTTTCAGCTGCAGGGTCTTGTCAAAAGCAAAGGCCGCGTCGGCATGCCGTCCCAGGTCTGCATAGACCTTCCCCTTGTGGTAGAATGCGAGAGCATTCCCCGGATCGTAGATGAGGGATTTGTCAAACGATTCAAGCGCTTCCTCAAACCGCCGGCTCTTTTCGAGCGCGATCCCACGGTTGAAATGTCCCGGGGCATTGCTGCCGTCCCGCGCAAGGTTGCGGTCGAATGCCTCGATGGCACCGGTGTAGTCACCGGTTTTTAAGAGCGCATAACCGAAGTAATAGAACGCTTCCGTATAGGCTGGCTCGATCTCTATTGCACGTTTCAGTGCCGCAATCGCATCCGGGTATCTCCCGATCTCGATAAGCGATTTACCCTTATTGTACCATGCCGGGGCGGAGTCCGGAAGGATCTGGAGGGTCTTGTCAAAACTTCCGATAGCATCACGGTGATCGCCAAGGACAGCAAGTGCGAGCCCCTTGTGGAACTGCGCATCGCCGTTCTTCGGATCGATCTCCAGCAGGATCTCAAAGACATGGATAGCGCCCTCATGCCGGTTGACCTTTTCAAGAGCGAGACCTTTATACCAGAACGCCTCGATACTCCGCTGGTTTAAGGAAATGGCATTGTCAAAGGCATCGATGGCATCCTGGTACCGGGTGAGGTCAAAGAATGCCTTGCCCTGCCGTATCCAGCCGGGCTCATTGTCCGGATCGATCTTCAGGGACTTGCCGTACGCAAGGATGGCATCCTCGGTCTTTCCCAGCTGCTGCAGGGCATCGCCTTTCCTCATCCAGATGTCGCAGAGTGCCGGGTTGATCTCAAGCGCCCGCGAGTACGCGCCAACCGCGTCCTGGATCTTGTTAAGGTCCATGAGGGCGTTCCCTTTCCGGATCCATGCATCGGTAAAACCGGAATTGATCTCCAAGGCCTTGCTGTAAGCCCCGATTGCTTCCTGTTTCAGCGACTGGCTTGCAAGGGCATCGCCTTTCTGCATCCAGACATCGATGAGTGTCGGGTTGAGAGAAAGGATCCGGTCATCTGTCTCGACAACCTCAGAAAAACGTTCGAGGACCATGAGCGAACGGGCCCGGGCTGTCATAGCATCGATATGTGTCGGGTTTCCGGCAAGGCACTTATCGAAGAGCGGGACGGCCTCAGCATGCTGACCAATGGCTGCAAGGGCAATTCCATGGTACAGGTATGCGTCAAGAAGCGATGGGTCGAGCTCCGTTGCGCGGGAAAACTCCGGGATCGCGTTTTTAAACTGCTTGTCCTGCAGGTATGCAAGCCCCAGGTAATAGTGGGTAGCAGGGTTGTCGGGATCGCGTTTCAGGGCGCTTAAAAACGCCGTGATTGCTTCCGGGTAACGTTCGCGCTGGACAAGGGCTATCCCCTTGAAGTGGAATGCCTGACCCTGCGTGGGGTCAAGCGCAATCGCATTGTCGAACGCCCGGATCGCGTCATCGTACCGTTCGCGCCCGGCATAGGCCACGCCCAGGTAATAGGCGCCGGAAGCATTCTCCGGTTCGAGGGACTGGGCGCTTTCGAAAGCCTGGATGGCCTCATCGAAACGCTCCCGCTGGGTCAGGGCCAGGCCTTTCTGGTACAGGATCTTCGGGTCATCGGGAGAGAGCTCCAGCGCCTGGTCGTATGAAACCACTGCCTCGAGAGGCTTGCCCAGTTTCAGGAGCGCGTTGCCCCGTTCGAAGAATGCCCGGGCGCACCGTCGGTTGATCTCAAGCGCCTTGTCAAAGGAGCGGACCGCCTCCTCGAACCTCCCGAGGGCAGAGAGGGCAAGACCCTTGTAGCACCAGCCGTACACGTCCTTTGCATTCTCATCCAGCGCACGGTTGAGGGTACTGACAGCCTCATCGTGTCGTTCAAGGGTGAAGAGGACAATCCCCTTCCGCACGTGGGCCTCGGCAAGTTTCGGGTTCAGCGCGATTACCTTGTCAAACGCAGGGAGTGCTTCTTCCAGTTGGCCGATGTGCGCAAGCGAGATGCCCATGTACAGCCAGCCGTTGACAAGCGCCGGGTTCTGTTCGAGGGCCTCGTGGAATTCCTGCACTGCCTCCGCGTAGCGCAGGAGGTGGAAGAGGGCAATACCTTTTTCGTACCGGGCATTGGTATTTTCCGGTGAGATGGCGAGGACCGCATCGAACGCAACCACCGCTTCCATGAACCGGTTGAGCCGCCCGAGCGTCAGCCCGCGGTGGTAGAGCGAGAGCGTATGGGTCGGGTCGATAACTGCCGCCTGTTCGAACGCCGTGATTGCATCGGAAAACCGTTCCAGCTGGACAAGGGTCAGGCCCTTCTGGTAATAGGCATTGACATACTTGGGATTGGTCGCAATTGCCTGGTCGAATGCCTGAAGTGCATCCCCGAATTTCCCGACCCGTATAAGAGCTGCGCCCTTATCGAACGCTGCCTGGGCAAACCCGGGCTTTAATGCAAGGCTCTCGTCAAATGCTTCGATTGCTTCATCGAACCTGCCGATCTTCACCAGCTGCAGGCCTTTCTGGTGGAATGCCTTTGCATTATTCGGGTCGAACGCAACGGTCCGCTCGAACTCCTGCACGGCATCCTCGGTCCTGCCGAGTTTCGAGAGTGCAAACCCCTTGTGGTAGATGGCATCGGAAAGCCCCGGGTTGATCCGCAGGGCATGGTCGTACGATGCAACCGCCTCGGAAAAACGGCCCAGGCTCGCGTACGCAACGCCCTGCTGGAACGCGGCTGAAGCACACGATGGATCGACCTGAAGCGCTCCATCAAAAGATTCGATTGCTTCCTTGTTGCGTCCGAGACGCGCCTGTGCAATACCCCGGAAGTACAACGAGCCGGCATGGTTCTGCCCAAGAGCAAGGCGGCGGTTGAAGGACTCGAGCGCCTCCTCGTACCGGCTCAGGTTGACGCAGGCGATCCCGCGGCGGTACCACGCCTCCTTGTTCCCGGGCTCCGGCTCAAGGGTTGCATCGAAATCCTGCACCGCTTCCCGGTACTGCTTCAGCCGGTAATGCGCAAGCCCGCGGTGGTAGAGTGCCCCGGCATTTCCAGGATGGATCTCAAGGTTCCGGGTGAATGCCTCGACTGCATCGTCATTCTGCCGGGTCTCGACACCAGCAAGCCCGAGGTAGTACCATGCATCGGAGAGATCGGGATTGATCGCTGTGGCCTGCCGGAGGGCATCGAGTGCTTCATCATACCTGCCCAGCTTGAAGAGGGACATGCCCCGGATCGCCCAGATGTCCGCATGATCGGGTTCCTGCGCCAGAAATTTTTCTGCGGACTGGGCTGCAAATTCATTCTGGTCCTGCCTGGAGAGGATGAAACTCCGGTAATACCAGACCCAGATATCTTCGGGATCGAGTTCCGCGGCCCGGTTGAATGCCGACAGCGCATCGTCGAGGTTCCCGAGCTCGTAGAGCGAGATGCCCTTGTTGTAATATGCCCGTGCATATCCCGGCACGATCTCGATTGCCTTGTTGTGAGAATAGATGGCTTCCTGGTGCCGGCCAAGGTCCGCAAGGGCGATGCCCTTGTTGTAGTAGACCTTCGCGTGCCGCGGGTCGATCATCAGGGCATGGTCGTACGCGGAGATGGCATCCGTGAACCGGCCCAGTTCGTACAGGGCGATGCCTTTTAAGATCCATGCCTCGGCATTGTCGTACCGGATCGCAAGGAGGTGGTCGCAGGCCTCAAGGGCTTCCTCGTTCCTGCCGATCTGCGCAAGCGTGGCAGCCTTGTTGTACCAGGCATTGGGATCGGACGGTTCGATGGAGACTGCCATGTCGTACGCGGCAATCGCGTCCTCGAACTTCCCGAGATCGTATAAAGCAATGCCCTTGAAATAGTGGGCCTTTGCAAGCCGGGGGTAAAGGGCAAGCCCCCGGTCGAACATGACAATGGCCTCCTCGTACCGGCCAAGGTCATAGAGTTCAATGCCCTGCCGCAACAATGCTTCTGCATCACTCTTGTTCATATACTATTTGCCCCGGATGAAATCTGGCGATCGGTATTCTGTTATTGTGCGCCTTTTTTACTGACGCAAATCCTGTTAAAGATTTTATAAAGACCACATATACCCTTTCCGGTATTTACTATGGTACAATACTGTTGGTTTGCCAGAGTTTTTATACTCAATCCGTATTAAGGGCGGCGGGAACGATCTGGTCTGCTCATGATAAAACTCTCGCACCATGGGGAAAATGCGGGCGAAATATCAGCTCTGTAGAATTCATTCTGGTTTTCATACTCAGTGGATTTGTATGAGTGAAATCCCCTTCTTCGGTTCTTTGTTCCGTTGAACTCATCAAAAATAAGATGGGGGCTGATGCCCCCATACCCCACATTGAGACGTATGCCGCTGCCAAAGTCGAAGGCTGATGCCTTCTCCAGGTAATCCTCGCTGATGCGACGATTACCTCCCCGAAGGGCGAGTCGAAGGTATCATTTCTCCACAGCCTGCGACTGTCCCCGCGGCGGCATTAATTCCCTGTTCGGATCGTGGCATTTTTCCTTTACCGATAGTACCGAGGCATCTCCTGCATACCCACCGCATCAAACGCTGCGCTGGCGCTAAGGGGGCGATCATAACAGGAAGAATAGGATTCTACAGAACAGATTTCTTGGTGATACGCTGTCCCCGGTCATGCTCCACGGGGCAAGCCCCGACGAGGCGGCGAGCGCCCGTGGCTCCATCGTAATCAATCAAAGATTATTATGGGGAATTTTATAAAGCCAAAAATCAGGAGCGATCCATATCCCGGATCACCCGGGCGAGCCGCTCGATGCCGGCCCGGATCTTCTCGGGCGACGAGTTGGAGAAGTTGAGCCGCAGCGTGTCTTTTCCGCCGCCGTCCGTGTAGAATGGTGTGCCGGGCAGGACCGCTACATTTTCTTTAAGCGCCCGCTCGAAGACTTCCATTGAAGAGATCCCTTCCGGCAGCGTAACCCAGACAAACATGCCGCCCTGCGGCGTCGTGAACCGGACTGACACCGGCATCAGTTCCTTCATGAGGCTGACCATCAGTTCTGCCTGGGCCTTGTACCGCGCCTGGATAATGCGGATCTTTGCATCGATATCCTCATGCGTGAGGTACTCGTACGCGATCCGCTGCGAGAGGTAATTGGAGTGGAGATCCGACGCCTGTTTTGCAATAACGAGCTGCTCCATGATGGCCGGCGGTGCGACAACCCAACCCATCCGTATGCCCGGGGCAAGGATCTTGGAGAACGATCCGGTGATGATGGTCTGCTCCGGAAGGTACTGCCGGAACGATGGCAGCGATTTCCCGGCAAAATTCAGTTCGCCATAGGCATCGTCCTCGACCAGCAGTGTGTCTTTTCCACGGAGCAGTTCTGCGATATCCTGTCTCCGCTGCTCCGAGTACGTGACCCCTGATGGATTCTGCGAGTTCGGGACGCCATAGAAGAACCGGATCGGGTGTGCTTTCAGTTCATGAGCGAACTGCGCCGGGTCCAGACCATCATCATGGAGCAGGATTGGGTGGAAGACCGGTTCGTACAGCGAGAATGCCTGGATTGCTCCAAGATACCCGGGCCGCTCGATGGCCACATGGTCACCGGCACTGATGAGGACTTTTCCGATCAGGTCAAGGCACTGCTGCGATCCGTTCGTGATCAGGATCTCGTCCGGAGAGATCTCGAGGCCTAGGCGTTTTTTGTACCGGTCCGCAATGAACTGCCGGAGGGGCCGGTAGCCTTCAGTGGTCGAGTACTGCAGCGCCGCCCGGCCATCGTCTTTCAGTACGGCAGCCGTTGCCCGGGCTACGCCATCGACATCGATAAGCTCCGGGTTCGGAAGGCCGCCGGCAAACGAGATGATGCGGGGATCTTCGGTCACCTTGAGGATCTCACGGATGAAGGACTTGGGCGTCTTTGCCATCCGCGCTGCAAACGTGTACTTATAGCCAGAGGACGCTTTGGCCCCGGCCTTTGACAATGTCTGCTGACTCATGGTTCACCTGATTTGTGCGGATAAACTTGGAGGGGGTGGTGGATAAAGTGATCCGTAACGGGAAGGACTGGAGAAATAGTTTTAGAAAAAAAAAATTTAAAAACTTCCGAAATGATTTTTTTAATTTTTTTATGAACGCAAAATTTTCCAAAAAAAAATTTTGATATTCCAGAACATTTTCCGGATGCATCGCAGGACCGGATCACTTTCACGCTGCGCCCGGCCCGCGTTCAAATATCTATTCGCCAATCTCCTGCTCATGATGATGGATATGGCAAGACCAACAATTGCATCGGCCTATGATTACCAGCGCCTTGACCGGATCCGGGAAAAATTTTATCAAGTGTTCGGACGCGAATGTACACTTCGGGACGATGTTTTACTAAAGAGGTACAACCTGTCGCCGGATGGCGAGCTGATCATGTTCATCCGGTGAGGTCTAAAACAACCCCCGGTCACTCAGATTACCGACGGAGAAATACTCATTTTCCCAAAAAGGTCACAATGCGCTCCGGACAGCCCCGGGACACCCGGATCAGATTAAGTCCATCAACCTTCCCAAAAGGCTGTACAAAAGGGACTAAAAAGACATGTTTTTGGGGCTGTATTCTATCGATTTTTGCTCATCCGGGGCTGAATATACGATATCTGAAAATAATTGGCAGGTAAATCTGCGAATTCGACATGTTGGATCGATAAAACCAGGGAAACGGAGCACGTATTGGCCCTGGATTGGAGGCGCCCGATTCAGGATGCTGAAAAAATGGGCTCTTCCCCATATGATTCCCGTCCGGGGATACACCACCACAATAAACCTGATAAATTGGTTCCTGTACCTTCGCATTATAGAGAGAAGAATCACAATAATCCAAAGAAAAATACAGGAAAGTATTCGAACGTGAAACAATATTAAAATCAAAAAGAGCCTATGCCGAGATTTGAACTCGGGACTTCCTCCTTACCAAGGAGGCACACTGCCGGGCTGTGTCACATAGGCATACAACATCCGACGAAAGAAGCTCCCGCACGGACTGCCTAACTACGTTGTGGTTACTCCCTATAAAACATTGCGGAGATGGCGGCACGGGAAATCGGGAGAATATCGTCGATTCTCCGACCGGATTGCAGGTTCTGGCGGGCACTACAGCGCATTGAGCCGGTCGATGCTCTTCTGCACGTCCTCGAATTTTTCGACCTCGATGATCGGCTCGATACCGGACTTCTTCACTGCGTTCATGACAATGGAAAAATCGATCGACCCGTCGCCAACCGCCATATGCGAATCGGCATCTCCACAATTGTCGTGCAGGTGGTAATGCGCTGCAGGGTATTCGAGGAACTCGTCAAGGCAGTGCATCTGGTGCGCATGCCCGACATCGAGCGCGAACAGGGAGTTTCCAATGAGCGGGAGTTCGTCCGGCACTTTTAAGAGAAAGTATTCCCAGTTTCCCATGTTCTCGATATAGAACGGGACCGAGAGGTCAGTCGAGAGGACAGTGAGGTCGTCAATTGACCGCTCCAGCTGCCGGCAGGCCTTGTCCCGTTCCTCGGCCCACGCAAAATAGCCCGGGTGGACGACGATGCCTGCATTGACTTCAGCTGCGATCTTCATGCACTGGGCCATCACCTCAACGCTTGCCCTGCGGATCGGTTCGAGCAGGCTCGCGATATTCGTGCCCCGGCAGGGCGTGTGGATGGAGAAGTGGTGGTTATAGGAGAG
Organism: Methanoregula sp.; assembly: GCF_028712425.1. GTDB lineage: Archaea > Halobacteriota > Methanomicrobia > Methanomicrobiales > Methanospirillaceae > Methanoregula. The sequence continues at coordinate 117,390 of NZ_JAQTQD010000001.1, forward strand.
CAGCGGTTCAGCGGAGTGCAGGTAATGGAGCCCCTCGTCCATCACCTCAATCCGGTCGGTAAATTCGGAGATCTGTTCCAGCGCCTTTTCGAGTGGCAGCTTGTGGAGACAGAATGTTGAAACTCCGAACATGATGAGTGATCACGCGGCAACGGACATAAAATAAGCGGGTTGGAGTTTTGAAAAAAATGAGCTCTGTAGAAAACATATATGAGATAGTGTTAGATGGGGATGGAGCCACGGGCGCTCGGGGTCTTCCGACCCTCGCCCCGCGAAGAATCCTTCGGATTCTTCTCATCCTCACAGTCTGACGACTGTTCGAACCGTGGAACTTGGCAGTATACAAGCTTTAAAAAAATGAAAAACGGGGGTCAAGGGGGCTTGCCCCCTTGGGCTGTCTTCACAGTCATTGGACTGCGAGACGAGAAGATGCGCGGCATCTTCTCCTTCCTCATGGCCCTGATGGACCATTCGGACTCCCCCACGGGGGAACGACCGCAGGGAGGTTGTAGAATGCCACAGGTCGTCTGACCTGTAGCAGGAGAAGGTCGGCGACCTTCTCCTGAACGCATCGGCGTTCTTCGAGGAGAGAGGGGGTCACACTCATAATTCCACTGAGTGCGTTGAGAGAAGGTTTTCTACAGAGCCAAAAAAATGAGACTATCACATCCCATTCTTTACGGTGAAAAAAATGCGGTATTATTTCTTCAAATGCACATCCATCTGCGGGAACGGGATCTCGATACCCTCTTCTGCGAACCGCTCGGCAATGCGGGTATTGATTATGTCCTTCACTTCATCCGGGACATTGTATTTTTTCATCCAGACACGGAGGATGAAGTTCAGGCTGGACTCGGCAAACTCGGTGAAGAAGACCGTGGGCTTCGGGTCTTCAAGAAGGTACTCCGTGTTGCGGATGGCCTCGCGTGCAATCTCGAGCAGGATTGTCTTGACCCGTTTCGGGTCGGTGCCATATGCGACAGTCACTGGAATAGTGAGACGGAGTTTCTCGTCCGGCTCCGAGTAGTTCACGATGACGTTTGTCGTTATCTTGTTGTTGGGCAGGGTCACGACCTGGTAATCAAGGGTTTTAATCCGCGTGCTGCGGGTACCGACCGATATGACATCCCCATAATAATCATCGATCCTGACACGGTCCCCCACCTTGAACGGCTTGTCGACCTTGATGATCGCTCCGCCAAAGAAGTTGGAGATGAAGTCCTGGGCCGCGAGTGCAACAGCGATACCTGCGATACCCGCACCGGCCAGGAACGGGGTGATATCGATGTTGAAGACCTTGAGCACCGCCATGATCGCGGCAAACCATATGACATAGCGGATCACCAGTTCCAAAAGATCAATGAGCCGGTCATCGAGGTCGGTATCGGATTTCCCGGCAAGGATCCGCCCGTACGTTGCAATGATATCGTGGAGGAGCGAGGAGACGATCCAGGCGCTGATGAGAATATAGAAGGAGGTGACGTAGGCCGGGTTAAGGAGAAACTTCGCATTCTCCGGAAGGATGTCAAACCAGATAACGGCAAGGTATACCGAGATGACGATAATGGTGATCTGGACCGGGATGCCGAGAGCGGCAATGAGGATGTCATCCCATTTCGTCTCGGTGGTTTCGGCCTTGGCTTCCAGCCACCTGACAAACGCGCGGACAAAAAACGCGATGATTATGCCGGCAAGGATGGTGAGGGCAGCAAAGATATAATTTGGTTGGAATCCTGCGAATTCGAGCACCATATACGTACACTTATGTGAGTTTACAGTTAATACTTCCGGGACTTTTATGGCGACGGGAAAGGAGATTGCAGACACGCTGCACGACATGGTTGACCGGGAGATGACCTTCATGCATATCTGCGGCACGCATGAGGCCGCGATCGCCCGGACCGGCCTCCGGAGCCTGCTCCCGGAACAGCTGAAGATCGTGATGGGGCCCGGCTGCCCGGTCTGCATCACGCCGCAGGGCGAGATCGATGCAGCACTCGACCTTGTCGACAAAAACTGCATCATCGCAACCTACGGCGACCTGCTCCGCGTACCCGGCACCCGGGGCTCGCTTGAGTCCTGCGGCGGCGATGTCCGGGTTGTACAGGGTGTGCACAAGGCTGTCGGGATCGCGCAAAAGACCGACAAGGAGGTTGTCTTCATCTCGGTTGGCTTTGAGACCACGGCCCCCACCGTTGCCGCAACTCTCCTGACAAAACCGCCGGAGAACTTTTCGATCCTCTCCTGTCACCGCATTGTCCCGCCCGCCATGAAATGGCTGCTCGACCAGGGCGAGGCAAAGCTGCACGGGTTTATGCTCCCCGGCCATGTCTGCACGGTGATGGGGTACGAGGAGTACGAGGCGTTTCCCGTGCCGCAGGTCGTTGCCGGCTTCGAGGCCGAGGACATCCTCTTAGGCCTGCTGATGCTCGTGAAGCAGGTGAAAGAAGGGACGCACCGGGTTGACAATGCCTACCCGCGTGCTGTCAGCCGCGAAGGAAACGTCAAGGCGAAGAAGCTGATGTACGAAGTCTTCGAGCCGTCCGATGTCGAGTGGCGGGGCTTCCCGGTTATTCCCGGGTCAGGGCTCCGGCTCAAAAAAGAGTTCGAGCAGTACGATGCGCAGAAGAAGTTCGGCATTGTCTTTAAGCACGTGAGCAAGCACTCGGCCTGCATCTGCGACCGGGTGCTCCGCGGGCTTGCCACGCCTTCGGACTGCAAACTGTTCGGGAAAGTCTGCTCTCCCCGTACTCCGGTGGGCCCGTGCATGGTCAGCCACGAGGGCGCATGCAAGATCTGGCATATGTACCAGGCAAAGAAGGCGTGAGAATTTTCTTTTCCAGTTTTTTATCAATAGAGAACGTAACGAACAACCCTTTTTTCAATTGCTCAATATGAGATACCGACCATTCCATCGCAATTGATAGATCTGCCGCCTGCCCACCTGGCTGCACGATAAGATGCCGCACTGGGAAGGGCTCATCATGCCAGAGGTTTGGTGGTTACACCCCCATACAGGTATTTCCGGGGAAAACCACAAATTCCGATTGCGGGGAGTGGTCTTGATTGAGGGATCGTATTAAAAAAGTATTTAAAAAGGTGTTTATTAGGGGAACTTACTTTTTCCCGAACAGCGAGTTGAACCAGTTGACGATACCGTCAAATATTCCGCCCTGCTGGGTCGGGGTTGCAACGGGCGCCATCTGGGTCGGTGCCGGAGTCACTGCGGGAGCTGCTGTTGTCACCCGGGGCTGGTATGGGGTAACCTGGGCGAGTTCACCGATGGTCTTGATGCCTGCTGCTGCCTGAGACTTGTAGAACACGGCATACGTGCTGAAGTGGGTGACCTGGGCGCTGACCGTGTGGGTGACCGGGTCGACAACGGTCGGTACTTCCACCCATGCATTGGTTGCCGGATCGAAGGTCTGGATAGTCATCGCTGCAATGTTGCCGTTGACTGCCGCAAGTGCATCTGCCCACTGCGCTGCGGTCATGGTGAAGGATACAGTGACAGGTGATCCTGAGAACTGCGCTCCTTCGGGACCGCATTCAATGGCCAGGCCGGAGAAAGAGAAGGTTCCGCTCGTTGCCGTGTCAACAGTAACCGTTGCGGGGTCGAGCGGAGTGACCGAGATCTCCCCTACCGGCTGGCCGGGGTTCGGTGTCCCGGGTCCCATGACTGCTGTTGTACCGACATTGATACTGACTGATGACGAATACCCTGCGTCCGGATCTGTTTCAATCTCATAATTGGCAAGGACCTGGCCCTGCTCATTGTGGGCAATGGTTGCCGTGGTCGCCGTTGTTCCCTGCACCGGGGCTAACTGGGCTGGAGCCTGCTGCTGGGGTGCAGCGGGACCGACAGGTCCTGCAGGTCCTTCAGGAGCGCCGCCATACCCTTCACTCCCTCCGCTCGGGTTGGGTGGGGTCGGGGGCTGGGTTATGGTGAAGCTCTTTTGTTTAACCACGCTGTCCTTATCGCTTATTGTGATGGTGATAGTCCCGGTTTTCACTTCCTTGATAGTGAAACTTAAATCATTCGTGGAATGTTGAGGAGCGTCCACCGTCCCTGATACGGAGAAATCTATCCCGACATTCCCACCGGTTTTTGTCCCGGTTAATGTAAAATCGTATGTATCGGCTTTAATGTTGCTCTCGATGGTGATGTCAGGATTACCTGAATAGGGATCCCGATTTTGATTTACTTCAGTGGAATCGGAATGCCGTTTGATTGTTAGCGAAGTAGCTCCAGAAACTCCGTTTGTAAATTTTAACGCTGTCTTAGATGAGCCACTTTTAAAACCGAACGGCAGTACCACATCTGGAAGAGTTACCGTGTTTCCTGTAGTATCAAGATTTGAAGAGGTAATCTGGTATTTGAACGTATCACCAGCATCAAGATTTGTGATTTGAGCGGTAATGACAGTGCCGGAATGAATCGCTGCTCCGTCTGCAGGTGCAGTGAATTCTGCGTCAAATTGTGCTGCCGAGACTGCCGGCACCAGGGCGCAGCAGAGCATGGCAACAAGGACAAGCATAAGAAGGTCGTGTTTTTGTCTCATAATCAGTATCCCCCATCAATATATCCAACTTTATTATTTCGTTCTCTGATAAATCTTCTGATTACCATTGTGTCATAGTATTAAAACATTTGCCACCATTTTTCCTCTTTGACAGTACTTTAAAGATGGATTTAAACCTTTTGAGGAAAATTCTGTCATTTTTGCGGATTTTCGCAGGAATCGGAAGGAGAGATGGGGTGCGTTGGCGCTGAATACTGTGGTTTTCTGACAGGGTTGTGGTTTTTCTTCCGGCGTAAATGAGGTATTTTAGCCTGCAAATTGCCGGGCAATTATCAAACGGACGTTTGTGCATGGCCGGAGTATTTTTCGCGTATTATTGATTGTGGAATGAAAGAAATAAATGGAATAATGGTGGATGTATGTTTCCTGAGTATATTTTCAAAAAATTGGAAAATTTCAAAAATTGACGACGAAAGAAGACCGATATGACTGACAGCGGCATATACCCGATTCCGATCCCATCTGATCCGCCGATTACGAGCGGAGAAGAACATTCAGAAAAGACTGGAGAGTTTAAGGTTTCACCAGATCCCCGTATCGCTGTTGTCATACCGGCGCAGAACAATGAATTATCCATTGGCAGTCTTGTTCTTCTTGCGCGCCAGTATACGCCTCACGTGATTGTTGTTGATGACAACTCGTATGACAATACCGCTACTGTCTCCGAACATGCAGGTGCAACAGTCATCAATGCCCGGGAATATGACGAAGGGCGGGTCTTTTCGATCCTTGCCGGGTGTCGGAGAGCACTCGGGTACGGGTGCACGGTAGTTATTCTCATCGACAGTTCCGGAAAGCACCTGACACGGGATATCCCTGCGATTGCTGAACCGGTTTTAAACGGCAGTACCGATCTTGTCATTGGATCCCGTTATTTGAAAGGACGAAGAGTCATTCCCCCTTTCCGGTTCAATAATGGCGTTAAGGAAGGGAAGCTCGAGAAATCGCAGCATGAGTTCAGGAGCACAGACCCGGAATCAACATTCCGGGCATTAAGCGTGAAAGGGGTCATGTTGCTCGACTTGCTCCCGAACAACGAACAATTCGATTCCCTCATGGTCACCCTTTTTTCCCGGAAGGGGCTGTCTGTCCAGGACATGGCCATTACTCGTCGGAAAGACCTGACCGCCGCAGCAGAATGCGACGCTAAGGTGTGCCTGTACCGCGGAAGTAAGATTGGGGTCGTTGTCCCTGCATATAATGAGGAGCGACTGATTGGAGATACATTGGCCGGCATTCCGGAGTTTGTATGCCGGGTGTATGTAGTGAACGATTGCTCGAAAGACCGGACGCAGGAAGTTGTAGAATATTATGCAAAAAACGATCCATCCATCGTCCCCATTACGCATGAGGTGAACCAGGGAGTTGGTGCAGCAATCGTTACCGGATACAAAAAAGCGCTGGAAGACAAGATGGACTATGTGGCCGTGATGGCCGGAGATAACCAAATGGATCCGCGATTCCTCCCGGAACTACTCGATCCTGTTGTCGAACAGCGCTGCGATTACACCATGGGTAACCGGCTCATCAACCAGGAATTCCGGAAGGGCATGAGCAAGTGGCGGTATCTCGGCAACAGTGTTCTGACAATGCTTACGAAGATAGCATCCGGTTACTGGCAGATGATGGATCCCCAGAATGGATATACAGTAATCTCGCGACGGGCGCTCGAACGGATCAGTCTTACCGGCATCTACCCACGCTATGGGTATTGTAACGATGTCCTTGTGAAGCTGAACGTTCTCGGTTTCCGGGTCATCAATGTCCCGCACCCGGCACGGTACGGGATGGAGAAGTCGAAGATTAAGTATAGTACGTATATTTACCGGGTGTCGTGGCTGTTGCTGAAAGATTTCCTCTGGCGGCTGAAGATGAAGTATATTGTACTGAACTTCCACCCGCTGGTGTTTTTCTATGTGGCGGGGGCGGTGTTTACGGGGATTGGCATAATTGGTGGACTGTATACATTATACTATAAATACATCCTTGATTATGCCATGTTTGTTCCCCTAACCGTTTCCTTGCTTATGTTTGGATTCGGGTTGCAGATGCTGTTCTTTGCAATGTTCTATGATATGGAGCAGGAGAAGATGCCGAATGGGTGGTATCAGTAATTCATTTTTGATATTATGGACTTTACTATAGAAAAATATGAAAACTTGTGTTCTGCATTATCGCAGTTCTTTGAGATTTTTCCGGTCAATCGATATCTCATAGAAAAACCACAGAAAAATTTTTTAATTCTCAGACATGATATCGACAGAAAAATTTGCAATGCACTTCAGATGGCAAAATTCGAGCATACAAGAGGCATTCAGTCAACATATTATTTTCGCTATCCCTATACATTTAAACCAGATATGATTAAAAAAATTCAGTCATTAGGCCATGAAATTGGTTACCACTACGAGGTATTAAGTAAATCAAAAGGAAATTTTCCCGAAGCCATACAACTTTTTGAAAATGAACTTACAGAATTTAAAAAAATCTGCGACATTCAGACCATTTGCATGCATGGAAGCCCTTTGTCAAAATTTAATAACCTTGATTTGTGGAAGAAATATGAGTACTCACGATTTGGTATCATCGGGGAGGCTTTTTTATCAGTCAAGAATATTCCCTACTTTTCCGATACGGGTAGATCATGGTCTGGTGAAAACAATCTGCGCGATCATATAGATGAAAAAGAATGTATCGGAATTTGCCATTCCACAGATGATCTGATCAAAAAAATTCAACAAAATTCCTTCTCAAAGCTTTATCTGAACATTCATTCTGAGCGATGGGCAACCTCCAATCGAGACTGGATATATCAACAATGTTTTGATGAATGTGTAAATATTGGGAAAAAAGTGATCCGGCGGGTTCGAAATGTTACTCATCATAAATGATATCTCAGATTGTGATTGGAATAAATTCGTTGATTCGCATCCTCAGGGTAATGTCTATCAGCATTCTTCGATATTTGAAATTTATAAAAACACAAAAAATTATGAGCCGGTCCGCTTTGCTCTCTTGGAGGTGGAATCAAAAACCATCAAAGGTGTGATTCAGGGCGTTATTATCAAGGAAATGAACAACGTGTTCAGTCAATTTTCATCAAGAGCTATTATTTTCGGTGGACCCCTGATTTCTTCAGATCTCTCAAAAAAATATGCCTTGGACTTGATTCAAAATTTTGACGATGAAGTGAAAAAACGGACCATATATACAGAAATACGGAATTTATTTGAGATGAAGGATACTCTTGACACAATCCCGGATTATTCTTTCATAGAACATCTGAATTTCCTTATTAATCTGGACAGAACAGAGAATGAATTGTGGAAATCAATTCACAAAGACAGAAGGAAAAACATTACCCGTTCTGAAAAATATGGTTTGGTTTTCGAAGAGATGAAGGACGATTCAAAAATGGATATTTTCTATTCACTTTTGAAAACCACGTACACGAATGTCCAAATCCCTCTTGCCGATAAATCATTATTTCTTGCAGCGATGAAACTGCTCGTTCCTTCGGGGCATGCAAAATTTTTCTTGGCACGGTATGAGGATCGATACATCGGCGCCAGGGCAATATTACTCTATAATAAGACAATTTATGACTGGTACGCTGGTGCCTCTTTGGAAGATTTATCCAATTATCCAAATGAATTCCTCGTATGGAATATTCTGAAATGGGGTATTCAGAATAATTATTCAAGATTCGACTTTGGGGGAGCGGGTGATCCCAACAAACCTTACGGGCCCAGGGAATTTAAAAGACGATTTGGCGGGGATCTGGTTAATTTTGGCCGGTTTACAAAAATTCACAAACCTCACATGATGAAGATCACCCAGTACGGATTTGAGCTCTATCGAAAAATTGTATACAAGTAGTAATGAGGATTGGTTAAAATGGTCAACATAATAAAAAAAGGTTTTAGAAAAATCTGCCGTTCTCTTGTAAAGAATGCATTTTTACCCAACTCGATCCGTGTTTTTCTATTGAAAATGACCGGAGTCACTATTGGATCCCAAGTAATCATTAATGAAGGATTTACATTAGCTTGCGATATCGGCTACGAAGAAAATTTGATTATTGAGGATCGCGTTGCATTCGGACCTAATGTTACAATTATCATTACATCTCACCCGAACCACTCACTCTTAAGAGAATTACACTCAATTTATCCACATTTTGAAGTTTTTGGAAATGTCAGGATAAAACATGATTCCTGGATCGGTGCCGGTAGCATTATTTTACCTGATACCTGTATCAATGAATCATCGCTTGTCGGGGCAGGATCCGTGGTAACAAAAGATGTGCCGTCTTTCTGTGTCGTTGCTGGAAATCCCGCAAAAATAATCCGTGAAATTAGCACTGCGAGGAAAAATTAATGAAAATTCTGATTAGTGTAAATCATCCGGCTCATGTTCATCTTTTCAAGAATTTTATCTGGAAGATGCAGGAAAAGGGTCATGAATTTCTAATCGTGGCCCGGGACAAAGACAAGACTATTAATTTGCTGGATATTTATGGATTCAAGTATGTCTTGACAGGAAAGGCGGAGACAACGCCTTTGGGCTATTTAAAAGAGATGATAAAGAGAACAAGGCAGTTTTACTCCCTTATCGGGAAATTTCATCCTCATATCATTCTTACGCAAATGGATCCATCACCCGGACTTGCCGCAACATTACGAAGGGTTCCTTACATTTGTCTAGCGGATTCAGAACCTGCTAAAATAATATTATACAGCACGATGCCGTTGACGCAGGCTGTATTAACGCCGGAATCGTTTCGGATGAATTTAGGAAAAAAACAGATTGTGTATGCCGGATATAAAGAACTGGCTTATCTCCATCCGAATATCTTCAAACCGGATGTTTCAATATTAGATGAACTTGGTGTACAAAATGGTGAACCATTTATTATCTTGAGATTTGTTTCTTGGGGAGCACATCATGATATTGGTAAAAAAGGGATCCAGGATAAGCTTGAACTTGTAAAGAAATTAGAAAAATTCGGTCGGATCTTTATTTCTTCTGAAGCCACTCTTGATGAAAATTTAAAGAAGTATGAACTTACGGTATCATCAGAAAAGATGCATGATGTACTCTATTATGCCAGATTGTTTTTTTGTGACTCACAGACCATGGCAACGGAAGCCGCAATTTTAGGCACACCTACTGTGAGGTGTAACTCTTTTGTCGGTACAAAAGATATGGGAAATTTTATTGAACTGGAGGAAAAATACGGACTTGTTTATAACTTTAGTGATGAGAATGCGGCAATTAACTGTGCAATCTCTTTCTTAAATAATCCAAATATTAAGAATGAGTGGGCAAAAAAATTGAAAATCCTCTTGGGAGATAAAATTGACGTCACTGCATTTTTGGTCTGGTTCATAGAAGCCTATCCCCAAAGTGTGGTGGAAATACGAGAGAATCCAGATTTGCAATCTTTCTGGGGTCATGTTACGGGAGAAACATTATGATCAAAAAACAAATTTGTGCAAGATGTGTCTGTGATGATAGCATACCAGGAATCACATTCGATAATAACGGAATTTGCAGTCTCTGCAAAAATTATGACCTTATTGAGCACGAGTTCCCTGGTAATGAGATCACGTATAAAAAATTTCAACAGATCGTTGATAATATTAAAAACAATCAAAATAAAGCAAAATATGATTGTCTTATTGGAGTTAGTGGGGGAACAGATAGCATCTACACATTATATCTTGCACGAAAATATGGTCTCAATCCACTTGCGATCCATGTTGATGATGGGAGTGATACGGAAATCTCTGTTCATAATGTTCAAACCGCAGTAAAAAAACTGAATGTTGATTTGTATACTGTAAAAATAGATGAGTCTGAACTATCTGATCTCGAATTAGCTTTTTTCAGGGCATCGATTCCTGATGTTGAAACCCCTCCGGATATGGCAATTACTGCGTCATTGTATCGCTGTGCTGTGCAGTTTGGAATAAAATATATTTTTATTGGAAATTGTTTTAAAACTGAAGGAAAAATGCCGCCCGGTTGGAGTTATGGTGATGGGAAATACCTGACTGACATTCATAATCGGTTCGGTCATGTTCGTTTGAAGAGTTTCCCAAATCTAATGCTCAGCGATTATCTGTATTATTTCCTGATTAAGAGGATACAGATTGTCCGTCCTCTCTATTATTTATCATATATTAAATCTGATGTAAAAAAGATACTCGAAAAAGAGTTGGGATGGATTGATTATGGTATCGGTCATCATGAATCTCGATATTGTCGATTTGTCCAAGGATATTTCCTACCGAAAAAATTTGGAATTGATAAAAGGAAAATTCATTTTTCAGCATTAATTAGATCCAATCAGATGAGCCGACAAGAAGCTTTGATTAAACTTGGATTGCCAGCATGCAGTGATGAAATGGTAAAGGAAGATATTCAATATCTCTGTACTAATTTTGGTATTAATCAAGATGAGTTTGAGGAGATTATTAATTCTAAACCGAGATCCCAGGCCGAATTCGATTCGTATTATTCTCTGGTTTGTAAATTAAAACCACTCATTGAGATTGCATACAAACTGCATTTATTCCCGACGAAGATTTATGGAAGTTATGATCGGAAATGATATGACAGAAAAAATAATGAACAATTTCCAAAAGAAATTTTTTTCTGACAAAGTTCTATTAGTCCTGACACCTTGCTATCCAAACAAGGACACCTCTGTAATAGGAGATATGTTTGTAAAAACACAACTTGATGAAATAAGAAAATATTTCAAAAAAATTATCGTTATTTCTCCAATCTTATTTTCTTTGGGCCTGTTTTCAAAGGACAGGTTGTGTAGGGACTATGCATATGAAAATATTGAAGTATATTACCCTCGTTGCTACTATATTCCAATTTTTTGGTCAGGACCATTTGTCATCGACAATCGCGTAACGGTAATCGACAAATTTATTTTGGATAAAAAACTTACTTTCGATCTTATTCATTCACATTTTACCTGGCCTTTTGCATATATCGGTTTGAAGCTTAAAGAGAAATATAGGAAGCCCGTAATCACAACAATTCATGAGAACGGTGACTGGTTTAATCAGGAAGTTCAAATGGCCCATCCCCTCATCAATTTATCTTGGTCAGCTAACGATGCTCTCATTAGGGTGAACCAAAAAGACATCCCAATCCTGCAGCGTTATAATAAGAATGTTTATGCAATTCCGAATGCATTTTCCCCGGCTTTTCATCCTGTTGATATGAGGATTGCACGAAAGAATTTGTCCATTTCTATGGATTCAAAAATAATCTTCTCTTTAGGATTTCTTATTAAGAGGAAGGGATTTAATTACTTGATCGATGCGATGAAGCAGATCAGTAATCAACGACCGGATGTGGTCTGTTATATCGGGGGGGTGGGCCCCGATCGGTCGAGTTTGCAGGTACAAATCGACCGGTTAAACCTCAAACATAAAGTATTCCTTCTTGGATCTATTCCCGGGGATCAACTCACTTTCTGGATAAATGCATCTGATCTTTTCGTACTATCGAGCCTTAACGAAGGCAATCCGACGGTAATGTTTGAGGTACTTGGATGTGGGAAGCCATTTATTGGAACGAATGTTGGTGGCGTACCAGAAGTTATTTCTTCTGAAAATTATGGTATTCTCGTTGAACCCGCAAATACTAGTGACCTTGCTAAAAAAATTATGAATGCATTGGATCGAGATTGGGATAGAGATACGATCCTTGCATATGCAGAACAGTATTCCGCAGAGAATATTGCTAAAAAAATTATTGACGTATATTTGGATGTTTTAAGGAGAAATAAATGAAGGTTGCTCTAATCACAAATTATTGGAAGAACAGTGATGGTGGCGGTATCAAGACTTTTCTTGTTAATTTTGTGCAAACTTTGAAGGATGTGGGAACAGATGTTTCCGTAGTTTTCAGAGACGGCTATGATCCGGAGCAATTCAATGGTGGGAGAAATAAAATTGCATTCTCTTTCAATTGTTTCTGGTACTTATGGAAAATTAAACCAGATGTCATTCACACTCAAGAAACATGGTACTGTCTCCTGCCAGGTGTAATCTACAAGAAAATTTTTGGATGCAAGTTAATCCATACCTTCCATACCGAACCTGATAAAAGCTTACAATTATTTGCAAAGACCTTCTTTCAGATTCTCCTGAATACATGTGATTGTGTGACATTTGTTTCAATGAGATTACAAGAGCGAATTATTGAAGTTGACAGGCTCTCATTCCAAAATACTGCAATTACCTATGCGGGAGTTCCTGCAATTACTGTTTCAGACTACCAAGTAAAGGAATTTAAAAAACAATTTGGTATTAGTGATGATTCGATTATTCTTGCAGCAATTGGTATGACGGCTCTTTCCTACAAAGCGGAAGGACTAAAGGTTCTACTTCGGGCCATCCAATTGCTAAAAGAATCACATCCTGATATTGTACTCATCGTTACAAGAGAGGGAAAATATTCAGATGATGTGAAGGCATTTGCCCACGAGATTGGTTTGGAGAGACATGTAATTTTTACGGGGAACATCGAGAATCCCTTTATTCCATTGAAGATGAGTAAGATGTATACTCATATAACGTTAGGCGATGGGTTGCCAATAGCATTGTTAGAAGCGATGTCAATGGGAAAACCTATTATCGCAACACCAATTGCTGGTATCCCAGAAGCGATAGAAAGTGGTACCAATGGGTTTTTGGTAGAACCGAATCCCGAAAAAATTGCTGAAAAAATTGATTTTCTTCTTCAGAACCCCGAAACATGTGAAAAAATATCTCAAAATGCTCATTACACTGCAAAAAACAAATTTTCATGGGAAAATGCAACAAAGAGATTTATATTATTATACCATGGAGAGTGCAGATAGATTATAAATTCGCCGTGATTTGTATGGTTTTTTCTATTCAACTCCCTACATTCTCCCAATCGAATTCTAGAATGATTCAAATTATTTCTTCTCGCCTTAAAAAAGAATGGATGTTGAAAATCCTATTGACAACAGGATATTTCTTAACAATACATAATTTCCTTGTCTTATTTTTTTGTGTACCTCAAGGATATATTGTAGATATCTATTCGGCACTACCCCTTAATTTTTTCTTGTCATTGATCGTTTGTTATGGAATAGGATCTACAACGATATTTTGTGGCCAGGGAATTTACAGAAAACTTGGCATATTATTAATTATTTTCTCGTATTCTGCAGTCCTCATTATTCCATATATGCTTGGCTATTACTCAATGGGGCGAGCAGATGACATGTCATATATTGGCGAATATCTCCAGATTAGTACCTCTGGCAGTATTTCTGGGTGGGATATTTATCCAGCCAGCCATATTATTGGCGCTGCTCTCTCAATAGTAACAGGCCTTGATCCCCATATTATCTCTTTCGTAATTCCGCTTGTTTGTTCCTTCCTTTTTGCAGGAGGACTGTTTTTTTGCTGTTGTCTTTTCCTCGAAGATCAGATTCTTATTAATATTGCCATCCCCGCATCATTTATTTTTTATCTCGGTCCTTATAATTTTCTAAATGTTCCACATGGTTTATTTTTTGCAATTATTCCTCTTATCCTCTATCTAGTGTTCAAATTTATCAAACATCAAAATTTTATTAATACCGTATTAGTATTTCCTTTCATACTTCTTGTTCCATTTATGCACCCATTCATTGTTTTTTTGGTAGTTTCTACATTTCTCGCTTTAATAATATTCAGCCAAATTCTTAAAAAAGTTGAAAATTTGAACTATTTACGAATTCTGCACTTATTCTTAATGGTTGTAATTGGATTTCTTTCGTGGTTTATTTTATGTTCAACACTCATGGGGGACTTTTACCAAAGTTATCGATCTTATCTGCAGAGAGTAACGGAACCGGTTTTTTTCGAGACCACTGCTAAATTGACCCGTATAAATATGAATCCCGATAAACTTTTTAAATTGTTGACGGTATACTATGGACGTTATACAATTCCACTTCTGATTATAATAATCGCTATTATTATCATCTATTTAAAACGAGACAGAATTTCCCTTGTTTTAAAAAATTATATATCTTTTTGGGCTTTTTTTTACCTGTTTTTTTTAATGTTAGAACTAATCCTTTTTTTCAATCCAATAATTTCTCATCAATCAGATCGATTAACAAATTTAAATTTTATTATCTACGCTCAGGTGCCGCTATTTGTTGTATCTCTTTATGTGATTTCCATGAGATTTAAATCCCCGCTAGTAAAAATATTTTTATTTTTATTGATATTATCTGGTATATGGAGCCTGAGTCTTTTTGGTACTTTTAATTCACCAAATATTTTTAAAACAAATGATGCCTTGACCAATAATGAAATCCACGGAATGAAATGGTTCTTTGGAACAAAGATTACTGAAAAAGTATTAACTCCCTTGAGTTCAATCAGAAGGTTTCAGGATTTATTATCAGATAAAAATTATGATTCAATTGTAATGGTACCTGATCATTTTGGTTATTCAGATAACACTCAATCATTCACGGAAATAAATTTAAAACATGGTGAACAAAGTTATGTCGTTTTACTGACAATTGATGAACTTATGTATCAGAAAATCCCGGGATATATCGAAGTTGGCAGATATACTGAAACAGATTATTCTCGATTTAGAAATGATCAATCGATTAATGCGAAAATTTACGATAGCCTTAATGTCCAGATATTTGATATATGTTAATTAATAATGTAAAGTAAAGACCTATAAATTGAAAGGTCTTTTTTAATTGTAGGACTCACAATATGCCAGTAAAATTATGCCCAATATGTTGTTCAGAATCCGATTTCCTTTGTTCACTTCCATCGGATTATTTGAAAAACGAATTAGAAAATAATTTCAACAAAAAAATACCTGAAACCGTAGAAATAATTGATTATTCCATCTATAAATGTCGACAATGTTCATTAGAATGGGCTGATCCTTCAGTACCAGGATCAACCGAATTTTATGCATGGATCACGAACCAATCTGATTACTATCCTACAAAAAGATGGGAATGGGATATTCTGCTTGATGAAATGAAAAAGAGAAATAAAAAACAGATTTCACTATTGGAGATTGGTTGTGGAAATGGTGAGTTTTTAAAAACAATTCGACAAAAATTAATTGTTCACGGAATAGGTCTTGATACTAGTTTACAATCAATTGAAAAATGTAAGAAACAAGATTTGATAGCATATTGTGAAAATATTGATTTATTCTCTCAAAGAGAAGAGTATCAAAATTTTTTTGATTACGTTGTCATATTTCATTGTCTCGAACACATCAGTAATCCTAAAGATCTTATTAATTCAATACTCCCATTATTGCGAGATAATGGTAAAATTTTTATTAGCGTTCCTTTCTCCCCCACATCATACGAAACTTTTTTATTCGATCCTCTGAATAACCCCCCACACCATTTAACGCGATGGAATTATTCATCATGTCTACAACTTGCCAGTGAGGTAAATTTGAAAATAAAAATATCAATGCCAAAATCAAAACCTGCATGGTATCGGACATTTTCGAATTTTGAAAAATTTTGTAAAAACAAAACGAAGAAAAATACATTTTTTTTCACTTTATTGCATATTCTAAAAAATCCATATGAAATATATAATGAATATTATCTTCAAAAAAATAGAGTCCGAATTAACAATCAAACCACAGCGAATGTGATATTAATTGAATTGTATAAATAATATCATACGATTTTTTTCACTGATACGTTAAGTGTAAAAACTTTGTTCGGAACGCTAGGGAAATCGAATGTTTTTGTAATAAATTTTCTTCTGATGAATATTGCACAGAGTGAATTAGATACATGAAATATATTATCTCTAAATTCTGGTGGACATCCCCCCATGATTCCTGCCAATGTTTCCCATCTAATGCGTTCGGGCGTATGTCCATAATCATGCCAAATAATAACAGAATCGTCGTTTTTAAGTAATTTAAATGCATTTTGGGTATCTGATATTATAGCATCCTCACTATGATCTCCATCAATAAATATGATATCAAATTTTTTATTAATTGACCCAAAATCAAAGTTATTTGAATTTGCTCCGATATGAATAACATTTTTTAATTTTTCTGAAAAAAATCTCATTGATCTTACCATTTCTTCTGAATATCCTTCTTTTAAAAGATCTTCTTTTGCTAAACTTATGGAATAACATTCTTCAGCAAATGGTGATACATTTGCAATACTTTCCCCCCTCCAGGTTCCAATCTCCAGATATTGACAGTGATCATACTTTTTTGCTAGTGAGTTTAGCAGAAGATAATCAATTGGCGTGGATCCATCACTTAAAAAACTGATGGGATAGACTGTATCGACAAATTCGGGCAAAAGATCTAATAAATCTAATGTTGGTAAACCTCGTTCAAAACCATATTTTTGAATTATCCGTTTTCGTATTACAACCTCATCTGTTAAAACATTACCAATTGAACTAGGATTTGTTATAATTGTTCGAAATATTTGAATGATATGATGACCTTTTCGTATCCACTTATTATTCATACATCCATTCCGGATTTAAAAAGATTTTATTTTATCGGATCATTTTTTTTATCACCCAATCAGAAATCATTAGATTTTATTTTCGTGCTAGTTGGGATAAATATTAAGAAAAAATGAAAATGGATAATATGTTAGATTATACCAAAGGGGTATGCAAACATTTGTTAATTATCCTGATGAGAATCAAGAAAATGATAATAATTGTGGCACTTGTCGCCATTGCTGCTCCAACAATTCCAAAGATCGGGATTAATAATAAATTTATGATGATGTTTATCACGAGACCTACGACACCCACATAGAAACTGACCTGTACCTTTCCGATACTTGAGAGTGTGGTTCCAACCGCTGCAAATGATGCACCAATCGCATATCCTGATAACAATATCAATAAAGGAATGTATGATGCCAAAAAAATGTCACCAAACAAGAGAATTATGACATATGGCCCAAAAACTGCAATAACTATTGCACTACCCGCAGTAAGAAGAAAACTTTTCTTGAGTGTAGAATAAAAGACACGGCGAACTCCTTCAATATCTCCCTTTCCGTATAATGATGCAATTACTGGGTTCGTTACTGTCTGTATAGCCCCGGGAATTAATACTAATATTTGGGCAAGAATCGCAGCAACCGCATAAATACCAACATCTGATGGAGATAAGAAGTAACCCATAAGAATGATACTCATTTGTGTATTAAGAAACGAAACAGAATCGCCAAGCACTATATAAAATCCAAAAAACGTTGTATCTCGTAATGCTGAATAAATCCAAAAAAAACTCGTTTGAAGATATTCTCGAATCAGAATCGGGCTTAAGATTCCTATCACAATGGTAGGTGCAACAAATCCTATCACGGCCCCTGTAATCCCTCTGTCAAAGAACAGTACTAAGATTGTTGACGTTACGAGAATAGTAACATTCTGGATGACATTTAAAAATGCATAAAGATGCATTTTTCGAAAACCATTTAATGTTCCAAGCACTGCTTTCTGAATCGCGATGAACGGGAGGCTAATCGCTATCAAATGGAGCAATCCCACTAATTCCGGAACCTTAAAAAAAGAAATAGCAATAAATGGTGCAAAGATGAAGAGTATAATGCACATAAGGGTACCGGTTATAATCGAACTGGTCAGCCCGGATGATACGTAATTACGGACGGTTGTAGTATTATCAATAAATTCAGCGACGTATTTTGTTAATGCAGATCCAATCCCAAATGCCGCGAACTGCATTCCGAAAAGATATATTGTGAATGCAAGAGTATAGATCCCAAGTCCCTCTGGTCCGAGTTCCCTCCCAAATATAATTCTAAGAATGAAATGAGCTAATGATGCTGTAATTATACTAATGAAAGCCCATTGAACATCCACCATTGCTTTACTTAGGGATATTTTTGGCAACTGCAGACAAACTCACCTTTTTTACTTAGAGAATTGAAGAATTTCGCAGATTTTTTCGCTCGCACCAACAGGATACAACTCCGGCTGCGGTTTTAAGGGTAAAGGGGCTTTCAGCGCACCCAGGATCTTCCCCTCATCCGTCCCCACCAGCACATTCCACCCGTTCTGCAACGTCTCAACCCATTCAGTTTTTTCCCTTAGCGTGATGCAGGGTATCCCGAGAATGTATGCCTCTTTCTGGATCCCGCCCGAATCAGTGATAATCTTTATTGCGTTACTCATCAATCGGATCATGTCAAGATATCCTAGCGGTTCGGTGATGCGAACATTCTTCGGCATTCGTTTGAACAGGCCGTATTCAACAAGATATTTCCGGGTGCGGGGATGAACCGGAAACACAATCGATATCTCTGCTTTCTCAAATGCTCGGATGATGGATGAAATCGCTTCACGGTCGTCCGTGTTTACAGGTCGGTGAATTGTTGCGACAGCATAGTCGCCATGAGTAAGCCCCAATTTTTTGATCACGTGGAAATTTTTTTTGGCGAGTTCCTTGTTGAACCACAGCACATCCGCCATCACATCCCCAACCAGATGCACCCCTTTACGAATTCCTTCATAAGCAAGGTTACTGACTGCGGTTTCCGTTGGGCAGAACAAAAGATCCGAAACGTGATCCGTGACAACCCGGTTGATCTCTTCCGGCATCGTGCGGTCGAACGATCGCAGGCCGGCCTCCACATGGGCAACCGGAATATGCAGTTTCACCGCGGCAAGCGCACCGGCAAGCGTGGAGTTCGTATCGCCGTACACCATGACAAGTTCGGGTTTTTCTTTCAGCAGGATTTCCTCGATCTTCTCCAGGATCTGGCCGGTCTGCTTCCCGTGGGTACCCGATCCCACGCCAAGATAATAATCCGGCCGGGGAATCTGGAGTTCCTTAAAGAAAATATCCGACATCTCCGGGTCATAGTGCTGTCCGGTATGTACGAGGATCTCGGTATGGTCTTTCCGGAGCTTCCTTGACACCGCAGCGCACTTGACAAACTGCGGCCGTGCCCCGACAATGGTGACTATCTTCATGGTACCAGACTTCCGTTCACGATATACCACAGATTCAGGATCTCTTTTCCCGGATTATCGTCTCAGCCCAGCGGACAACATCTCCGGCAATCGAAAGGGATCTCTGGTATTCATCAAGGCGAACCGGTGGATGAATGCGGGGATACCGGGTGGCAACGGCAAACCGCGTGAGTTTTGCAGATTCTTTCACCCGGTCCGGAACCACAATACCATGGTTCATAAGGATAGTGACAAGCGCTGCCAGGTCATGGACATAAGGATACGGGATATCGTAGGATATACAAACTGCCTTGATTGCTTTCTCCGCTGCCTGTTGGGCATTGTAGCAGAGATCTTCCAGGTAAAGTTCGTTACGCGGAACCGTACTGGCAAGCGAGAGGTTGGAATGCGCACGGTTCAGCCATTCCCGGGGATCATCAGGAGGAAATCGTGCCGGCACGATAGACCTCCCTCCCCTGAAGCAGTGCAGGCTGCACAACAAAAAACGGTGAGTTGTGGAATCGTTCCACATCTGCAGCAGAAATCACGACAACATCGACTGCTTTACCAATACCGATCAGGCGCATATAGATCTCCTCCGTCAGCGAACCCTCGTCAAATGCACCATTCTTGATCACCAGGAGATCAATATCGCTGTCCGGCCCCATATCTTCCCGTGCAGCAGAACCAAATAAAATTATTTTTTCCGGTTTTGCGACATCCACAATACGCGTGAGGATCTCGTTCAACACATCGTTCCGGATTGTTCTTCCTTCCTGCATAGATCCTCCGTGGGATAAATCCCCGTTCTACACTGGATTGTTTTTATTTTGATTCATAAATGCATATCTGTCCTAAGAGACGGTCATGATCATCCCCCGGTTTTTTCACATACTGCGGCCGTGCCCCGACAACAGATACAATCTTCATAGCGATCGCAAATCAGGTTTTATTCTGACTACTGATGCAGAATTTATCGTGCTGCCAACTGGCATTTACCCGGCCCGGTGAATTCCCTCATGAATCCTCTCACATATCACCATATTCTCCAGCGCCTGCTGTGGTGTAACCGTGAACGGTTTCTTATCCCGCACAGCACGATGGAATGTCTTAAGTTCTTTCTTTAAAGGTTCAGACTTATTAACCTGCACCTTCTCGATCGTGCTCTCCTGCGAGTACCGCTCACCATCAATAGAGAACCGGCCGGGTTTCCGGTGAATATAGATCTCTTGGGCCATGTAGTCCCCTTCAACCGTGAAATGCTCCTCTTCAATATAGATCCTCCGAATTTTCTTGGATGACTTCCGGCTGGCAGTAAGGATTGCCGGGCAGGTATCAAGAGTGAAAAGGGCTGTTGCGACATCGTCATTACCGGAACATGCCAGGCTCCACTCTTGTATCGGGAAGAGGTTGAGGAGAATGTCAATATCGTGGATCATGAGGTCCTCGATGATCGAAGTACCAACGATACGCGAAGAACCCGGGTTGTGCCGGTTGATCTCGACATAGACCGGATGCTTGATGATCTGGGCGAGTTCGGGGATGATCGCATTGAACCGCTCGATATGCCCGACACCAACAGTTAGGTCATCGGGAATCATCTTCACAAGTTCACGAGCCTCTTCTACGGTCTGGCAGATCGGCTACTCTATAAGGCAGGGGATATGCGATTCGATCAGCTGTTTTGCAGCCCGGAAATGGTCGGGGGTCGGGACACAGATGCTGGTTGCATCGACCTTCTTGATCAGGTCCTCAATGGTCGGGCAGACGGTCACAGACTCGCACGTGGATTTCAAGTGGCTGATCGATTTGGGATCGGGATCATACACATAGATCTGATCAACGAGTTTCAATTCAGAATAGACCCGGATATGATTCTTTCCCATAATCCCGCAGCCGATAACGCCAACATCCATCTTTCTTCACCCCGTTGATGGTTGAACAGATCGTTTCAAGCATCGGATTTGTGACATTCGGGTGGACCGGCAGCGAGAGGACCTCATCACAGAGACTTTCAGGCCGGCCAGAAGATCGCTCACGTTCTCTTTTTTTCCGGAAAAAAAGTTATCAAAGATCACAACCTCATGTCCGTTTGCGACAAGTCCTTCGGCAATGTGTGAGCCAATGAACCCTGCCCCGCCGGTTACAACATACCTCATGATGCGAATCCTTGAAAATCCCGGAGATTTCTCACAGGATTGAACAATGATAATAGTATGTGAAAGAAGATTATCCTGATTATCCGGTGCTATGATTCAGGAGAGAACAGTTCCCTGTCCCGGAATAATTTCTCAAATCTTTAAAATTATGAGCACACACACCCATCGGTGTATCGAATTCCGAAGGAACGAGATATGAGAAGATCCGCAAGGTTCTTCGAGTGGGGGTGGGATTTATAAGTTCCACCACCCCCTTCGGGTGTCGCCCGGCCGCCTCGAAACATGATGCTTCTGCGGATCAGGCATCGCTTACGTAATGTCAGATACTCATCGGGGCCTTGCCGGGCAGGAATGTTGTTTGAAAACGTTCATCTCAAAGTGGGACCAAAGGGGCGCACCCATTAAGCGGCCTCCCGCCCATGGAGGAGAAAGGCGGTTACTCACATAACACATTTTTTTCGATCACCCGCAAGGTATTTCCTGGCAATCATTGAGTGAAGGTAACTCGGGATATCACACAGAGTAAGTATTCAGCCACAATCATGTACTCCCTTAAATATATACGACATCATGATACAATAGTATCAACACGGATAAAAGGTGAGCATAATGTCAGTATCAGTAAAGATTAATCCTGATCTTGCCCGGCGCCTGAATGCACTGGTCGAAGACAAAGCCTATTCTACGCAGGAAGAGGCACTTGAAGATGCAATCAGGTTGTTAATCGCGGTTAAAGGAAACCTTTACTCCCGTAACGAAGTGCGGGAGGTCTTGAGCAAATATATTACCATTCCTACCGGGAAGATCCTGCAGGATGTCAAACAAGAAGAAGAATCATGACATTCGCGTATATCGAGACCAGTGCTCTTTTCCGTGCTTATACAAGGGAAGCCGGATCTGACATAATAGATGAGGTTTTCTCACAGATGGAGGCTCACCGGGTAACCGGACTTATATCAAATCTCAGTATTCCGGAAATCATACGGGGAATTATCAAAAGAAAGAACCTTCGTGAACTCAGCGAGGACGAAGCCCAGAAGATTATTGATTCAATCCTTTTCGACCTGAATACCCGCATCATGAATAACGAGCTTGCGATCCTTGGTCTGGACAAAGTGTATCTGCCCGAGGTCAACCAGATTATCCGGAACTCCAACTTTTACGTTATTGATGCAATTCAACTCGTTACCGCCCATCATGCTGCGCCGGCACTCTTTCTTCATGCGGACACTCATTTCTCCACATCTCTTGTTGACGGGATGGTTCACCCGGTAGATATCAGGAAACCCGGGGCATTGAAAACCGTGTCACATATGTTCACCTGATCTGCACACGTGGGGATCATAGGTACCCCGGTTTGGGTGTTTTGAAAAACTGTCTCATTGCAACAACACTATCCCCACTCCCTCATGGGAAATCCATGGCCCACATTAAATCTTTTATTTTGAATTTTAATGCATATTTGTTCTTTGGGATGTGCCGGTGAACAAACCGGCTTGTAGCCGGGTTACGGTAAGCCCGCCGAACAAATTGTCCTGGACGAGCATCAGTACATAGAGGTCAAGACCGGAAATCCTGCTGACGGGCATGGTTACCCGGTCACCCCTTCCGTTAGATTAGAGAGTTGTCAAAAACCATAATACAAAATTTTAACTACTTTTTTGTATTATAATTATTCAGAACACACAATGACCGTCAGGGATGCTCTTTTACAGCAGAAGCGGGAACTCGAGCTCCGGAAAGCAGAGCCGTACATCGAGCGCACGGCAGAGATCCGTAACGGGAAAAGCCGGCTTATCCGGATTATTATTGGTCCCCGCAGGGCCGGGAAATCATTTTTTGTAACCCGGTACCTCATGGCGCAGGGCCCGTTCGGCTATGTAAATTTTGATGACGAAGAGCTCAATAATACAGAAAAAATCCCTGATGTTCTCACTGAGATAGCTGATCTCTATAACGGATCAAAAACGCTCCTGCTTGATGAAATCCAGAATATTCCGGGATGGGAACTCCTGGCAAACCGGCTGGCACGGCAGGGTTATACGCTCTATATCACCGGAAGCAATGCACACCTGCTCAGTAAAGAACTCGCAACGCACCTGACCGGCCGACACACCATTACAACCATCTTCCCCTTTTCCTTTGCTGAATACCTGCGGACAAAACCCGGGGAATATACCGAAAGTGAATACCGTGCATACCTTGCGGAATATTCTGTCACCGGGGGATTTCCCGAACACCTGGTAACTGCCATAGACCGGAAAGATTACCTCCTGCGCCTTTTCGATGCCGTGGTGTACAAGGACATTATCCAGCGCTACCGGGTCCGCTCCCCTCAGGGCCTGGGAAATCTCGCCCACTACCTCTGTTCCACGATTGCGGGGGAATATTCC
The DNA here is from genome assembly GCF_028712425.1 of Methanoregula sp. Classification (GTDB taxonomy): domain Archaea; phylum Halobacteriota; class Methanomicrobia; order Methanomicrobiales; family Methanospirillaceae; genus Methanoregula. Next base: position 141,560 of record NZ_JAQTQD010000001.1, read on the forward strand.
GTGCACGGTCTCACGCGGGTGACCGGTTGCAGGAGTGACCGGACCGTGCGGAAGTACCTTGAGTACCTAAAAGAAGCATTTCTCTTTTTTTCCGTCCCGAGATTCTCGTACAAGGTAAAGGAACAGGTTATGGCAAACCGGAAGATCTATTGTATCGATAACGGGTTTGTCACGGCCAAAGGATTCAGGTTTTCCCGGAATGATGGGTGCCTGAATGAAAACCTGGTTGCAATTGCACTTCACCAGATGGAACTTTCCGGAAACCTGAACCTGTACTACTGGAAGAACGCACATAACCATGAAGTGGATTTTGTCCTGCACCAGGAAACGAAGGTGGTTGCACTCATCCAGGTCTGTATCAATCTGACCGGTGAAAAGACACGACGGCGGGAAGTTAACGCTCTCCTGATAGCAGGCCGGGATCTGGCGTGCGAAAACCGCATCATCCTGACCGGGGAAGAAGAACACATAACAACTGAGGAATGGTTTGGCATACGGGGAAAGATCCAGTATATCCCCCTCTGGAAATGGTTACAGCGACCAGGAATTCCCGGATATAGGTGATTCGATATCCTTAAGCATCAGCATAAGGATTGAGCAACAGAACAGGTGATCAATCCGTTATTCTTCATCGGATAGGGGATAAAAATAAACCAGGTTCTTTCTGAAGTTTTTTTCATAAAGATCCCCCGTCCGGGAAAACGAAATCCATGGCTTCACGGACAATTCTGAAATCTCCATATCCCTGCATCAACCAATAATTTGCGGGGATTACCCCGAATATATGACAAGTTTTCTGCCGCCTGCCACTGCACAGCATGAGCCCTTGGCAATACTTACTCCCACCCCCTGCCAAAAGGAGCCTGTATAGGGCTCCGCTCACGTTTCCGGAAATGTGTGGACACGCAATATGACAACTCATGTCCACATCGCGGCCCCATCCGGTTATTCACGTCGGAGAATTCAGGCAATAGATACCATAACTATGTCCACATTTAAACGTGGCCGGAAAAACGCACATTCTCTCCCCGATGGACATAAAAACCAGTTGCCGGCTACCACTGTGTGAGACTTTTTTTGGATGCGGATCAGGGAAAAATGGGGATTATCTGGGGGTAATTCCACCGGGCAGAGGTTTTTATTATCCCCGACAAGCTTCACCCCAAACCGAAGAATTACTCAAGCACCCGTACCCTGCATACCTTCTTTGCTATAGCTCCAAGTTCTTTATCCGCCGTGAACAGTGCCTCGCGTTCGCGTACCGCGGCAGCCACGAACAGCGCATCGTATAGTGAAATATTGAGCTCGCAGGCTAGGTCGAGGGCCGGATCGATCAATTCGGCTGAGGGGATCGGATCGCAGAGCTCAGTGATATAGTAGATGGCATCGTGGAGCATCTCCTTCACGTCATCGGGACTGTCCGCCCCTGATGCCAACCGTTTTGCGGCAACCTGTGCTGCGTCTGCCACGGCACTGTCCACCGTGAGATAGGGTTCAAAACCAAGCTTCCTGATCGTCCTTGTTGTCATGTCTTCCGGGAAAAAGAGCGTGGCAATGACGCTTGAATCGAGAACAGTCCTACCGGTCATCGCGGGCCTCACGGATAATCCGGGCAGCAGGCATGCCCGGAGCCTTTGTTTCCTGTCTCTTCTGCGCAGCATCCAGCAGCTGTTGCCTGCGTTTCATCCTGACCGTATTCTCGATGAGGACCCGGATCTCCTCCTGGCATTTTTTTCCCGGAAGCTCATCGATCATCTTCCGTACCCGTGAATCGATCCGGATACTGTAAACAGATGTTGGCACAATCATATTGTGTACAATATTTGTATATAAAAATACCGCCTTTTTTTGCGCAGCCGGAATCGCGAAATTTTCGCTCTGTTGTTCCTGAAACCTGCGCAGAGTCTCCGGTTTTGAAAATTTTTAGTTTATTCAGATAAGCATACCTTTTATCCGCTCCAACAAGGTTGTGCCACACGACCGGTCACCAGGAGCCGGGTGGAAAGAGAAAACTTCTCCTTAAAGACTCATTACGGATAGCGTACGCTCTCGCGTTCCACCGGTCCGGCACGGCGTGTGGCAGGAGTTGAGAAAATGCAGACTATGAACACAAAGAACGAGATGAACCGGATCAACGATTATCGCAGGAACGATGGATCGCGGATCGCCGGTTGGGGACACGATGCCGGATGCAAAGATGGTGCCGGAAACATGTCCCCTGTATCGCACGAAGAACAGCAAAAAACCATTGACCAGATGGGAAAACCGCAGGAAGACCAGAAAAGTACAATGGAAATGATGGGAAAACCGCACAAAGAACAGACAGGAACCATGGACTGGACGGGAAAACCGCAAGAAGACCAGAAAAGTACAATGGAAATGATGGGAAAACCGCACAAAGAACAGACAGGAACTATGGACCGGATCGGAACACTGCCGGAAGCGACACGAAAAGATCCCGGCCCGGGCCGGAACAAAAGGCCGGTTGTGGCCATCCGGGAAGCAAAGCGGCGGGCTGCCATCTGGGGGTTTACTGTCGCCGATGTTGTATCAGATGGAGAACTCCCGTACGATTTCATCGCCATGAAGGACGGGATCACAAGTTTCGTCCGTATCCGCCGCATCCGTGACTCCTGGTTCAACAGCAAAAAAATCCAGGAACGATGCAGGAAAGAGATCGCTGCGTTCCGGGCAATGAAACCGCAGCAGGGGCTCATATTCGAACTCTGGATACGGGGATTTGCCCGGGCATTCCAAAGGTATCGTATCCTCCAGGATGCAATCGAGAATATCGGGATTGTCCTGGAACCGGAAACACGGGCAGGAAAGAAGGCCCTTGATGAAGAACAGCGTGCCACTACTGTCATCCCAAAACATGACAACCGGATGAGGATGGCGATTGAACCTGTTTTGGCAATTTCAGAATGCAAAAGCCTGTAAGAGAATGAGCCATGCCGATCAGGGATTCCTGGTAACAGGCCCAAAACCTGTCATTTTTTTGTTGGTATGAAGATCTTCAGGATATTCATCAGCGTTCTGAATTGCTTATTAGATCCTGGAATTGCTTAAAAACCTGATTCAGTTCCCCTTTGCGCGCTCCGGATTAGCCGGAATATCTGACGTAACAACTGCCCCTTCATCGACAACTGCCCCGACTCCGATACTGACGCCCGGGGCAATGATCGCCTTCTTCCCGATCACGCAGCCTTCGCCAAGAACGATCGCCCGGTCCGTCACCAGTGACGAGGATGAGAATTCCGGTTCACCGACAAGCCGGACACCCGCCCCAACCTCAACATTATCCCCAATCCGTGTAAACCGGGGGATCCAGACATCCTCTCGGACCGTCACGTTATTCCCGATTACCACGTCCATGTCAATACAAGTCCCGGTGCATAAGGTTACATCGTCCCCAAGCGCGGTTTCGCTCCGGATCAGAACATCATTCCCGCACCGGAACCGGTCGCCGATAAAGACATTGCCATAGATAATACAGTGCCGGCCAATCGATGGGTCCGCACCCAGACGTACGCCGGGAAAGATCTCGGACTTCAGGGCCGCGGGCGAAGGAAAACCAATCAGGGTGGACTCCACCATACGGAACGAGGTCTGGAACTGCTGCAGGTTTCCGGGAATCATTGTGTAAATCTCCAACGAAATTTTGAGGGATTTATTTTTTTGTATTGTATCATAGCAACAACAATAAGATAAAAATTTTCATTTATCTGAAATGAAAAATTATCCCCAAAATTCAGCCGGTTTGGTCATGATTACACCGGATAACAAGAACAGAAAATGTCCGGTCTTCGTTCTTCTTCCATAGAGAAACACTACAGTCTCGCCTCTCTTTTTATACCATCCGTTTCACAAGTTAATCACCGATGTATTTCTTTTTCCATCTCTTTACCGGCATCGTGCTCGGGTTCCTCTGTGCAGAACTCTTCCATGACCGGCGGTGGCTCATTCCCTGCACCATCGGTGCCATCCTCCCGGATCTCATCGACAAGCCGCTCGGGCTCCTTGTCCTCTCCTCATCGATAGGCTATGGGAGGATCTTCACCCATACTCTCGCCCTCGCGCTCCTGGTTCTCGGGGCCGGGATCGTGTACTGGCGCTTGCGGCAGGATCCCGGGCTTTTTGCGCTCGGCACCGGGATTCTCTCCCACCAGGTTCTTGACCTGATGTGGCGCCAGCCGGTGAACTGGTACTATCCTTTCCTCGGATCGTTCTCCGGTTCCCATACCGAGGACTTCTTCTGGGTGAAATTTCTTGAAGAACTCCATAATCCCTTCGAAGTCATTCTCGGGGCAATGGTCCTCATCCTGGTCCTTGCTGTCCTCTTCCGGTCCCGCATCTCCCCGGTACTCAAAGAAAAACGGGCGGTCATCACCCTTATCATGACATTCAGTGCACTGGTGTTTGGCAGCCTTGCCGGGATCCTCATTGGCTGGGGGCTGGGCGGGCACAAACTTCCGCAGATCGGCTGGGGCAGGCCGGAGGAACTGATCCTGGGGGGCCTTGTCATTGCCGCTGCATCGCTCCTCTTCTGGCGGTGGCTTAATATCGTGACCAGTATAGAAGAGCAGTAAGGATTTTTTTGAATCTCCAGACCCAATTATTTGAAGAGAAGGAATAATCCCACGTTTCCTCGTCTTTATCTGATGACAGGGCGGCTTGATGTGCAGGAGAATTCACGGTTCTTGAAAAAAGAAAAATTCGATTGCCCCTGCCAAAAAGCGAATTCTCCCATTGAAGAAGACCGGAAAAGAAGGGGGCTGTTGGCATCCTCAATAGTATCTGACAATGGCGTTCATCCGGCCCTGCATTATCAATCTCGAACATGAAAATAAAACCGATGAAAATTACAGGCCAAGAACTGTCTTAACCTGCGCCTTTGTCATACCCCAGGTAATTTTTTTACCAAACATTATCTGGATGGCTTTCCAGTCAATCGAATTTGGTTCCACCGCTGTGTTGGTATTTGTGTAGAAGATGCTATCTGTATACTTGTAGGTCTCGCCAAAGAAACCCATCCTTGTGAGTGCGCTGCGCACCAGCCATTTCTTTCGCGCGGCACCGGTCAGGTCGGAATTGACATACACTTTATCAGCCGTAGTGATGATATAGAATCTCCCATTATCAGTATCCCTGAACTCATCTGTCCGGGATTCCTGGTCTACCTGCTTCAACCCATCTTCCGGAATAAAGAAGATCGGGATATCACCCTGTCCCTGGACGTTTAAGTTGGTAGAGAGTTTGGTTGTGGCAGAATACATGTTGAAATCATCGATGAATTTCTTCAGGTGATCTACATCACTGTCGGAATAGGATCCGGAGATAGAGAGTGAGACAAGGGATTTATTTACTTTCTCCAGTTTGCTGTTATCCGGCCCAAAAGCAATATCGAGCAGGTGGTTGCCGATATCGGCAGCGCTGTACACCTTTGGCGTCGGAGTGGCGGTTACCTTAATCGTTGTCGCGGCAGGTTTAGCTGTTGTCTTGACAGGTTTTGCCGTTGTTACAGCGGGTTTTGCGGTCGTTGCAGCCGGTTTTGCCGTAGTCTTCGTTGCTGTCACATTCTTCTGGCCAGGGCTTGTCGTATTAGTCGCGTTGCCAAAGGGTTCCCAGTCTCCGGATATGAACATTGTCCCGACAATGAAGAGCACGATGATGGAAAAACCGATGATAAGGGGGAGATAGGGTTTCAGCGCGCCAAAATCCGGGGCTTTCACTGGTTCATCGGCAAGGGGATAAGCCTTGATCGGGGACTCGACCTGAGTCGAACCATTCGCCGTAACAGCGATATCGAATGTTTTCCCGCCCAGCGGAACAGGATATCCCGGAGCAGGTGAGACCGCAGGTGTCGGCCGGTCGTCCCCGCCGGACCCGAGCGCCATCAGCAGGGCCGGGTCTGCAAGGGTCGATGCTTCGCGGGCAAGCCGTTCGCGCTGCCGGTTGACATCAGAGGACACCCTCTCCAATGGCCCGGCAATCGCTTCCCAGTCGATATCCGTTTCCTGGTCGTATTTGAGCGCTTCCGGGGTACGGTTCAGGAGCGACTCGAACTCATCGAGTTCGCATTCCTCATAGCAGGAAGAGAGGGCAGATAAGATCTCTTTTATCCCGACATCCCGGTTGAAATGTGCAATAACATGCGGGGCCACCAGCTGGACGATCTCGGCTTCGAAGGCCGGCTCCGGGAATTTCTGGGAGAACCGGGTGGCAATGAACGAGAGTTCCTTGAGAACCGATCGCCACTCACGGTCCGTGCCCAGCCGTTTCCGGATGATCGCAGCAAGGGGGGTGGCCAGGTTATCGAGGAGGGCGCGGTCGACATCGTATAATCCCACAGCTGATGCATCGCGCATCTCCTCAATGACTTTCGAGAATGTGGCAAGGAGCATCAGGTAATTGGGGACAAGTCCCTGTTTCCTGACAAGCCGGTACATCTTTTCCAGGTCGTCGAGGAACGTGAGGAGATCCGAGCAGAGCCGGGCGCGGACAGCAACAGGCGCATCGCCTTCAACAGCATGGTCCTTCTCCGCCTTCAGTTCATTGCATTTTTCCGTAAGGAAATGACGGGCCGGGCGGAGGTCCTGCTCTTCCACGACAAGAATGCCCTTTGTATACAGTTCCAGGAACGCATGGATTGCCTGCCGCCTACCGGTACCCTGGACCTGGTAATATTTCAGGCAATAATCATGGTAAGTTGTATAATCAGATTCATTAAACTGGATCTGAATTTTTTCCATCAGATATAATCCGCAATGCTATTATTCAACTTTTTTGGTATCGCTGCGGATTGAATCTCTCCTGTAAATAAGCTCAATGTGCCAGCATTTTCCCCGGAGAGATCGTGAGAGAAATACAACGGAAGGTAATCCGGTAAAAAGGAGACCGGAAATTCTCAATGACGGGAACACGGTGATGTCATGGGAAACATACCCGGGAAGCCGTACAGTTTTTTCCACTTTTTCCAATATGTAATCCCCAGAGAATTTCCATTACCCCTGCCAAAAGGCAACTTCTCCCGGGAAAGAAGATCAAAAAAAGAGGGGGTTATCAGTAATCCTCCTCCATATTGAAACCAGCATATAAAAAGAAAATTACCTATATCCCAATATCCAACAGAATGATCGGGAATGAAAAAGAAGGACCTCGCCATCATTGCCGTTACAGTCTGGCTCGTTGTTATCACGATATTCATGCTCCTTGCCGCACGGATCGACCTTGAGATCTTTTTTGTTCTCTGGCTGATTGGGTTGCTTGTCATCGTTGAACTGATGGACACGCGGTTCTCCCTGCCACCCTACATGCGGTACCTCAAGTACGTGGTTGCCGCGGGCATCCTTCTCTTCGGGTGCATCGTGGCGATGAAAGTCATGGAGATCCTTGCACGATGAACGCAAAGGCACGGTACGCGGTTTTTTTCCTTCTGGTTATTGCGATACTGGCAGCACTGGCTCTCACAATCCCCGCGCCGCTTTTGTATGCGCTGGAAAAAGACTCCTTCCCGTCCCCGTTCCACAAGAACACTGAAGTCCTGAAACAGCTGGCAACCAACAGTACGGACGACATCGTACCGGAGATCCAGGAGTTTGTCGATTTCACGGGCCCGCTCTCGCTCTCGATCCGGGTTCACGATATCGAACAGGCGCGACGGGACTTCGAGCGGTTCCAGAACAGCCACGGTTCATTAAAGAACCTGATCGTGAAGCTGGACATGAACGAGAGCGAGATCCAGGAACTGGAGCGAAACACGGCCATGCAGAAGGAGATTTTAGACTCCCTCCTCAACACAACCATTTCCTTAGACGAACTCCAGGTCATGGAGATCCAGTATCACAGCGAGAACAACCAGGATATGCTCACCACGGTCCGTCTCCGGGGAGAGGAACTTCGGAAAAAAGTCCGCGGCATGGGCGCCCGGTATCGCAATGCAACGGAACGCGTGGCCGAAAGCAGCAGGAAACTCGGCATCAACTCAACAAAGAACCTGGAAAGCCAGGTTGTTGTCGACCAGATTATCGAACAGATCGAGAACCCGCAGGCAGAGACGCTGCTCCGGGTCGATACCTCGCTTGTTCCGGGTGAGGAACGCATCTCCCTCTTCCTCCGGCCCGAAACCGGAGAATACCGCGACGTGATCGAGTACATGGGGATTGCACTCACCCTCACGGGAAATGTCACTGTGAGGGGGAGCGGAAAACAGGTTGTCCTGTACATGGATGACATCCCATACTCCACCGTCACCACAGACAGTTTCGGCTATTACAACACAAAGATCCCGGTAGAACGCACCCTCTCGGGGACCCATACAGTCTATTCCCGCTCCCCCACCTCGCGCTCCGTGAACCGGACTCTTACAGTAGAGCAGGTACCCTCCGCGACAAACCTCTCGGTGAGCCCGACCAATAAGACCACGACCGTCAACTGTTCCGGCGCGGTCATGGCCAATTACCCGGTCCGGTCCGCCTCCGTCGAGCTGGTATGGGACGAGACGCATGTGCTGGTCACCAAGACCGACAGCCGGGGATGGTTCATGAAAGAGATCGATCTGCCTCCCGGGAGGCACACGATCCTTGCACGGTTCAATGGTGTGGGATACCCGATCGATCCGTCAGAAAGCGATCCGCAGGTGATTGAGATCTCGCTCATCGCAAAGACTGGCGATGAACTGGAACTCTGGGACATCCTCCTGATCATATTCGGCATCGCAATCCTTGCGGGCTTTGTAAAAGCCACCCTGTATTACATCCAGCGGATGACCCGTAAGATCGAGGCCCGGGCGGAACGGAGCGGGGAGGTCTCCGGTTCCGCGGCCACGGGGAGTTCTCCGGAGATCCTGGCCGGGGATCAACCGGCCCAACCAACAGATACCAGCGAACTGATGGACCTGGATACCGAGACTATCGTCTCGTATTATTCCCGCCTGCTCCAGGAAAAAGGGCTGAAGGCGGCATCCTGGCGCGTGTACCAGCAGCTGGCTGCCCGGGTTGCCCGCGACCAGGAGATCCGCCGCCACCGCACCCTGACTGCGCGCGAGATCTCCCGCGGCTGCAAGGGCAAGCCCTACTGCAGACCGTTTGCCCGGTTCATCGCGGTATACGAGCGTATAAGGTACGGCAGCATCGTTTCAGTCAGGGACCAGAACGTGTTCGAAACTGCCCTGCATGTTACGGACGAGCAGATGGAAGGTGATCGCCATTAGGTACGCGTCCTGGATCGCCGGGGGAGTCTTTGTTGCGGCCCTGGTTCTCCTCTTCCTTCACCTCTCGGCCAATGACATGGAGTTCTCGCGGTACAACACCGGCTGGAACGGGGCGTCTGCATTCTTCTTTGACCTTGACCGCGACAAAACAACCGATGTCTTCTACCCGGCAGTCCTGGAAAAACAGCAGGGAAACGCGACGCTTCTTATCATTGCCCCGCACCGGAAGCCCACGGAAAATGAGATAGCGGGATACAGGGCATTCCTTGCACAAGGTCACACCATCTTCCTAGCCGATGACTTTGGTTCCGGTAATGAAATCCTGGCAGGGATCGGGAGCAGGGTCACTATCATTCCCGTGAATGTCTCAAGCCTCGACCGCCAGTATGCTGACCCGTATCTCATCATCACGTACCGCACACCGGAACAGGGCCCCTTTGTAATGCCCTCTGAAATAATCCTGAACGGGGCGGCGCTGCTGGGGGGAGGAACGCCGCTTGCACTCACGTCCGTTATGAGCTGGGCTGACCGGAACGGGAACAACCGGCTTAATATTGGCGAGGAGATGGGTACTTTGCCGGTGATGGTCCAGGAATCCATCGGACCCGGCAGGCTGGTTGTCCTGTCCGATCCCAGTATCTTCGTCAACACGATGTATATCCAGCCGGAGAATGAGAACAACCGGGTGTTTATCCACAACCTCACGAATAATGGCCCCCTGCTTATCGACCAGATGAATTCCCGTACCGCGGATGCAAAAGGGTTAAGCGGGATTCTTCATGTAGTAAGAAATACAGTAATTATAGAAATTCTCATATTCTCTCTGCTCATCCTTGGGGCAGCTTGGGCATGGAGAAAGAAGGCTGTATAGGTGAAAGAATGGACCATAGCAATCTTGAGAAGAAAATTATCGGCATATCCCGGAAGACCGGGCGCGACGGGAACAACAAGCCTTCCGGTAGTGCACTGAATGCTGACGAGACAGACACCGTGCAGAAAGATCCTTCCGGCCGGCTTTCCCTTCCGGAACTGAAAAAAGAGATAGAGGAGATCTCCGGCCTTGCTGCCTTCATCAACGAGAGACTGAATGAATTCGTTGTCGGGAACCACGATGTCATTGACCTGATCCTTCTTGCTCTCCTGAATGAAGGTCATATTCTGGTAGAAGGGGTTCCGGGGACTGCCAAGACCACGATCGCAAAATCCATTGCCATCCTTACCGGGTGCAGCTTCAACCGTATCCAGGGAGCGATCGACCTCCAGCCCGCGGATATGCTTGGCGTACGGATCTACGACCAGTACAAGAAGGAGTTCGTCCTCCGGAAAGGGCCGGTCTTCACCAACATCCTCCTTGCCGATGAGATCAACCGTATCAACCCGAAATCGCAGGGTGCTTTTATCGAGGCGATGAGTGAACGCCAGGTCACGCTGGACGGGATCACCATGCCGATGCAGTCGCCGTTCTGTGTCATTGCAACGCAGAACCCCCATGAATTCGAGGGGACATTCCCGCTCATCGAGGTGCAGCGCGACCGGTTCATGTTCTCGATACGTTCCGATTACCTGGGGCCGGAGGAGGAACTCAGCGTCATCCGGCGCGCCAATGAGGGCATGCTCCAGTGGGAGACCTATTCCCAATCACTTGCCCCCATTCTCACGCCGCTGGCCCTGAAACATTATATCCAGGTGGTCCGGCAGGTCTCTATTGAGGAACCGGTCCTCCAGTACATCCGCGATCTCGTGATCGCCACACGGACACATCCCGACATCGAACTCGGGGGGTCATCCCGTGCTTCGCTTGCCCTCATCAGTGGCGGCAAGGCGCTCGCTGCACTGAACAACCGCACCTACGTCATCCCGGACGATATCAAGCAGGTATCGCGGGCGGCTCTCGCCCACCGGATCATTCTCTCGCGCGACGCAGAGGTCGAAGGGGTCACGCGGGGACAGGTGCTGGACGAGATCCTCTCAAAGATCGAGGTGCTCTGAGTTTTGCAGCTGAGACGGTGCTCGCAGGGGATCTGTCTTGTCACGCTCCTGCTTATTGCCGGCGCACTGGCGCTCGATGACCCGGCACTCCTTTTTGCAGGGAGCGCACTTGCCGTTGCAGTCCTTGGACAGTACCTTGTTTTCGACCGGGACATACGGGAGATCGCATCCTCTGTTCAATGCAGGCGGACACTGGGCCGAAACATGGTCCGGCGGGGGACATCGCTCCTGGTGACAACCCGGATCACGCTCCGCGGTCTGCCGCGCATCCATGTTCTCATCAATGAACTCCCCCCGTCAAAGACTCTCGTCATGGACGGTGAGACAACAATCGATACCGTTCCAGGCAGCCCTGAACAGACATACCTGTGCCGTTACCGGATCGTCCCCCTCATCCACGGCGATCTCCGGTTTTCCGGAATCGAGCTCACCTTTAAAAACTTTTTTTTCTCCTATACCCTGCGATTATCCCGGGAGACCGAGACCGGGCCGGTCCTCTCGGTCCTTCCCGCGGGGCTCTTCCAGGCACCTTCAACGGATTCGCTTGAAGGGTCACGCGACAACCGGAAGGCAAGCGTGCTCTCAACAGTCGATATCCACTCACTCCGGGAATACCAGCCCGGTGATGACCTGCGTCACGTGGACTGGAAGATCTCGGCCAAGTACAATAAAATGTATATCCGGAAATACAGTTCCCCGACAAGCCACCCCCCGCTCCTCATTGTCGACCTTCCCTGGTGCGGGGCGCCCTGCCCGGAAAAGGCATTTGCAAAGATGATCTCTGAAGTTACCGGGATGGTGACCGATACCCTGCAGTCCTTCCAGCATATCTCGATCCTCTTTATCTCCGGCCCCAACATCATCCACCTCATCCGCGAGGAGAAGAACCCGGCACACTGCCTTGCCGAACTCAAAGAGTGGATGCACCCGGCCGAACGCTCCGTCCACTTCTACCGGATGCCGGACCGGAACGATCTCCGGAGCATGATACGGCACTGCGAGGATGCCGGCTCACGGGCACAGGACCCACGGGTACGGGCGGTTCTTGAAACCCTGAAGGACCGCTATACCGGAATCCTCTATTGCCAGCGGAACCCGGCTTTTGCCGGGCAGGTCACCCGGACACTCTCGCAGCTGCTCCTCACCAACGCATATCTCTTTACACTCGGTTGCGGGGATACGAGCCATATCCGGCATGTGGTCAGGCCCCTCCGCACCTGCCAGGTCCAGGTAACGGTCAGGGTCATTGAGGAGGCTCGTGAAGGAAGACCTGCCCGCCGGGATACGTTTTCCGCAGTCCGGGGGGTGGGCGCGTGAGCACGTTCCCGCCTGAATACCGGTTCCTCATTCTCCTTGCTCTCGGGATTATTGGGATAACGGCATACCTGCGGCCGGATACATGGTATCCTGCCCCGGCCCTCCTCCTTCTCTTTCTCGGCGTATATACGCTGACCCGCAGCTGGCCGGACCGGGGATTCTACATCGTATGCAGTGGCGCGCTCCTCATTGCAGGAACGGGCGCGATAAACATCTGGGCCGGGCTCTTTACAGCATGGATGACGGCCGGCACGGTCTGTTCCTCGCACGGCCTTCTCCGTGAAAAGCCGGATTTGCCCTATTTCCTGGGTTTCTGTGGAGTGACCTTTGCAGTTGCACTGCTCATCGAGTTCTCGAACCATGTACTACTCCCCCTGTCCATTCTTACAGCGGGTTGTGTCATCGTTCTCCTTGTCCAGTCCGTGCGCGTGTACCAGTTCAAAAAGCACTATTCCGGTGGTGAGTCATGATGAATATCACGCAGATCAATCCACGCTACAAAGCTGCCCTTGCCCTTGTGATCCTGGCCGCGATCCTTGTTGTTACGGCCATCCTGACAAACCGTGGCGACTTCACGAGCGCTGCCCTCGTTATTGCAGCTCTCGCCTGCTTCCTCACAGGTATCTTCTTTGTCACGCTCTCGGGAAGCGACCCTCTTGACCTCCGCTATCTCAGTCTCCTGCCGGTCCAGGGCAGCATCAGCATGGCCCGCATCTGTGCTGACCTGGGAGCCCAGGGGAACGCCCATCTTATTCCCGGGGGCAGGGATGGACGGGACCACCCCATGCTCCTCGTGCCGGCTGCCGAGTATTCCGGTATGCCGCTTCTCACCGAGCCATTCGTGGCAGGACAGGACATGGCAGGGATCCTCGTTGAGCCTTCCTGTGCCCCTCTCCTCCGCCTGCTCCGGGGACAACAGCACCTTGCAATTCCCCATGATCAGGCCGGCCTGCAAAACCTTATCCGCGAACTTGCCGTGGATGTTCTTGAGGTGGCCGTGCGGACCCGTGCATCGGTGGAATCCGGGGTCATCACCATCGATATGGAAGATTACCGGCTTATCGACGGGTGCCGGGCCATGGTTGCGGAATCTCAGAAGTGTTGCATCACGAACCCCTGCCCGGTCTGCAGTCTCTTTGCAGCAGCCTGTGCCGAGAGCACGGGAAAGGTTGTGCGTGTCGAACGCTGTTCGCCCGATATGAAGAAATCCGATGTGACGGCAATCTTCACGGTCCTTGACGAATAACCTGAAGCCCGCACGGGTAGTGTATTCCAGGCCGGGCCGGCACAGGTTACGGGGACCTGACCGACACCCAGAGGTGGAGATCGCGGTAACTCTGGTTGATGCGTTCTGTCCCGGTGATCCCATCGTCGGGCACGATCTCATTGAAGAGAAGGAACTCGAGCCGGTTATAGTCACCGGTGGCTGCCGGCATGATAGTGCAGGGCATGACCGTGGTCTCGTTATGGGCGACCTGTACCGGGAACCGGTCGATACGGTCCATGGCATGCAGGGTGCTCGTGTTGGTTTTCTCGTCGAAAGTCATCTTCATAAAATACGTCTCGACCGTATAGTTCACCGGCCGGTACTCATGGTTGCCAATGCCGATAAAGAGGGAACTGTTCATCCCGGTGACAAGACGGGTCGGGTAATCGGCGGCCTTCTGCTTCTCACCAAGAATAAAGAACTCCGTGAACTTCTCGCCCTCCTTGGGGACAACAATCACAAAGACCGTTGTGGCTATGGCGGCGACAATAGCAACAAGGAGGATGATGGAAAGGATGCGGTCGGTACGGGAACTTCCTTCCCGGGGAAAGAATTCAGTCTCGATGGCATTTTGGATCTCCTGGAACGGGACAAAGAAGCGTTCTTCCTCCGGGACCTGCGCCCTGCGGTACTGGGCAAGGAGGCACAGGAAGATCGTGATGAGTGAGAGAGAGATGATAATCGGATCGAGCCGTATCCCCCACGGGGTGTAGTTCAGGACAAGCCCGGTCAGGGGGACGATGGCAATGGAGAGGCCAAACGAGAGTGCCACTCTCTCGATTCCATCAAGATCGCGGGCAGCGGGAAAGAGCGCTGCTATCAGTGCATAGCCGGGGATGAAGAGGACCAGCGGAATACCGAACAGGATTCGAAAGAAAGACTCGTTCAGGAACGGAACATAGATGCAGAGGATGGCACAAAGAAGCCAGATCTCGCAGGCCAGCAGGTCCCGGGGCACCCGGGTTAACGCAAAGGCTGCAACAACCGTGTCGTATGGGTGCTGCGGCTGATCCATGACAGGAATATTCATCGTTTGGGATAATATGGATGTCGGGTTCTGCTTCCTGCACCGGCAGGCGAACTCCCATTGATCGAAAAAAGAAAAGGATTATGCTGGTAATTTCCGGGTGCAACCGGATTTCAGCATTACCAGTTGATCTCCGGCACACCCTTGGAACGGAATACCTTGTTGATCTCCGTCTTCAGCTGCTCGGCACGCTGCTCGTTGGCCCTGGTTGTTATGGTGATCTGCTCGATCACTTCTTTGTTTTCCGGTGTCAGCTCATCGGGTCCCCAGGCGGGTGTCCCGGCCGGGGCCTGCAGGATATCGATGATCTTCTTGTTGACCGTGATCCGGCGGGAGAGCTTCGCCAGCTCGCAGAACTTCTCGCGGTCAACGCCAACCTTCTTTGCCAGCTCAAGACCGTCTTTAAAGCGTTGTTTTCTCTGGAGGATATTGTCGATCGCAGTGAAAATCTCTTCATGCCGGAAGGGTTTCGTGATATAGTCGTCGATACAGATGTTGTACTGCTTTGCCTCCGCAGACGTGAGACGTTTGCCCGTCAGCATCAGGACCGGAATCGGTTTTGTTATGGGATCCTTCTTGATCTGCTCGAGAGTCTCCCACCCGTTCATCGGCTGCATCAGGACATCGAGAAGGATCAGGTCGGGGAGCTGCTTTTTTAAGATATTGAGACATTCCTTCCCGCTCAAGGCGTGAATGGTCGCGTATCCCTCATCCGTGAGGAACTGGTGGATGATCTCTACCATCTCGGGATCATCATCTACGATGAGCACTGTCTGTTTTACCGCTTTTATCGCGGCAGTTGCTCCCTCCGGGATCCCCGTTGCCGCTACCCTTCTCCTCACCGTCATGATGGCAAGACCGGCCGCGAGGAAGACCGAGAGAGAGAACAATACCATGAAGACAATGGGCAGGGAAGTTGCCTGGGGTGCCGGTTCCATTGCAGCCAGCTGGGATGACGCCCCGCGTGCCTGGCAGTCCGGATCGCCCGGGTAGTCAGCGCAGAAGAGGCTTGCGGCAGGAGTGAGATCAGCAGTTACCAGGAGCGCCCCGTCCCGCGAGTCCGTGAGCGTGAAGGCTGCCATGTCCTGCACCCAGGGGACCGTGATGCTCATGTCGCTTGCGTCCCCGCCTTCCGTATAACCGATCAGGGTGCGCCCCTCCGGGTCACCGAGGATGTCCCCCTGGGCCCGCCAGGGTTCCCGGGAAGAGAACGAGAGTCGTTCTTTTCCGGTCGTATCGAGAATACTGCCTTTTAATTCTCCGGACTGGAGCGCCAGGTTCGGGGCCCTGCCGTACTGGATCTCAGCGGATTCAAGCGAGTATGCCCCGTCCAGGTATTTCAGCTGGATCCGGACAATCTTATCGAAATCAGGCACCACCGGATCAGCCGCTGCCCCGTACGGGCAGAAACTGCAGCACACAAGAACAATAATGAGGAGACTGGACAGTATCCGCAAGCTCATGATGTCACCACCTTTGAGAGTACATAGTTGATCCGCTGTGTGGCCGCTTCACCGAATTTTCCCCGGTACCCGCTTGCCATGATATCGGGCATGGGGTCCCACCGCCAGTAGGGCTGGCTGCAGCTCACGGAAGAACCGGTTGCTGCTGCCTGCTGGATCTGCCGGCATTGCGCGGGATCCCGTCCATCAGAACGGGCGTCTGACTCGCAGTTCTCGCGAGAACTCCAGACATTTGCATGCGGGTCATTCTGGTAATAGTACGTGTTGCCGCAGTAGGTATCGACAAGGTCGTACAACGCATGCCCGGTCTCGTGCTGGATCAGGGTCAGCTGGTTTACCGGAGCCTTCATCAGGTTGCGGCCAGGCCCGTAGTCCTGGCTGCACCCGGTCGGCATGCAGGCAGCATCCGAATAGGTGCCGTGGTATTTCGGGTACAGGATGACCGTTACATCGACAAACGTCACCTCTTTCCAGTACTTGCCGGGAATTGTCCCGGCACAACCTTCGAAGGCATCCGCGGGTGCTGACGGGTCATAGTAGTAATAAAAATTAAACCGGTCACGGTAATCAGCAGGAAGGATTTTGGTTGACGGGGTAATCTTGTCAAGGTCCAGGTATGTTGATTGTATCACCTTCATCACGTCCTCCCGGAACCGGGTCTCGTTCTCGATATAGACCGGTGTTGAGATCTTTGCATGATCCGTACAACTGTAGGAGGTTGATGAAGGATAAAAAACTACGTTAATTGCACCCTGTTTCTCACCCTCTTCATTCAGGAGTACGAGCGCACCCCGTGCAATCTCAACGGAGACCGTCATCTCATTGGGATAGACAATTTTTTTGGTGATTTCCCGGAAATCCGGTTTGGTGACCCGCACGGTATGGGTGCCATCCTTAAGGCCGGTAAGAGTTATGACGCCAGAAGAATCTGCTGTTGTCCCTTTGTACGCGCCGTCAAGGTATACCAGCGCTCCCCCGACAACGGTCTTGGAACGGGCATCCTTGACAACCACGGTAAGGGATCCCGGTTCCGCAGCACTGACCGTCCATGCCAGTGAGAGAAGACAGAGTACGAGAACGATCCTGCCCATACTTCCGGGATGTGGGAGAAACAACATACAGGTGGGGTAATTTTCGCAAGGCCCTGCGATCTAATATTAGTTATTTATTATTTATTGCAGGGAGTTAACAATACTTTCTATCCAAATATCTGCATTACGCGGGTTGTTTGCAGCATAATTCCAGCAATATACATCATTTTTGCCAGTTTTCCGGTAACGGGCAATGCATGTCCTCGTTCTCATTCTGCATACAACAGGATAAAAACCATTGAAGGGGAAAGTCAGCCTGTCTTCCGGTTTCCGAGAGCTTTAATACAGAATGAGGTGTTCTAATTATGGTACCGTGAACGGGTGCGGAGTGATCTCCGGCCTCCGTCGCAGACACCCAAGTTATCCGGAAGAGGTGTGTGCGTGGGGGGTTTTGCACCGTGCATGGCCGAACAATGCCTCGGTAGGGTAGTGGACATCCTAGAAGCCTCCGGAGCTTTTGACCCGGGTTCAAGTCCCGGCCGGGGCGTCTGGTTTTCACGTCAAAGTCTCTTCTAAAAAAAATGTTTCAGGTTGATAATTCGGTAATCAACAAAAAGGAGAAAAATGAAGATTTACAGCACCGGCTTCTTCTTCAGCGCAGCAACCAGCAGCTTTACACTGTTTTCCAAATCCGAGAGATCCAGCACCTCAACCGGTGAATGGATGTACCGCGAGGGAACGCTGATGGTCGTGCTCGGGATACCTCCCTTGGTCAGGTGAATCGCGGTTGCGTCCGTGGTCCCGCCGCTGCCCACTTCGAGCTGGACCGGGATATCGTTTGCATCGGCTGCGCCTTTGAGCCAGCTCACAACCTTCCGGCTCGCAATGAGCCCGCGGCCGCTGGAGTCGACGATGGTGACTACCGGTCCCTTGCCCATCTCGACAGGTGCGTCCTTCATGTCAATGCCCGGGTGGTCGCCGGGGATCGTGACATCTGTTGCAATGGCACAGTCGGGATCGAGCGAATACGCGCTCGTCCGTGCTCCTTTCAGGCCCACCTCTTCCTGCACGGTGAAGACCGCATAGATGGTATGCGGGGACTTCACTTCCTGCATGGCCTTGATCAGCATCGCGACACCGGCCCGGTTGTCGAATGCCTTACCGGTCACGCGGTTGTTTGCGAGCTTCGCGAACTGCCGGTCTATAGTGACGGGCGTGCCGACATCGATGCCGAGAAGTTCCACTTCCTGCCGGTTCGTTGCCCCGACATCGATGAACATATCATCGATCTTGACACCCTTCTTCCGCTCCTCGTCGTTCATCATGTGGACGGGCTTGCCACCGACAACACCGTACACCGGGCCCTTTGTCGAGTGCAGGACGACCCGCTGCGTGTAGAGCACGGGGTCGTACCAGCCGCCAAGCGCCACGAACCTGATGAACCCCTTCTCGTCGACATATTTCACCATCAGGCCGATCTCGTCCATGTGGGCGGCAAGCATCACCGAGAACTTCCCGCCTTTCTTTGTTGCGATCAGGTTGCCCATCGTGTCTTCGCGGATATCGTCCACGTGGCCCTTAAGTTCCTTTTTTACAATCGCAAATACGCTTCCTTCACTGCCCGAAACGCCATGGGCATTGGATAATTTTTCTAACAGTTCCTTAACCATGGTATCACTTCACGAGGTTTCCAATCCGCTCAAGTGCTGTCATAATATTCTGCCGCGATGTAGCATAACTGAACCGGGTATATTCCGGGGCATTGGCACCGAAGGCCGTGCCGGGCACAACAATAACGCCGGCTTCGATGATCTTTTCCGTAAGCGTGGGCTTCATGGGGACAAACGTGTAGAACGCTCCCTCAGGCTTCGGGAAATCGAATCCCAGTTCTTTTAATCCGCCCCAGATGAGGTCGCGCCGTGCCTCGTACTCGTCCCGCATGACCTTCACTGCGCTCTGGTCTCCTTCATAGGCAGCCACTGCAGCATACTGGGCGATTGAGGTTGCGCAGGCCTGGCAGTACTGGTGTACCTTCAGGCACTGGCCGATGATCTCGGGCGATGCAGCGAGATAGCCGATCCTCCAGCCGGTCATCGCGTAGGTCTTGCTCGTGGCATTGATGGTAATGACATTGTCGCCGAACTGCGCTACGCTCACGTGCTTCTTGCCATAAATGAAATGCTCGTACACTTCATCGGAGATGATGGTGACTCCCTTGTCCGCTGCATACTCGACAAGGGCCCGGATCGACTCCTCGCTCTCAACCGCACCGGTCGGGTTGCCGGGCGAGTTAATGACCATGAGTGTTGCCCCGTCCATCAGCTTTTTTGCAGCCTCGACATCGATATGGAGCGTCTTTGTCAGGGGGACGCTGACCGGCTTTCCGCCGGCAATGGTGGCAAGGGATGCATATGACACAAAACCCGGGTCAGGGCAGAGGACGCGGTCACCGGGATTCAGCATTGCCTGCATGACAATATGGAGCGCTTCGCTTGCACCGGCCGTGACAATCAGCTGGTCGGGGTGGTACTTGATCCCGTTCTCGTTCTTGAACTTCTTACTGATAGCGGCACGGAGTTCCGGCAGGCCGTTGTTCGTGGTATAGCCGGTCTTTCCTTCCTGGATGGCTTTGATTGCAGCGTCCTTGATATGCTGCGGGGTGTCGAAGTCCGGCTGGCCGAGGCCTAAGTTGATCGATCCCGGACCTGCAGCTTCGAAGATCTTCCGGATGCCGGAGATCTCGATTCCGGCAACCCGTTCTGAGAATTTCATGGTCATGCTACTCCCTCATTCGATGTTCGTGTGGCGGTTCTTGAGCGAAGACTCATCCGTCTTTGTGATCTCCATGAGCCGGGAAATGACGGCATCGGCAAAGATCATGGATACGGTCTCAAAGAGTGTGCCAAGCGGGGCAAACGACTTGTGCTCTCCCATCATCTGGCGGATCTCGAACTCCGCGGCATCGTCAGTCACTGCATCACGCTGGTGCTCGATGATGACATTGCAGTCGGAGATCCTGCCAATCCGCGAATCCGGGTTGGAGGTGATGAGACAGATGTGCGCCCCGATCTCCTTTGCCGTCTCCGCGATATCCGCGATGGTCTTGGTCTTACCTGACCCGGAGAAGATCACCAGCAGGTCGCCAGTGGAGAGCGCAGGGGTGATGGTTTCGCCGATAACATATGCCTGCATGCCAAGGTGCATCAGCCGCATGGCAAACGCCTTTGCCACAAGTCCAGAGCGCCCTGCCCCGATCACGTATACCCGTTTTGCCTTGAGGATCTCCTTGAGGAATTTTGCCACATCGTCATCGGAGATGGTGTTGGCAATCTTCCGGATGTTCGATGCCATCAAAAGCATCATTTCCTGTACCCTGTGGCGCTCCATAGTTTTCTCCAGAAATGATGCACCTACAATACAGATGAGCGTTTCTACCCGCGGGGCCGGTTGGACAATAATACCTCCACGGGGATAGATCTATATGGGATGTTCATGCAAACTTGAATGTGATATCCCCGCTCGTCAAATGCTCCCCGTTCATCAAGTGGGCCGGAGGGAAGCGCCAGCTGCTTGCAGAGCTGGAGTGCCGGCTTCCGGGATCCTGGGACACCTATTATGAACCGTTTGTCGGCGGCGGTGCATTGCTTGTCCATCTTGAGAACAAGGGGCTCTTAAAAAATGCGGTCATCTCCGACCTCAACAGCGAACTCATCAACCTGTATCGCGTTGTCCAGAACACCCCGGGAGCTCTCATCACGGCGCTTGCAGACGAGGATTTCCAGAATAATGAGACCTCATATAAGAAACACAAAGAGCGGTTCAATACCCTGATCGGCAGCAGGAACCATTCTCTCGAAAGGGCAGCGTTACTCATCTACCTCAACAAGCACGGGTTCAACGGGCTCTGGCGGGTGAACCGGAAGGGCAAGTTCAACGTCCCGTTCGGCAGTTATGTAAAGTGTTCCATCCCATCGGAGACGAGCATTCTCAAGTTTTCTGCCATGCTTGAGAAGGTGAAGGTTAAGAACCGGGACTTTGCATTGGCAGTGAATACTGCAAAGAAGGGTGACTTCATCTATTTCGATCCCCCGTACCAGCCGCTGTCGAAAACAGCAAACTTCACGGATTATAACTCCCGCGGGTTCCCATTCACCGAGCAGGAGCGGCTCGCCCGGTTATTCCGCCGGCTCACGCAGAAGGGAGTACAAATCATGCTCAGCAACTCCAAGGTGCCGGAAATCGAGGAACTCTATGCAGATTTCCCGATTGAATCGGTCAATGCCAAGCGTTTCATCAACTGCAATGGAGAGCGGAGGCGGGGGATCCAGGAGATTATTGTCACGAACTATTCCTTTGATAAGGAATGAACGAATTCTCCTCCGTAAAATGGAAACAAAAATTTGTATTTTGTATGCCAAGCAGAAATGCCATGCAAATAAAAGGGTTATTAGTACATTCTGTCACAACAGGTCATTGTGCAAACCGGTCCCTGACCGGCAACAGCACGGTACAGACAACGCTGGTGACAAAAACGGGACGATACCGGGAATTTCCATAAAAGATATCCCGGGTTGTGATCCATGTTATACGGATGATTTCAGGAGCAGAAGATCTTCCGGGCCCGGATCACCCTCGTGCGTGGCAACCGTCCGCAACATACCCGTCGTGAGTACCAGTGTTGAAAAGAAGTAAACGGAGGTGACACCAGGAAAGCCGGTCAAACGTGGTTGAGCAGAGACAAAGGAGACAAGATTTGTGTCTCCCACTTCCAATGCACAATGCCCCCACTCCACATTAATCTTATAATACCGTTTTTCGCCTCAGGCAATCCGGTCCGTCTGCGGGGGCGGGCCGGAAATGCCTTTATTATTTATCTGTTACGCAGATACTTTCCGGATGGTATCCGGGTAGACATTCAGTCAGTTTTTCCCGCGTGATATTTTTCCCGCGTGATATTCTTCTATCTGGCCAAAGGCAGTCAGCTTCCCGTTCTCGACAAACGAGACAGCCCCGTGTCCGCCGCAGATGAGACAGCGCCGGCCGGAAGATTCCAGGACCTTGTCGGTCTCCTCTGCAAGGGCCATCAGGGCAATCCGCTCCTGCTTTGCCCGGTCACTGTCGACATTGACAGAGGTGACCAGGAATGCGGCAAGGGAACTGTAATCCGCCCGGGCCTTGGTCAGGCTCCCGAAATTGATGACACTGTCGGCCGCGAAAATCAGGCCATGATCGCGCGAATAGAGGAATACCTGCCCGAAGGTGTGTCCCCCTAAGCCGTCAAGCACGTCCAGTTGCATCGGCCCGACGGACACCGTCGCGATAACAGGGAAGATCCCACGCTTCTCTCCTTTGGGCTCGCCAAAACAGCAGATATCCTTTGGCACCTGGAACCGGGAGAAGAGGTTGATCATCCGTGTATAGAACTCCTCAAGTACCGACTCCTGGCTCCGCGATCCCCAGCCCCGGTTGTTCGTGCGGATAATCGCAAGCGTACCGTTGTGCATGTGAACCGGCACGGAGAAGTGCCCCGATGCCCCGCAGTGGTCCGCGTCTGCATGCGTGACAATAATGTGGGAGAGTTTCCGCATGTCAATCCCATACCGCGAGAAGAGCGCCATAAAGTCATTGTGGTAGATGCCGTACCCGGTATCGATCATCACCAGGTCGTCCGGAGAACTGATGAGAAAGACCGATCCCCCGCACGGAGGCTGGAAACAGTACAGGGTTATTTCGGGTGCCATCGTAAACTGCTGCACCGATGCATAAAAACCCGGTCCCGAGGTTTCCATCATGGTCCGGCCGGTTGCAAGCACGCTTTCAAAGACCTGGTGGGGATTGCACCCGCGGTCCATGAGTTCCTGCGCTATATGGTTACTGTCCGCGAGAAAAGAGAGCAGGAACGCATCCTCCGATTCGCCTATCAGCTCGCGGACTGCCTGGGCATACCGGACATAGAAGACCGTATCATCGAGGTGCCGGCCGGTCCGGTCGTACTCGATGATCTCGAGCCGGTACCGTGACTTGAGCTCGTCGAGCAGGCGGTCGATCTCCCTGCTCTGTTCGAGGTTCAGGCTGATGGTCAGGCGATCGGGATGACGGCCCTTATCGTCAAAATCGATCAGGGCGATATTTGCTCCGGCTGAGGTGATGTACGAGAGGAATTCGTAGAGTGCCCCGGGGCGGTGCGGGAGATAGACGCAGAACTTCAAAAAATCCAGCGTTACAAGGGATGTCTGGAGATACCCGATCCGGGTAAGGTCTTCCATGATCTTCCGGTACGATTCTTCAGTTGCAGTCACCTCGTAGAATACCGTCCCGGGATCGATACGCCGGTCGAACTGGATGCGGTTGATGTTGCCATCATAGTGCTTGATGATCTCGGCTGCCCGGTGCAATGAGCCGGGTTCATCCGGCATGTGAGCGACAAAAGAATACTTCTGCATGATATCCCGATTGAGGTACTACCGTTGCGCCCGGTCGTCAATATACATTATGGTCTCAAAAAAAGTTCAAAAAAGAGCGGGATTAATCTGTCTTCCGCACCGCACAACCAACAAGGAGGACAACCCCAGCGATGATCACACCGGCAAGGGTTGTAACGGGAGAAACCGGAAGGGAGAGCGGGCTTTTCACCAGCACCGGGGAGAGGGAGGTGGTCTCACCGGCATAGACCGTCACCGGGAGAGAGAAGGTGAGGTACCCGGGCGACCGGATCTCTACAGTGTGCGTTCCCGGAGCGATATTTGCAAGGGTAATTGGCGTGACACCCATACTGACCGAGTCCACAGAGACAGCAGCGCCGGCCGGGTTGGAGGATACGGAGAGCGTGCCGGCATCCGCTGCCATTCCCGCAGGTGTCGTGGGTGCGAGCGTAACGTTTGCCACGGGAGTAGCAGGCGGCACTACCGTAATTGTGGTCCGGTACGTGTTCTTGACAGAGGGACTTGAGACGGTCACATAGTAGGTGCCCGGAGGCATATCCACGCGGAACGCATAGGTGAAATATCCTGAGCGGCTTGCAGCAGTATCGTACGTGCGGTAGACCTTCCCGACCTCATCGCTGATTATGATGTGAATATCAGAGGTCCCCTGTTCAGCCGTCCCCTGGAGCTGAAGGTATTCCCCGGTTTCAAGCGTGTCGGGATTTGCAATAACATAGAAATCCGGTTTCTTCATCATGACCGATGTTTTTGCGGATACTTCAGGATTGTTCACATCAAAAACCGTGATATAGTACCGGGCAGTCTGCATCTTGTCAACGCCCTTGATCGATCCCGTATACCAGACAAGACGCCATTTCCCGTCATCTTTGACTACAACCGGGTTCCCGGTTCCCTCGGCACCATCGAGATCGTAAATTGGGACACCGTTTGCCGGCAGGTCCGGCCCGGTCAGCCTGATTGCCGTGGAGTTCCCGGAGGGGGATGTCCCGTCGAAGATAATCGTATCGCCAATATAGTACCCGCCGCTGCCCCAGTAGGCGATCGATATTGTGCTGTTTTCTGCCAATACCGGCGGGATGCAGAAGATGACGGCGAGGAGCAAAACCAGCCGTGGAATCATTCTCTTTATACTACTCTCTCCCATAACAGTGCCTCGATTTATAAAGAATATCACTGTGCTACTCTATATCTCCTTTACGGTCATCATTTGCGGTAGTACGCCAAATCCGACGGATTCCGGATTATCAAAGAACGAAACTATATCTATATTACCGGGTAACTGTTGGTACGAGGCAAAGAGGTAATGACCGACGTAGAATCAGCCAAAAAACATGGCGAAGAGTCATTGAAAACGAGGATCGCATCGATCCAGAAACCGTTCTCTTATGAAGAAACGGCCTACCACCTCCCGATATCATACGCGCTGACCGGTGTCGCAGTCCACGACCGTGCAGCAGCGGAAGATGTTTTCAAAAAGACCGCTGGCAATCCCATCGTAGCATCCGAATGCCTGCTGGCTGAACAGACCGCAGTAAAGGGAAAGGAACCTGCACCGTATACCGGTTTCATCAGCGACACGGTAATCCGGAAGCTCGGTTATTCTCTCGTGGACGGAAGCATTCTCGGGCTCGCACTCATTGTCGGAACTCCCAAAGGAGAAGGGAGCGCCGCTGCCATCTGCCGTGAGCTGCAGGAAAAATACATGCTCACATTCCTTGCAGGAACTGTTGTCCCATCGCTGTCGGCAGCCGGCGTGAAGGTCGGACTCGACTATCGCCTCATCCCCCTGGGCTCATCCCCGTTTTACGGTATTCATTTTGTGGACATCGTTGCCCGCGTTGCCATGATGTTTGGCGGGGTTACGCCCGGTGACATGCACCGCCTGCTGACATACGCGGCCGAGCGTGCCAAGGCAATCGTGATTGTCTTCCCCGGCCTGACCGATGAGGAAATTGCCCTTGTCGATGGCATGCGGGTGCTGGGATTTCCCATCCTTTCCCTTGGCGGGTACGAGAATGCAACCTGGGTTCCGGCAACCCCGGGCGATGTGGTGCGCCAGGGAATGGAGCTCAGGGGCATCCGGGTCAATGTCACGGCAATCCCGATCCCCATGAGCTGTTCACCGGCATTTGAGGGAAAGAGCATAAGAAAAGAAGAGATGTATGTAGAGTTCGGTGGCGGCCGGTCCACTGCATTTGAGCTTCTCCGGATGCGCGAGCCTTCCGGGATCGAAGATGGCAAGGTCACAGTCATCGGTACGGAGATCGATTCTATGAAGGAGGGCTCAGCGAACCCGCTCGGGATCATCATCGAAGTAGCCGGGAAGACGATGAAGAAGGACTACGAGCCGGTCCTCGAACGCCGCATCCATAATTTTGTCAATTACGGCGAAGGCTCCTGGCACGTTGCCCAGCGCGATCTCATCTGGGTGAGGATCTCGAAAGAAGCCGTGGCAAAAGGGGTGAAGATCGAGCACATCGGAAAGTTGCTGGCAAGCAAGTTCCGGATGGACTTCCCCCAGCTGCTCGATGCGGTATCCGTGACGCTGATCACGGACCCGGCTAAGGTTGCCGAAGCAAAGAAAGAGGCTGAACGGGTGTACGATGAACGCGATGCCCGGATCAAGGGCATGCGCGATTCCGACGTGAACACATACTATTCCTGCACGCTCTGCCAGACGTTCGCCCCAAACCATGTCTGCGTGATCACTCCCGAACGGCTCGCTCTTTGCGGGGCGATCAGCTGGCTTGATGGAAAGATTGCCTACGAGATGTCACCGTCCGGCGCCAACCAGCCCATCGAGAAGGGTGCGGTTATCAACGAGCTGACCGGGGAGTTTGAAGGGGTGAACCGGTTCGTCAAGAAAGCGAGCCACGGGGAGATCGAGCGCTGCTCCCTCTATAGCGTGATGGAATACCCGATGACCTGCTGCGGCTGTTTCGAGGCAATCGCCCTGATGCTGCCCGAAGTGAACGGGATCATGGTCGTGAACCGGGAATACAAAGGCATGACCCCCTCGGGCATGACTTTCTCAACGCTTGCGGGAACGATTGGCGGCGGGGCGCAGACACCGGGCTTTGCCGGTATCTCCAAGAACTATATCCTCTCGGACCGCTTCCTCCAGGGGGAAGGAGGGATCGAGCGGCTCGTCTGGATGCCGGCTGCGCTGAAAGAGGAACTCAAAGAGCGGCTTGAGAAGAAACTCGAAGAACGGGGCCTTACCGGGTTCCTTGACAAGGTTGCGGATGAGACCACTGCCGAAACCATCGAAGCGCTCATAGAATTTTTAGAGCGGGGCGGGCATCCTGCACTGACGATGAAGCCACTGGTGTGAGGACCATGCCGTTCGAAATGAATTTCGGCTGGACCACCCCTATTGGCGAAGTGGTCCTCGGTGCAACAAAAGCGGATGGAGGGACACGGAGGATCTCGTACCGTATCGGTGGGGGGACGACACTTCCCTTCCTCGAATCGTCGCCCTCCTCGCCCGCTCCGCTCATTGCTTTTGAGATCTGCGACAACCCCGACTTCTGGTCACCCATTGTGAAAGACTACTGCGGGGATGTTGTCAACAATGCAAATGAATGGGCAAAAAAGGCGGATGCCGACTACGGTGCCGACCTTGTCCGGCTCCACCTGACCAGCACGAAGCAGAGGAACTTTTCCGATATCGCCTCGCTTGGCAGTGTTGTCGAAGGCGTCCTCTCGGCCACAAGTCTCCCGGTTATCATCGAGGGGAGCAACGAGCCGAAGATCGACAGCGAGGTGTACCAGAAATGCGGGGAGGCCGGCCAGGGCGAACGGCTCCTTCTCGGGACTGCAGAAGCGGGGAAGTACCGCAGTATCGCAGCAGCTGCCCTTGCCTACAACCATTCCATCATCGCCCAGTCGCCCATTGACATCAACCTGGCAAAGCAGCTCAACATCCTCTTAAAGGAGATCGGGGTGCAACGCGACCATATCGTGATTGATCCATACACGGGAGCGCTCGGGTACGGTTTCGAGTACTCGTACTCTGCCATGGAACGAATACGATTCTCTGCCCTCAAGGGGGACACCGACCTTGCCATGCCAATGATCTGCTCATCGGCCGATACTCTCACGATCAAGGAAGTGCGGGAGGCTGGCGACGGATTGCAGGACGAGACGGCAATCCAGTGGGAGCTCTTCACCTGCCTTGCAGCCGCAACGGCCGGGGCAGAGATCCTCTGTGTCCGCCATCCCGGAACCATCGTGCCCTTACGAAAGGCGCTTGCCGGCATGAAACAACCGGCACAGTCCGCGGGGGTGCCGTGAGATGGCCCTCAAGGCACTGGATATCTACAAGCTCCTCCCCAAGAAGAACTGCAAGGAGTGCGGCGATCCGACCTGTCTCACGTTCGCGATGAAACTTGCCGGCGGGAAAGCAGACCTCGACCTCTGCCCGTACCTGAGCGACGAGGCAAAGTCCGTGCTTGGTGCAACAACCCGCCCGCCGATCC
Source organism: Methanoregula sp. (assembly GCF_028712425.1). GTDB lineage: Archaea > Halobacteriota > Methanomicrobia > Methanomicrobiales > Methanospirillaceae > Methanoregula. Next base: position 169,789 of record NZ_JAQTQD010000001.1, read on the forward strand.
GCCTGGTCAAGATCGGTGTTGGCACGAAAAATTTCAAGGTCGGGGAGGAAACGGTCCTGTACCGCCACGAGAAGACCTTCTACCACCCCCCGGGCCTTGTCTTCCGGGTCACCGACACCATGCCTGCAGAGGAGATCGTTGCGATAACCCGTAGGGTACGGGACGAAGTCCTCACGCGTGTTGGTGCTGACCTTCGGTTCAATGGTATCGCCATAGAGAACGTGAGCGGTTCAGCGGAGACATTTGCCCGGGCAGTGGAAACGGTGGAAAAAGTTGAAGCCCACCTCCCGCCTGTCCTCATATCGAAAGACACGGCAGCGCTGAAGGCTGCGCTGGTCCACTGCGGCACCTACCGCCCCCTCCTCCACGCGGCAACACAGGATAATGTGCAGGAGATGTGCGCACTTGCCAGACAGCACGGGTGCCCGCTTGTCGTAAGATCCGGCAGCCTCGATGACCTTGTGAACCTGGTGAAGACCTGCACGGCCGATGGCGTGACTGATCTTGTCCTTGACCTTGCGCCTGAAAACTTCGGTGAATTTATCCGGCGTTCCACGGCTGTCCGCCAGCTCGCCATCACCCGTGCAGTCCCGGATCTCGGGTATCCGGTGTACCTTAATGCCGCAGAGACCGGGCAGGAGGATGCAGCGGTTGCATTGGGAATTGTCAAATACGGGTCTGTCATCGTCACCGATCCTCTCCCGTCCGGGTCCGCCAAAGCTGCCCTTACCCTCCGGCAGAACATCTATACCGATCCGCAGAAGCCCATCCAGATGAACCCGGGCATTTATCGCGTGGGTTCACCGGACAAGGACTCCCCGGTCCTGATGACCGTGAACTTCTCGCTCACGTTCTTCACGCTCCAGGGATACCTTGAATCCGCCCGCGTCCCCTGCTTTATGCTGATCGTTGACACGGAAGGCTTGTCAGTCCTGACAGCAGTGGCTGCGGGAAAACTCTCCGAGATGCTGGTCCGGGACTCGATCAAGACATTCGGGCTCGAGAACGAGGTCTCCCACCGGAAACTGATCATTCCCGGCTATGCCTCCCCGCTTTCCGGGAGGATTGAAGACGCGACCGGCTGGAAAGTCCTTGTCGGTCCCCGCGATGCAGCAGAGATCGGGGAGTACCTGCACCAGGAGTGGAAGAAATAGATGCGGACTGTAACCTTCCTCCCGAGTTACTACAAGATCGATGTCCCCCGGGGTACGACGGTGCTCGATGCCACACAGCGGGCCGGCCTCTCCATGAACGTTGTCTGCGGCGGACAAGGCAAGTGCGGCAAGTGCATTGTCTTTATCCGGTCGGGCCGGGCAGAGTTCGACCGGCAGAAATATGGCAGGTTCTTTACCGAACCCGAGCTGCAGAAAGGCGGCTGCCTTGCCTGCGAGACGATTGTCCAGGGCGACCTCCATGTCTTCGTTCCCGAGAGTACCCTCATCCAGGAGCAGAAGATCCTTGTCGAGGGGCTCGACCACGAGATCGAGTTCCATCCCTCAGTCCGGAAGTATTATGTTGAGCTCCACCCCCCAAGCCTCGCGGACCCGTCACCGGACCTTTCCCGGTTCCTCTGGGGAATCCAGAAGAGCGGGGGGCCGGTAGCAGAGAAGATGTATGCACCACTCGCAGTGCTCCGGGAGATGCCGTCCATCCTGCGGCACAGCGAATGGAAGGTGACGGCAACCATCGGCCTTGTGCCCGGCGGTTACCGGGTCATCGACCTCCAGGAGAACGATACTTCGAAACGGGTCTATGGGGCTGCCGTTGACCTGGGCTCGACAACCATTGTCGTGTATCTCTGGGACCTGGTCACCGGGAAGGTCGTTGGCGTTGCCTCGAACTACAACAAGCAGATCAGCTGCGGGGAGGACATTCTTGCCCGCGTCAACTTTGCCCGGAAGAACGGACTGACAAAGCTCCAGGCGCTTGCTGCCGAGAGCATCAACCAGGCCATCACTTCAGCATCGAACTCAGCGGGGATCGACCGGGAGGACATTTACGATGTGGTTGTTGCGGGCAACACGGTCATGACCCATATGCTCCTTGGGATCGACCCGGCTTACATGATCGCCGAGCCATATGTCCCGGTTGTCCGCAGGGCACTCTCGATTGCGGCAAGCCGGCTCGGGATTGCCTGCAACCCGAATGGCGGCGTCTATGCATTCCCCGCGGTCAGCGATTTTATCGGGGGCGATATCATTGCCGACATCCTTGCCTGCGGCATGGGGGAGCGCGAAGAGATCTCGCTTCTCGTGGACATCGGCACGAACTTCGAAGTGGTTCTCGGGAACAAGGAATGGATGTTCTCCTGTGCAGGCGCAGCCGGCCCGGCCCTTGAAGGGGGCGAAGTGCTCTTTGGCATGCGGGCCAATCCCGGGGCAATCGAGAAGATCACCATCGACCCGGTCACGCTCGACCCGAAATACTCGACCATCAACGGGATCAAACCCCGGGGCATCTGCGGCTCGGGGCTCATCGATCTTCTCGCAGAGCTGTTGCTCGTCTGCGTCATCGACCGGACCGGGCGGATCAACACCGGGATCGAACACCCCCGCATACGGAAAGGGACGCATTTCCCGGAATTTGTCGTCGCCTGGGCAAAGGAGACAGATACCGGGAAGGATATCGTCATCACGGAAAATGATATCAAGAACCTGATCATGAGCAAGGCATCGGTCCACGCTGCCTGCGTCACCCTGATGAAAGAAGCAGGCGTGACCCACAAGGATATCTCGACCATCTACTTTGCCGGTGCATTCGGCAACTACCTGGACAAAAAGAACGCAACCATCATCGGCCTGATCCCGGAGATTGACTTAAAAGACATCAAAAATATCGGCAACGGGGCAGTCACCGGGGCAAACATTGCGCTCATCAACCGCCGGGCCCGAAAGACCCTCGACGATATCGCGTACCGGATCGCGTATATCGAGCTGAATGCCGAGAGCTCGTTCATGGACGAGTACACCGGCAGCACATTCCTCCCGCACACGGACTTCTCGCTCTTCCCGGGAGTCCAGGAACTGCTCGATTCCTGCCGGATCCGGAAGGAGTGAGTATCATGGCAAAGATGATACCACCGCCCTGCTCCCTCGCAACCGGTGTCGGGGGGCTCCCCCACACCGACCCGAAACAGGCCTGCGACGATGTGCTCGCCCTCTTTCCGGATTTCCCGTATATCCCGACACTGCCAAACCGCGCTCTCCTTGAAGGCATTGTCTTCAATGACTCAGAACAGCTCCCGGGGCGTGTCATTCGCGAGGACCGGCTCCTGTTCGACAGCACACAGGACCAGACCGCGGCAATGGAGAAGGTGTACATGGACTTTGTTGAAGGGGACTTTGCCGGATATGGTCTCAACAAGGATTATGCTTCGGCATTCATGGAAATGCTCACCCGTAATCTCCCCTCCGCCTGCGTGCTCAAGTGCCAGGTGACCGGCCCGGTCACGTTCGGCATGCAGGTCGTGGATGCGGAGAAGCGCCCGATCTATTACGATAACCAGCTTGCCGATGTCCTCTCCAAGATGATCGCGCTGAAGGCGCGCTGGTGCGAGAACGCGATGAAAGAGCAGTGCGGAGCAAAAGAGACCCTTATTGTCCTGAACGAACCCTACCTTGCATCGCTCGGCTCCTCGGTTGTCCCGGTTGACAAGGATACCGTGAAAGCGGGATGGGAGGATATCGCATCGCTCGTCCAGGGCGGGCTTGGCGTCCACTGCTGCTCCAACACGGACTGGGAGTTTGTCATGGAACTCAACCCCGCAGTCATCTCCCTCGATGCCTATGCAACGGCAAAGGAGTTCCTCCTCTATTCCAACGCGGTCATCTCCTACATGGAGCGGGGGGGCGTTGTTGCATGGGGGATCGTTCCGGCCGAATACAAGATCTTCGCAACGGAGACCGTGGACTCACTGTATGAGAAGTATTTCGAGATACGCACCCAGCTCTGCCAGAAAATGCCGGAGAAACTCTTCGACGCCCAATCACTGATCACCCCGAGCTGCGGGATCCGGTTTGCCGACCAGGAAGGTTCGCTTGCCATCATGAGAGCAGCAGCAGAGATCTCGCACCGCATAAGGGCGGAAAAAAACCTCCCTGCCTGCTGACCATGGAGAGAGACTAAATGCCGCCACACCCGTTTACGATTGCGGTCTCCGGCAAGGGAGGAACCGGCAAGACCACCGTCAGTTCCCTCCTTGTACGGTCGTTCATCGCCATGGGCGAGAGCCCCGTCCTTGCGGTTGACGCTGACCCGAATGCCAACCTGCACGAGGCCCTGGGCGTTCCCGTGAAAGAGACGCTCGGGAGCATGCGCGAGGAGGCGTTCTCGCGGAATATTCCACCCGGTATGAACCGTCACGATTATGTCCGGTTCCGGTTCCGTCAGGCCCTTGTCGAGAGCGAGGGATTCGATCTCGTGGCCATGGGCCGGCCCGAGGGCACGGGCTGCTATTGCTTTGCAAACGACCTGCTCTCGGAATGTATGGAACGGCTTGAACGCGATTACCACTTCATTGTCATCGATACCGAGGCCGGCATGGAGCATATCAGCCGGGGCACCATCGGGAAGCCGGACCTCCTCCTCATTGTCAGCGATCCCGGCGCCCGGGGGCTCCGGACCATCGCGCGGATCCGGGAGATCGCCACCCAGCTCGGCCTTGAAAAAGAGAAGATCCGCGTTGTGTTTAATCAGTACAAGACAGGTGCGGCCTCGGTTGACATTGGAGAAGAATCGCCTATCGCTTTTATTCCGGAAGACCCTGCTGTCGAGAAAGCGGATTTGGCGGCGGAGCCGGTCTCGCTGATTTCGGATGATTCGCCGGCGCGGATTGCGGTGCGGGAACTGGCGGAGAGGATCCGGGAGATGAAGCGGGAGCGGGAAGACTCACGTTAGTAATTATTGTTTGAAATGATGATGGGGGCTGATGCTGCCATACCCCCATTTGGGATGAACGGCCGCCGCCCCGAAGGGCGCCCCGCGGCGGCATCAGTTCCTTTTAAAAAAAACACCCCTATCTATCAGAATTGCATTCAGCTAATACGGAAGCATCACCCGCGCCCCCGCCCCCTTTAGGGGTGTCGAACCTCTTTAGAGGTGAGACACAAGAAGAACCTGCAAGGTTCTTCGAGGCAGGGCTTTCGAAGTTGGAGAGGTTCATCAGAACCTCGACAATGAGAAGGGAGGCATTAGCCGACCTTCGAAAAACGCATCCGCGTTCTTCTCATCCTCCTGGTTTTTCAAACCAGTCGGAGGCGCAAGGGGGGGCAATTATCCAAAAGATGATCTTTACAGAACCAAATTTTCTCAGTTACTTCATTAATCTCGATGGAACTGTAATGGCTCATTTTTTGTCCGCAAAAACTGGTTGAAAATTTTCAAAAAAAAAGAATCTGAAAAAATCAGAGAAACACCGCAGCCGCAATAACCGTTGTCCACAGCCCGTTCTTATCCCCTTCTGCGGATTGGCAGGTATGCTTGGTCTTGATGATCTTGCCGCTTGCCTTGTACGTCTGCTCGCGCTCCGACCACGCGGCATTGACATCGAACTCGATGCCGAGCGTTGTTGCCAGCATGGTTGCTGCAAGGTCCTCGGCATATTCACCGGTCTTCTTTTCCGTCTCCCCGTAGGCATGGTGTTCCGACAGGTACCCGTATTCGGCCGTATCGCTCGGGAGGGCAAGACCGATAGCAGAGGAGACGAGCCGGTTGGGCTCATTGGTGTCGTTCCGTGCCATGACACAAAAGGTTATTGCACCGGGCTTGAGTTTTTTGAGCCCGGCTGACCGCGTGACCTGCCTGCATTGCGGGGGAAAGATGCTTGATACGTATACGAGATTGCATTTCTCGATACCGGCTTTCCGCAGTGCAAGCTCGAACGAAGCGAGACGATCTTTATGGACACCAACTCCTTTGGTGAAAAAGATCTCTTTCGGAACGTACATACTTTTAATTGGGGGCGTCCGTTTTTTTAAGTTATTGGTTAACCAGGGAAAAATCCCTGTAATTCCGCCTTAATTCCTTGAAATTATTTTTTGGTATGATGGAACCGCGTGCTTTTGGCAATTTGGTTCAGAATTTCAGGCACGGTTGATCCTTCGGATAATTCCCGGGAGCTCGCTCATGGAATCAATAGCATAATCTGCGCCACGCCCCTGCCTGTCTGCTGAGAACCGGTCCCCGTAGCGGGCATAGACCGTCCGGATCCCCAGCCGGGTGCAGGGCTCGATGTCGCGGCGGATGCTGTCGCCAATAAGGAGAACATCCAAAGGGGATACCTGCATCATCTCTAGTGCTGTAAGGAACGGGCCGGATCCCGGTTTCTTCTCCTGCACAAGATCGAACGAGACAAGGCTCGTGAAGTACCGGAGCATGCCGGTCTTCTCGAGCCGCAGGGTTGCATCGCGGGAATGAGCATCCGTTACGATACACATCGGGTATCCTTCATCCGAGAGGTGCTGCAGGGTTTCCACAACCCCGGGATACGGGCGGATGGCATTCAGTTTCACTGATTCATACACCCGGCAGGCCGCGGGGAACGCCCCGTCCAGCGGGATACGGCGGTCTTCCATGTACTGCCGGATGTTGGCATGCGATTCAAAGCCGTGCACCGGATGGAGGAAGTACGAGAAGAGCTTGTCCCCGTCATCATGCCCGAGGAACCGTGCCACCGCATGGCAGGAGGTCCCCTGTGCCTCCACGAGGTCAAACAGTGTATTGTCCATGTCGAATAAGAGGGTTGAGACAGCGCCGGATGTGCTCATCGCTTCCAGCTTATTGACCGGGTGACGTAAAGATGCTGTTGGTATTCCTCATTCCATCTCATTCCACGCCATGGGTCCCCCTGATGGCAACCTGTAAATACAACCGGTGATTACCTATGTGATACTCTACGGAGGGATCGCATATTGCAGAACCAGTGATGAGACCTGTCGTAACTATCATGATCGGTGGTGTCCTGATAGCGGCCGGTATCGTATTTGCCTCCAGCCTTGCACCGTGGATTGGCATCGTGCTTGGCATGGGAGGGGTGGCGACTGTTCTTGTGGGAATTGCCATGCTCTTCGGTATGGCACACCAGAAGACAAACGCCTGATCTTCCTATCCTTTTTTCCGGGATGTACCTTTAATCCCAAAGACCGCCCATACACTACTATTTCACCAGAACCGCCCGCCTATGGATGACATCTATCTCGTGGAGATCCGGCTTGGAAAGACAAAACAGCGGATCCGAAAAACCGCAGCATCGATCGCCACAACCGCCGGAATCACCCGCTCTCTGGAACGCCACCCCCATCTCACGCTCTTCGGGCCCATGGAACTGCTTCCGGGCGTTTCCCGCGATCAGATCCTTGACTGCATCGGGTCCATTGCATCAGGCTTCGATCCTCTCCCGTTCACCATGGACGGGTTCGAGAAACGGGCCGGGATGCACGGGAGTGTCATCGCCTTTTCTGTCCGGCCATCCGAACCCTTAAAGCAGCTGATCGCAAAGGTTTCGCATGCCCTTACTCCCCTGACAAAGAGCCACAATGCCTGGGACGGCCACCCGGAACAGAAATGGTATCACGTTACCGTTGCAAACCACCTCAAAGAAAAGACCGCTGCAAAGATCTTCTCCGCGCTGCTCGAATCAGAAACCGCAGAACCACAGAACCGCCTTACCGGGGGATTGTTCTTCCGGATCCGGTCGCTGCTCGAATACCATATCCATACGCGGTTTTGGCCCCCCCTTAAACCCGTACTCCTTGACGAGACCGGTCTCCGGATCACGGTTATGAACGGGGACCGGATCCTTGCGGAATACGATCTTTTTGAGAAATGCTGGGTCACCGGTGATCACCGGCACGACAGCACCGGCTGGCAGCAGGCGCTTGAACGGTACCGGCGGTATGCCGGTTTCGAACTCACGGCACCCGATCCGGCCGATCCCGGGGACATCCTCCTGATCGCAGACCTGCACCTTGGCCACGCTAATATCATCCGGTACTGCTCCCGCCCCTTCCGCACCGGTGATACCGGGACAATGGACCGTGTTCTTATCGGCAACTGGAATGCCCGCTGCACGGAACACACGAAAATCTTCCATATCGGCGATCTCTGCTACGGCCCACACGCCCGTCCGCCCCGGGAGTACCGTGCCATGCTTGGCGGCGATGCTGTCTTCATTGCCGGAAACCATGACAGCCCGGAACCGGCTTCTGTCCCATTTGTCATCATCGAACACGAAGGACTCCGGTTCTGCCTTGTCCATGATCCGGCGGATGCCCCGAAGGACTTCGAAGGATGGGTAGTCCATGGCCACTACCATAATAACGATCTCCGGAACTATCCGTTCATCGACTTTGTGCACAAACGGATCAATGTCAGTGCCGAAGTGATCGGGCATGTGCCGGCAAGCCTTTCAGCGATTTGCGAAACAATCCGTGACCGTAAAAAGATAGGCAATGCCGCTCCCGTACTCCTGAACTATCCTCACATTCCCTGATGCATTCCCCCTCTCCGACCCCATTTGAAAAGGTTTATCGTCTCTCGTTAGGAATGAGGTTTGGGAACCTATGGAAATCATAAAAATCCCCCGGATGGACAAGGCAGAATATGACCGGTTAATCGAGAAGGGGTATATCTGCCGCATCGCATTCCAGGGAGAGAAATACCCGTACATCGCACCGTTCCTCTATGTCTTCGATGGATCGTTCCTCTACTTCCTCTCGACCAAATATGGCAAGAAACTCGATTATTTCCGCAAAAGCCCGTATGTCTCTGTCGAGATCGAGAAATACACAAAGGACCTCTCCAGTTATACGTTCGTCACGCTCCAGGGATACCTGGAAGAGGTTCATGACTCCATCGAGAAGAAACTGATCCGGGAGAAGTTTGTAGACTTAATCGTTGACCGCAACCTCTCGTGCAATATCCTTGCCGCTCTCGGTCACTCCCCGTTGGATGCCCCGGTTGCCATAGCCGAGGAAGAGCGCTCCCTTGTCTGGAAACTCGCCGGGGTAAAAGACATCGTCTCGCTGAAGAACCTGTAATCACCCGTTTTTTCTTTCCCGCTCCAGTTCCTTTCCAAGCAGGCCGGGATCCGTAAACGGAACGGAACACGTTGTGCCCGAACAGAGATATGCCGCTGCATGCTGGTCGGCGGGGATATCCCAGGTAAAGGGGGCAATAGTCGCGAGGGCAGCGGCACGTTCCTTATCAGAAGCCGGTTTCTGGATCACCGTGCAGTGGGGAAGGTACCGGGAGTGTACGGCAGCAAGAAGTTCCCGGACTGCAAGAGATTCACGGTCGCCAGCGATCACGATCTCCTGCGAAGGGCCCACTGCGCGTTCAATAGCGCAGAGGAACCAGCAGAACGCTGACGAAGATTCGCGGACACGGCCGGCAAAGGATCGGGCAAGGAGAGCCGCAATCTCCCCGTGCTCTGTATTCCCGGTAAACCGTGAGAGCCGGAGCAGGACTTCGCAGGCAACAGAGTTCGCGGAGGGCACAGCACCGTCGTAGATCTCCTTGTTCCGGACAAGGGGCGCCTCCGCATCGTCTGCAGAGAAAAAGAAGCCCCCGTTTTCATTGTCAAGAAAATGGTCGCGGAAGGTTTTCATTACCGCAAGCGCTTCGGCGAGGTACCGGGGATCGAAGGTGCACTCGTACAGTTCGAGCAATGCAAGGCCCAGGAATGCATAATCGTCGGCAAACGCCATGATCGCGCATTCACCGTCACGGTACCGGTGCCAGAGCCTTCCGTTGTCGGTACGCATCCGTGTAAGAAGGAAATCCATTGCGCGTTCTGCGGCAAGACGGCATTCATCCCTGCCAAAGACCCGGGCAGCCTTTGCCAGCGCAGCGATCACCAGCGCGTTCCAGTCAAGGAGCACCTTGTCATCGCACCGGGGGCGCTGGCGTTTCCCCCGCGCTGCAAAGAGCCGCTCCCTTACGGAGGTAATGCGTCCGGCAAGTTCCCCCGCGGGCATGCCGGTGACGGAAGAAAGGGCCTCGTCCGTCAGGGTGCGGTAAAGGATGTTTTCCCCGGCAGGGGATTCCGGTGAGGAGAAATTTCCCTCTTTTCGGGCATTGAATACCCGGCCCGCAAGTGCTGCATCGTCCTTCCCGAGGAATTCTTCCAGCTCATTTGTTGTCCAGAGATAGAATGCCCCCTCGCCCCCGGGACTGTCTGCGTCCTCGGCCGAAAGGAACGCCCCTTCCGGCGAGGTGAGATCGCGCAGGACATACCGTACCGTTGACATCACGGTCTCGCGGTAGCGATCGTTCCCTGTTGCCTGGAATGCCTCGGTGTATGCCATCAGGAGGAGCGCCTGGTCGTACAGCATCTTCTCAAAGTGCGGGACACGCCACTGAGCATCGGTAGAATACCGGTGGAATCCTCCGCCGACATGGTCGTGGATCCCGCCGTCCCGTATTGCGTCGAGTGTTTTTACCACCATATCGAGGGCGCGCTTCTTCCCCGTCCTCTTCCAGTACCGGAGGAGGAAGAGCAGGGTATGCGGTGTCGGGAACTTCGGGGCACCGGAAAATCCCCCGTATCCAGGATCGAACCGGAGCAGGAGATCCTCGTACCCCTCGTCCAGCAGTGCGGCATCCGGTTCCGGCCCGGCTGATGCCATATCCCGTGTCTCAAGGACGAGGGTGATGGATTCTGCGGACCGGAGGAGTTCTCCCCGCTGTTCCCGCCAGGCCTTTGTGATGCGCGGGAGCAGGTCGAGCAGACCAAAAAGCGCGAACCGCCGTTCTTTCGGGATATAGGTGGCAGCAAAGAACGGCTTTTTCTCCGGGGTCATCACAATCGTCAGCGGCCAGCCCCCCTGACCTGCCAGCATCTGGCAGACCTGCATGTACGTGCTGTCGATGTCGGGTCGCTCCTCGCGGTCCACCTTGACAGCGACAAAGTCGCGGTTGAGCAGCTCTGCAACCTCCGGGTCCTCGAATGACTCGTGCGCCATCACGTGGCACCAGTGGCAGGTTGCGTACCCGATCGAGAGAAAGATCGGCTTGTCCTCGCGTACCGCCCTGGAGAATGCCTCCTCGCCCCACGGGAACCAGTCCACGGGGTTTTCTGCATGCTGGAGGAGATAGGGGCTCTTCTCCCGCGAGAGACGGTTGCCCTTTTTGCCCTCTCCGCCGGGTTCCCGGTCCTGCATACGCTGACTGGGGCCTTCCGGGATATCAGCCTTTCAGAAGAGACACCTCTCACCAGGCCGGCATGCTTATCATTCTTTTGCGAGAACTATTCGTACAGCTCCGGTCACCATGGATCCCCTTCCCTTTCTCATTGTCATCGCTTCCGGCATTGCCATCATGTGCATCTCGGTCATGCTCGACAACCTCTGGGCGCAGGTCCTGCCGCTTCGGTTCCTCTACCTTGCCGTGCGGGCCCCGGGCGTTATTGTCCACGAGTGCTGCCATGTGCTTGGCTGCATCCTGACCGGTGCACAAATCACGAAGATTGTCCTCCTTTCACGGGATGGCGGCTCGGTCACCTACACGCGCCCGAAGATCCCTGTGCTGGGCAACCTCATCATCAGTTCCGCGCCCCTCTTCTGCATTCCGCTTGTCCTCGCCGGGCTGACCATGGTATTCTCGGAATACCTTGGCTGTGTCTTTCCCCCGCTTCCTGCCACTATCGATTCCTCAGGTACACTCCACACGCTGGTATTCGCGGTTGTCAGCATCTTTGACGCCAACCTTGTCTCCGCGTTCCACCCGTGGTTCCTCCTCTACCTGTACCTGACCCTCAGTCTTGTCCTCTCCATGGCCCCGAGTTCGCAGGACCTTAAGAACGCAGCCGCAGGTATCGCGCTGGTCGCGGCAGCAGGCATTCTCATCTTTCTCTCCGGCATCCCGTGGGCTGTCAGCATTCTCTGGAAGATTACGAGCATCGCCGGCATGGGCTTTACGCTTGGGCTTGCCTTCGGGCTCATCGCACTCCTGCTCTCGCTTCCCCTGCTCATCTGGTTTGTGTACATCAGCCGGCCGCTGGTCCGCTGAAGATCGATCAGATCGGTATTAATTGATCCGGAGGGGTACCTATCTGCACTCATGGTGCGCGAGCCCGGACCTGCAAACAACGGTGAGAACGGCAATGGTGCGCGGCTGACCCCGGTCATGCAGCAGTATCACGAGATGAAGGAGCAGCATCCTGGCACCATCCTGTTGTTCCGGATCGGCGATTTCTACGAGACCTTCAACGAGGATGCAAAGCTGGTCTCGCGCGAACTGGATATCGTCCTGACCTCACGATCGAAGAGCGGGGACAACCCGATCCCGCTAGCTGGTGTGCCGTACCATGCTGCGGAAGGATACATCGCAAAACTGGTTGGCAGGGGATATCGCGTGGCGGTCTGCGAGCAGGTCGGCGACCCGAAGACCACGAAAGGCGTGGTAAAGCGCGAGATCGCCCGCGTCATCACGCCCGGCACAGTCATCGACCCGGCCCTTGTTCCATCGGTTGCTGCAACGTACCTGATGGCCGCTCTTCCTGACGTAAAACAAAAAGAGTGGGGCATATCGCTCCTCGACATCTCGACCGGGGAGTTCTTCGCTGCCACTGTGCCCGAGGATCCTACCCACGAATCCCTGCTGTCGGAGATTGCCCGGTACCGGCCTGCGGAGTGCATTGTACCGGAAAATCTTCCGGGTCCCCTTCGAGACCGTATCCGCGATGCCGGTGTCATCGTAACTCCCTGCCGGGAGGAGCTCTTCTCGTGCGACCGGGCAACGAGCCTCCTTTGCGGTCACTTCGGCACCGCGTCCCTCGGGGGGTTCGGCTTTGAAAGCCGGTCCTGTGCCACCGGAGCCGCGGGGGCCGCCCTTGCGTATGCGCTGGAGACCCAGCATGCCCCGCTGACCCACATCCGCGCCCTCTCGTTCCGGAACTCTTCCGATTCACTGGTGCTGGATGCCGTCACGCTGAGAAACCTGGAGGTGCGGGAGAGCATCCGGGGGGGAAAAGGCGCAACGCTCCTCTCCTCGCTTGACCTGACAAAGACACCGATGGGGAGCCGGCTCCTGGACCGGTACCTCTCCCGCCCGCTCACAAACATCCGGGAGATCAACCGCCGGCTGGACACCGTGCAGTTCCTGGCCGGCAGGACAACGGACCGGATCGCGTTCCGCGACAGCCTGAAGGCATGTGCCGATATCGAGCGCATCGCGGCCCGGATCGCGTACGGAAACGCCGGTCCACGCGACCTTGTTGCTCTCGCCGATACCCTTGAAACCCTGCCGCTGCTGAAGCGGTGTTTTTCCGGGGCACGGGAAGCCCTCCCTGACCTTGCATCGACTGCGCTTGACGCCATCCATGATCTCCCTGCAACCCGTGCCCTGATCCGGAAAGCCATTGCCGATGATCCGCCGGCAGTTGCACGAAACGGCGGGGTCATCCGGCCCGGGTACAGCGAGGAGCTGGACAGCATCCGGGGCGTCCTTCACTCGGGAAAGGACTGGATCGTGGAACTCCAGGAAAAGGAGCGCAAGGCCACCGGGATCAAATCGCTCAAGGTGGGGTACAACCGGATCTTCGGGTATTACATTGACGTGACAAAACCCAACCTTGCGCTTGTCCCGACCCGGTACGAGCGCAAGCAGACCACGGCAACCGGAGAGCGGTACACGATCCCCGAGCTCCGCGAGAAAGAGACGCTCATCACGAACGCAGACGAGCGCGTGCTCATCCTTGAGCGGGAGCTCTATACAAAACTCCTCGAAATCCTCAAAAAGGATATTCCGGCCATCCAGGAAACTGCAAACGCAATCGCCGTCCTCGATGTTGCCGCTGCCCTTGCCGAAACAGCGCAGGTGCGGAACTATGTGCGCCCGCAGCTGGACGAAAGCGACACCCTGGTCATCCGCGATGGCAGGCATCCGGTGGTGGAGCAGGGCGTTGCCGGAGGATTTGTCCCCAACGACACCGAGCTCTCCGGCAGCGGTACGCAGATCATGATCATCACCGGGGCCAACATGGCCGGGAAATCGACATACATGCGGGCTGCCGCGCTCATCTGTATCATGGCACAGGCCGGGAGTTTTATCCCTGCCCGTCATGCACGGATCGGCATCCTCGACCGGATCTTCACGAGAGTCGGGGCGTTCGACGACCTTGCAAGCGGCCAGAGTACGTTCTTTGTCGAGATGCTGGAGCTGGCAAACATCCTCAACAATGTCACCCCAAGAAGCCTTGTTATCCTCGACGAGATCGGCAGGGGCACGAGCACTGCAGACGGCTCCTCCATCGCAAGAGCCGTGCTCGAGTTCCTGCACGGGAAGGGCAGTGCAGGGCCAAAGACCCTCTTTGCCACGCACTTCCACGAGCTCATCGGCATGGAAGAAAAACTGAAGCGGGTCAAGAACTACCATTTCGCGGTGAAGGAGACAAAAGACGAGGTGGTCTTCCTCCGGAAGATCATCCCCGGTGCCACCGACAAGAGCTACGGTATCCATGTTGCCCGCCTTGCCGGCATCCCGAGAAAAGTCACCGAGCGTGCAGAAACGCTCCTTGACGAGGACCTGAACGCCCCGGTGAAAAACGGATCGCGCCCCCAGCGCTATACGCAGATCCTCCTGGTTGATGACAAAGCAGAAGCCCCGGCCCCAAGGAAAAATCCGGTGCTGGATGAACTGGAAGCCGCCAACCCGGATGAGATGACCCCCATCCAGGCCCTTGCAATGATTGCAGAACTGAAACGTAAACTGAAGGGGAACGGCGGGAACCCATGAAACAGGGCAACAACTCAGGCCAGATCCGCGTGCTCGACCAGGCAACGGTCAACAAGATTGCTGCCGGTGAAGTCGTTGAGCGCCCCGCCTCCGTTGTCAAGGAACTGGTCGAGAACTCTATCGATGCCGGGGCGCAGGGAATCCGGATCGATCTCATGGCATCGAAGAACGAGATCACCTCCATCAGCGTCACAGATAACGGAACGGGCATGGGACGCGAGGACGCACTCCTCGCCTTCACCCCGCATGCAACGAGCAAGATCGGGGAGATCTCCGATCTCGACACCGTCCGCACCCTCGGTTTCCGCGGGGAAGCGCTGGCAAGCATCGCAGCGGTTGCCCGGGTCACGCTCGTTACGAGACCGCGTGACAATGATCTTGCTACCGGGACACGGATTGTTATTGCAGGTGGCGAAGTCCGGGAGAACAGTGCTGTCGGTGCACCGGGCGGGACATCCGTCCTTGTCGAAGACCTGTTCTTCAATACCCCGGCCCGGAAGAAGTTCCAGAAGAGCCGGGCAACCGAGCTCTCGCATGTCATCGGCATTCTCGAAGGGATCATCCTCGCCCACCCGGACATCGCGTTCCGGCTCACCTACAATGGAACGGAGCAGGTCGTCACCGGCCGGAACGCGACCCGGCTCGACACCATTGCCCGGATCTATGGCGCTGACACGGCCCGCGATCTTGTGCCGGTCTCGGCAACAGCACCGCTTGTTGCCATCAACGGACATATCTCGCGCCCCTCCCTTTCCCGGAAAGACCGGGACCGGATCTTCCTCTCCATCAACGGGAGGTATGTCTCCTCCCCTGCCATCACCAATGCCATCAAGGAAGGGTATGGAACTCTCCTTCCCAAAGACCGGTTCCCGGTTGCGTTCCTCGCGCTTGAGATTGACACAAACCTTGTGGATGTCAATGTCCACCCGACCAAGAAACTCGTCAGGATCTCCCGCGAACCGGAGATTGCAGGCGTTGTCCGCGAGGCTGTCAGGAAAACTCTTTCGGGCCACGACCTTATTCCGGATATCCGGCCAATCGCAGCGCCACGACCCATTGTTGCAGATACTCCTGCCACGATGGCTGCACTGTCCCACTCCAACTCTTACCAGTTCCCCGTAACAAAACCACCGGCTGTCAGCGAACCAACCCATACAGGGGTCACCGACTCCGACCGGCGGCTGCGCCAGACAGAACTCGCACCCGGACCCGCACCCGCAGCAACCCTCCCGCCGCTCCGCGTCATCGGTGAGTTCGGAGGGATCTATATCCTTGCAACAACCGCATCAGGGGAACTCCTGATCATCGACCAGCACGCCGCGCATGAACGCATCCTGTACGAACTGGCAGGACAACAGGACGGCAGTGGAAAACGCGTGCAGGAACTAATTACGCCAGTCATCCTCCACCGCACTCCCCGCGAGAGTGCAGTGCTTTCTGAACTCCTGCCGTCACTCCGAAATGAAGGATTCCAGATCGAGGAGTTCGGCAAAGACACATTCCTTGTCCGCACCGTCCCCATCATCCTCGGGAAACTGGAGGATACATCCCTGCTCGAAGACATCATCAGCGACCTCGTGAGCCCTGACCGCGGGGAGCGAGTCGACAACCGCGAACGGATCACCCGTATTGTCGCATGCCGGGGAGCAATCAAAGCCGGCACAGTCTGCACGCCAGAACAGTGCAAGCGTGTCGCTGACCAGCTCCGGCTCACGAAGAACCCGTTCACCTGCCCGCACGGTCGTCCCACGATTATCCGGTTCACGCGGGAGCAGCTGGACGGGATGTTTAAGCGGAGCTGATGGGGAGAGAAAAACACATCATCGTGCTCAAACATTCGAAAGAATACATTTTTTCAGATCTTTGAGAAAATTCAGAGGAAAATCTTTGGAGTCATTGATGGGGGCTGATGCCCCCATACCCCCATGATGATAACCGCCGCTGCCCCCGACGGGGCGCCCCCGCAGCGGATCTATTACAGTTACTAGGTTCGATAAAACGGTTGTCAGGACCGTATAGAAACTTCAGATATCTTGTCATTACCGGATAAATCTGCAAAGAATCCGTTATTGGATCACAGCCGCGATCCGGTTCGCATCAACGGAACCCCCCACCTGAAGAACTGCCTGCCTGTGGCGGCAGTTCTGATGGAAGGGGGGATTGGGGGGCACACGCTCCTCACTTACTTCAGATTATCAAAAAATATCCACTACATCTTTGCCCTCACCTCAACCCTTATCACCCGTTTGATTCCATCAGACATGGATAACAGAAACCATGCCCTCCACCCAGCAGCGCCTCACCGGCCCCGGCCCTCTTTTCACGCAGGACGACATCCCCGCGTTCCAGGATCTCGTCCTCTCCCGCTACCGCAGCTCAGGCCGGAAATTCCCGTGGCGCGAAACAACCGATCCCTACGCAATCCTCGTCTCCGAGATCATGCTCCAGCAGACGCAGGTTGGCAGGGTCGCTGAAAAATTCCCCCCGTTCATTGCCGCATTCCCGGATTTCTCAACGCTCGCAGGAGCCCCGCTCGCTGATATCCTCGCACAGTGGCAGGGAATGGGATACAACCGGCGGGCAATCGCGCTACGGAAATGTGCCCGCAGGGTCATGGAAGAATTCCATGGGGAATTACCGGATGATCCGGAAATTCTGGCAACGTTTCCGGGTATTGGCAAAGCCACCGCATTCTCTATCTGTGCCTTTGCCTTCAACCGGCCCGTCGTCTTTATCGAAACGAACATCCGCCGCGTCTTCATCCACTGCTTCTTCTCGGACAATGAGATTGTGGATGACACCGCTATCCGGCCACTGGTCGAAGCTGCCCTGTACCGCGAGAATCCCCGCGAATGGTACAATGCACTCATGGACTATGGCACGGAACTTAAAAAGGCCGTTCCCAACCCGAACCGGCGGAGTGTTCACTACTACCGGCAACCCGCCTTCGAAGGCTCCGACCGGAAGATCCGCGGGGAGATCTTAAGGCAGCTCCTTTCGGGAAAGAAACTGACTGAGAAGGCGCTTGTCAGCCACATTAAAGAAGATCCGGAACGGACACGGCGGATCCTCGCAGCCCTTGAAGCCGAGGGATTCATCAAAAGAGACAGAAGATCTTTTTCCATTGCGGACAAGACAGCGTAACGATTTTACTGGAGACCTTTCGCAAACCGGGTGATTGTCACCAGCAAACAGTTGATAATGCGCAGGTTCCCATACACCGGTACGACACGGGGAATGCACCATGCCCGACCCAGACTCCATTCCTGATGACGTGAAATGGCGGCTTGCCGCGGGATTCTCGGCAAAGTTGCCCTTCCTGTACGACCGGGCCTTCCGGGCGGAACTGGGCGACCGGTACGATGAGATCGAGCAGGAAGTCTGGATGGAGGCAGCCGCATCCGCGTTTGAGATCGCAAAGACCCTCTCTCTCCGGGTGGGGACTGCAAAGGAGATTGCTGATACCCTGCGCACGATAATGGTCATCCTCTTTGGCCCCGGGTTCAAGACCGAGGTGCTGGACATCTCACAGGACGGCGCGGTCATTGTCATAAAGAGGTGCCCGTTTCTCTCCGGGCGATTCGATGCCGACAGCACCGGGGGGCATGTGTTCCGCAAGTGCATGGCCTTTACCCTGACCGCCGTCCCCCGGCTCAACAGGAATTTCTCGGTCCGGTTCGTCCGCACCATGTGCACCGGTGACCGCCAGTGCGAGATCAAGGTGGCAAAGAGCGAGCCGGCTGCCCAGGGAAAAACGGGAAAGATCTAATCCTGTTACTTCAGGTAATACCCGATTGCCATGAAGATGAGGCCGACATAGAACATGATCGCGTACGGCCAGGTGAAACCGAGGTCAATGGTATCGAGCCGCTTTAAGTCCTGGATGGCGATCAATACAAAACCGGTTACGAAGAATGCGATGCTGATCTGTGTCCTGGTTGCCTTGTCCATTCTCACCCTCTCTGAAGTACGTGGAGCGGGCCACAAAAAAAGGTTTGCCGTTTAGAAATTCCCGATGACAAGAGAGTACAGGTCCGCGGTTGTCACGGGAGGCTCTGCAATCGGCCCGACCGTGATCTTCTCGTCCTTGTACCCGAGGTTCTCGCAGACCGCGACCTGCAGGGGGAGGTCGAGACGCTGGAGCCGGCTGTAGAGCTCGTTGTCATCGAACTTCGGGTCGGCGAGGAGGTAGACGATCTTGCCGCGTTTGACTTCCTCGACCGTGTCGGCCATCCCTTTCTCGTGCCCGCGGCCGTGGGCCACAACCACCGCGACCCGGGACTGGGGGATGTGGAGCCGGGCGGTTGCGATCTGGAGCGATGAGATCCCGGGGATCACTTCCCCCTGCAGATACCCGAGCCCTGCAAGCATCGGATCGCCTGTAGAGAGGATAACCGAGTCCTGCGGGAGTCTTGAGAGGGCCTTGAAGTCGTCAATGGATTTGACCCGGCAGGAAGCAGGAAGGAACGGGCGGGCGAGCTCGATGGCCCGGTCCGACCCGTACACGTTCCGGGCAGCGCGGAGTTCTTTTATCGCCTGTTCCGTGAGTAATCCCGGGCCGCAGCCAACGCCGATGATCTTCATGCACTCTCTCCGATTATTTCACCCTCGCGGTTCACCAGCACCACGCGGACCTGCGGAAACCGTTTTTTGAACGCGGCGAGATTTTTTTCAACGATCACGGGAAACGCCGGTGTGACCGAGAGTTCCTCGACAGTCGCCGACCCGGTGCCTTCCAGCACCTGCGGGTTGATGTATTTGAGGATGAGCGCGGGGAGACCAAAAAGGATCGCCTTTTCCCGTACCGCTGCAACCGACCGGTCGATCTTCCCGCCAATCAGGATCACTTCGTGCGTGGGGAACATCAGCCGTGCGAACCGGAGCCCGACCCGGCCGGTGGTGAGGACCGGCTCGTCCGCTGCTGCGATCCGTTCGAGCGTGGACTCGGTGAGGTGGTCGTCCCACGGCTCGACCAGACCTGTGGTGCCAAGAATCGAGATCCCGTCCATGACGCCGACGCGGGGGTTGAGTGTGATCTTACCGATCTCTTTTCCCTGCGGGATTGTGAGCCGGACTTCGATCCCGAAGAACCCGGCTTCTTTCATCGCTTCCTCGACCGCGACATGGATGCATGCGAGAGCCGGGGCACTGACCGCTGGCGTGCCGGCCTTGTAGCGGGGCGTGTCGCGGGCGAACCGGCCGACACCTTCGCCAAAGGAGATCACGATCCCCTTCTTCGTGGGGGTTGCCTCGGCAACAAAGAGGAGCCCGGCCGTGACATCACCGGGGTAATCCCCGGGAACTTTCCGGGCAGATCCACGGCCGGCTCTGCCTTCAACCGGGACGTTGACGGTCAGGCTGCAGGGAAGGGCAATGGGGACAAGCGTCACTTCGCGCCCGGCCCGCGAGAGGATCGCCGCTTTGCACGCAGCTGCTGCGGTTGTTCCGGTAGTAAACCCCCGGGCAAGGATGGTGCCGGACGATGTCAGGACTGCAAGACCGCGTTCAACGAGCGGGAGCTGGCCGGGCCGCTGGCACTTCTCCACCCAGGCTTCAGGATAGATAAAACCGGTGACCGGGTCACGCATCTCCCGCTTCCTCGATGAACATCGTGATGCATTCGTTTGCAGCAGCAACTGCGACCGGCGTTCCGCCCCGCGTGCCTTCGGACGAGATGGACGGGATGTCGATCGTCCGTAAGAGGGCCTTGGACTCTGCGGCATTGACAAACCCGACCGGGGCTCCGATGATGGCAGCGGGCCGGACGCCGTTTT
This sequence comes from Methanoregula sp., assembly GCF_028712425.1. Taxonomy (GTDB): domain Archaea; phylum Halobacteriota; class Methanomicrobia; order Methanomicrobiales; family Methanospirillaceae; genus Methanoregula. The sequence goes on from NZ_JAQTQD010000001.1 coordinate 190,296, forward strand.
TCACCATTTCGCAGAGCGAGAGGAGGGCTGAGGGGGCGTTGCCGATCACGACAATGGACCCAGGCAGCCGGTCTTTCAGCGCCATGAAACCGGCCGAGCTCCTCGTGATCCCCCTTTCCTTGACGATCTCCGCCCCGAAGTCAAGGGCACAGAGCACCTCGCTCCTGTGTCTCTTCTTCTGGATCCCGATCTGCACCATGCGGATGTCGGTGATGATCGGGGCTCCCTTCTTCAGCGCCGCGATGATAGCGGGGATGGGGTTGTTGGTGAACCGCATCAGGTCCGCCATGGCAAAGTCCCCGACCGCGATCGAGCACCGCTGCTTCACGCGGTCCTCGGGCGTCTCGTTGCCGATCGCTTCGCGTGCCAGTGCCCGCGACTTGGTCGAGATCGCGTAGCCTTCCTGCGTGTCGGCCCCGACATCAATATACGTATTTTTTGTGGTACCCGCGTGGCGTGATGATTCCTTTGACATCGTCTCCCCTCCTCCAGATCCTGCTCTCCGCACCGCCGATGATGACGGCCGTGTGCATGTCGATTGCATCCATGATTGTCTCGATCTCGCCGAGCGTTGTCACCCGGGTCGTCTCGTCCTCGCGAAGTGCGTTCCTCACGATCCCGACCGGCGTTTTGGGCTCCAGGTGTTTCCTCGCAAGGCTCACTGCAAGCGCAAGGTTGTGCGGCCTGCCCCGGCTCTTCGGGTTGTAGAGCACGACCGGGATCCCGAGCGTGAAGACCGCATCGAGCCGGGCCTCTATCACCTCAAGCGGTGTCAGGAGGTCCGAGAGGCTGATGACCGCAAAGTCCCCGGAGAGCGGCGAGCCGAGCCGGGACGCTGCTGCGTTTGCCGCGGTGATGCCCGGCACGATCTCGACCGGGATATCGGCCTCATCGTGTTCGAGTATTTCGAGCACGATGCTTGCCATGCCGTACACGCCCGCGTCGCCTCCCGATACGATCGCAACATGGTGAGAGCGGGCGAGGTCGATGGCCTGCCGGGCCCGGTCCACCTCTTTTCCCATCGTGCTGCTGACGACCTGCTTGCCCTCAAGCAGCAGTCCGAGCGGCTTGAGATAGGTCGAGTGGCCGAGCACGTACTCCGCCTTTGCGATTGCTTTCATCGCACGGGGCGTCATGTGGTCGAGCAGGCCCGGCCCGAGCCCGACAATGGCAAGCGATCCTTTTGTTGTTTCAGCGTGCGATGGCAACCGTCACTCTCCCGAATACTTTCTTTCCCATGACAAGAGTCTTGGTCCTTGACGTTGCAAGGGCGCAGGGTTCGGCAACGCCAAGGAGCCCGAGCCGGGTTGCCCGTGACGGGCCGGTGCCTGCCTGTGCGTTTATGGTATCATCGTCAAGGAATATTAAATTCCCGGAAAGTGCCCCGATGCCTTCGACAAGGCCGGTCTCGCCGAGTTTTTTCGTGGTTGTCGCGTATACGAAAACCTCGCCCTTTTCGATCCCATTCTCGGCAAGTGCTTCTTCAACAGCGAGGGCAACTTCGTCCGGCCGGATCCCTTTCCGGCACCCGACGCCGACCGAGTACGTCCCCTTCGCGAGAAGCACCGAGACATCCGGGCCGGCAAGGACAATTGCCGGGCCCCGGACCGCGTGGACGGGGATATCGCTTGTGAGAATGGCTGCGTTCACTTCCCGGGTCGAGTCCCGGTTCAGGACATCCGTCCCGGTCCGTTCCGCGATTGTCTCCACCGAGTCCCGGCCCCGGGACTCCGTTGCCGTGGTGATGACCGGAATGAGGCCGAGGCCGGCAAGTTCCTTTGCGAGCTCGTTTGCCCCGTGATGCCCGCCGAGCACGGGAACTGCAAACCGGAGGTCCGGGCTGACCACGACAACAGCCGGGTCGGTCCACTTGTCATCCAGCAGCGGGGCGATCTTCCGGACAACGATCCCCATCGACATCAGGGCAATGATCCGCTTTTTTTGGGAGAAGACCTGATCGAAAATTTCCGCGGAATACTCCAGCACGTCCGCTCCGAGGAACTCTGCGATCCGCTCCGCTTCAGCCTTTGAATACGGGAACGTGATCACAACAGTCTCTGTCATGAGTAGAGGTGCGAGCGCTTATAGCCGGACGCGGTACCGAGCACGGAGCGGCCTACGATGAGCAGGGCTGACCGCGTGATACCGGCGTCCTGTGCCTTCTGTGCAATGTCGGCAACCGTGCCCCGGATGATCTTCTGGTCGGGCCACGAGGCATGGTAAATTACGACCGCGGGCGTGTCGTCCGGGCACGAGAGTTTCTCTGTGATCTCTGAGAAGTGTTCGCTGCCGAGGAAGAACGCCATCGTTGCCGGGACCTTCGAGAGCTCGGGGATGTAATCCACTTCAAGCGTCTTTCCCGCGGGACGGGTGATGATGAGGGTGTCCGCAACTCCCTTGGGGGTGTACTCCGTGGTGAGTGCGGCTGCTGCGGCAAAGACCGAGGAGACGCCGGGAACGATCTTCACCGTGAGCCCGGCTTTTTCCAGCTCAGCGATCTGCTCAACAATCGACCCGAAGATCGCGGAGTCGCCCGAATGGAGCCGGACAACCCGCTTCCCCTTCTTTGCCCGGTCGATCATGATGCTGACAATGTCGTCGAGCTTCCGGTCCCAGCTGTCGATCTTCTCCGGTGCCGGGCAGGTCTCAACAAGCGCCGGACTGACCAGCGATCCGGCATAGATGAGGACCTCAGCCCGGTCGAGAAGTTTTCTCCCTTTCACCGTGATCAGTTCCGGGTCGCCCGCGCCGGCGCCCACGAACCAGATCGTATTCTTCTCGTCACTTCCGGGCATACATCACGCTCATGTAATCGCTCTTCTCCGGGAGCTCGTCATTCCGGTACACCTTCATATCATCGAAGAACATCCGCTCGACCAGCACGAACTCCCGGTAGCCCTCGGCAGCAAGCGAGGCTGCTTTCTCTTTCGGTTTCCTGACCTTCAGCAGGATCTTCGTGTCCGACATCGTCCCGTCCGAGACCGTGAAACCCTCGTTCACCGGGACTCCTGCGGCTGACGCAAACGCCGTGATGGAACTGATCCCCGGTTCGGTCCGGAACTCGATCCCGGGGTGCGTCTCCGCGATCACCGCACAGAGCCGCGAGAACGTGGAGAAGAAGTTCGGGTCGCCGAGAATCCCGAAAACCGCAAGCCCATCTTGAGCCACAGGTGCGATCTTCCTTGCGTTCTCCTTCATGCACTCGCGGATCTTCGCCTCATCGTCTGTCATCGGGAAGTCGAGCACAACCGAATCGCGGTACGGGGCAACGAGGTCTTTTGCGATCCGGCCGGGCACAAAGACCGTGTCGGCCTCTTTCAGCAGTCGCACGGCCCGGAGCGTTAAGAGCTCGGGGTTTCCCGGGCCAAGGCCAAGACCTACGAGCATGCCGCTCCCCTCCCGACAATGATGTAGACCGGATCGATGGGTTTGAACATGAGGCTTCCCGCAAGGGGCTTTGACCGCGAGACCTGCACCTGCACGACCTCAACAAAGAGCCCGAGTTCCTGGAGTGTTGAGACCGCTTCGCAGACCGTGGAGAGGAGCACCGCGTTGATCACGATCGTTCGCTTCACCCTCTTCGCCAGCACCGGCAGAACCGCGAGCAGGTTCTTCGTCCCGCCAATGAATGCACAATCGTATTCCGCATCGTGCCGGAGAAACTCCGTTGCTTCCGTGCAGGAGAACTCGATATTCTTCCGGCCGGCCGATTGTGCGGTCTTTGTGGCAAGCGTCACAGCCTCGGGCCGGATATCAATCGATACGACTTTTTTTACGCTGTTCGTAATGGCCACCGAGACCTTACCGGTGCCGCAGCCGATCTCAAGAACGGTGTCGGTGCTGCAGAGTCCGAGCTTCTGGAGCGAGACTGCCATGACCTCGTCCTGGGTCGGGCCGCCGGGGAGTTTTGTGCCGGGCATCTGGAGAAGATTTGGAGGGAGAGGGTATTAAGGGTTGGGAAATGGGGGGACTTGTTGGATCATAACATGATGAAGAACGAATGATTTTGATCAATTATGTTCAAAAAGCTTGACTAGAACCAGCCTATAACTTTTCATGCAAAGTAATGTTTTTTTGTCTATTTTAACAATTTTTTTCTGATAATGAAGTATTCGTTAACCTCATACAATTAAGGAAACCTTTAATGGGTGCAGAATAATTAGTCTAATTGTGAAAATTAATGAGTAAAGCAGAACGCCAATCATTAATTGCTGCACTTGAAAAAGAGCGAGATTCAAAAATTATCGTATACATTACAGGAGATCGCCCGGGTCTCGAAACTAAAATTGCCAATGATATTTTCCCAATTTTCAATAAACACCTTCGGGCAATGGGAGAACAAAAACGAATCGATTTATTCCTATATAGTACGGGTGGCCTAACCAATGCGGGATATGCACTGGTAAATCTATTAAGAGAATATTGTAAAGAATTCAATGTAATTGTCCCTTTCAGAGCACTCAGCAGTGCTACGTTAATCTCATTAGGGGCAAATGAAATTGTAATGACAAAAATGGGTCAATTGAGTCCAATTGATCCATCTCTTGAACATCCACTGGGTCCAACTGTAAGCCTTCCCGGTCAACCCCCCCGTATAATGCAGATAAGTGTTGAGGATGTCAACGCTTTTTTCTCACTGGCTAAAAGTAGTGAGTTAAAATCAGAAGACTCAATGAAACAGGTGTTTCAAATATTGGCATCAACCGTTAATCCATTGGCTCTGGGTGCGGTTCAAAGATCGAGAGAGCAAATTGTCTTTTTAGCAGATGAATTAATGAAATGCCATGATGGAGATAAGGAACACATAAAAAAGGTTATTGAAATCTTAACAAAGGGTAGATTCTCTCATGATTATATCATTGGACCTACAGAGGCAAGACAAATTTTAGGACCTAAAGTAATCAATCCCAATCCAAACACTACAAAAGCAATATACGATTTATTTGATGCCTATAACAAAATGTTATTATTAGATACGCCATATACTTTGGAACCCCTACTTGGTGGCAAAGACAAAACTGAAGCGTCTCTAGATAGAGCGGTCATCGAATCAATGAATTTCACTCATATCTTCAGAACAGTGCGTGAAGTTAGAAGAATCCAAGTTGCACAACCGGGTGTACCTGCACCTGTAATAGCATATCAGGAAAGACCATTGAAAGAAAGTTGGATCGCAGAATAAAAGGATGAATGGAGGATTAAAATGAACGAATTCATTAACGACATTACAACTGCGAGTTATAGTAAATCATCAAACGGCATGGTTGACTCGACGGGAGTTCAAATTATCAATCCTTTCAATTCCTTCAATCAAAGCACTAGTAGCAAAATCATCATGCCGATAATATCTATTCCCATGTGGAGTATTGGGCAAAAACAAGAAGAGAAAAAAACATTCAAGTTCGACTGGGCAGGGGGATTATCTGATTTAAAAGGGAAAGTAAATTCAGTAGAATTAACACATGAAGCGCTCAAGTGGCGATAATGTATCTCATCGATACTAACATTTTTTTAGAAATTCTACTGAACGATTCCAAACGAACACAATGTGAAATTTTTCTAAATAATAATATCGGAAGCTTACATATTACCGATTTTTCACTCCATTCAATTGGGGTTGTTTTGTATAATAAACATAAAATTGGATTATACGCTCGATTCATCAAGGATGTAATGCCATCAGTGCAGATCGAAACAATACCGATAGACTATCATTTTCTTATTGACAATGGCCATATCACATATCATTTTGATTTTGATGATGCGTATCAATATGGTGCAGCAAAGTATCATGGATTGATTCTCAAAACATTAGATCACCATTTTGATACTGTGACTGATATATCAGTTGAGACCATATGAATTAATAAAAGGTATATTAGGCAAGTTCGTATCTCAACTCATGCCATAGCGCAACACCACAGGATATTCGCATTTCAATTATATTACTGAAAAAGAGAGTTTGAAAATTTTTGAGAAACTGTTATGATTCCGCCCCCCTCCTGATAGTAGTTGCTCGGGGAATTCGTTGCCCCCTCGCGAGAGCGGCCCATACGCAAATTCGAGTACAGGTAAATGCGTAGCGCAAAAGTCGGCAGACCTTTTGCGCGTCTGGCATCGCATCATAATCGTGAGCAACGAATCGTAATCAAACCTTGCTCAATCATTTTCAATCAAGGTCCGGTTGATCCGGATCACAATTTCAATCACGATCACATTCGCGTTTGAAAAATATTGAGCAAGGTCTGGAAAATATTTTTCAAGCAAAGTCTGCTTGAAAGCAGATCAATCAAGGTCTGATCAAAAATTTTTCATTAAAATCTGCTTCAAAAACCGGATTAGTTTATGACGAAGTGCAGCTTTGCTCTATCTAGGTTCAGACAAAACCGTTTAACTTTTCTTGAGCAAAGTCTGCTGAAAAAAATTCAATCAAAGTCTGCTCGAAAAATTTCATGCAAGGTTCGATTGATCCGGAAATAATTTTTGATCGCGATCGTAATCGCGTTGAAAATATTTTGAGCAAGGTCCAGCATAAAAAATTTTCACGCAAGATATCACCTTGGTGATAGCAAATTGCGCGAACAGTGTTTACACAATCGGTGATTTTACCTAGACTTTAACTTGAGATTTAGCAGACACTGTCTGCGGAATTGATGGTTTGCCGGCAATGACCATTGTTAAAGATTCCCCAGACGGTGTTTGGGAAATTTGCGGTCTTTCTCGCATTCAGATCCACAATCATCTCGCGTTATTCGTGAGGGATCTTGGTAAGATCAACAACCATCTGGATGGAATCATTATTTTCATGAATCCGGACAAACCCGCCATTTTTCTCATAAAACCGGATGGTCCGGGGATCCTTTTTGGCATCAACTTTCACAAACCTGCATCCTATCTGCTCGGTCAGATCAAAAGCCATACTGAACACCCGCTTCATCATCTCCCGCCCGATTCCCTGGCCGCGATATCCATCCCTTGTGGCAATTCTTGCCAGGAGAAGTGCCGGATAACTATTGGGGGGATCGTCCATTTCAAGGGTCATCTTACGGTTTACAAAATCAGATTTGATACAACCCATTGAGAGGGAAAAGAAAGCAATAAGTTCTGGCCCCAGGTGGACAACGTACGTGGTGGATATTTTCTGCACCTGGTTCACTTTTGCAGCAGAACGTAAGAAATCCTGGAGATCGTCAGAATCGGAGCAACGGAATGTTGAGACGTCAGTAGTCTCAGCTAATTTTGAAAAAACAAGATTATTGATATCGACTGGCATTTTGTTATCTGTGCCAGTCTTTCCGGAGCTGACGGGCTTCCCTGAAAAGATCCAGACTCTCCTTGTTGAAACTCTGGGACGGTGCACTAACGTAATCGTTAAACGCACGTGCCTCTTCACCTTTCAGGGTTGTTTCTAACTCAATAGGTTTTGCCATCGTTCTTCTCCTTTCATGACGCTGTGAATGACAGTGTCGGATTATGCCAGACATTACCTGACAATTATATTTTATATTATTCTTTTATCGCTTAAAGATTATTGCATAGTTCTCACGACAGAATTTCAGGAGAATGGAATTCTGTGACAGAGATATGTTTGCCCCGGCCTCACTCACTCATCCCCACAAATCCGAAACTCACATCCCGCAAATTCCGTACAACTCCGGCAGACCGCAAACACAATCTCGCAATGCGCACAGTCCGGCTTGCTCTCCAAATCGCAATGATCGCAATCCGGTTCATCAACATCCGGCCCGGCTTCACCGGCATCATCGGAGAACTCATTCTTCCGGTGCATTCTCTTAAAATCTTCATTGCAGATATTGCAGTACGCATCAAGACAGAATTCACATTCCCCGGTCAGGGGGTCGCAGCCCCAGTTCAGGTACGTCATGCTGGTATCCCGGTACTGATGTCACGCGAGCAAAAAATGATTGCGGCAATGATTTCTTCTGATACTGCCGCCGAAGATCTCCCCCGACAGGGGTTCGGATCTACCCCAAATCCCCCCTATATATTAGTGCATTTCCGGACTTGCGAAAAATACTCGTCACGGGTATTTGACCTGTCACAGTCCGACAGGTCATCAGACCTGGAGGAGGAGAAGAATGCGGGAGCATTCTTCGACTGTCAACTTACCCGCAACTTTGGGACCCCTAAACCTATGATCCAAAACCCCCCTTCTTTTCATTCCGGCATCCTCCAGCCCGTCCGGCCCTGAGTTATGCCTCTGTATTAGCGCTATTTACGTCCGCGTTTTTCCGACGTGAAATTTAGGAAAAATCATGAATTAGTCCCGCTTTTTCGCGACTTAGTCCCGCTTTTTGGGGTATTTACGGCCACGGGGATTCTGGCTCTCCGAATTTTACGTCGGAGAATCCTGCGATCAGATCTTTTCAGAGAGTCTCAAAAAGAGAGGTTTTCCGGGTACCGGAAAACAGGTATATTACTCCGGTATCCTTTCCATCGGCGAAGCGATGATCCGGGCGTACGATTCCGCCGTGATATAATTCGGCGTGTACACAACACCGTACCCGCTCATGGCCTGCGAGAGCTGTCGCAGGTTATTGCTTGCCACGGCCATCTGATGGTTGTAAATATAGGTCAGGTCCTGGTTGTCGGTCCGGCCAATTGCCGCAGAGAGATCCGCGATGTTCATTTCCGTAAACTGTGCGCTCACCCTCAGTGCATCGGCTGCGGACGAGAGCCCTGTGTTGAGATCATTGTTGTACATCTGCTGGAGCAACGGGTTGGTGAAGATCCCGGCCTTCTGTTTCTCGGGATTGGGGATGTCATACCGGAAAAGGATCACATCATCGACTTTCATGGAGACTTTTGCAGCATTCGAGATGTCCTGAAGGAGCGGGAGGGTCGTGTGCATCCCGTAGAGCGCCGCGTTGAGATCGTACGCGAACTTTGCTTCTTCCTGAAGGAGCAGGATGTCGGCGGTCTCGGTTGCGTTGAGTTCTCCTTTCGGCAGTGCGTTGAACGCCATGTCCGTTGCAGATGGTGAGGGCGTGGCAACGGGTGCCGCGGGAGTTACCGGTGCCGGTCCCTGCTGGCCGGTGCAGCCGGCTGCTGCGACAAGGATGCAGACAAGCAGGAGGATTCCCATGAAAAACGATCGTGACATAAAATAGAATTTTCACGGTACGTATTTCAAGTACTCTTTTTTTTCGCCACGACGGCTCATCCAAATAATTCTCGCGCTATTCACTACAATTCTCATCCCGCAACACATTTCTTCTCCCGAAGAGAATTCCTGTCTGAGAGTTTGTATGAAGCACGAGATCATTGGCAGCAACCTGCAGATGGTGAAGATCGACCTCCTGCCGGGCGAGGGGATCTATGCAGAGGCCGGGGCAATGGTGAACATGACCGGCTCGTTCACGATGGAGAGCCAGCTCAAAGGGGGCATCATCTCCGGCATCAAGCGGGCGGTCGTGGGCGAGAGCGTATTCCTCACGCGTTTCTCGCCGGGCGAGGGCTCCGGTTTTGTTTCGTTTGCCGGTACCATGCCGGGCAAGATTTTTCCGGTTACGATAAGCCCCGACCGGGAGTTCATCGCCCGCAAGGACTCGTTCCTCTGCTGCCATGAAGGAGTCGAGCTCGACATCGCGTTCACAAGCAAGATCCAGGCCGGTCTTTTCGGAGGCGAGGGTTTCGTGCTCCAGCGGATGACCGGGCAGGGAACGGTCTTCCTCCACTGCTGCGGCGACATCATCGAGCTCGACTTAAAGCCCGGCGAGGTTGTCAAAGTCCAGACCGGCCTTGTTGTCGGGTTCGACCACACCGTCGCTTACGACATCGCGCTCGCGGGCGGGATCACGACCGCACTCTTTGGCGGCGAGGGCCTCTTTGTCACCACGCTCACGGGCCCGGGAAAAGTCATTCTCCAGTCGATGAACATGCAGAAGATCGCAGCAAGCCTCATACCCTACCTGCCCAAGCCGGAAGTAAAAGTCAAGCCGGTATAAAATTATTTTTTCCAGCCGAGTTTTTCCAGCACGTACGCGGTCTCGTCCACGACCTTCTCGCCGGGACTGCGGGGCTGGACAACGATGGTGATGGCATTTTTCAACGCAAGGTTTCTGCCCTTCTGCTTGCAGAGAATATAATCGCCGTTGAACCTACGCAGCGCCTTCACAAACGCGTTTAAGATCTTCTTCCGGTCTTTGAGATCGCTCTTTGAGAGTTTCATCAGGTGCTCGAAGATCGAGACATCGATGAGCGTGCTTGCAATCCAGCTGATCTCGCAGGTGTACCCGAAGATCCAGGCAATGTGGGAGTTCTTCGTGGTCGCGATGAAATCATCGATGTTGTTGCCCACGCTGCACGAGCCGATGAGCACGCCTTCGATATTGGAGTACCGGGCCGCGTTCTTCACGGCCTTGAACATGGCCGGCAGTTTCATGCCGGTCTTGGACTTGAGCCCGCCGATCCGTTTGCCGGTGCCATGGGCTGCAATGTACAGGAAGAGCCGGTCTTCTTTGGTGTTCGTCAGGTCGTCCTCAAGCGCCCGCTTAAAGCCGATCTTCTCGTAGAAGTTCGAGTAATAGATGTTGAAGTCGCCTTGGACACCCTCCAGTCCCTGGAGGAAGAGGAGGACGGAGGGACGCTTGGGTTTCTCTTCGGGCGTCCACCAGAGGCCTTCGATGACAAGGAGTGCTGTGCTCGACATGCTGTGAGGATCTCCTGACTGATAACAAGGAGAGGTCACATAAGAGAATAACTGTTGTGGCCGGCACCGGAATTTTCAATTGCATGGACAGTGGATCTTCCTTATCCAGTACCGGACTTTTTCATGGAACGCCCTGACACAGACAAACCGGAACAACCCGGAGACCGGGCCCCTGCACCGGAGGATCTGCCGGAATGCCCTGCCGGTACTGTCCCCCGGGGCATGACACTCGAAGGGCTCGTAACCATGACCGGCGAGATGGGGCATTTAAACGAGCTTGTCCTGCTCCATGTTGAGAACGCCGGTGGGTTCACCTGCACGGATTCCTACCTGACCATCGTGACGCCCGTTCTCGATATGCTGGAAGGGGAGATCCGGTTCCGGTACCGCGAGGGGATGGACCATGCGGAGATCAAGTCCATTATTGCGGATTGGATTGATAAGGAGATTGCCGGATTCCGGCCCGGGCAACCGTAAGATTTTGTGAAATTTTCTGCTCTCCCACAAAAAACATCATTCGCAAAGATGGGGGCTGATGCCCCCATACCCCCGGTTGCGATGAACGGCCGCCGCCCCGAAGGGCGCCCCGCGGCGGCTTCAATTTTTTTATGAAAGAAATCTTTGCCAAAGTATTCCTTTCTGGTAATACAGAGGCATCACCTGCGTCCCCGCCCCCTTGGGGGCAGGGCTGGCGCGAGGGGGATCAATCGCAGTGGAGAAAATGTAATCTCCAAAAAAAAGATCAGAACAACCCGGTAACCCACGCCCACATATTGCCGATACCGGTGGTGATGACCACGCCCGGGTCGATGCCGAGCACCGGGAAGACAAAGATAAAGTACAGAACCGTCCCGAGCAGGCTCCCGAGGTTGCCGAGCGCTGCTACGAGCACGACCTTGAAGAGCGGGATCCTCGCCATCTCACTGAGCGATTCGGTCTCGTAGATCTTCCTGAAGTCCGAGATGGGGGGCTTCCTCACGCGGGCCTCGACATATGCGCCAATCCACCCGGCGTGGAGCATCGGGTTGAGCGAGGTCATCCACGCAACACAGAAGCAGGTCAGGGCCGAGTACGGGTGGCCGCCCGCAAGCAGGACGAAGAGTGCAGAGAGCACGCCGTGGATGATCACCCAGAAGAGGAACGCATACAGCAGGACATCCAGGCCCACGCCCGAGAACGCGATGGCCGCAAGCAGGAAGGCGAAGAGGAACGTGACGCCGAAGCCGAAGACCTTTGCCCACGGGAACGGTTTTGGTTCTTTTGTCAGCGAGTCGAACGGCGGAAGGGTCTTCGGGTCGTCGAGGTACACGGAGATCCCTTTCCGGTGACCGGCGCCGATGACTGCGAGGATCTTTCCTTCGGGCCGCTGGGCTTTCAGGAGGACGAGCTGGTGCGCGATATACGCATCACGCTCGTCAATGAGGGCACGGGCTCCGTTGGGGGAGAACTTCCGGAACTCTTCCATCACGACATCGATCACGTTCTGTTCCTTTAAGGACTCGATATCGATCTCTTCCCCGCCATCGATCTCGGCAATCGAGATGATCAGGGCCCAGATCATCTTGAGTTTCTCGATGATGCCGAGCGTGTTCCAGAACCGCATGAGCGTGACGCGGATGTCCCGGTCAACGAGCGCGATAGGGATATTACGCTGCTCGGCTTCCGCGATTGCAGCTTTCATCTCGGCACCCGGTTCAACGCCAACGTCGAACCCGATCTTGCGCTGGAGATAGGCAAGGAGCCACTGGACGAGAAGGGAGTTGAAATTTTTCACTTCCAGGACATCGTTCACGCTCGGGTCGCGTGCCTGTTTTTTCAGGGCCGAGTACCGTGCCGGGTCAAGCTCGATGGCAACGACATCGGGATGATATTCTTCGATTGCGGTCCGGACCTCGTTGACGCTCTCCTGCGAGACGTGGGCCGTGCCGATGATTTTTATTTCTGCCATTGATCACCGTTTGTGACGGTTATGTTGGTGGTGAAGGGTGATTAAGGGAGGGGATGGGGAAAGGGTCTGCTGAAAGGACTCGTTATGAATGGTAATCAGAATTCAAAAACCGTTGTCATACTAAATACACAATATACTATACAATATGTTAACTCGGTGTTTCTTATGAATTGCTTATGAAATACCGCAAATAAAATTTCTTTTTTATATTCTGGCCATTGTTTTACCTGATTTGGCTGGGATTTATCATTATTTGTCCGGATTCCGGTGATCAGGCTTATATTCACGATGTAAAATTTATAGGAATTTAATAAGGTTTATGGTATGTGAGCGGGAGTATTCTGGCATAATGGAAAAGAACAGTCAATAAGACCGTTATTTTCCGGGCAATGAGGTGTGTATTGTGGTTTCTTTTCGAAGGATATGGGATTGGTTTTATGAGTTAATTCTGTATATCATCCATCTTCTCTGGCCGGTAAAATCGTATGGAACAACGGGAGCAAGAAATCCCTATGCCGTATATCGGGCAATTTATGGAGATGATCCGTTTACCAAAAATTCAGAAAAAAATGATAGCGAGAGTAAATCATCATCTGTTCTCGCGATTCCTCCAAAAGATGCAAGAGAACGTCTCAACAATCTCGGATCGGGAGGATCTGGGCTATCCTACGAAAAATTATTTGACCCATATTACGGATCCTGTCTTTTCTCTAAAATAACCATTGAAGAAGTAAAGGGATTTCAGCATGAGAAAATTTTCCTGAAAAGGGAGAGATCTTCCGGAATCACTGCCGTGGATGATTCAGGTCTTGGAAAGAATTCGTCCGGAAACATTCCGCAATTCATCCAGCTTGACGGAGCCCCGAAATTTTCCGGTTGCGTTGACGATTTCCGTAACTGGGATCCGGATAACCCTGCTCTTCCTGATGATCCAGTGACACTCTGTGTTGATTGGCTCGATCCAGATACTTTAGAGGATGATAAAAAAACTGTAATCAATTACCCGGATACAGTTCATCCCTCATTTGATGATTCGGTCCAGGGGCCGGTGCCGGACTGTTATTTCCTTGCAGCACTATCCACCATTGCATGGTTTGATTTTAATTACCCCAACAGAGCAACGGGGATTCTGGCAAAGGATAAAAAAAACCCGATAATTTTTGCTGATATCAAAATGAAGTTATACTCAGTTTCCGGGAAAAGTATCCTGCCGCCTTTAAAAGCTATTGCAGTTAACACTAATTATCTTCTTCCAAGAAACAAAAATGGCGATTTCCAAGGAGTTAAAACAAGGACCGGCAACGCGAGCTGGCTCCCCTATTATGAGAAAGCATTCTTACGATATCTTGAAACCACCGGTATTCTGACACCGGGGGATCCAAACAAACCAGACATTTGCCGGATCCAAGGGGGCGATCCGGGAGAAACGTTGCGGGCACTGCTTCGGAGACCAAATGGAAAACTCAACCGATATATCATGAATAGTAGACTCCCCAATCATAACTCCAACGATCCCGAGGCTGTCTGGTTAAGACTAAATAGTGTTGTTGCTGAAAAAGCCTCTGAAAACCCGGCCAACCAAGCACGACGGACACAGTATCCAGCAGTGGCACGAACCTTTGGTTGCTCAGGACCTGATATCACCGGCGATCCTGAACCATCCCTTTATGCTGCAACAGCTAAGGGAGTAATCTATGACGATGAACTGATAGTTGCTTCTCATTCTTATTCCCTTCTTGGTATCATGATGGACAGCAATAACCAGAGATACATAATTTTAAGGAATCCATATGGGGAAAATCCAGGGTATGAATACGGGATGCAGTACGATGCTAATGGAAATCCTAAATACCATCTCTTCGGTGATGTGGGAAGACAACCGGTTGGACCGACCGGTGAAAAAGCTATTGATTACCGCCTTACTTTCCCATCTATAGTGTACAATGGAACACCCTATTCAATCGCCCCGTGGATTCCGGTGAACACCACAGCCGGAACGGTGGTAATGCCAAACAAGGGTAAATTCGCCATCCGTCTTGATGACTTTGTTAACTATTTCCAGGAGTTCGATTACGTTCTAATATAGGATTGCCAGCCCGTTTAAGAACGAAAATAGATTGGATCAATCAAATTCGTGGGAAAAATGCATCACACGATGATAAACAAAAATTCCAATGACGGTTTCGCTCATATATGGATTAGTATACTTTTTTTCCTCGTTCTCCTGTGTACCGTAGTAACCGTTATCACATCAGCCGGTACCGTGACCCTCATTACCACAAATACCACTGAATCGAACCAGTGGAATCCAGCAATATATGACAATTGGATTGTATGGACGGATAACAGGGACAATACCGCTTTTACATCCTATCAAGACATTTACGCTTACAATATTACCACGGGTGAAGAAAAGAGGATAACCAATCCGGGTTCATATGCTGATCATCCCTCGATATCCGGCACACTTGTTGCTTTTGACAACTCGCGAAGCGGGAATACTGACATCTATCTTGTAGATTTGGAATCCGGCTCTCGATGGCGAATAACAGAAAACGACGCCCTTCAAGAGTTCCCCTCTATCAGCGGAAACAGGATTGTCTGGCAGGATAAGCGTCAAGGTTCTTATGATATCTACTTGAATGGAACTTCTCCAGGTCTTGAAACCATTCTGACACCAGACACTGCAACAACAAATCAAAATTTTCCAATTATTTCGGGTGAAAAAGTTGTCTGGCAGGATGAGCGTAATAGTAACAGCATTTATATGATAAATATGTCATCCGGATCATCTTATCTGATCTCACCCGATGGTGTGACATTCGACTTTACAGGATTTCCAGAAATTACTTTTGATAATGGGATTGTGGCATGGCGAGATCCTTTCAAAAAAATTGTAACGAATGATACTCGGCAACTTCCCATGAGCCAAAGTGAGGTATCCCTTGATTCGACCACACAAAAATACCCATCTATCTCAGGTAACAAGATTATTTGGATTGATGATCGTGAATCCCTCGATGATATTTATTTCAATGAGATTCCAGGATCTTCTGATGAGAGGATAACAACTTTCGATGATGCAGTCGAACTCTTGCATGGGTCCCCGAAAATTTTTAACAACAGGATTGTCTGGACAGACAATCGGAACAGTGGGTTTGAAGATATCTATCTCTACACCCTCGACCACGACGAGCCCTGCCCGGTCGCAGATTTCACGATGTCTTCCCAAAGTGGCGCAATCCCCCATACAATCCAGTTCAATGATACGTCAACTGATGCAGAGAACATCACGCACTGGAATTATGAGTTCGGCGATGGTAACGTATCAGAGGACACGCTAAAAGCAAACCAATCCTTTACTTACAATGTCCCGGGAAAATATGATGTCCGGCTCACGGTCAACAATCCCTACTGCCGTAGTGAGACACCTGTTGATAACAAATACAAGGTCAGCGTCGGTGCATCGCCCATCGCGGCATTCACGACAGATGTTTCAGATGGCTTTGTAGACCTGAAAGTCAAGTTTACCGATTTTTCCATCAATGCAGAAACCTGGAACTGGTCCTTTGGGGATGGGGAATGGTTCAACACAACCGATGTTTCGAAAAAAAATCCGGAAAAAACCTACAATATTGCCGGGACCTACACGCCGTATCTGTACGTCAACAACACCTGGGGGACAGCATCGGCTCACAAAACCATCAAAGCTCTTACTGGCGCAAACGTGACTGCGAACACGAGCGTTGACGGTTTCACCTTTACGGAGCCCTATGGTTCACAGTTTGTTACCTTCACGAAAGGGACTGCACCTGATTGCACGATTGCAGGAGACTCACTGGTATGCCGGGGAGCAGATCTTGCAGATAATGGCTGGACCAATATCACGTTCACCTCAAACGATGGCATCGGATTCATGGATCACGGTGCAACCATTTCAGGGAACCTGTCCTCTGTGTCCTTCCAGATAACGGAAATACATCCCGCTGGTTTTTCCCAAACAACCGGCTCCCAAAGCACCCTGAATCACACGATTACCCTTGACACGTTCCCGGAAAACGCAAAGGTAAATTCCCAGGTTTGGGAAGGATATACTGATGCTGACCTCGCCCTGTTCTCAAGCATCGGGAAAAGTTCTGGTTTTTCTGATATTCTTGGCGTTGCCTACACAATGAAAATTGTAAAAACCGGCATTCCTGCTGGCGGGACGGCAAAGATCCACATGAGTGTCAATGCTACCTGGGTCAGCAACCACATGGGGCGATCACATACCTATATCGAGCGGATCTCCGATGACCGGTCAACCGGAGAAGTCTTACGGCCACGGTTCCTCTATTACGATCCTGCAACAAATCTGGATTATTTTGAAGCCGAATCATCCCGGGGCTCGTCAACATTCGGTCTTGTCCAGCTCACCGGTTCCGGCAACCCCTTCCAGCTCATCACCCTCACTATAGCCAGCCAGGTAAACGCACCACAACCATCCGGTGGCTCCGATTCATATGGTAACTCTGGAGCCCCATCCGGCAGCACAAAAGGCCTGTCGGCACAGGCCCCTCAACCAGCACCCGAACAAAAAGCTCCTGTCGTCTTTATTGATCCCGGAAAGACAGCGCCACTCTATACAAACCAGGGCGGAGTCATAACGCAGGAGACTACCCTCATGTCCACCGATACGCTGGCATCCGTTGTGCTTGGGGAGGGGACAGTCGCAAAGGACAGTGCCGGAAGCCCGCTCTCCTCACTCAGCATCGCCTCCATCGCCCCGGATGCAATTCCCGCAGCGCCACCATCAGGCCAGGCAGTCATGATCGACGGGAGGGCCTATGAACTCGGGCCGGACGGTGCAACCTTCTCCCCGGGGATTACTGTTACGTTCACCATCCCGCAGGCGCAGTGGGGAAAAGAGTATTCGCTGATGATGTACGACAAGGCAACCGGCACATGGTCGGAGGTCCCCGGCAGTTTCAATGCAAAGGACGGCACATTCACCGCGGTGCTGTCGCATTTCTGCTGTGTCGCGCTCTTCGAGAAGGAGATTGGTAAGCCGGTGGTCCGGCAGACGACTGTCGCCCCGCAACCGGAACCTGCCCGGCTTGCGCCGGTTGCGACACCGTCACCCCGGCCCCCGCAGAATGCCCTCTCCATCGTGTTCAGCATGTCAGAATGGGTTGCGGGGGAGGCAGCGAACCGCAGCAGTTACCTGACCGCCCTTGCTATCATCATTATCATTGTCCTCTCCATCATGCTCCTGCACCGGCGGCGGAATAATCCTTAAGACCAGGATCCGTCTGCCGCTTACTCAATCCGGCTCCCGGATACATCCCTTGCAAGATCATCCCTCACTTCCCGGAAGATACCCATCGCGATGATGAGGACCGGCACAATCTCGATCCGTCCCAGCCACATGAGCGTGATAAAAAGCCACTTGATGGAGAGAGGGCTCATCGGGCTGATGAACCCGACCGAGACACCGGAGTTACTGAGCGCGGAGACGATCTCGAAGACCACCTCGTCCAGCCGGAACGAAGTTATGTAGAGATGGAGTGTAACGACCGTGGCAAGGAAGATGGTCAGGACGTAGATGACGATGACAAGCAGGTTTTTGGAAACGGCAAGGTTTGAACGCTCAACGGAGAGAGTTTTCCCCCCGGCCCTGAGGGGGACAAGCACGCGGCTGCTGACGAAAAAACGCCGGAACCACCACTTTACGCCTTCGAAGACAAGGGCGAGCCGGTTGACCTTGATGCCCCCTGCGGTACTGCCCATTGCACCGCCGATGAAGACCATCATGGCGAGGATCGCGAGAGGGACGGTTGCCCAGTGATGGAGGCTCGTATTCTGGAGACCGCAGGTGGTCAGGCCGGAGACTGCGGTAAAAGTCCCCTGCCGGACTGCCGAGAGAGGCGAGAGATCGCTGAAGATAAAGAGGTCGAGCGATATGAGCGCCGCCCCGATACCGGCGATCAGGAGAAGGATCCGGACGGTCTGGTCGCGGAAGATGCCCATGACCTTGCCATGGTACAGGAAGAGGAAGACCTTGAACGGGATGGATCCGGCGAACATCACGGGTATCAGGGCGGCCTCGAGCGCCGCGTTGTTGTAGTACGCTAGGCCGCCATCGTGGAGGGTGAACCCGCCGGTCGCAATGGTTGTCATGACGAGGTTTAAGGAGTCCCAGAGCGGGATGCCGGTCAGCATCACGAGGCCCGTGAAGCCGAAGGTCAGGACAAGGTAGATCATCCAGAGCCTTCTTCCCGATGAGGTGGTGGCAGAGACCAGTGCATCTTCCCGGCCTTCTGCGCGGTACATCCGGAACAGGGAGACACGCGTCTTAGAGCGCAGGGAGATCCCGAACACGATGACCCCGATGCCGCCGACCCACTGCATGAACGAGCGCCAGAAGAGGAGCGTGTCCGGCGTCTGGTCAAGGGACGGGATCATCGAGAAGGCTGTCCCGGTCCAGCCGGCCATGGCTTCGAAGACAGCATCCGTGTAGGACATGCCAAGGCCGAAGACAAACGGGAGGGCCCCGACAAAAGCGATGGCAAGCCAGGAGAGGGCAACTGCAGAGAGCGTTGCGGAGAACGAGGGTTCGATGTCCTCGTGGGGGATATGCGAGATCAAAAACCCGGTGGTAAGGAACGTAAACGGGGCTGTTGCCATGGGGAGGAGGAGATCCCATTCGCCAAAGATGATAAGGACAAAAAACGGCAGGAGGGATACGACGCCAAGGAACTCGAAGATGAGCCCTAAATCGTGCGCGATCATGGCAAGGTGCCGGGTCCGCTTCATCTGCTCTCCAAGCTGATTGGTACCGTAATGGTGTTATGGGTATCGTTCCGGTGAGCGTTACCGGGCTGCCGGAGGACAATCACGCTTTTAATGCCCGGCCCCGAACAATAACTAACCGTCCATGTCCATCATCAGAAATGAGCAGTTCCCGTTCATCCTCATGGTCATCCTGACCGTTGCCGCCATCATCCTCTTCTGGCCGGTCATGGACATGGTACTGCTCGGGGCATCGCTCGCGATCGTCCTCATGCCGGTCTTTCAGCGGCTTTTATCGTATGTCCGCCCGGCGCTCTCGGCAGCGCTCATCACCATCGCAACATTCTGTGCATTTGCCGCGGTGATCGGTTTCACCCTGTATGTCTTCTCGTCCTATTCCGAAAACCTGACGGGCATGTTCTCCGCAATTGCCGGTTGGATCAACAACCCGGAGACCAGCTTCTCTGTGTTTGGCCTCCCGCTCAACAAGGCAGGGATCATCAGCCTCCTGAACACCGGCAGGCTGATGTTCGTGGGCTACGAGGAGACGTTCATTGCAAACCTGAGTTACATCCTCTTCAAGGCATTCATCTTCTTCTTCACGCTTTTTGTCCTCCTCCTCCATGGCGAGGAACTGAAACGGCGGATCATGGAGCACATGCCCGATTCCCTGAATTCGTACGTGACCCGGCTGTCGGACGT
>NZ_JAQTQD010000002.1 GCF_028712425.1 Methanoregula sp.
TGAAGGGGCCGTCCAGCGTGATATTGTACCCGGTATAGACCGGCAGGTCGCCCCCGGTTGCCGTCCCCGGTGTCAGGAAATCGGGCGTGCTGTGGCCATCGGTGGGGAGCCAGACCATCGATCCATAGAGCGTGATCATCTCGCCCAGAAGCGGGATCGCATCCTTGACATCGGCGCCGAGTGCACCAAGGCCCAGCGAGTACGTCACCTCGGAAAACTTCTTCACCTTCACGTCCGGCTCGGTGATGGTTGCATGGAGCACCTTGTCGAGATCGCCTGTGACGCGGAGGACCGGGTTTTTGGTCATCCACCCGGGCTCGATGGTCAGGCTGACATTGCCCTCGATGATCTTCTTGTAGAAGATCTCGTTGAAGAGCGACGGGTTCTTCCGTTTTTTGCGGATGTCATCGACTGCCTCTTCCGTTGTCGGGTACAGGGTAAAGACCGTGGTGAATCCGGCCATCTCCAGCACCTTATAGGGGTACTCCCCGACCGCGGCAAGCGCGAACTGGCCGTTCCTCCGCTTCAGCTCGCGCTTTAACCCGTTGAATGTCCGTATGCCCCCGCTGCTCAGGTAGGCCGATCCCGAGAGATCGACGACCAGTTCCTTGTCATCGTCATTGAGTTCTTCCCGCGCCCACTCATCGAGCTGCCGGGCCCCGTGGGCATCGAGTCTCCCGTTGACAAAAAAAACAAGAATCCCGTCCCTTCGTTCGCTTCTGGCTTCCATGAGATTCGCTTCCGTTTATGGAGTTATTACGTAAAGCCACTTATAATGGTGAGGTACCAGGAAAAAACCGGAGCGAAATATTCCAGCGTCCCTCCTGAAGCGTTTATATTTCCGCGCACCGGAGTACTTCTATGGATCTCTCCTCAGCCCGGCGCATCGTCACCTTCGTGCTCGTCCTTCTCTGCGCCATCCTTGTTTCCAATACCCTTTCGAATATTCTGCTCGCCGCTCTTGGCCTTTCCGGGATCTTCGGGTTCATCGTCGGCTTTGTTATCTACGCGATCTTCTTTTTCGGGGTTTTATACTTCTTCGAGCGGTTCTTCGGGATCACGATCTTCCGGTTTGGGGGGAGGTGAGGGAAGGAGAGCAACATTTACCGGAACATTCATTCGATTCGGTGTGTTCAAAACCAAATGGGGTCTTCAAAAGAAGATCCTGCTGAAAAACGTAAAGGACATTCAAGGCCGTTATATCGCTCAGCACATTTCACTTTCAGAACTATCAGATGTTAGAGTCTTTGAGGGATTTTGTCAGAGTGAAGTCCTTCAGTTATCAGCGATTGTCTATTCGTATGTGAAAGGCTATTCCGGGGAAAACATTGATCTCAAACTTGCCCGCCCGTGGTGCATCGATTATGGATTTCATGATGTCCGGGATCTTACCTGCATTTCAAGCCGGTCATATCGAAAAAAGGAAGTTAATGCCTTCCTAATGCAAGAACTGAACAGTCGTAAAAAAAATCTTCCTCGGGATTTGTTGAAAATGGAAAATTTTTTGTTTATACGTTGGATGAACAATATTGCGGAAGTGCCTGATGTCCCACAATGAGCGATGCAGGGAATGCAAGGTAAGGGTCCGGCAACTTCTTGAAAAAATCTATGGGACGGTCATTCCCAATTACCGGATACAACTCGGGACGCGACCAGAAGAGTTGCGGGAACATCCGAGGTATTCTGTTCTGAACGACATCTACTCTGCCCTGCAGAACCATCGCGGTTTTTCCGTGTTTGTCAGGGCGGCATATGTCGATATTGATTTTTTCCTGCCTGAACAGAAAATGATTGTTGAGTTCGATGAATCGCAGCATTTCACCGAACCGCGGAAGATTGCTCTCTCTCAGTATCCCTCCGATATTAATCTCGGATTCTCGCGCAGCACCTGGATGAGACATTGCGATGAAATCCGTGCATGCGACAACGATCCTCCCTTTCGTGATGAGCAGCGCACATGGTATGATACTTTGAGGGATTTTATTCCGGAAGCGAACGGGTTCTGTCCAACGGTCCGGTTATTCGCGAGGGATATGGCATGGTGCAGTCTTGACGTAAATAATGCAAATGACATTCAAAAATTTCAGAATCTGATTGAAGCCCAAAACACGGCCGGAGATACGAGTATGAATGGCATATCTCTCAAAATGCCGAGACAAGACTGGATTGCGACGGTTATTCTGAAATCAAATTTGAAAATTGCTGATGAAAAAGATCCCGGCAATAACCCGATACGAATAGCTGAGCTGGACCAAATTCTCCGTTCAACGATCGATAAAACATCGGGGGACGGAGTGGTCCTCTTTCCCGGTGGTTGGGTTCATACACAACACGAGAGGGCAGATACAATGTATCCGGAGATTGAACGATGCGTGAAGGAAGTCCTCTCCGGAACAAGCCGAAATATCAAAGTCTGCATCGGGATTGATGGATTCTTCGACCGACCTGTCGCTGAAGATGCATACGATCAGGATCAGATAGCAATCACCATCGACAGGACCGGAATAATTTCCATCTGCAGAAAGTTTTACCCGTCTGATGATACCGAAAGGAACAGTATCATACTTGCTAAAAATCACCATGACGGCGAACTCGGCAAACCCCGTATCTTTGAGCTAAATGGTGTCCGGTTTTTCCCCTTCGTCTGCTATGATGTTTATGGCCCATGGCACGAGCCCCGGAAATATCCGAAACCTGACGCCGACATTGGATTAAATCTGATTCACCGGTTCCGTCCCAAAGGAGAATTTCTGTGTCAGGAAAATTACTTCCCATTAAATGGCTGGTCCGAGGCATCATGCCAATGGAAGATTCCCCTTTTTGGAACTTCTATCTTTTTCCGACGGTCAATCCCGTCCGACTGGCCAACGGGGATTGTCTGGACCGGAGGAGATGTCTGGAAAAAACCGCGATATCCTGATATAACCCTGCCCTGCGATACACCGGCAATTACGATCCCGCTGACCGAGGGATCTGCTGAAGTACGAATTTTCACCAACATTGCGGGGAAAATTCAATCGATGAAAAGGAATCCTTCAGAGATCATTACAAAAAATAATGCCCGGTCACAGAATCGTTCCCTCGCAGTTGAAAGGACGAACATCAGCAGTATCAATCCGAATGGGATTTATGCAAAACTACGAAAAGAATTGGACTCTTTTTTCGGGAAATCCGTCATTGATCAGAAGACCAAGTTCACATACCGGGCAGAAAATGAGATCGGGTATCCGAACAAGAAAGAGCTTGATATGATCTCGCTTTTCAAGCCAACAATATCCGGATCCAACCAGGTGCGGTTCCGTGTCTATCCCCACATTCTTGCAAGTAATATGGGAATACAAAACGCAGCTGAAATCATCAAGATCCTTCCTGAAGGTTCGATGATAAAACAGGAACGGGAGAATCCGCACCCTGGCGATATTTTTATTGACGGCAATTTTTCCAGCGAGGGGGAAATCGAAGAATTCGTGAAGTGGATCGTGTTCGGGAACAGAATGAAGTAGAGATAACGGTGATCCGAATGGACGATGAAATTACCCAACAGTGGATGACAGAAAGGATTGGCGAATCCAACAAACAGGCAGCGAAAAATCGTAATAAGTATCCGATCCAGGAACACGCTACTCGGACGGAACTTTGGGAATATGTAGACTGTACCTGCGATGAATCCTGTACCTGTAAAAAAGATCTGGGATGCACGGGTCACTGGAAGCTGAAAAAGAATGTTCAGTTCGATGACTTCATGTTCGGATTCCTCAGAATGTTCGTCGATCGTTGTGATCATCTCAATGTTATTACCGCTGTTGATGCGGGAGATCCTTCGAACCTGAGACCCCGGGTCAGGGATGCTTACACCGTCTTACGAAATTTAAAGGGAGAATGGAAAACCCTGTCCGAAAAATCTGCCAATTACAACAAGACACTTTTCTGCGATGGCTGGTTTGACAGTTATTTCAAAGAAAAATTCGAAAGTTTCAAAATTAAGGAAAGTGTGTATTTCGCCAAGCAGTTTTGTATTCTTCTTCCCGATATCTGCGTGCCGTACGACACCAAATCCCGGGATAAAATGACAAGTCATCTCAAAATCCCCCGTAATGCGAATTATTTTGAATTCCTCTATGAAGTCCGAGTGAACTTCCTGAGTGCCTTCAAAAAACAGGGTATCAAGTTACCGGTAATACGAGCTTTAGATTTCCCGGGCAAGGATCTCCCGTTCGATCCGCGCCTGATCTCGTTGCGACAACCAGCGCAGGATTATGGGAGGGACTACCTGCCTGTCAAAGGGCAGATCAGTTTGGTCCTGGACAAATGCTACTATTTGCCGACAGAAAAATCCACTGACGAAAAACAATCCAACAGTAAATGAGTGTTGCACAAAACGTGATCTTATATGAGGCATTCAGAGAAATCAAAAGAAGAGTGGTTCGACCTCGGGCGGAAATATCATGAAAATGAAGAATACCAGAAAGCAGTTGCCGCATATCGTCATGTTGTGAAACTCGACAGGTACAATGTTCACGCATGGCATAATCTGGGGTTGGCTCTTCGGTTCCTTGGAAAGTTGGATGATGCGCTCAAGGTGTTCAATACCGCAGAATCTCTTGATCCGGGGAATGGCGAGATCAACATACAACAGGGTTTGATCCTAATTGGGCAGGAAAAAAACGAACAGGCAGTAAAGAAATTTGAGAATGCTTTTAGATCTGGCTTGGGATCCGATAATCAGATGGTTGCACATATCGGAATGGGGATACCGTACCTCAATCTCGACAAACCTGATGATGCAATCAGCAATTTCGATGCGGCCCTGCGAATTGATAATGAAAATCTGCCTGCATTAACGATGAAAGCCGGAGCCCTCTTAACACAAGGGGATTTTACATTGGCAAAGAATGTCATCGATGAAGCGTTGAGGATTGATCCGGAAGATGAAGAAGCATTGAGAATTCTTGAAATGGTTAAATCCTCATTGGCCTCCACATGATTGAAACATTTTTGCGGCTCATCCCCCCTCCAAAACTTTCAACCACAATATTAAGCATAGGCTTTTCATTTTTCCAAAATACCCGCTGCGCATCACAGTTTGATGCAGCAAAATCAGTCAATTGTCTTGCACTTGTGAACATGTAGTACAACTCACCGAAGAATCAGAGATGGTCTCACCGTGCTGAACACGGGAAATCTGACGGTTTGCTTTGTTAACGCGGATGCTTATCCATGTTTGGCCAGAACTTTGGGTTAGGCAACAGGCTCTACAGCCCCCTCTTTCTCAGTGTCAATCCCCACAAAATCAATCTCCTCATAAATCGCTCCTTTTTCGAATCGGAGCCCATTTTGGAAAACCGATTTTTGGAGAGTCGCACTTTTTCGCGAATTACAGCACACCATTTTGAAAAAACGCCCATTGCGTTGATAGTATCCCCATTCAAGGCAATTATAGTCCAGAAAAATCACCTAATTGGTGCCTTTTGGTTGAATGATCGCCATTATTTCTGGGCGGGAGCACGTGAAATGAACCGGAAGGCGCCGGTGATCCGGGGCACACCGTCGGTGAACGAGATATCCCCGTCGTAGATCGGTATCTGAAAATCGGGGGTTTCCTCACATCCCCCCACCCGCAGCCCCATCCGGCAGGAGATCGGCCAAAAGAATGTGGATAAAATTTACCTCTGGTTTTCAGACGTGAAAACGGTCATTGAAAAGTAAATTATTCCCTCATTTTCAGAAATGTCGAATGCTGAAAGCATGAGTCACGAGAAGACGAAGTCTTCGAATTATTCCTTCTGGTGCCGGAAAAGGGGGGAATACGGGCCCGATACGGCCCCGGATCAGGTCAACCCCCAGCGAGTGTGGCCGCGGGCCCCCCCCCTCATACCATCCCCCGCCCATTCACCGGAAGAATCATCCCCCCGTCATCCTTCCCGGGCCTGTTCACCCGCTGCGACACGGCATGCACCTCCAGTACATCATTTGCACAGGGCACGAGAACCTCCATCAGCTCATCCGGGGAACGCGTAACAGGAGAGAGCCACCGCTCTTCCCCCTCCCGCGCCAGGACAACCGGCATCCGGTCATGGACTTGTGCCATGAGCTCGTTTGTGCTGGTGGTAATGATCGTGTAACTCACCAGCGTCTCACCTGCGGGGGACAGCCAGGTGTCATACAGGCCGGCAAACGAGAAGAGCGCATTGTCCGGCCGGTGGAAGAAGAACGGGATCTTCCGCGTTCCCTCTGTCTTCCATTCGTAAAACCCGTTTGCCGGGACAAGACAGCGGTTCTCCACCAGCAGCTGCCGGAACATCGGTTTTTCTGACAGGGTCTCGGCCCGGGCATTGACCGGGCGGGGCATTGTCTGCCCCTCTTTTGCCCAGCCCGGCACAAGCCCCCACCGCATCTGTCGGATCCGGTTCCTGCCCTCCGCTGAGACAACCACCGGGTTCTCCGACCGCGGTGCAATGTTGAAATGGGACCGGAAGCCGATGGTGGGATCAACGATGAGGAACCTTCCCTCAAGATCGTCCACGGCCCAGAGCGCGTACCGGCTGCACATTATCTCTCTCATCGCGCCCTGCGCCACATCAATCTTGCGGAACGCTCCGGACACTTTCACCCCCCGCCAGCCTGAGCCTTATCTCCTGCTGCGCAGCAGCGATCCGGTGCTATGCAGATCGAGATCCGTAAGGGAATGAACCTCTACCCGGGCAGCTGCAACGCGGTGGTTGCGCCGGTGCACGTGATGGTCTCGGCCATCAACAGCAACGCGGATCTCCAGCGTTTCCTCTTCCTCTACATCGGCGGGAACTACTCCCGGGTCCTTTCGGGAATCCACCGGGACAGCACGAACTTCGAGATCCGCCGGGCGTTCACGGCCCACCAGCTCCTCTCGGTGCTCCGGGAGGCGTCGCACACCATCGTCCTTGTCGAGCACGACCCCACGCTCTTCGAGGGGGCTGGGAAGATGCTTGCGCCGGTTGCCCGTGCGCTGAAGGATGCCGGCCGCGAATCGCTGGTCATTCTCTATACGCCGGCCATTGACCGTACGTTTGCCGCGCTGATGCGCCAGGCAGACCGGATCATCGAGATAGCGGCTGCGGAAGATATCTCCTCGCGAGTCTCGCCCCGGGCGATCCGGCTGCAACGGAACGGGGGGCCGCTCACCGGTGGGCAGCGTACGCTTGAGGTGGGATGATGGGCCGGACGTTCGTGAGCCCCCGCCTTGGCGTGAAGGACGTGGCGGACCGGTGGGCCCGGTCGGCCCGTGCGCTGAAAAAGGAGGACCAGAAATACGGGAAGGAGCTCGCGGACCTGGCAAAAGAGCATTCGAGCGAGGCATTCGTTGCCTGCAACGATCCGCTTGAGGCGGCGACGTTCTCGGTCCTGGTCGAGATCCTCAAGCGCCAGGAGCGGCTCGATGCTGAGAGGAACGGCGATGTGGATCCTTGACTCCGCGTACCGCAATGGCGGCATTGATCTCTGGACAAAGGAGGGTGGGGCCGTTACCCGGGTCCACCACCCGTACGACCCCCCGTTTCTCGTCCACTTTGCCGACCCGCATGCCAGCCATGAGATGATCGGTGCGCTGGAGGAGCGGTACAGTGCAGAGGAGTGCACCATCCGCACGGTCTTTGGCAGCCTTCCGGGGTACCGTGTCGTTGCAGACCGCATGGTGGTCGAGGCCATCGAAGAACAGGCGCAGTACGATGTGCAGCTCTTCAATGTGGACGTGCGCCGGGACCAGCGGTTCATGGCGGAACAGGGTATCTTCCCGTGCAGCGCGAATGAGAATGACCGGTTCTCGCATGAAGTCTCCCACGATCTTGACGTGATCACCATCCGGATCCACGGCGAGCCGGAGCGTTCGGCGAATCTCCCGGAGGTCGAGCTGGTCCACAAGCGCACCGAACGCCTTGCCGGGCCCGAAGGAACAATCCTTTCAGACCTCTTCGCGCTTTTTTCTGCTCTCGATCCGGATGTCATCCTGATGCCGGATGCGGATGCGTGGATGCCACGGCTCCGGCAGCTGGCAGAGAGACATGGCCTGCCTCTCCCCTTTTCCCGGAACGGGAAGTACCGGGCAATGAACTCCCGCTCGTACTGGAGTTACGGCAGGATGGAGCACAAGGATGCGGCCCTTGTCCCTGACGGGAGGGTGCTGATCGATACCGAACGATCGTTCGTGTACCGTGAAGGCGGTCTTGAAGGAGTCCTGATGTCCGCCCGGCTCTCGGGGCTCTCCCCAAGCCTGGTGTCGCGCTTCACACCGGGGACCCTGATCAGCAGCTACGAGACGTACGAGGCAATCCGGCGGGGCATCGCGGTCCCGTTCCGGAAGAGCGACGGCGAAACGGTCCGGCGTATCAGCACGCTCCAGGCCGCAGACCGGGGCGGGATGATGTTCCAGCCCCGGCCGGGGGTTTTCTGGAACGTGGAAGAGATCGATTTCACGTCCATGTATCCCTCTATCATCGTGCAGGTGAATCTCTCACCGGAGACCATCGGGCACCCGGAACGCAGGGGGTTCCTTCCCGAAATCCTTGATCCCCTCATCAGCATGCGTATCAGGACCAAGCAGCTGAAGAAGACCGACCCGGCAATCGAAGGGATCGACTCCATCCTGAAGTGGATGCTCGTCACCTGCTTCGGGTACACGGGCTACAAAAACGCGAAGTTCGGGATGATTGAGGTGCACGAGGGGATCACGCGGCAGTCACGGGAGATCCTCCTCCGGACAAAGGAGATCGCCGAGGAGATGGACTTTACCGTCCTGCACGGGATCGTTGACTGCCTCTGGGTGCAGGGGGACCCGGTCGAACTCCTGAAGGCCCGGGTCGAGAAGGAGACCGGGCTATCTCTCGAAGTCGAACACTTCGACTGGATTGTGTTCGAACCGCTTGCGGACGGTTTCGGGGCGTACAACCGGTATTTCGGCAGGCTTCCGGATGGCAGCATAAAGGTCAGGGGGATCGCGGCCCGCCGGCACGACACGCCGGAGTTCATCCGCTCCATGCAGCAGGAGATGCTGACAGAAATGAGCTATGCGGGGACGGTGGCAGAACTGGACGCTCTTTGGGATACGGTCCATGCACGCTACCGGGACGCGGTTGCCCAGCTCCCGTCAGCTCCCGTGCAGGAGATGGTCATCAGCCGGAGGATCAGCCGCCTGACCTATGCCCACCGGTGCATCGAGGGGGCAGCGGTCAGGGCCTGCCGCCGGCATGGACTAACCGTTGCGCCCGGCATGAAGATCCAATATGTGGTGACCGATGCCCGACGGTACCAGGCAGAGCCTGTCTGGTGTGCCAAGATTTTTGACCAGCAGTATTACCGCGGGCTTCTCGACAAGGCATGGGAGGAGATAGCGTTCGCGTTCCGGAATGGGAATCAGCCGGAGTGTCAGCCAGTAAAATGTGCAGGATTGGCAGTCTGGTGAAAAGGTGGTATCCCTGAGAAAAACGATAAAAAAAATTACGCAGCCTTCACGGAGTCTGCGCACTTCTTTGCCATGAACGAGACAAAGATGGAGCAGAGCCCCATGACGATGGCAAATCCGCCTGCCACAAAGGGCAGGAGGATCGCTGCGACAAGGGAGTTGACAAGCAGCAGGAGACCGAAGATCAGGCTGATGATCCCGATCACGCCGTTGCCCCAGTCCTTCTTCGTGAATGCCTGGATGATGTGGGCTGCCCCGATAAAACATGCCCAGAACCCGATGAAGATGATCACGAGTTCCAGGGTGAACAGCGTGGCATAGAACGGGTAGATGAGGATTAGGATACCCGCGATGATGTTGATGACTGAAAGGAATATCTTCCATCCCATGTTGGTCCTGTCGACAGCAAGGCTGGCGAGCGCAAAGATCCCGCCTACGAGCCAGTAGGCACCCATGAACGTGATGAGGAGGACCGTGGTCATCCCGGGAGTCATGAGGAGAGCGACACCGAGGAGCAGTGCAAGGATCCCCCAGAGGAGGAGGAGCCACCAGGGGAAGAGCTGGAGCTCGACCATGTCCTGGGCGGAGAGTGTTACATCGTCTGCCATACGTGTATTACCGGTTTACAATAAACGAGGTAAGTATATACGCCATTCTCTTTTTACCTGCATGGGTGCGGGGGGACTGAAACAGTCATCCTGGGCGGTCTTCCCGGAGGTACCCCTTGATCGCCGTGAGCGTGGTCGTATCCATCATTACAGAAAAGTCCGGGTCCACGACATAGACCGGGAATGCGCCGGCAAGAGAATTGCGGGTGATCCGGTAAATCCGGGATTCAAGGAGCCGGGACGTCATCTCGTACCGGCTCTCGATGTCACCGGTATCACCACGGCCGCCCGCAATATCCCGTGCAAGGCTCTCTAAAAGCAGCAGCCGGTACTGCACCAGGCGGCCGGCCATGACCCGGCTCCGCTGCCCGTGCAGGGTGCGGACGATGAAGTACTGGCTGATGGCAAGGATCGCCAGCAGCGAGACCAGGTGGGCAAGTTCCCTGAGGCCCGACTCGGTGAGAAAGGTGTTCAGGGTGATCCCCGGCAGGAGGATGATTGATGTCAGGAAAAGGAAGACGACCGCAAGAAACCCGGTGAGGAACAAAAGCGAGATGATTGCCGGCGGCAGGTCGCGGGAGAGCCGGCTTTTGAACCTGTCAAGGTTCTGGGCAAATCCTTCCGTGAAGGGTTCGACTTTCCAGATGAGCGCGTAAAACATGATGATGATTGCGGACTGAGCAATGACAAAGAGGGCTGTGTCCCCGGGGAGGTGGCCGGTATACGCAGTAATCAGGGTAAATACAATATCGATGGAGAAGAGCAGCCCCAGCGGGAAGGTCAGGGTCCGGCAGTTCATGAAGAATGCATTGACGAAGATCCGGGTGAACTGCCGGGTACCGGACCGGATGCCGTTCTCCCAGAGCCAGGTGTGGAACCGGGCGATCTCCGGCTTCTGGAGGGAGACTGCACCCGGGCTTGTCGGGACAAGGAGTGTCAGAAAGTAAAACATGTTGAGGTAGAAACTGGCAGCGATGAAGAGGATAATATAGTCAGCGCGGAGGAGAAAGAGGACGATGTTTGCCAGGAAACAGAAGATAAGGACGACCTGCTGCAGGCCCCGCGGCTCCGGCTGTGCCGAAAACGTGCTGCATTCTTTTCTGGCAGCAGCGAGTTCACCGGCAATGAGCCCGGAAAGCAGGGAGGAATCACGGGGGTTTGTGGATTGGGTCGGCATAGGGGTTTTTCCGCGTACCTGTTCTATCCGGTTATCCTCTCCGCCCATAAGTACACATCGCCCCGCGCTCGTAGCTTTGTGAAACGCGATAGTTCCTCCCCGCCCATTCCTCCTGCGATAAATTCCCGACAGTATGCATTTTGTAGTTGAATTGACAAATACTGTACACGAAAGAACGGACAGCAGCACTGCCCGGTGAAAGTATGTTTGACACAAAAACTTCCTGTATCCTGCGGGGAACTGTCGGGATCATCTTTGGTCTCCTCGCGCTCTTTGTCCCGGAGCTAACGCTTGGCACGTTCTATGGAATGTTCTGGATCCTGATCATCCTCGGGATCGCCCTCTTCGGGTTTCTTGCCATCACGGGAAAAGGCGACGAGTCCAGTATGTGGTTTTTGCTTGCTGCGGCCCTCCTGGTAGCCGGAGTCCTCTCCATTATCGTCGCGGACTTTGTCTCGATCCTCTTCGTCCTGATCATCGCCGGGGTGGCGTTCTACAACGGGTTCACCGATATCACGCTTTCCCTCCAGCACCCCCGGACCAAATACATCTTCATCCCTGCCATGGTCCTCTTCGGGCTCGCACTTCTCGGGGCGCTCTTCTATTACTACCCGGGATTTGCGAACAACCTGTCCCTGTCCATCGTGGGAACGCTGGCAATTGCATTCAGCATCTTTTCGATCCTGCTCGGGCTCTACCGGCCTGGCGGAGCAGATAACGAGCCCGTCCCGGTCACCGCAAGCACTACCCATAAGCCCGGCCGCAGGTCATAGTCCTGCCAATTTTTTTACAAAATCCCGCCATGATCCCGCTGCAGTCCGCAAAGTACGATGTTGTTGTTGTCGGTGCCGGACCTGCCGGCAGTGCGGCAGCCGGTGCATGCGCGGCAGCGGGCCTCCGGACCCTCTGTATCGAGGAGCACGGGACGATCGGGTACCCGGTCCAGTGCGCCGGTCTCCTCTCGAATGCGGCGTTTACCGAGTGCCGGGTCTCGGGGCGGGCTGTCCAGAACAAGGTCTCCGGTGCCCGGGTAATCTCCGGCAAGGGTTCCCGGATCCTTATCGATGCAAAGAAGACCATGGCGTTTGTCGTGGACCGCGGGACTCTTGACCGGGAGATGGCGGAGCATGCGGCAGGTGCCGGGGCAGAATACCTGCTCCACACAGCGGTATGCGGCCTTGGGATCAATGCGGTCACCACCCGGGGGCCAAGCGGGAGCGCGGAGATCGGGTACAAGGTTTTGATCGCTGCCGACGGTCCACGGAGTTCGGTTGCCCGGATGCTGGGGATGGAGCGGCCGCCGGTCTTCCTTGCCGGCATCCAGGCGGATGTCCCCCAGGAGATCGACCCCCGGTTCGTGGAGGTGTACCCGGATGCGTCCCCGGACTTCTTCGGCTGGGCAATCCCCGCTGGGCCCGACAGGACGCGGATCGGCCTCTGCTCCCGCACAAATGTCCCCGCGCTGTTTGCAGAGTTCCGGAAGATGTTTTCCCCCTCAACGGTCCATCTCGTGACCGGTACCATCCCCCTTGGGATCATGCCACGGACCTACGGGCACCGCACCCTCATTACCGGTGATGCTGCCGGCTTTGCCAAACCCACCTCTGGCGGAGGAGTATACACCGGTATCCGCTCGGCCCGGCATGCTGCTGCCGTTGCCATAGCAGCATGCGAACATGACCGGTACGATGACGAGTTCCTCTCCCGCTACGAACGCTTGTGGAACGAGGATTTCGGGAACGAACTCTCCCTTGGCTTCCGGCTCTTTGGAATGCGGGAACGGTTGTCCCCGGATGACATGGACGAGCTCGTGCGTGCCCTTGACGATCCGGGACTTATCCGGACTATCGAGGAGTACGGCGATATGGACCGGCCATCGGCTGTTGTCAAGCGGCTGCTCCTGAATCCCGCCACGCTGCGGCTTCTTGGGCCGCTCGCCCGTACCGGCTTCAAAGCCCTCTTCTAACCGTGCAGGAGATCGCGCCGGTCTGATCCCGTGACCTGGATATGGCAGCGGTCGCTCGCTTTATTTTCAGGATACCGGAAGACTCCCCGCGGGACGAAGATCTCGAAGTGTGCTCCCTTGCGGTACTCGCCGTTCTCGCGGATGGTGATCCCGCTGATGGAGAGGATCTCCCGCACTAAGAAGAGTCCAAGGCCGGTGTTCTTCCCGAATCCCTTGGAAAAGATCTTCTCCTTGTCGGAGGGGGGTATTCCTGAACCGTTGTCCTCAACAATAAGGAAGATCCCGCCTTCGTGGGCTTTCTTTGCGGAGATCCTGATGGTGGTCACGTTTCCCCCGTGGGTAATGGCATTTTCTGCAAGATTGAAAAACGCCCGTTCGAGGAGAGGATCTGCAAAGATTTCCAGGTCCCCGGTATCTGACTGGACACAGATCTTCCGGATATCCATCCTTGCGCAGGCATGGAAAAAGACATCGTGAACATTCTGCCAGGAGGGTGCAGCCATGCCAAGGTTCTGGTAGAGTTTTGTGAACTCGATGTTCTCGCTGATCGTATTGACGATGCTGTTGACTTTCTTCATGTACATCGTGAAGTCGGGTTCCCGCGGTTTATCGTGGAGCAGTTGCAGGTAACCTCCAAGAATGGTCAGCTTGTTCATGATGTCGTGGCGGGTGATGTCAGAGAGCAGGTTGAGCTTTTTATTGGCCAGCTGAAGCGCGTCATGGGCCATCTGGATCTCGGAAATATCGTGAAAGATGGCGAGCATGTGCGGTCTGCCACCCATTTCGATAAGGGTACTACTGGAGATCACGGAGATGTACCTTCCCTCATGGTCGATGACCGTCAGGGGGAACGACCCGGTCCCGGTCTTTGCCACCATGGCAAAATGCCTCCTGAAGAGGTCATGGAACTCCACCGGGCAGATGTCCGTGTAGCGCATCTCCTTAAGTTCATCTGCCGACCTGCCAAGCAGTGCAAGACCCCTCCGGTTGGCATCGGTAAACCTGCCGGATTCAGCATCGATGATGAAGATGGCATCGATGGCATGGCTCATCAGCCCCCGGTTCTTCTCGTTCTCTGCACGGAGCTCGTCTTCCATCCTGCGGCGGGCAGTGATATCAGAACCCACGCACAGGACCCCCTGCATTTTTCCGCTTTTATCGAAGATCGGTTTGTTCCACCAGTGGATCCAGACCCGGTCGCCCTCTTTTGTCACATTTTCATTCTCATTACTGGCATACCGATCGGGATCGTGGACAATGTTCTCCAGCAGGGAGGGGAGATCGCGATTGGTCCCGGATTCATGCTCCGGAACAATGGTGCCCACAACAGGCCGACCCATGACCTCATCGACGGAGAAACCGAAAAATCGCTGCGCATATTCATTGAAGAAGGTGATGGTGCCCGTCCTGTCCAGCTTCAGGATGATTGTGCTTGCGTTCTCGACGAGTTCGCGGTATTTTGCCTCGCTCTCCCGGAGCGTCTGGTCCACTTTTCTCTGTTCCGTGATGTCACGGATGGATTCGATTGCGCCCGAGATGTTGCCGTCCTGGTCGTACAGGCGGCTGGCTTTACCCCAG
Organism: Methanoregula sp.; assembly: GCF_028712425.1. Taxonomy (GTDB): domain Archaea; phylum Halobacteriota; class Methanomicrobia; order Methanomicrobiales; family Methanospirillaceae; genus Methanoregula. Next base: position 14,760 of record NZ_JAQTQD010000002.1, read on the forward strand.
ATATGCGTCCTGCCGTTTTTTGGGTGTTCCAGGACACTCTCGGCAGTGAGGGTTATGCCGGTGTGACAGGGGTCCAGGTAGTGCTTTGATTCGAAGGAGTTGTCCGGGGAAAGGACAAGGTCGATGAGCATAGGCCTGCGATCGGAGTAAAAGGGGATTGCATATTCGTACCGGCCTCTGCCCAGCATCTCTGCTGCCTTAACCCCGGTCATCGTCTCGATGGCCTTGTTCCAGGCAATCACCTTGCCATCGGTGTTGATGGCAAAGGTTGCATCGGGAAGGAAATCGATGATGCTTGCGAGTTTCTGCTCGGAGTCCTTCAGCGCGGCCAGGGCCCGGCGCCGCTCGAGTGCCGCGAGGATCTTGTGCCGGAGTTCTGCGAACTGCGGGCGGGCGGCTCCCCCTTTCTGGAGATAAAAGTCGGCCCCATTGTTGATCGCTTCGATCACAACATCCTCGCGTCCTTTCCCGGTGAAGAGGATAAAGGGGATGGTGATGTCCTTTCCCCTTACCTGCTTGAGCAGTTCGATCCCGTCCATAACAGGCATCTGGTAATCCGAGATGATGGCATCGAAACTATTCGTTGTGAGAAGGTTCAGGACTTCCGGGGAGGATGTGGTGGTTGTTACCGAGAACTCCCCCTCACGTTCGAGAAACAGCTTGCCAAGGGTGAGCAGTTCCGGCTCATCGTCAACATAGAGGAGTGAGATCATCAGGGCCAAACTCTCAATGCAGGTATAGTGTATTGTTGTAAGGTCTATTTTAATGGAAATTGCTATTTATTCTTTTTCCGGGTACCGTGATATACCCGGAACGTCCGGACAACGTTGCTGCTCCTCTTCAGTCACAAGAGCTGACCGGATCTCCTCCTTGAGCGGTCCGGGCAGGCTGAGGTTGTCGAGTGCCTTTATGAGAAGGAGTTTTGCCATGCCCTGACCTTCCGGTGTTGCAAGGTACGCATTGATGGCCTCCTGCCCTTCGGGAGAGGAAAGGAAGCTTTTGACCATCTCCCTGCCCTGCGGGGATGCAATGTAACCGGCGATCAATCCCTGGATCCCGCTGAAATGAACCATTCTTCGATCCTCTCCTCCGGTGTAGATCGGGATGGAAGATAAATGATGGGAAGAATGACGGAAAACATTCGGTTCTTAAGGGAATGCAGGCACATCTCCAGGCATCTCCGGTAATCACTACCATACGGGTGGTCCCCTTAACCTGGTTACGCGGAGTTCACCATTTGCCGGAATCGAAAAAAAGTTCAAAAAGGGTAATCAAATCGACACATTCTTAACATCTCAAATGTTACTAAAAATTACAATTGTATTACTCTGGAGAACCCATGCACATTCCTGATGCGTTTATCCCCATCTGGCAGGGAGCGATCTACTGGATCATCGCCCTGGTCTTCGTAGCGCTGGCCCTGAGATGGGCCAGGAACGAGATGAGCGAGGAGAAACTCCCGCTTGTGGCGGTTCTCGCTGCAGGAATTTTTGCCCTCCAGTCCTTCAACCTCCCTGTTTCCATGGGGACGAGCGGACATCTCGTGGGCGGGGCGCTTGCAGCAATCATCCTCGGATCGCCGTTTGCAGCAATCTTCATCCTCACGCTGGTCCTGATCGTCCAGGCGATCCTCTTTGGGGATGGCGGTATTACCGTTCTTGGGGCCAACATCATCAACATGGGCGTCATCGGAGGTTTTGTCGGGTTCTATACGTTCAGGGGGCTGATGGGTGTGACAAAGAGCATGCCGGTCTCCGTCTTTTTCGCGGCATGGCTTGCATGTCTCATTCCGGCTCTTGCCTGTGCAGTCGAGATGTACGTTGCCGGGACATTCCCGCTCATCGAAGGCCTTGTTGCCATGGGTATCTACCATGCGATCATCGGGATTATTGAAGGGTTCGTCACCGTCGCGGTCATTTATCTGATCACCACTGCCCGGCCCGATCTGGTGGACACCGGGGTCAAGGCCCCTGCAGGAGCGTGAGAATCATGATGGATAATAAGACCTTTATCCTTGCCGGGATTGTCATCGCCCTTCTCATCGGGGGTGTGGCAGTCTTCTTTGCATCCGGAGACCCCGATGGTCTTGAGAGTACGGCGCTCGTCGTGCAGGGGCAGAAGGAACTGACCGGATCAACGCCGGAAGGAGCCGAGATCCACGAAGACCTGACCGGCAAGTTCTCGTATGAATCCCCGATGCCGGACTACTCCCTTGGCGAATCTATGGGTTCCACAGGAGGGATTGTGGCAATCGCTGTCGGTACTATCCTCGCGTTCCTGGTTGTCCTTGGCCTTGCCTACGGCCTGAAATTGATCAATAAACCGGCAAAGCAGAACCAATAGACCTTTACCTTTTTTCACCCCATTTCCTGTACTTATGCACCTGATCGAGACCCGCGATCTCTGTTATACCTATCCCGGTAAAGTCACTGCATTGAACAATATCAACTTCATTGCCCCAAGGAACTCCCGCATCGCCGTTATCGGGTCGAATGGTGCCGGAAAGAGCACGCTCTTCAAGCATTTCAACGGGATCTTCAAGGCCACCTCGGGCTCGGTGCTTATCCGGGGCGAGCCCATCACAAAAGAGAACATCAAGGAGATCCGGAAGTTCGTGGGTATCGTCTTCCAGAACCCGGACGACCAGATCTTCTCACCCACTGTGGAACAGGATGTTGCGTTTGGTCCAACGAATCTCGGGCTGGACCCTGAGACCATCCACCACCGGGTTCACGAGGCACTCCGGGTCGTGGGGATCGAGCACCTTGCCCACCGGGTCCCCCATCACCTGAGCGGGGGAGAGAAGAAGCGGGTGGCCATTGCCGGGGTCATAGCAATGGAGCCGGAGGTGCTGGTACTGGACGAGCCGAACGCAGGGCTCGACCCCCGGGGAGTTGCCGACCTTAATTCCTTCATCAATTCGCTCCCGAAAAAGTACGGGATGACCGTCATCTTCTCCACCCACGATGTCGGGCTCGTGCCGGAGGTTGCCGATTATATTTACGTGATGGACAAGGGAAGGATTGTGGCGCAGGGGACAACAGACGAGATCTTTGTCCAGCCGGACATGCTCAGATCGGTGAGGCTCGATGTACCGGTCATCCCAAGACTCCTGAAATCGCTCAAGGACAGTGGCGTGGATGTTTCCATGGCATACACGTACGCGGATGCAGAAGAGGCACTCCTGAAGGCGTTTGGCAAGCGATCATGATCGAAGAACTCTTCCAGATCGAGCGGGACGCGTACAAGGACAGCCCGGTCCACCGGCTGGACGCCCGCGTGAAGATCGTCATCGCCTTTGCCGCGATCATCGCCCTTGTTGCCGTGCCCTACTCCCCCATGATCTACACGGTGGGGGCAGTCTTCTTCCTCTTCTTTGCCCTGCTCTGGTGTTTCACCGGGCTCTCACCCGTTATTTATGCCCGGCGGGCGCTTGCCATCATCCCGCTCTGGGGAGTCATTATCTTCTTCCAGATCTTCTTAAAGAACAAGTACTACACCACCTACGACGTGATCATGAGCCTCCCCTTCGGGATTAACATATATGCCCAATCCGTCGAGTTTGCGTTCATCCTGCTCGTCAAGTTCGTGGTCTGCATCTCCTTCATCATCCTGCTCTCCACCACCACGAAGATGCCCGATATGCTCGAAGGCGGGGCACGGATGGGCCTTCCCGCGGAGTTCGCCCTTGCGCTCGGGATGATGATCCGGTACCTGTTTGTCTTCGGCTACATGTTCCGGAAGATGAACGAGACCCTAAAGACCAAGTGCTTCGATGCCTTTGACCGGAAGCTCTCGTACCGGTACCGGCTCCGCCAGCTGGGGTTCACCATGGGGACGATGTTCATCCGTTCGTACGAGCAGGGCGAGCGGGTGTACACGAGCATGCTCTGCCGGGGATATGGCAGGGAGAGTTACCTGTTTGTTGAGAGGAAGCCGATCAAGCGGCCGGAATGGGCTTTCCTTTCCCTCTCGCTTGCGTTCATCATCGCCATCCCAATCATTGTCTGGCTGGGCCAGTTCAGTATCTTCTGACGTGCCCTGACCGGAATCTTTTAGCCATCCTGTATCTATCATCTCTTCATGGAGCACCAGTTCGGCCACGGTTTTGTGACAAGCATCCTGCTGATCGCCATGCACTTTGCCCTGCCCCCGGAGCAGGCATGGATGGGGGCAGGGGACCATGTTGCAGGGCTTGTCCTGCCCGACAAATTCCGGGGGACGGAAGTCGAGGAGCTCACGACCCTTTTGAGGAAGAAGGTTGTCTGGCACCAGCCGGGCAGCATGGATAAGGAGGATGCCCGCGAGGTGCTGTATACGCTGCAGAGCCTGGTTGTGGCAATTGACCGCGAGCTCGGGATCAAGGATGCTGGACTGGGGGAGTTCCGGTAAGGCTCCCTTCCGCTCCGGGAAAAATATATTTCCCGGAAAATTTTTCATAAAAACGCTGTTTTCCGGGCGGGAAAAATCTGCCCATATTACCGCCTGAAAATGAGCACCATCCTTATATGCCCAAACCTCTAATAATATATGTGGAAATTCTGCGCAATTTTGATGATTTTTTTAACGGAGGTTTTTCTTGACTGACACGTACGATGCATCCCATATCACCGTACTCGAAGGGCTCACCCCGGTCCGCGAGCGTCCGGCGATGTACATTGGCAGCACCGACACCCGCGGCCTGCACCACCTGGTGTACGAGGTCGTGGACAATTCTATTGACGAGGCGCTTGCCGGGTTTTGCACACGGATCGCGGTTGTCATCAACAAGGACGGGTCCCTTTCTGTTGAGGACAATGGCCGGGGTATCCCGGTCGATACCATGGAGAAGAACGGCAAGTGCGCCCTTGAGGTGGTCCTGACCGTCCTCCATGCCGGCGGGAAGTTCGACAAGGCCTCCTACCAGGTCTCCGGCGGCCTGCACGGTGTCGGTGTCTCGGTGGTCAACGCGCTTTCCAACTGGCTCTCCGCCCGCGTCTATCGCGAGGGGAGCATCTACGAAATGAGGTTTGCGCAGGGTAAGCCGACGATGGCTATCACGAAGCGGGAGGAGACACTCAAAGAACTCATCGACCGTTATAAGCAGTGGTATGCCCCGTCTGCGCAGTTCACCCCCGCGGATGAACCGGTCCAGCCTCCACAACCCGGCCAGAGTGTATTATCTTCTGCATACGTGGTCGACCCCGGCAGGAGCGATGAAGAGAACCGGCGGGTGTTCCTCTCGCAGTTCGGTCAGAAGATGACCGGGACCCGGATCCAGTTTGTCCCTGACGCCACGATCTTCGAGACAACGACCTTCGATTATGATATCCTCGCCCACCGGCTACGGGAACTTGCGTTCCTCAACGCTGGGCTCACGATTGTCATCACCGATGAGCGGACCGGCGATTCGGCTACCTATTGTTATGCCGGCGGGCTCTCCGAGTTCGTCAGGTACCTCAACGAGGGTGCGGACTGCCTCCACCCATCCCCCATTGATATGACCAAAAAAGATCCCGAGAACAAGCTCGAGATCGAGGTCGCGATGCAGTATACCACCGGGTATGACGAGAAGATCTTCTCCTATGTCAACTCGGTCAATACCCGGGAAGGTGGCACCCACCTCGAGGGGTTCAGGAGCGCCATCACCCGGGCCATCAATACCGTAGCAAAGAAGAACGGGGTCATCAAGGAGAACTCCACCATCACACTCCGCGGCGAGGATGTCCGCGAGGGTCTCACTTCAGTGGTCTCTGTCAAGATGGCCAACCCCCAGTTTGAGGGCCAGACCAAGATGCGCCTTGGCAACAGCAGCGTCAAGGGGATTGTCGACTCCCTCGTGTACGCAGCACTCTCGGAATATTTTGACGAGAATCCCAATACCCTGAAGATCATTGTCGAGAAGGCGCTCTCGGCAGCAAAGGCCCGCGAGGCGGCCCGGAACGCCCGCGAACTGGCACGGCGCAAGAGCACGCTTGAAAGCGGCGGCCTCCCGGGGAAGCTTGCCGACTGCTCGGAACGCGACCCGGCAAAGTCCGAGATCTATATTGTGGAAGGAGATTCGGCAGGCGGTTCGGCAAAAGGCGGCCGGGACCGGAAGTTCCAGGCCATCCTCCCCCTGCGGGGTAAGATCCTCAACGTAGAGAAAGCCGGAGAGCACCAGATCTTAAAGAACGCCGAGATCCAGACCCTCATTTCAGCGATCGGGACCGGTATTGGCGAGAAGTTCGATGCCGAGCGGGCCCGCTACCACCATATCGTAATCATGACCGATGCGGATGTGGACGGTGCACACATCAGGACACTCCTTCTCACGTTCTTCTACCGCTACATGCCCAAGCTCATCGAGCTGGGGTACGTGTACATTGCCCAACCGCCCCTCTTCCGTGTCTGGAAGGGAAAGGAAGAGAAGTACGTGTACAAGGAAGAGGAGATGCAGAAGGTCTCCGCTGCCATGGGAGAGAAAGGCGTCTCCGTGCAGCGGTACAAGGGTCTTGGTGAAATGAACGCCCAGCAGCTCTGGGACACGACCATGGACCCCGCCCACCGCATCTTTTTGCAGGTGACCATCGAGGACGCCATGGAAGCCAACGAGATCTTCAAGACGCTGATGGGAAAGGACGTGGAGATACGCAAGAATTTCATCATCCGCCATGCCAGGGAGGTGACGAACCTTGACATCTAAAAAGGAAGCACCCGCCCCCGAGCCCGAGACTCACCGTACCGAGCCGATCAGCATAGAACACGAGATGAAGACCTCGTTCATCAACTACGCGATGTCAGTCATCATCAGCCGTGCGATCCCCGATGTACGGGACGGGCTCAAGCCGGTCCACCGCCGTTCGCTCTACGGCATGTGGGACATGGGCAACACGAGCGACAAGCCGACCCGCAAGAGCGCGAGGGTGGTCGGTGACGTCATGGGTAAGTACCACCCGCATGGCGACGCTTCCATCTACGACACCATTGTCAAGATGGCCCAGCCCTTCTCCTACCGGCACATGCTCGTGCAGGGGCAGGGTAACTTCGGGTCAATCGACGGCGACTCTGCGGCAGCATCCCGTTACACCGAAGTCCGGCTGTTCCCCTATGCCGAAGCACTCCTTGAGGACCTGGAAAAGGAGACCGTTGAGTTCAAGCCGAACTATGACGAGTCGCTGCAGGAGCCCACCGTTCTCCCGGCAAAGATCCCGAACCTGCTCGTCAACGGGACGGACGGTATCGCCGTGGGTATGGCGACCAAGATGCCGCCGCACAACCTCAAGGAGGTCTGTTCGGCAGTCTCGGCCTATCTCGACAACCCGGAGATCCCCGTCGAGGACCTCCTGCGGATCATGCCCGGCCCGGACTTCCCGACCGGTGGTATCCTGATGGGGGTTGAGGGAGTCAAGAATATCTACGCCACCGGACAGGGGCGTGTCATTGTCCGCGGTGTTGCGGAGATCGAGGAGTCGGAGGGGGGCAACCGGGGCGACCGGATCATTGTCACCGAACTCCCGTACCAGGTGAACAAGGCCCAGTGGATCAGCGGGATCGCCGATATGGTCAAGGACAAGAAAATCGACGGCATCTCCGACATCCGCGATGAGTCCGACAAGGAGGGTATACGGGTTGTCTTCGAGCTCAGGAAGGGCACGATGGCACCGGTCATCTTAAACAACCTTTACAAGAACACGGCGCTCGAGTCCAGTTTCTGGACCTCCAACCTTGCTATTGTCGACGGCCAGCCCAAGGTCCTCACCTTGCACGGCCTCCTTGGCCACTTCGTCCAGCACCGGATCGAGGTGATCCGGCGCAGGTCAGAGTTCGACCTGAAGAAGGCGCAGGAGAAGGTCCACATCTTAAACGGGCTCCTTATTGCCCTGTCGAAGATCGATGCGATTATCAAGGCCATCCGTGCTTCCGACACGGTCGACACAGCCCGGAGTGCCCTGATCGCCCAGTTCGGGCTTGACGAACCGCAGGCAAACGCGATCCTCCAGATGCAGCTCCGCCGTCTCGCTGCCCTTGAACAGAAGAAGATCACGGACGAGAAGAGCGATCTCGAAGCCGAGATCCGGCGTCTCGAAAAGATCCTTGAGAGCGAGGCAAACATCAAGGATGTTATCCGGCAGGAGACCGCCGCAGTAGCAGAAAAGTTCGGCGACAAGCGCCGGACCCAGATCGCCCTTGACACGAGCGAGCTCTCGACTGAGGATCTCATCGAGGACAAGGCAGTGCTTGTCTCCATCACATCCGCCAACTACATCAAGCGCATGGACATCGATACCTACCGGAAGCAGCGCCGCGGCGGCCATGGCATCACCGGCATGACAACGAAGGAAGAGGATGTTGTCGACTCGATCTTCACGGCCAGCATGAAGGACTACCTCCTCTGCTTCACGAACAACGGCCGGGTCTACTGGCTCAAGGTGTACCAGATCCCCGAGAGTTCGAGGATTGCAAAGGGCAAGCCGATCGTAAACCTCCTCAACCTCAAGGACGAGGTTGTCACCACCATCATCCCGATCCGCGAGTTCCGGGCCGACCAGTACCTGATCTTTGCAACCAAGCTCGGCCAGACCATCAAGATCCAGCTTGATGAATTCTCGAACCCCCGTTCCACCGGGACCAATGCGATCAGGCTCAAAGAGAATGACCGGCTCGTGGACGTTATCCTCACGGGCGGCAACAACGAGCTGATCCTGACCAGCCGGTTCGGCCAGAGCCTCCGGTTCCACGAGGACTCCATCCGTATTGTGGGCAGGAACGCCCAGGGTGTCCGGGGCATGAAGCTCCGGGGCGAAGACACCATCGTTGCCATCACGCTCCTTGAGAAGGATCACCTTCTTACCATCTCCGATGTAGGCTTTGGCAAGCGGAGCGAGTTCGACGAGTTCCGCGGGCACGGGCGTGGCACGATGGGTGTCCGGAACATGCTGCTCGAACGCGCTGCCGTCGTCATTGAGTCGCGGGCGGTCTCCGACACAGATGAGATCATTGCCATGACCGCTTCGGGCATCGTCATCCGCATCCCGGTCAGCGAGTTCCGGATCATCGGCCGCGGCACCAAGGGCGTCCGCGTCATGAAGCTCGATGAGAAGGACAAGGTCGTGGGTATTGCCGTTGTACCGGCAGAGATGGCGAGTGGCAACGGGAACGATAATAGCGAAGCCGGGAAACCGGAAGAATAACCGTTTTCCCTTACCCTTCTTTTGGTAGTCATGGCAGGAGAGTATCCTTTATCTCTCCTGCCCCCGACATCCCTGATTAGGATCGTTCATGTACCGGAAAGAGCTGACCGTCATTTCGCAGAGCGAAGGCGACATCATTGATATAACCGAAGAGGTGAGGAGGGCAGTAAAAGAGAGCAGGATCAAGGAAGGTCTTGCCCATCTCTTTGTCCATCACTCGACAGCCGCGCTCACGACCATCGAGTATGAGCCTGGGGTGCTTTCTGACCTGAAACGGGCATTGTCCGTCCTTGCACCCGACAATATCCCCTATGCCCACAATACCCGGTGGGGCGATGGGAACGGCCGGTCCCATGTCAAGGCTGCACTGGTCGGCCCTTCTCTGACACTACCGGTCGGGAAGGGCGAACTGCTCTGCGGGACCTGGCAGCAGGTCGTCCTCCTTGAACTGGACGTGAATGCCGGGCGGACACGCTCGATTACCTGCACCATTACGGGGGAATGAGTCGGTGGCCGGTGATGACCTGAAACAGGAGATCCGGCAGAAATGCGCAGCGCTCGATATCCCCCTTGTCGGGTTTGCCCCGGCCGATCGCTGGGATACCCCTCTCTTTGATCCGTGGATACCTCCGGAATTTCGCCCACGGTCAATCTACCCGGAAGCAAAGACCGTGATTGTATTCGGTCTGCCGGTCAGCCTGCCCATTGTTGATTCGGCTCCATCGATCTGGTACCACGAGTTGTACAAAACCGTCAACGGCCTGCTCGACCAGCACGGGTACCGGATCGCGTTACACCTTACCTCACGGGGATTCCCCTTGATCTGGGTCCCGCGCGACGGGTATGGCTCGATCGAGATCTTAAAAGAGAGACCGGTTGCCTTCTTCTCCCACCGCCATGCCGCGTTCCTTGCCGGCCTCGGTAATTTCGGCATAAACAACGTCCTGCTCACACCGGAGTTCGGCCCCCGTGTCCGGTTTGCCTCTGTCTTCACAGCGGCAGAGATCTCGTCTGACCCTGTCATGGAAGAGCCCCTCTGCATACGGTGTATGCGGTGCGTTGATACCTGCCCGGTGAATGCCCTTCCTGGCCAGGAATATCCCCTTGGCCTGACCAACAAACTGACCTGTGCGGCAAGGTCAGAGGCGCTGAACAAGCGGGCTCTCTCACCCTGCGGGATCTGTATCAAGGTCTGCCCGGTTGGCCGCGACCGGGCCCTGTACCGCCGGGAGGACTGTGCGGTATACGATGAGGAGAACCCGGGTGCGACCGGTCTCCACCGGTCCTGGAACCATGTACGGACGTACGGGAGCTGGTAGGTTTTCCGCGACTGAAGGACGGTTTCTCGCAGAGTTTCCATTCCCGGCGATCTAATCATCTGTTTTTATATTTGGGGACGTTCAATTCCTACTTTGGTGTCCCTCGCAAGAGGGAAATGGTTCAGGGGTACGAGGATAAGTGTTATATACCTACTTCGTAGTGTACTCACATAACAGGAAGGCCTGCAGATGAATTCCCATACCAGGAAACAGGAGCCCCCTGCAGATCCTGGACATGGCTCCTATACCCCACCGGAGGGAAATGAATCCGGTACAGACCTTCCCATCTCAGTCCTGTACGTGGACGATGAGCCGTCTCTCCTCGAACCGACAAAACTATCCCTGGAGAAGCAGGGCCGGCTTTTTGTGGACACGACAACGAGCGCCCGCTCTGCAGGGGAGATGATGGAAAAGCATGCCTACGATGTCATCGTCTCCGATTACCAGATGCCCGGTACCGATGGCATCGTATTTTTGCAGCAGCTGAGAAAGGAAGGCAACACGATCCCCTTCATTATCTTCACAGGAAAAGGCCGGGAGGATGCCGTCATCGAGGCCTACAATTCCGGCGCTGACTTTTACCTTGCAAAGGGTGGCACTCCAAAGGCAATGTTCCTCGACCTCACCCACAAGATCGAGCAGGTCGTGAACCGGCGCCGGACCGAGAACGCGCTCAAAAGAAGCGAAGAGAAGTACCGTGCCATCTTCGAGGCACTCGATGACCTGTATTACAGGACCGATATGCAGGGGATCATCCAGACACTGTCCCCGTCCTGCCGGAAACTGACCGGGTTTGATCCTGCCACGCTTATCGGGCATTCAGTCCTTGAACTCTATCCCGATCCGGAACAGCGGCAGCAGCTTGTCGACGAACTCCTGCTGAACGGGGCAGTCCACGATTACGAGATCATCTTAAAGAACAAGGATGGTGTACCGCGGCATGTCACAGCAACGAGCCATGTCGTGCGGGATGCCAGCGGCAGTCCTGTCGCAATCGAGGGCATTCTTCATGATGTAACTGACAGAAAACAGATGGAAGCCGCACTGGTCGCAAGCGAGGAGAAGTACCGGACCCTTGCGGATTTCCTCCCTGTCATGGTCTTCGAGACTGACCGCGAGGGCCGGGCGACCTTTGCCAACCGCCTCACGTTTCCGACATTTGGGATCACACCTGCAGATATCGTGAACGGTATCAACATCCTGGACCACATCGTCATCGAGGAACGTGAGGATGCAAAGCAGGGTGTTAAGGAACTCTTCCGCGGCAGGGAGCGTATCCCCCGTGAATACACGCTCGTGAAAAAAGACGGTTCGCGTTTCCCTGCCCTGATCCGGTCAACTGCCATCCATGACTGGAAGAGCCAGACTATCACCGGCATCCGCGGTGTTGTCATCGACCTGACGGAACAGAAAAAGCAGGAATCTGCCTTAAAGGAGGCATACTCCGGCCTTGAACAGAAGGTGACGGAACGGACACACGAGCTGAGCGAACTCACCGAGAGCCTGAAAAAAGAGATCGCAGAGAAGAACCGCGTCATGGAAGCGCTCACAACAAGCGAGGAGAAGTACCGGACCCTGGTCGAGCAGATCGGTGACATCGTCTTCCATGTTGACCCGTCCGGCCTGATCACGTACATCAGTCCCCACGTGCTGGGGGATATCGATAACCCGCAGGCGCCCATCAATGTCATCGACATCGCCCCCGCGGAGTACCGCAGGCAGATCCACGCGCTCATTGACCCGTCTGCCCCCAGCCATGACGTGATCTCAGGATTCGAGCTTCCTCTCCTGTTATCGGTGAATGTCAGGACTGTCCTCTATGAGATCAATGCAACGCCGACCTTTGACAAGGAGAACGCCTACACCGGCTATTCCGGGATTGCCCGGAACATCACGGAGAGGAAGAACCTGCAGAACGCCATTGCGGCATCCCTGCTGGAGAAGGAGACGCTTTTAAAAGAGATCCACCACCGTGTCAAGAATAACATGCAGGTGATCTCGAGCCTCTTAAACCTCCAGATACGGTTGATGAAGGATGAGAAGAGCCGGGAGGCGCTCCTGGAGAGCCAGAACCGGGTCATGTCGATTGCCCTTGTTCACGAGAAATTGTACCAGTCAAAGAGTTTTGCCGAGATCGATTTCCGCGACTACCTGATGAAGATCTCCGAGAACCTGATGCAGTCCTTCGGGGTGCCGAGAGGAAAGGTCCGGGTGGATATCCGTGGAGAGAACGTTGTCCTGCCGCTGGAGAAAGCTATCCCCGTCAGCCTGATCGTCAACGAGCTCCTCTCCAATGCATTCAAGTATGCCTATCCCAATGAAAGGACGGGGACCATCCTTGTCAGCCTCCAGCAGGACGGCAACCGGTATACACTTCTCATCAGGGATGATGGTATCGGCCTTCCCGAAAGCGTCACCCTTGACAATATAGAGACGCTGGGCCTCCAGCTCGTCGTGTCGCTTGTCGGGCAGCTGGTCGGGACGATCGCACTGGACCGGTCCAACGGAACGGAGTTTAGCATCGAGTTCACAAAAGAGATGCCGGGGGGATAACAATGACTGAAACCAAGATCCTGATTGTTGAAGACGAGGCCGTGACCGGGATGGATATCAGAAAGAGCCTTGTCGAGATGGGGTATTCGGTTGTTGCCGTTGCCACAACCGGAGAATTAGCCATACGTAAGGCAGCTGAACTGCATCCTGACCTTATCCTGATGGATATCTTGCTGGGTGGTAAGATGAACGGCATCGAAGCCGCCGACAAGATCCGGCGGCATTGCCATATCCCGGTCGTCTACGTTACCGCTTACAGCGATGACTCGTTCCTCGCCAAGGCCAAGCTGACAGAGCCGTTTGGGTATATCTTAAAACCGTTCCGCGAACTGGAGCTCAAGACAACCATCGAGATGGCCCTGTACAAGAACGCCATGGAGCACGCCCTCCGGATCAGCGAAGAGACCACCCGCGTGATCCTCGATGCAACTGATGACTTCCTCTTCTTAATCGATCCCCGCGGAAAAATCCTCACCGTCAACCAGGCCCTGGCAAAAAAGGCCGGAAAGCATCCCCGCGACTTCATCGGTACCGATATCGCCCTGCTGATCACGCAGGGTATCCTCTCGTCCCGCATGGCTGCCTGGAACCTCGCTACGAACCAGAAGGAGCCTGTCCGGTTCCAGGAGGAGTTCCACAACCGCTGGTTCGATGCAGCGATCTACCCGGTCACGTCACCGGAGGAGGATGTAGTCCTCTTCGCGGTATCGATCCGTGATATTACGGACCGGAAGATGCTGGAAGAACAGTCCCGGCAGAACGAGGAGTTCTTCCGCTCGCTCATCGAGGACACCTCTGATGTGATTGCGGTCCTGGACCACGACGGGACCCTCCGGCACGAGAGCCCTTCGATCACGCGGTGTCTCGGTTATGCTTCGGAACAGATCGTGGGAAAACCGTTCTCCATCCTCTTCCCGGAAGAGAGCCTGCCGGTCTTTAAGCGAGTGCTTGAGGAGATCCTCCAGACACCCGGCATGGTCCGTGCCGTGAAGTTTCCAGTGAAGTCCGCGGACGGGGCAGACCGGATCATGGAGGGGATCATCAGCAACCTGTACGGGAACCCGGTCATCGAAGGGATCGTTGTCAACGGGTGGATAAAGAAAGGATCTGCGGATCCTGCCCCGGCCCGGCCCGAAAGCAGTGCCCCTCCTTCACCCCCGGCCTGAGTATTTCTTTTTGCGGGAGCCTCTCACTGCCCCGGGTCAAAGATCCGTATGCACCGGTGTCAGGTATACTGATCAGGCAGCCTTCGGGATCGCCTTTACCGATTTTACATAGAAGAACCCGACGATACCGAAGGTGATGGCCGGGGAGACCCAGAATGGGATGTGGACGCCGAAGCTGTCCATGATCATGATGCAACCAAGGAAGAAGATCGAGTACATCGCCCCGTTCTTGAGATACAGGTACTTCTTTATGTTCTCGACGTTTCTTACCGTCAGTTCACGGACCACGAACGCCCCGAGACCATTGCCGAGAAGGATGAGGGGGACTGCCATCGTGAAGGCGAACGCCCCGATGACGCCGTCAATCGAGAAGGTTGCATCGATCACTTCAAGATAGAAGATCTTGGAAACATCCGACATGTCGCCGTGCAGCATCTTCTGCTCGGCCTGCTCGGCGTTCTGCCGGAACCCGTGGACAATAAAGAATGCAGTCGACCCGACGACGGCACCAAACGCAAGCATCGTGCTCTTCCCGAGAGCAAACCAGACGAGCCCGGTCAGGAGGATCGAGACAACCGCAAAGAACCATACTCCCTGCCGGACAAAGAACCGTTCGCCCCGGAGGCCGAAGTTCTTGTGCTCCAAAAAGAGCCAGTGGAAGAAGAGAAAGATGAGGAATGTCCCGCCGAACATCAGGAGCATGGGGGCGGATTCTTCAATGGCCGCGATCACGGCGGGATCGCTTGAGAAGGTTGCCATGAACGCCCCGACGGGCCCGAGCGCAGGCGAGGAGAGCCAGACGATCAGCCAGGGCAGGAGGCCACGGACGGCAAAGACGGCGATGATGAGGCCCCAGAGGAGGAACCAGCGCTTCGCCCGCTCGCTCATGGTCGAGAGCACTTCGGCATTGATGATGGCATTGTCAATGCTTGTGATGGTCTCGAAGAGACAGAGACCGGCCACGATGAGGACGATGGAGAGGAGATCCATGGATCAGGATCATATGGTGAGCGGCAGGTAAAAAGGATGCCGGAAGGATATAATCAGGGAAGACCAGTTTTTTTATGCACTGGCGGTGTCAATGACTGTAAAGGAGAGAGCAATGACAGCATTTCCCACCGAGGAAAAAGAATATACTCCGGATCATGTACGGGCAATAGCAGAACGACTCCAGTCCGCCCGCACTCGGGGGGAACTCGGCGAGATCCTGGCATCCGAAGCAGAGAAGTACTCCCTCTTCGACCTCCAGATCATCGGGGGGAGGTTGAATGCCGAGATCGAGAAACTACCGTCACCCTACCGCGAAGCCGTTGCCCCGTTTTTCCGGGACCAGCTCTTTTTGGCCCATCATCGCCTCCTCTCCATGCACCGGAGCGGGGCGTTTCGCCGGCTCTCCGGTTCGATCCGGGACCTAGAGCGGTTCGATGCCTTCTGCGACATGCTTCCTTCAGGGCTCTTTGCCTGGAACGATGCAGGCGAGCGGAACCCGTACTTCCGGAACCCGAAGAACCGGTTCTTCTATTACCTTGTTGCCGCGTTCACGATGTTTGTCCTCGAGGAGCCGGGGCACCCGGTGGGCATGCCGTTTCCCGGCGGGTTCACCGTGGAACAGCGGGGAAGTGACTATTACTGCCTGATCCGGGACAAGGAGAAGGATGTCTTTTACTCTATCTGCAACTTCTGCCCCGCAAAACAGAGCGAGGAGCCGGCCCGCGACAATTCCCGTCCATCAGCAGGTGGCATGGGAAGGTGAATCCATAAGGGCCACGCCGGATACCCGCGATTTTTTCGGCTGTCGCGCCTTTGCAACGACAGCAGTGTTTCCCGTGTATCCATTCCGTTCCAAGAAAGGCTTTCTCGTACCGGAAAAAATGAGTAGCCATGACGGAAAACCACGGGATACTCTATTCCCTGGCACTCTTCAAGCAGCGGTACGTGCGGGGAACGTCCTGGACCCAGATCGTGCTCAACTTCGGTATCATCACCGCCAATGCCAAACTCTTCGAGGACTTCTTCTGGATCCACCTCGGGCTGACCATGCCAGAGGTCATCGCGCTCTCGGTCCCCGGGTATGTGCTTGTCTGCTACCTTATCGGGCATTATGACGAGAAGATCGGGTTCTGGCAGATGGAGAACAACCTGAGCTACCGGTTCTCGCCCTACTCGGACGAGATGCGCCGGGACATCCGCGAGATCAAGGAACAGCTCAGGAAAGGGACATGAGAGTCCGGTTGTTTCGGTAACGTAACCGCCCCCGTGAGGGGATGCGGGAAAAACGGTGATGGGGTGTCAGTCCAGCGGGATGGTCTCGAGCTGGGAGACAAGCTCCCAGATCCGGGTCCGCGCGTGAATGGGCATGTTGGGGTCGTTGGAGATCTCGTCAATCTTGGAAATGGCTTCTGCTGCGCGCAGCCCCATCGCCTTGTTGTTGTTTGAAAGCATGGTCCGGGTCTCGTCAGCTACCCGCCTTATATTTCTCGGTATCGAACTGTCTTCCTGGATGTGCTGCAGCATCAGGATACAGTTTTCCATTGTCTTGTCAGCATTTACCATAGTATCGCCTGCTTACCTGTGTACCTGTAGTTAATATGCGGAACCGGCATATATAGTTTAAATAAGGACCAGACGGTGATCCCATGACGGCGAGAAAGGAAGACGAGATTATGGCCGAATACCTCCTCAAAGGGGGAAAGATGCTTGAGAAGACCTGCAAGACCTGCGGATGCCCGCTCTTCGAGGTGAAGGGAAAGACGCTCTGCGTGGTCTGCGCAGAGAAGGATACGGAGAAGGAGGCAAAGAAGGAACCCTCCCGAAAATCCGCAGCCTCCGCCTCCCCAGCGACTGCCGCCGCCACAACCATGCACGGCCATGCCCAAAGTCATGATCATGGGCACGCGAACAGCTGTACGTGCGGCGTTGACCATGACGAGGAGTCCTGCACCTGCGGGGACGAGGAGGGTGGTCTGCTCGCCGAGGAGCTGGCAATGACTATCCACGCGCTCTGCGAACGGGTCCATAACGAGAAGGATCCTGAAAATGTCCTCACCCTGATGCAGGCCGTGAAGGCAGGGACCGAGGCGCTCGAGATTTTGTGCCGGCTGTAATTTTTTAACCAAATGCTCTTTTTTCCCTGGCAGATTTCCTTCGCATGGGGAATACCCGGATCTTCAGGGAAGTGACCGGGCCCGTCGCATTGTACGGGGCGCCTTGTCGGGACCGGTTTCCCCAATAACGTGAACCCAGATAAATTTCAGATTCATGCCCTGGATCTTCTGGGAGATTGCAAGAGGATCCACCTTCTTTCCCTGAGCCCTGATACTGTAATGATAGTATTCCGTGGTGACGACGTACCGCTTCTCATCCAGAAATCGCTTGATCAGGTCCCGTTTTCCGCCGGAGATATGATAAATCGCGTCAATCGCAGGGGGAGCTGGTGTCCAGTCTTTCATCCTGATGTCGTACGCTTCTTTCACCGAAGCATACTGCGGGCTGGTGATCACCTGTCCCGTGCTGAAGTGGGAAAGAGTATCCCATTGCACTTCATATTCCAGCTTTCCCGTCGGCTTCACCGGTACGGGCGCATCAGCGGTAGCCGGACTTCGTAACTCATGGGATTCTTTGTGTACTCCATTCATGTGCCGGCTCCAGTTTCTCCCGTTTTAAAACATGATTGTAGTTCGGCTCTCCGGATTAAATAGTAGTGACCTGCTGTACGGTGGTCATGATCCTTTTATGCACGGAGTAACCATGCGGAAAACTTCCGATAAACAACCATTTAACCATCTACTCCGGACACTGATCAATGGACCGGAAGGAACACGTCCACATCATCAGCGCCGGGGAGAGGATCCACCTTGCATACCCGGCCGTCTTTCGTCTCCTGCCCACCATCTCGCACACATATGTCCTTGCCAGCGATGAGGTATACACAGAATCGAAGGACCCTGCTCTCGCGAAGGAGCGGGCTGCAACCCGGAACGCGGTCAATGGCGTGAAGGAGATCTCCGGCTCGCTTGCGATCCCGTTTGAACGGGTGACCATCTTTTCCCCGGTCTATCCTGCCGTGCGGAATGCGTTGGCAGGGATCCACCGGAACCATCCTTTAGCCCGGTACAGCTTCGACCTTTCCGGCGGGCCAAAGGATCTCTGCATGGCGCTTTTTACCGTTGCGCCGTGGGTGGGGGCGGAGGTTTATTCGGCGTTCGACGGGAAGGCCCCGCAGCGGGTGCCGGTGCCGAATGTTTCCGTGACCGGGATTATGGCAAATCCCAATTACGCGACCATCCTCTCGGTGTTGATCCGCAGGAGGAGGTTGGCCGGCCCCGGAAACGAGGGTCTGCTTATTCCACGGTCGTACCTGTTCCAGCAGGTCTGGCCGCTGTACCTGCGGTCGCGGGCAAGGAAGGCTGAGCCGGTGCAACCGGATGCGCCGGTGGCACGGTACAGGAGGGGACAAAAGCCGGCGAACAATTTGTCGCAGCAAACATTTTCAACATTTCTTACAACGCTCCGGAAGGCAGGTTTTATTGAAGAGGGACAAGAAGGAGAAAACCGGAAAGAAAAAGCATACCGGATCACGGAACTTGGCGAGACAGCATTCCGGTTTTATGCGGATCCATCCCTTGGCAGCAGCGTGAAGCAGGAGCTGGAGGGGCTGGATGCCGGACCGGATGCGTGAAATTTTTCCGGGAGATCGCGATGAAAAATTTTTCATCGCGAAAACCATGTGTCAGTAAGTGTCCCGATTATCGGATAATTAACCGACAATCAATATGATTATCCGACAATTTTTTGCGGGTACCGGCGTGAGGGTTTCGAACAAACAGGCAGGGGTCGATGAAAAATTTTCGGGCGCGGGTTTGATCGCGATTGAAAATTTTTCAGCAGAGTCTGATTGTGTTCGAAGAACCTGATGGTTCTTCCCATCCTCCAAGTCTGATGACTTGTCGAATTTGAAAAATGGTGGGTCTGATACGCTTCAGATATTATGGTTCCTCTCTAAAAGTGGAACGAGCCTTCCCATCCCCTACGGGGGTCGGCGCGACGCCTCGTCGGGTCGCGCCTGGGCAGATTACCAGTATTCTTGATTGCAGGTAATTGAGGCCGCCGCGGGAGTGCCCCCGCGGGGGCGGCGGTAGGCATCGTAATTTTGAGAAAGACCAAAAACATTATTTGATTCATTTAAAAATATTCTTTGACTTATGAAAAAGTGTCGAAATTGTGGAGGAGAAAAATCCAACTCTGAAACATATTGTGATTGGTGCGGGGAATATTTACCTAATATTGAAAAGGCAACAATTTTTTCATTTATAAGATATTTCTTTCACTCATTCGCTCTTTTAGGAATATTAGGAGCGATTATTTTCTATATTGTAAATATCATAAATGAACCAAGTAACAAAGATTTTCTAACTCAAACCTTCATAGGGATTTCTTTTACAACAGTTCTTCAAATTGGATTATTCATTGGATTACTATTTTTCATTGTGTTGCTTGGAATGTTAATTTTTGAACTTGTAAAAGTCGCCAAACATGGTTTCTCGATCAAAATATTGCTTTTTCTTTTACTGTATTTCTGGGTGTTTGCGATTCTCATTTTTGTGTTTATTGCAAAAGAATGGATTAATCTGATTTCGCTTATTGTTGCAGCGCATTTGGTGTTCATCATCTATCTTGAAATTTTCTATTATTTTCTTCGAGATATTGATAGTACGAGAGAAAGGAGGCACCGAATTGGGACACTGGCGATAATTCTATTTATTACAATTTTTGTGTTAGTGGTATTCATTCCCATAATACAAGATTTTATCAACTCTTGTGCAACTATCCCACTCCCATATGAATCGGAACCACATGCCTTGGGATTAATACTAAATGGTGCTGCTACTGGTTTTTTACTTGGCCTGTTAGTAGCAATTATTTTCAGTATATTGATGGGATATATCGAAATGGCTTTAGATGCAAGGAAGAAAATGGGAATACTATATCATCAGATGCGTGCGAAAATTGGAAAATAATCGTTTCTGTTAATAAAATAGTTTATCTCTCATACTCCCTCCGGCTCACCTGATACACCCGCCCCGCCGTCTTCTCCCCAATTCCCTGCACCGCCATCAGTTCTTCTAACGAAGCATTCACAATACCCTGCACTGACCCGAAATGCGCAAGGAGCAGCCGGGCGTTCTTCAGCCCAATCTCCGGGAACGCCGAGACAACATACTCCTGCTCCTCTTTCATCGAACGCTGAACCTTGTGCGGGTGCATCTTGCGCTCGCCCCGTTCCCCTTCTTCGCGCTTCGCGATGACGTACAGCATCTGGGCGGTGTCCTGTTCGTCCTTCGTGAAGAGCAGGGTGATCCCGAGGTCGATGGTAATCGCGGAGAGGACGCCCCGGATGGCGTTCGGGTTGATATCGCGCTGGGTGAAGATATCGCCGCCCTCGACAATCAGGACCGGGCGGGGGACGGCATCGGCCATGGCCTTGAGCTGACCGAGAAGGTCACGGTTGATGAGCGTGTCGGCGAAATCTTTTGCGGTCTTCCGTTCGACAAGGATCCGGTCACCGATGGCATAGTCCCCCTGCGGGAGGCGTTCGAGCCGGATGGCGGCCCCCATGGTTGAGAGGACCTCGACTACTTTTGACGAAGTCTCGCGGTCGTCGATGACGATCTTTATGCCCTGCGGGGTGAACTCTTCGATGCTTGCCTGTTCCACGGCAAGCGGGATCTCGCGGGGGGTGGAGAGCGCTGCGTTGAGGGAGCGCATGCTCTTATGCATCATCTTCTCTTTGGCCGTGCTGACGTGCCGGAAGACTTCGTCGGACGTACCCTTGGTGACCAGGACGACGACTCGCCCCGCTCCCGAGCGGCCGGTCCTCCCTTTGCGCTGGATGGACCGGATCTCGGACGGGACTGCCTCGTAGAATATGACGAGGTCGGTTGAGGGGACATCGAGTCCCTCCTCGCCGACTGAGGTCGCGACCAGCACCTTGAACTCCCCCTCACGGAACCGGGTGAGGGCTGCGATCTGCTTCTTCTGCGAGAGGCCCTTCTCCGCATCTTTTGTTGCCTGTCCGACAAACCGTTCGCTCTCGATCCCGTGCTTTGCAAGGAAGTCCACGAGGAGCTGCACGGTATCCCGGTAAGTGGCGAAGATGATAATCCGGCTGTTGGGGGAATCTGTAAGCTGCTGCCGGACAAGGCCGAGGGCTACCTCAGGCTTCGGGTGAAGCTCACGGGTCCACTCAACCGAGCGTTCGAAAAGTTCGCGGAACGACCGGTCCTGCACGAGACGCTGGCTGGCCTTACTGCCGCCGGCTCCTGTCCCTTCAGCGTAGAGTTTCGCCAGGTACCCTTTGAGCACCTCACTTCCCTGCGATTCAGCGAGGGTGATTGCGTGTTTTAGTTTCATAAGCTCGGCATACACAGACGCTGCGGAGAATGCGGCCGAGTCGCGGTTTGCGATCCGCTGCTGGATCTGGGCATTGATGGCCGAGAGTTCCCGCATCGAGAGTTTCTCCCGCTTCGGCACGGAAAAGTGAAGCGAGGCAAGGACCCCGAGCCGGTCTTCGATGAGGGCGTTGATGGTCTGGATTGCTGCTTTCAGGTCCGGGGGGAGGTCGATGGAGATGTATTCGAGTTCGCGTTCGAAGACGTAGGGCCGGACATCCGGGTCGTTCTCGGTCCGTGTCTCGACATGGGCGATCGCGAGGTTTGCGCAAACTTCCTGCACCTTCTCCTGCGCCCCGCCCGGTGACGCGGTCATCGCGAGGATGAGGGGTTTATCGGCTGTCGCCATGTAGCGTTGCGCAAGGAAGACATACGCATAGTTCCCCACGGCCCGGTGACATTCATCCACGATGAGGAGTGACACATCGGAGAGCGTGTAACGCCCGGCGATCAGGTCGTTTTTGATCACCTGAGGGGTTGCAAGGATGACGGAAGCCCGGTTCCAGTCAGCGGTCCGCTCATCAGGTGGGGCTTCTCCTGTGAACATCACAAACGGTGATGTATCCGATCCTTCCGGGCTCTTTGCGAGCAGGTATCCCTCAAAGTAGCGGAGGTGCTGATCCACGAGAGGTTTTGTCGGGGCGAGCATCAGCACCCGGCCCCCCTCGTTATAGAGCCGGGATGCGGCAACGAGCAGGGAGACGGCAGTCTTCCCAAGGCCGGTGGGGAGAATCACCATGGTGTTGGCGTCCAGTGCCTTCATTGCGATGGAGAGCTGGTACTCGCGCTTGTCGATGCTTTCAGGTTTCACCATCGGGTGGCTGATAAATGCCATTTTCTGATGAGAGGATTGGTCTGCCCGGGTTATAAGGGGATTGTGGAGGAGGGGAAAGTGGAATTGTGTAGGAGGGTGTTTGTTAATCTTGAAAAATTGAATGGCACAAAACCTCCGCGATATTGTGAGCATTCCCACCCCCTTCGGGGGTCGCTCGGGCGCCTGCCGGGCCCTCGCTGGGCAAATTATCTTACACAATCTCAAGCAGGTAATTGAGGCCGCCGCGGGGCGCCCTTCGGGGAGGTAATCGTCGCATCAGCGAGGATTACCATGAGAAGGCCTCAGCCTTCGACTTTGGCGGCAGCCATCATAATTGGGGTATGGGGGCATCAGCCCCCATCACTGATAATAGTGGAGGTTGGTTAACCCAGTTCCCCAAACTTCACATCGCCCTCAACGAGTGCACTCAGCGTCTCCGGCAGCTTGTCGATAGCAATCCTCACCTGCTTCATCGAATCCCGGTCGCGGAGTGTAACAGTATTGTTCTCTTTCGTATCGTAATCAACCGTCACCGCAAACGGCGTCCCAATTTCGTCCTGCCTGCGGTAGCGCCGGCCGATGGCGCCACTGTCGTCGTATTCCGCGAGCAGGCCCTTTTTGTGGAGCGACTTCGTGATAGTGTCGGCGATGGTGTCGAGACCGTCGCGGGTCATGAGCGGGAAGACCGCGACCTGGACCGGGGCAACTTTCGGGGAGAACCGCATGACGGTCCGTTTCTCGCCATCTGCTTCGTCCTCGTCGTACGCCTGTTCGAGCACTGCATAACACATACGGTCGATTCCGTAACTGGGTTCGACCACGTGCGGGACGATGTCCTCGCCGCGGATGTCCACGATCTCGTCCTTCACTTCATACAGGTCAGGAGGGATATGGATTATTTCCCCGTCGACTTCCACATCGACCCCGCCTTTCTCCGGGATCGACTCCGCGAGCGCGGCAAAGATCGTCTTGGCCTTGTCACGGTACTGCTTGCCAAGCACGCCCATGTTCGGGACAATCCGCCGGCGGGGGACTTTCCGCGGTTCAGCGTACTGGATGAAGACCGTCATCGGGGTGCCGCTTTCCTTGGCGTGGGCATTGAGGTCGTAGTCCGTGCGGTCGGCAAGGCCTACTGTCTCGACCCAGCCGAAGCGGTCGGACCGGATCTCGGCGTCCCAGCAGTCGGTTGCGTAATGCGCCCGCTCATCCGGGAGGTGCTGGCGGAAGCGGAGCCGTTCTGGTTTGATCCCGATGGAGACGAGCATCTCGTGTGTCAATGCAACGTAGTAGGCGAGATACTGGTTTGCAATCACGCCCTTTTCAACGGCCTCCTGCATGGTCATGGTGACCGCTTCCCCGCCCTTCTGTTGCTGGACATAGGTAAGGAGCGGCATGCCGTAGTTTGCGTAGCGGGAGAACCGGGGGTGCTTGTTCTTCTCGTCCGGGTGGACAAAGATCTCGGCCTCGGCCTGCGTGAACTCGCGGAGCCGGATCATTCCCTGGCGGGGGGAGATCTCGTTGCGGTACGACTTACCGATCTGGACGGCGCCGAACGGAAGCTTGTCGCGGTAGAACCGGAGGAGCCGGGAAAAGTCCACGAACATCCCCTGCGCCGTCTCGGGGCGGAGGTAGCCGACCCGCTGGGAACCGGGGCCTATAGTGGTCCTGAACATCAGGTTGAACCCGAAGACCTCGACGTTTCCGAGGACTTCCTCGCAGGCAAGGCACTTGCAGGTGGCGAGGACCGATGCGAGGTCCTCGTTCTTCATCGTGGAGGCGTTCTGGATCCCGCCGCCTTCGGCAACATGGTCGGCCCGCAGGTATTCCTTACAATGAGGGCACTGGCACATCTTGTCGGCAAACCCGGCAACATGGCCGGAGGCGATAAAGACGGCTTCCTGCGCAATCGTCGGGCACTCGATCTCGTAGTACCCTTCGCGGATAACGTAAAAGTCCCGCCAGATATTCTCGATGCGCCGTTTCATCATCGCCCCGAGCGGGCCGTAGTCAATAAAACCTGCCACGGCACCATAACACTCGGAGGTTGGCCAGATGAAACCCCTCCGTCTGGCAAGTTCCATCACGTTTTCAAAAACATCACTCATAAGGATCACGGAGCTGCTAATTTCTTCCATAATATAGACCGGGTGGCGACAAAAAGACTCTGATACTCTCTTCTGGCAGGGTAAGGGATCATGCCTCCTTGGACAGATGGAGAAAAAAACCGGGTGGATCAGAGAAAACCGACACAACTGGCATCAATGCACCAGATCGAACCGAGTCTGATTTATACGTCTTTTGGTCAAACGGGCCGTAAAGATAGCATTAAATAGTTGACGAAGTATTGTATATCCTAATCCCAATACGGGGTATGCAATGACCGAAGACAAACGAAAGGCACACCTGTTGAAACTCTTCAGTTCCATGTCGGGCAAGACCAAGATTGTCGAGCCCATGAAGAATATCCATGGCACGCTGAGGGACAGCGATGCGATCGAACGCGAGGTCGCCCTCGTGATGAGGGAGATCATCGAACAGGGGATCTTCAAGACCTCTTTAAAACCGATCCAGCTCGCAAAGCTTGTCACATCGTTCTATGCTGGCAAGAACGACACCGAGATCGCCCGCGAGCTCGGTGACGAGAAACTCAGCAAGACGGTAGCCCGGGCCCGGGTCCGGCTCAAGCTCTTCCGGGACCTCGACTTCCGGATGCCCTTTGATAAGGAGCAGATGGAGGCGCTGATCGAGTCCGGCAAGACCATGAAGGAGGTCTCCGAGGAACTCGGCGTCAGCCCCTCCACCCTCCGCGAGTACCGGCACGTGATCGAGGAGCAGGAAGACCCGACCATCGATCCCTACATCGACCGGATACGCGATGTCATGGAAGACCGCGACCTCTCCGAGCAGATGACCCGGAGCGCCACGGCCGACAGCCTCGGCGAATCGATCGACATCACCGAAGCCGAACTGATAGATGTTACATAACAGCCGGGCTCCCGGCACACCAGTCATCCATTTTTCTAAAGACAGCTCTCGCGCACCCCTTACCATTTCAGGGCAAGGTTCATTCGTGAGGAGTCTGATCTGCATATATGCAAATCACCTGGCTTGGCCATTCCTGCGTCCTTTTGACCGGATCAAAAAAGGTCCTGATCGATCCCTTTATCGAAGGCGGGAGCGTTGCCGGCACCTCTCCCGACCTCGTGGCCGTAACCCACGGGCATGACGACCACATGGGAGAGGCGGTGGCGATTGGGAAAAAGACGGTCGCGATCACGGAGATAGCAAAGTACCTGAAGGGGAAGGGAGTCCCGGTCGAGGGCATGAACATTGGCGGTACCCAGGTTGTCGACGGGGTATCGTTCACGATGACCGCGGCACTCCACTCGACCTTTATCGTGGAGGCCGGCGAGGGTTTCTCGGGCGGTGCGCCGGCGGGATTCGTTATCGGTATGGATGGCGTGAAGGTCTACCATGCCGGGGACACCGGCCTCTTCTCTGACATGAAACTGATCGGGGATCTGTACCATCCCGATGTTGCGCTTCTCCCCATCGGCGGGCGGTACACGATGGGCGTTGCCGAGGCCATGATGGCGGCAAACTTCATCGGCGCAAAGATTGTCATCCCCATCCATTACAATACCTGGGACCGGATCAAGGCCGATCCGGTGGTCCTGAAGAATGGCATCGAACGGACAACAGACCTCGCCGTCAGGATCCTGGCCCCGGGCGAGAGCATTGAGATCACTCCTGAATAATTCCTTTTTAAAAATGGGTGCCCCCGCACCGTACCCTGTGTGTGGCAGAAGCGGAGCTATTAATAATACCCATACATACTATGACCTATATTTCCCGGGCCGGGTGAGAGATGTCAAACTGCCCGAAGTGCGGTTCCAAGAATACAGAATGGACTGACTGCAAGACGGTCAATGACAAGACCATTGTCGTCTGCGTCTGCTCAGACTGTGGCCATACCTGGGAGCAGCCGCTCTGATCCCTACTGGGGTACAATCGCAATTTTTTATACCTCTCCCGTTCCCATCTCAATATGGGTCAGAATCATGGTCCTGCAACTGTTGTCCATCCCGTTTGTTAACCTTATCCTGTGTATTGTCATTGTTATTCTGGGTTTCCTCTGTTTCAAAAAGAGCGGGGAGCGGCTCCCTGCGTTCATCGGTGCTGCATTCGGGCTTTTTGGGATCTCGCATGCAGCAACGATCGCCGGTATTGCCGCATCACTGGAACTTCCCCTGATTGTTATCCGGACGCTTGCCTACGTACTTGTTATCGTCGCCCTCTGGCTCAACCTTAAGAGCACCCTCCTGCAGAAAGAGACGCGCCAGGCATGGGTGGATTATTTCAAGGGCGAAACCGTACCGGACGAGAAAAAGTGAGCGGAAATCCGGGGCTCTCCCCCGGATCCCTTGCCAATAGTGCTTATTCCTTACGGCGCGATACTATGGAATATCAGGAGATCTTCCGTATCGCTTCATCGCGGTTCGCGCAGATCATGAAGATGCTGGTGAATCCCGCCATTTCAAAGACCTTGAGAACCTGCGGCCGGATCCCGGCAAGGGCAACTTTTCCTCCTGCCTTCATCTGGTCACGGGTAACGACAAGAAGGATGCGGAGGCCGGCGCTGGCGATATAGTCCGTTGCAGAAAAGTCCATCACGAGTTTTGCAGGTTTTCCTGCCAGCAGTGTCTTGATCTCCGTTTCGATATCCGGTGCATTGTTTGCATCAAACCGCGGTGGCATCACGATAATGACGGTATCATTCTCACGGGAGACTTCCAGTGCCATAGGTATCAGCGTTTGAAGATATTTTCCGTGACCTGATAATATCGACGCTCTTGATCCGTGCGATTGTGCCGTGGTTGTCGTGCAGGGGCGCAGGTATCCGGTTCACCGTACCCCGTCCATCTCCGCCTGTTTCGGGTCCATGGGGGCCCATTTCATCTGGTGGGATCGGCCCACAATGCCTGCCGCCCGGTTGTAAGGATTATCGTGGGGTGCGTCCAACTGCTGTACATCCTATGGCAATCGCACGAAAAATCCGCAGTCCGGTACTTGTCCTGGTTGCGTGCCTCTTTTTTGCCGCGACAGTATCGGCAGCAGGCATCGAGGCCGTATCCGGGGAGACCATCCCGCTCTCGGGATATTCGCCTACGAGCAACCAGGTGTACCTCTTCCTGACCGGCCCCAACCTCCCGACAAATGGCGTTGCGCTCAATGACATCACCAAGCGAGCCGATGAGGGGCATTTCACGGTCGTCCAGGTGATGGGGGACGACAGCTGGAGCTACAAGTGGCATACCGGCAACGTCAACGGGCGCCTTGACGACGGCACGTATACGGTCTGGGTCGTGAACGGGCCAAACGACCGCTCCAATCTCCGGAATGCCGAGTATGGCACCATCTCTGTCACGCTGGGAAAGCCGGGACTCTCGGCCGGCATCTCCGGCGGAATAACGACAGGGGCTGCATCCCCGTCCTGCTCTCTTGTCATCACGTCCGAGCCCGCTGACTGTTCCGTTGTCGTGAATGGCGAGTACAAGGGAAAGACACCGCTTACTGTCGGGAACCTCTACCCGGGAACCTATACCATCAATGTAACGATGTTCGGGTACATGCCGTATTCTACCGTGGTCGAGCTCACCAATGGCGCGGAGGCTACTGTGACGGCATACCTCCCTCCTGAGCGCGGCACGCTTGTGGTCAATACAACCCCTGAAGGGGCACAGATCCTGCTGGACGGTGCGGTTGCCGGGATTGCACCGGTCACGCTCATCAACGTACTGCCGGGCGGGCATAACCTGACGGTCGTAAAAGAAGGATATGTCACCGTGCAGCAGCAGGTCTCTGTTGAAGCGGGGCTTACTACCCCGGTTTCCCTCACCCTGTCCCCGGTCTCCCCGCTGCAGGCCCTTCCGATCAGGACACCGGGGCTTGTGATAGCAACTCTTGCCGGTCTTTCGTGTGCAGCTCTTGCGGTCATCCGTCTCCGGTCAAAGAATAAATGAATGCATCTCCTTCTCTCCTTTTTCGTGTGACACTGGGTATCCCGCCCGCATGGCTGTAACAGGATTAATATTCGTCAACAGGCAACCGGTTAGGAGAGACCATGGAGACGTTCGTAATCCTGAATATTGTCGCCCTCGGCACGCTTGCCGGCACCATCACCGGCCTTATTATCGGTTACGCGGCGAAGCGGCAGAAACCGGCCTGGTCGGCAATGACGGCAGAGGACAAGCGCGTCAACCTTGCCCTCGTCCTCTTCTTTGCGCTCGTGTATATCGCGCTTCTCACCTGGTTTGCCCTGCAGCCGCCGGCCCCTGCATTCCCCTGATTCTTTTTAATCCATCGGCTGCATGACGGTCTCCGATAGCGGGTAATCGATTAGTGCGTACGCGATACTTCCTCCTGTTCGGGAACGGGTTTATAGGGATTCATGCTGAATACCTTCTGACGATGCGGCTCAAGGACCACCTCAAAGGCCGGGTACCCGATGACGCACTCCGCCGGTTTTCCGGCCGCTTCGATGTGGTGGGGGACGTTGCCATTGTTTCGGTCCCCCCGGAGATGGATGCCTACAAACCGCTGGTTGCAAAAACTATCCTGTCCACCCGGAAGAACGTGTACACGGTCCTCAACAAAGTGCAGAAGGTTGGATCGGATGCACGGACCGCATCCTTTGAGATTCTTGCCGGGGAGACAACACTCACCCGGTACCGCGAGTTCGGTTTCCAGTACCGTTTCGATGTTACGAAAGTCTTCTTCACCAGCCGTATGGCCTATGAGCGGAGACGGGTCACGGAACAGGTGGAGCCCGGCGAGACGGTCCTCGTGCCGTTCTGCGGTGTGGGGCCGTTTGCCATTCCGGCAGCTGCCCGGGGCGGCCGGGTCACTGCAATCGAGAAGAACCCTGAGGCGTACGGCTGGCTCCGGGAGAATATCATCCTGAACCATGTCGATGATTCAGTGATGGCAATTCTTGGCGATGCAACGGATACGGGGCACCTTCTGGGGAAGCGATTTGACCGGATCATCATCCCCACGCCCTATGGCATGAAGGACAGCCTGGATATCTTCGCCCCGTTTGCAGCCCGCGACGGCATGATCCACTTCTACGCGTTCGGGCCGAAGAACGGAATGCCGGCGCTCGTGGAGGCGCTTGAGAAAAAGGGATTCGCCCTCACGTTCCATGACGAGTGCGGCAATGTCGCGCCGGGGATCAAGCGCTGGGTTTTCGACCTGGTGAAGACGGGGTGACGGTTACTTCTTCCTGCCATAATGGAGGGTAAAGAGCGTCATGTACTCGTCGGCATAGCACGTGGAGTCGGAACAGACGGCAAACTCCGGGTATAGGGAGGAACGGAACAGGTCGTGCCACTGGCTCCGGAGCATGTGGTACTCCGTGCGCTCTCCCCGTGGCCGGGTGAGGAGCGAGACAACCTCGGTCATGAGGAAGGAGTCGATGCAGTCCGTGACAATGTCGACCGGTGCATCATGGGAATAGACAAAGTCCATGATCCTGCTGTATGACTGGTATACCGAGAGGGCAAGTTCCGGCGTGGCGAGTTCGGAGGTGTCGTTGTCGGCGTCCATCTCAAAGAGGAGGAAATGGTCGATCCAGGGCTTGAGCCGCAGGAGGTGGAGCCTCTTGTCTTCTACCGGCATGTGGTGGTAAGCAAGGGAGCTCATGGCGATATCGTACCGGGTACGGATGGATGCGGAGCAGTCCTGTATCCGGGAATTCTCGGTCACGATCCGTGTATCCGGGAACTGGTCTCCGACGGTATTTTTGGCAAGGGCGATCATTGCCGGGGAGGCATCTATGAGGAGCACTTCGCCAATGGCATCGGCTTTACCGGTCTCCAGCAGTTGGGAGAGGACCATTGCTGTAAGGGATCCGTCTCCGCAACCGATGTCAATGAACCGCACCGGGTTGTCGAAGGCAGGGAGGCTGTGGGCAAACTGCTTTACGAGCTGCTGTCGTGCCGCTTTCATCACCGGGACGCTGGCAAAATGGAGGAACGGGCGCGGGTCCTCGAATGCCGTTGCGGGCGGGATGAGGGTGCCGTTGTGCCGCGAGAGGAAACTTAAGAGGAACGCTGCGGAGAAGAGGTCGTCCTCCTCGGCGAGCGTGGCCGCTTCCAGCCATTCCACGGCGCGACGGCTCTCGCCCCGGCCGGCAAGGTCGACTGCGATATAGTAATCGAATGCCGGGACCAGGTTTTTCCGGATCCGGCCTTCATACTCTGCCGGGGCTGTGGGACTGTCGGCAATCTCGCGGGCATACCGGCGCCATTCAGCCTTCTCCGTTTCCGAGAGGAATAACATGCGGGTTGAGTCCTTTTTAAAGAACGGTCTCTTTGCCATGGTAAATAGCTGGTGATGCATGGGCATGCCCGTGCCCGTCAGGGTAATTGCAGATGCAGGCCAAATGCTAAGAAACGAGGTTTTCCTGTGCAGATCATAACACCTTCGGCAATCCTCCGTGACTGGTCAGCGGACGATGTCTCATCCCTTGTCCGGTTCGCGAACAATCCCCGTATTGCCGCCACCCTGCGGGATGGCTTTCCCTCCCTCTATACTTCTGGTGATGCGGAGCGCTTCATCACACAGGCAACCGCACCCGAAAGCCGGAACCTTATCTTAGCCATTGAAGTGGATGCACAGGCCTGCGGCGCGATCGGGATCCACCCGCTGGAGGATGTTTATCACAGGACAGCGGAGATCGGGTACTGGCTTGCGGAGCCGTACTGGGGCAGGGGTATTGTGACTGATGCAGTCCGGGCCATCGTCCCTGTGGCATTCGACCGGTATGACATCGTACGGATCCAGGCAGGAATCTTCTCGAATAACCCGGCATCTATGCAGGTGCTGGAAAAGTGCGGGTTTATCCGCGAGGCGATCCACAAGGACGCGGTTACGAAGAACGGTGTGACAATGGACGAGGTAATGTTTGTCCGGTTCCGGTAAAAAAAGATCAGACCGGGAGGACGCGGCTCCCGAAGATCTCGTTGATGGTCTGCCCCATGCCCATGTAGAGCGCAAGGCCGCCCGCGATCAGGCCGGAGATGCCTCCCAGCGTGAGGATGAGCGGGTTCGCGGTCAGATGTGCTGCAACCAGGAGTGCGACAAGGATCACCACGAAAGCAAGGGTGACCTGGAGAAGGCGGTGCATCTTGAGCGTGCAGATGAAGAGGCCGAGGGCGAAGATTCCCCAGATAGCAAGGAATGCCGCCAGTTCCACCGGTGACGGGGCTTTTGCAAGCGAGAGAGCGGGCAGCATCAGGATCACGGCAAAGGTGATCCAGAAGATCCCAAAGCTGCCAAAAGTCAGCATGCCGAAGGTGTTCTTCTTCTTCCATTCCATGACACCGACAACGGACTGGGCCACGCCGCCATACAGGAGCGCCATTGCGACAATCGGGCTCGAGAGGCCGGTGAATCCTGCATTGTGCAGGCTCAAGAGGATGGTCGTCATACCGAAAGCGCACAGCCCAAGCGGGGCCGGGTTGGCGGTGTTGTCCATCATGAAAATATTGTTCCTGTTTACTTCTTCCATATGCTGCATGATAACCTCATGTGATGGCTGAAAACCCCGGAAATGCACCAGATTGCTGGATTATATTGAGATTTGTGCACCACATCCTACAAAATATGGTGTTCTCTGTTAAAAACGCCATCATTTATTTGCACTGTGGTGCACCACTTTTGTTCGAGTGGCATAACCATTCCTGAAATGGTAGGGAAAAAGGCACCATCGTGTTTTTATGAGCCACTGATATGCACCAAAATGGAGTATTTGCGGGAAAAATCGAGGGGGCTTTTCCCCGTTGCTGAAGGGGAATCCAGGTTACGGGCTGGTTTTTTTTAGTCGCTCCGGAGCGCCTCGATCGGGTCGAGGTTTGCTGCCCGCCAGGCGGGGTAGACGCCTGAGAAGATGCAGATGGCAATCCCGATCAGCATCGCCATCGGGACATAAATGAGGCTTTGGAAGGTGAAGAAATATTTCGTTGTCCCAACCATGGCGAGCACAACGAGCCAGCCGAGGACGAGGCTCATGATGGCGCCGATGGCGGCTCCGACAAGGCCGAGGATCACCGCTTCGTAGATGAACATCCGGAGCACCTCGTTCTTCCGCGTGCCGATGCTCCGCAGGATACCAATCTCGCGGATCCGTTCGGTCACCGACATCATCATCACATTGAAGATCGAGGTTGCGGCAACGAGCAGCGAGATGGCGGCGATTGCCATGACGAACGTTGTCAGGGTGCTGACCGTCGAGGTAATGCTCTCCATCATCCTGCTGCTGTCCTGCACGGTGATCTCGTCCTCCTTGCGGTTCAGCTGGTTCTCGATGGCTTCCGTTGCGGTGTCTGCGTCATTGATGTCGTTGAGGATAACATTGACCTGATCGTACTCGCTTTCGCCCCCGAACAACCCGACAAAGGTCTTCTCGGGCATCACGATGGCATTGTCCGTGTTCATGTCCATGGACATGCCTTTCTCTTCGAGAATGCCCACCACCCGGACTTTCTGGACAACTGCCTCGTCGTCATCTTCGTCGCCTATCGTGATCCTGCTGCCGATAGTCAGGCCATGGCGTTCGGCAAAGGACGGGCCGACAACCACCGAACTCGTGGTCTTGGGGAGGGCCCCTTCCTCGACAGTCAGTACGGTTGCCATGTCCTCGTCGCGCAGGCCGTAGATAGTCGCCCGCCCTTCGTTGTCACCCACCTCAATTGTCTCGGTGTCCTGGTACAGGGGATAGACCAGGCCGTACTGCCCGACAGCCCGATCGATATCGTCCAGCTGATCCTTGCTGATGTAGTCGTCATCGGATGACGATGAACCGCCGGAACCGCCCCCGCCGGGCCCCATCATTCCCCCGCCGCCCCCGTTGGCATTCGCCTTCACGACCAGTACATTG
The DNA here is from genome assembly GCF_028712425.1 of Methanoregula sp. Taxonomy (GTDB): domain Archaea; phylum Halobacteriota; class Methanomicrobia; order Methanomicrobiales; family Methanospirillaceae; genus Methanoregula. The sequence continues at coordinate 48,154 of NZ_JAQTQD010000002.1, forward strand.
GCCATGGCCGAGAGCTCCTCGGTGACCGAGAGGGTCATGTTCGCACCCATCATGCCCATGGATGAGATGGCCACGACACCGATCACGATCCCGAGCGCTGCAAGCAGCGAACGGAGGAAATTCAGCCGGATACTCCTGATGGAGAGCTGGAGGATGATATCTTTCGTCATGTTTCGTCCACCTTCCCGTCCTTGATCCGGATGATCCGTTCTGCCTGTTCTCCGACAGATGGGTCGTGAGTGACGATGATGACGGTCCTGCCCTGGCGGTGAAGCGCGATGAGCATATCCATGATCTGGGCGCCTGTCTTTGTGTCCAGGTTGCCGGTCGGTTCGTCGCAGAGGAGGATGTCCGGGTCATTCACGAGCGCCCGGGCTATGGCGACCCGCTGCTGCTGCCCCCCGGAAAGTTCGGCCGGCTTGTGTTTGGCCATGCGCGTGTTGATCCCCACTTCATTGAGCAGCCGGCTGACCCGGCCGGTGGTATCATTACACCGGTGCTTGAGGATGTAGGGGTACTCCACGTTCTCGAACGCGGTGAGGAGCGGGATAAGGTTGAATTTCTGGAAGATGTAGCCGATGGTATTGAGCCGGAGGTCGGTGAGTTCATCATCGGACATCTTCCTGATGTTCCTGCCGGTGATGCGCAGGATCCCGGAGGTCGGGACATCCAGACCCCCGATCTGGTTGAGGAGAGTGGACTTGCCGGAGCCTGAAGGCCCCATGATGGCGACAAACTCGCCCCGCTCGATCCGGATCGAGAGGCGGTCGAGCGCCAGCACGTTACCGGAAGGGAGCGGGTAGATCTTCGTGACATCCCGGAGTTCGATGACCGGTACTGCTGTCATGGTCGTACCAGGGAAAAGCCGGGTTATTTCTCCACCGGCTCATCGTCGTCATCATCATCATTATCCTTTCCTCCCGGAAGGGGATCTTTCCTGAACCGGTTTGCAAGGGATTTGAGATACCCCTTTCTCCATACATAGGCAAGAAGTGCTATTGCCACGAGGATGATGACAATCTCTGTCACCGGGATCTGGCCGAAGCCGGAGCCGAACGATCCGAACATGCCCCTCCGCTGGACAGAGCCTGCGGCTCCAAGCTGGGCCGCGGAACCTGCTCCCGGTAGTGCCATGCTGTCAGATGCAGCAATGCTGAAGGATTCCGTGAATGTATTTCCCTCTTCATCCTTGTATTCGACTATCAGCGGTACGGACTTATTCCCTGCATAAGCGTACGTGATCTCGAAGCTGGAAAAGTCGTCAGGTTCGAGATTCCCGATGGCATAGACAGGATTCGGGTTGACGGGCCGGGCTGGATCGCCGACCGTGACAAGGATCGATTTTGCATCGGTAAGCCCGTTATTTGTGACATCGCCTTTCAGCGTTGTTGTCATACCGGAAGACGAACTCTCGATATTGTTGACAACAATCTCGGCCCCCATCTTGTCTTTTTCCAGGGTGACCGGCAGGACAACCTCCGTGGTGTGCTTCGTGTCCCCGCTTAAGAAACTGACATGGAACGTGACATTCGTCTCCTTGTCCGGTGTGATGGAGAAGGGGACCTGCACGGATTGTCCGGCAGCAAGAGTGCCGATATAGGATTCCTGCGGGAAGACCTCAGCGCCATCGCTCTCCGGGACAATGAGAACATTATCCACACCTGCGTCGCGGGGATTGGTGATGCTGATATTCACGGTCTCTTTCTTGGAGGCGGAGAAGGTGTCGGGTTTCTTTGCAATGCCTGCTCTCACATCCGTTGAGTCCACCTTGAGCGTGAGTGTTGCATGGATGGGATAGGTATTGATCACGGGTGAGATGCTGAAAAGCGGGTAATACTTCCCGTCCATGGCATTGGCCTCGACAACAAACGTGTAGGAGACCGTTTGCCCGGGACCGATTGTTGTCTTGGTATTGTATGCCTTCTCACTCAGGATTTTAATGCGCGATTCGATGAGGCTGGGTTCAGACAGGACGACTGAAGCATTGGCAGCGTTCGTTACGCGAACGGTGATGGTCCCGGACTCGTAGGGATAAAACACGGCGGGTTCCATATCGTAGCCGGATACGTAGACGAGTGCAGCGGCGTCTTCCTTGCTGGTTGCCTGGATGGTGTTTCCGGCTGCGCTGACCGATGAGATGACAACGAGCACGAAAAGGATGCCCGTCATGAGGGGTAGTGGTTTCATGGATTCTCCTGCATGGTGATGATGGGTTCTGGCTGGTGCCAATCCTGACTGAATCAGGAACAATGGCTGGTAATCCAAACAGATTGTAATGTATGTTTAACATTTTGTATATTATTGTTTTCCACAATCTTGCAGGAGGCCGGGATTACTCAAACGACGGTGCAGGGGCCGGAAGAAGAGAAAAAGGGGCTGTCGCGCGCAGCAAAAATGGGAAGCAAATGGCATTGTTCCGGCCCGAAAAAGAGTATCCAAGCCGAATGTCATGGGTATGGAACAGGAACAACCGGTCAGCCCCGGCCCCCCGCTGCCGGGGGCTCGTCCTCGTACGTGAAAACTTCTTCGATATTCACCGCAAAGTGCCGGGCAATGCGGAACGCAAGGTCAAGCGAGGGGACGTACTTACCCTTCTCAATGGCGAGGATGGTCTGCCGGGTTACCCCGATTGCCTGCGCAAGGTCTTCCTGGGTCATATCGTGCATGGCACGGAAGACCTTGATCTTATTCTTCATCGGTCTCCCAGTCCCCGTACTTGCGGGCATAGTAGATCCTGAATCCGACATACAGGAAGATCATCAGGCAGAGGAGGGCGAGCTGGAAATACCCCATCATCCTCGGCGACAGGAGCGCCGGCGGTGGCTGGGTGAAGAATACTTTGGGGCTCTGCGGAATATACAGGATCTGCATGACTGCGCCTATTGAAAAGGCACAGAAAACAACCCAGAACACCTGGAAGGTGCGGAGCACGGCCTGTTCCGTGATCTTCGCGCTCCGCTCGTCCTCGACAAGATCGGTGACCTTCTTCCGCGCCAGGTAGGCAAGAGCGATGCCAAGGAGGAATGCGATCTCGATGAAGAGAGGATTGTGGATCTCCACAGAGTACCAGAAGATTGCCAGCAGGAAGAGCGCGATACACCCGCACATGAGATAAAAAGTGTTCTTCTTCATGATTTCCCGTTATTATTGGTTTTTAACCTCCGCCCGTGATAAATGTGCTGTACACCGGCATTCATGAGTGAATCCGCAGTGGCACGGATGGATACTCTCATATGAGATCAGGCAAAATCCATACACCACGAGGTGTGTGGAGCTGGAAGGTGTAACGCTCGGGCTCATCCAGATGGCGATGGGTCCCGATCCTGAGGAGAACATTGAGAAGGCGCGCCGGAAGGTAATAGAGGCAGCAGGGCGGGGGGTACAGGTTATCTGCCTCCCTGAGCTTTATCATGTCCGGTACTTTCCGCAGCACAGCGGCCAGGAGACGGCGGATCTTGCCGAGACCATCCCCGGCAGGTCGACGATCATCTTTGCGGCCCTTGCCCGCGAGCACAATGTCGTGATCATTCTCCCGGTGTATGAGAAGACAGTTGACGGGAAATTTTTCAACGCCGCTGTGGTGATCGATGCGGACGGGACTGTTTCGGAGCCTTATCACAAGGTCCATATCCCGCAGGATCCGGGTTTTTTCGAGAAGGGATACTTCTACCCGGGAGACATGTTCCGCGTCTTTCCAACCCGGTACGGCACCATCGCGGTGCTCATCTGTTTTGACCAGTGGTTCCCCGAGGCAGCACGCTCTGTAGCGCTTGACGAGGCGGACATCATCTTCTACCCGACAGCGATTGGCCACCCGGGGCCGGACACCCCGAAAGAAGGTGGCTGGCAGGAGGCTTGGGAACTGATCCAGAGGAGTCATGCCGTGGCAAACAGTGTCCATGTCGCCGCGGTGAATCGTGTCGGCACCGAAGGCAGCTGTCGGTTTTTTGGCGGCTCCTTTGTTGCCGATGCGTTCGGCAAGGTACTTGCGCGGGCCGGGGATTCCGAGGAGGTTCTGGTCGTGCCAGTCGATCTCACGATGAATGCCAAAGTTCAGGATTCATGGGGATTCTTCCGCAACCGCCGGCCGGAGACCTATTCCCGGATCACGGTCCCGTTTGCGGGAAAAGAAGCGAGATTCCCCGACCTGCGGGAAAAAGACACGCCGCAAAACCGCGGGTTTCATATGTCCGCGGAATGGGAGCCGCATGATGCGGTCTGGATCTCGTGGCCCCACAACATCTCCACCTTCCTGGATATCCCCGCCGTGGAACAGGCATATTACGAGTTCATCGCGCATGTCCATACATCGGAACGCGTCGAGGTCTTCGTTCCCACCGCAGTGGTGCACCGGAAAGTGCGGGCACGGCTCAGGGAGATGGGCATTGATTTTGACCGGGTCATTCTCCATACTACCGAATACTCGGATGTCTGGATCCGCGACTATGGCCCGACCTTTGTCGTCAGCCGTGCTCTTGGGAAGCTGGCCATGGTGCGGTGGGAATTCAATGCATGGGGCGGCAAGTACGAGGACCATTTCCAGGACGGGAAAATCCCGGTCCACATGAACCGCCGGCTCAACCTGCCGCTGTTCGAGCCGGGGATCGTGATGGAAGGAGGATCGTTTGATACCAATGGCCGGGGAACAATCCTCACCACCCGGGCATGCCTCCTCAATCCCAACCGCAATCCCTCGCTCTCCGAAGGGGAGATTGAAGGCATGCTCTGCGAGTATCTTGGAGCAGAGAAGATCATCTGGCTCAACGAGGGGATCGAAGGTGATGATACCGATGGGCACATCGATGATATCGCACGGTTTGTCGGGCCTTCGACTGTTATCTGCGCGTACGAGGAGGACACATCCGATGCAAATTATGCACCGCTCCACGAGAATTTCGAGATCCTCTCCCGCTCAACCACCGAGGATGGCACCCCCCTCACCGTCATCCGGCTCCCGATGCCGGGACTGGTGGAAGATGCAGACGGGCAGCGCTATCCCGCAAGCTACACGAATTTCTATATCGGCAACACGGTCGTGATCGTGCCGGTCTTCAACGATCCCCGGGATACCGCTGCGCTGGATATCCTGCGCACAATCTTCCCGGATCGAACAGTGATTGGGATTTTGGCCCGCGCCATGGTCGAAGGGTTTGGAACCTTCCATTGCGCCACCCAGCAGCAGCCCCGGATCTGAATGAGGAAGGACATCCCGCGGTTTTTGGTACGTGGGATCCTTTTTTTTAGAGCGAAGACGCATAATATATACTTCAACCGGTCATCATCACCGTGTCTCTGTAACAATCCCCAACTACGAGCAGGATCACCCATGCACACACACTCTGCTGCTTTCCTCAAGGACCAGATCACGTTGTTCGAACAATCGGTCAGCGAGACTGCCCGGCACCTCTCTGCACCATCGGATCCCGGTTCCTGGCACGCGAGTGCACCGTTTGTCGGGAAATGCAGGATCCGGTCCCTTATGAATTCTACCTCTCTATTACCGGAAGAAAAGGCGTTTCTTGTACAGGAATACACCCGGATCGTAGAGAAACTCGATGCCCTGCTTGACGAGCACGGGCAGGTGTACCGCGACCTCCTGCTTGCGGAACTGGGGGCTCTTGTCCATGTATACCTCGCGGAGACCTGCCACGCCAGTCTCGGGAGTGACCACGAATGCGCACGGTCCGCGGTTTCCCACCGTGAATTGATCGGGGAACTCCTGGAGCACCTTAACAGCCATTATCCTCTATCAGCCCTGGAAGCGCTGGTTGCCACCGTGGATGCAAATGCCGTTGGGGCAGACAAGATCGTCTCAGGTAAGGGTTCGGAGGAAGATTTTACGTCGCAGGGACTCTTTTCGTTGTGCAGCCCCGGCAAAGATGTATACCATTGTTGTGGGACGAGGCCTTCTGCAGATCACCCCTGATCCTGCCATTGCGTGAGCATTGCACCCGGGATCACCGGGTGAATTGCCGCATGCTTACCTGACTTTAATGAGAATGAAGGTGATATCATCCGACTGGGGTGCCGATCCCGCAAACAACCGGATGTCCTCAAGGAGAGCCTCCCCGATTTCCCGGGCCGGGCGGCTCCTGTTCTTCGTTATAGCCGCGATCATCCGCTCCTCACCGTAATATTCCTCCCGTTCGTTGAAGGCCTCGGTAACGCCGTCAGTATACAGCACGAGGAGGTCTCCGCGTTGGAGCGGGAGCGCCTGGGTCTTTACCCGGGTATCATCGATCACGCCGAGCGCAATCCCCTTACCTTCAAGAAACCACGCAACGGGGGGTTCGTTTCGGATCAGCAGCGGGGGATTGTGTCCGGCGTTCACATACGAGAGTGACATTGCCTGTGGATCGAGAATGGCATAGAAGACCGTGATGAACATGCTTGACCTGCCCTCGTCATAGATCAGCCGGTTCGCCTGGTCAATCGCTTCCGAGGGATCTTTTGTTCCTGCTCCGCAGGTATGGATCTGGGTCCGGCACAGGGCCATATACAGGGCAGCACTGACGCCCTTGCCTGAGACATCGCCGATGACAAAGCCCATGCTGCCGTCTTCCTGGGGTATGAAGTCATAGAGATCTCCCCCTATCTCCATTGCCGGGATCGTTGTTGCAACGATCTCGAATCCCGGGATATCCGGTATTGTTTCCGGGAGGAATGTCTGCTGGATCTCCTGCGCGATCTCCATTTCGCTTGCATACCTCTCCTTTTCGGCAGTGGTGCGCTGGAGATTGTCGATGGTATGGCGGAGGTCCGCTGCCATGTGGTTGAAGGAATCCCCAAGTTCCTCGAACTCGTCGCCTGTCCTGAGCTCGACGCGGTATGCAAGATCGCCTTTCCCGATGGCCTGCGTTGCCTGCCGCAGGGTGTCGACAGGGCGGGTAATGGCTTTGGACAGGATTACGGAGAGTGCGATGACGATGATGATCAGGATGCCGGAGAGCAGGGAGAAGAGGAACATTACCTGCTGCGACTGCATGGCGATCCTCTCTTCCGCATCCCGGCTCGATTCCTCTATCCCGGCACGGGTCTGATCGATGGGGGCCGTCACCACGCTCACCGGCAGGCAGACGGCGACGCTCCAGCCCTGCGACGGGATCGGGGCATAGGCAACAATGGTATCCACCCCGTTGAACTGCACCCTCTCGACCCCGGTCCTGCCTTCGGTCATGTTCTTCCCGGCAGCCCTGAGCGCGGGGTCAGGGCTCGTGAACACGTTGTCCTGGGGAAAGGGCTGGTCCCACGGGTAATCGCCGGCGTCAAGCTGTGGCCGGCTGATGATGTCACCGTTTTTGTCCATGAGAACGGCGTACCCTCTTCCGCCGAGCGTGGTGTTCAGGAATTCCCGGGTGATCACATCCACCCGCACATCACTCCCGATGACCCATGCCCCGTAGGGTGTTTCCAGCGCCTTTGACGAGGTTACCACCAGGCCATGGCCGAACGAGTCAACATAGGGCTTGGACCAATAGATGCCGTTTGTGTCCTTTGCACCGGCAAACCAGGCACGGGTACGGTGATCGAACTGGTCCGGCTCCGTGTCCTCCCAGGGATAGGACCGCAGGATGCCGGAGTCGGTTGCGAGGAAAACCGAGACCAGGTCAGAATCGGTGACATACATCCCCTGCAAGAGGTCGTCCATACCTGCGGACTTTAAAAACTCCTCGGAATTCAGGGTGACAGTGCTCTTCGGGCTGATGAGGAAGCGGGTCGCATTCAGGGGGTTCACCGGTGGCGTATTCCGGTTATACGACCGAATGACCGGCACAACCGGCGGATTGCCCTGCAGGGTGGCTGCCTGTACGGAGAGGAGGTCGAGTTCCGTCTCGGTGTCGTTGAAGAGGGTGCCTGCGATCGCAGCCTGGTCCGTTGCTGCCTGCTGGAGGTACAGCTCGGCAGACTGCTGGAGCGCACAGGTGGCAATGTCAACAGCCTGCTGCCCCTGCTGTACGCTGCCGGACTCGGCTGATCTCGCGAGGCTGCTGATGGTAAAGAGCGCTATGTATCCCGTGACGAGGAGCGTGATGAGGGAGAGTGTCAGGAACACCGCCAGGATCTTTGTCCTGACGCTGCATTGTGGCAGGGTGAATCGGGATAACGTCATGGGGGATCACGGGGATATGAGCAGGCAGGATGGGGAAGAACCGGCACTTTTGCGGCCGGGTCCCGCCGGATGGTGCCATCCGGGATCCGCCGGCAGCCGGTGGGATGCATTTACATCCATTGCACCCGTGATGCTAATAAACGTGAGGCAGGATATGGCAGGACTCACGGGCACAGGCTCCGCGATGCGGAGTTTTTGCGACGGGAGAGCGCGCTATCTTGCATAAAACCGGTATCTTTATGGTTTTTCCGGTCTTCTTTAAGAACGTATGAACCACTCACCGGTTTTTTTCCGATCTATTCTCATCACCCTGCTTCTCCTCCTTGTTGTCATGCCGGTATCGGCATGGACATTCGCCGGCTGGACCGGCCCGTCATCCGGCGCCGAGCTCCAGCCCGGCAGCCAGGTGAATGCCGGATATTCCCTGAGTTTCAGCTCGTTTGACACCGGAACAACCTTCGACTCCGATAATTCCCTTGTGATGTATACGGATCTCCTTGAGCCGCACTGGGTTGTAGTCAAGACCGAGGAGATGAACGACGAGCCGATGACCACGCAGCTGGCAGACCGGCAGTCTGCCCAGGTACGACTTGACGGGTGGGCCCTGAGTTTTTCCCGGAAACAGTTCACCGTCGATGTTTCCCTGACCGGCACGGTTCCTGACACTGGCGTGACGGGGGAGATTGCCGTGCTCCGGCTGCAGGAACTTGATCCTGCGGCAAAGACTGTATACGGGAAACTGGTGAAGAAGACTGCCATGGTTATTGTCCCTACCCCAGTGCCGACCGAGATACCCACAACGGTGCCCGAAGAGATTGTCCTGGTGATCACCCCCGTGCCAACAGAGACTCCCGTCACAACCGCATTGCCGGCGAAAAAACAGACCTATGCACCCGGGCCGGACCCCCTGCTCATATGCACCATGCTGGCCGGTGGGATCGTTATTGCTGGTCTCTTCCATTACCGGCACTAATCACTATATGAACTCTTCCCTGTCCCAAGAATGGAAATCCGTCTCCCTTTTCTATTATTTTTTGCATGAATGTGCCTTGTATTCACCAGTGAAAAGAATTGAGACCTCCTTTTTGCGTGAAATTTCGATCTGTGTGAGAAAACCGAATATTTTGACAAATATTCGCGATAAAATCAAGAATATTCGTTTTTCGAATAAAACATATGTTTATATAGTTAATAGTAACAATAATAGTTATCAGGGCATGAGGCCGTGGAGGGTCCGGGGCCTGCATGGTACTCAAACCAGCACATGACCTGAGTGAAAAGAGATCCCTTCGTTTCATTCGGAACCGTTCCTGGAAGCATGATCAGCATTTCACCACCCGAGAAACCATTGGTGAAATATGCCCAGGAACCTGTTTTCAAACACGATTTGATGCACTGTCGCGGCACCGCGATATGGTTTTGTTCCGGAAAACTGCCGGTGACAAGCCGGTTAATTCTGCACGGGCACCGATGTGAGCCATGGCGTTGTTCCATGCTCTCCTGCCGGCACGTGTTCTCCTGCTCGCCCTTGCCCGGGATAGTGGACTCCCTGTGATTGTTCGGGATATCCGCGAATGTCCCCCGGCAACCGGACCCCGTTGCAGGTACCTGGTGCCACACCCGGGTTCAATCGTCTTTCTTTCGCGTATGCTCTTCAAACAGGTGCCCGACACCCAGAAAATCATTGATCCAGCGCAGGTCGTCGGACAACTGGATCACCAGCAGGCAGATGAGGGTGCACGGGATGGCAAAGAGCATCCCGACAATCCCCAGCAGCCAGCCCCAGAAGATCACGGAAAGGATCACGATGAGTGCCGGGATCTCGTATTTTCTTGAGGTGAGATAGGAAAAGATCGGGTTTTCCACGATCAGGTTGAGGATGCAGACCACTACAATTACCGTGATTGCCCCGGGAATGCCGAACTGGAGCCACGCAAAGAAGATGGCGGGGACTGCTGCTATGATCAGGCCGAAGTAGGGGATATACCCAAGGAGGAACGTGAGGAGTCCCCAGAGGAGCGCACCATGGATTCCCATGACTGTCAAAAACCCCCCAAAGAGGATCCCGTGAATGAAGTTCGTCTCGGTTCGGACAACGATGAAATCGATGATGTACCCGGACATCTTCCCGAACTGCCTGACGGTCTGCGAGTCCTTTCCATACCGTGCCTCGAAGCGTTCCGTGAGCCTCGGGGCTTCAAGGAGCATAAAAAACGAGGTCACTGCAACAAAGAAGAGGAACATGAGGCCCTCGGCTATCGTTGTCGCCCCGGCGACACCCATCGAGAAGAACTCCTTGAGATCGAGGGACCTGATACTGTCGGTCTCAATCGAGATGCCAAAACTGGAGAGGATCGTCATGAGCTCGTCAAGCCGCAGGGCGAGTTCCTGCTGGAACTGCGGCATATCATTCAGCAGCAACTGGAACGAGAATACTGCAATATATCCGATGGCCGCGATGACCAGGACTGCAGCAAGGGTGATGAGTGCTATTGCCAGAGTGTCCGGGAGCCTCTTGTTTTTCAGCCAGACAAGCGCCGGTATGGTAAGAAGCGTGATGATGAGGGACATCAGGATGAGCGAGATGATGTACGATGTCATCTTCACGGCGATGACGATGAAAAAGACAAGCGCAATGGCAAGAAGCGTCTGTTCGAACCGTGGGGTTTCCGCAGGGACCATGAGACAGTCTTCTATCTGGCGGGAGATGATACAAAGCTTATTGTGAAAAATTCCCCCTCTCTGGTTTCCCGGGCTGGACCCCACCGTTATTATGATAATCCCGAACGCAGCAATAGGGGCTTTGAGTCAGGGTAAAAGACGATTGCAGGAGTAGCGCATATCGCGTATCAGGAAGGTTGTGGAAAAATGAGATATAATCCCCCGCCCAACACGGGGCAGGGAAAGGTACAGGTGGTGTCTGTCCCGAAGGGACAATGCCTGGTGTTCTCGCTGCTTGTCTTCCTGGTGTTCTTTTTGCGATACTGCAATACCTGTGCGTTGTCGCACCGGTATATGTAAAATATGTTTTACATTTTGTTTTATATGCTTTCTGGACGGAAGCCGTATTACCAGGGAGCCCTGATCTCTTCCCCGGGAATCGTGACCCAAATGCCAGAACGATGACGCCCACACCGTTTCCCGGTCCGCTGGCAAAGAAAATGAGGTCGTTATTGCCCGGATTGCTGGTACCCGATAGCTGCGCCGAGAAGGTTTGCCGTGATGCGGAGCGCTTCGATCTCTTCAGGCGAATGGATCTTTTCGGTGAGATCGAAGAAGCCGATGAACCCAAAGAGATTATCATAAATGAATATCGGGATGATGACTCCGGCTCTCGCGCCAAGGAGGCTGAAGAGTTTCCGTTCCTCAGGAGGGAGCGTTGAAACAACCGCGGAGATCTGCTCACCCCTCCTCAGGAGACTTTCCCACCGCGACAGCCCCATGGTTGCAAAGGTGAACTGTTTCAGTTCCAGCTTGAAGAGGGATGAATGGTACTCCGGGCACCCCCATTCGTAGAGCATGCTGATGACGGGTGCCGGGCCCGAAGACCGGACCTGAAAGATCCCGATGGCACCAGCATCCAGTGCCAGGCCGATGGGTTCGAGAATGTCGCGGATGTCGGAGGCTGCGAAATCCGGTATTTTATCCGATGCCGGGGCTCCCTTGCGCGAGACGCGCAGGAGCCATTCCACGGCTGAGCTGACCGCAAAGAGGATAGCATCGCGTTTTTTGATCTCGTGTTCGATGCGGTGCTTGTACAGGGCCATCTCGATGACGGAGTGGAGTTCCCGCTCGTCGTAGGGTTTGACGACATAGCCGTATGGCTCAGTCACTTTCGCGCGCTCGAGCAGGACCTTGTCGGCATACGCGGTCAGGTAGATGACCGGGATACCATACAGCACGTGGATCTTTCCCGCGGTGTCAATCCCGTCCATCTCCCCGGCAAGGTGGATGTCCATCAGGACGAGGTCCGGGCGGTTCTGCGCGATCTTCTCAAGGGCGATTTCCCCGGACTTTGCCATGCCTGCCGCGGTATACCCAAGGCCGATCAGGGTCTCCTTGATGTCGCTTGCAACGATTGCCTCATCTTCCACGATAAAAATAGCAGGTCCGCTCACTCATGCACTCCCTGTTGTAGTCTTTCTGGGAAATAGGATAATAAATGTTGTTCCATCCCCCGTTGTCTGCTCGATCGTCCCCCCCAGCTGGTCGACAAGGCTGTTCACGAGGCGGAATCCAAGGGATGAGGTCCCCCGCCAGTCATACTCCGGGCTCATGCCTGCCCCGTCGTCAGCGATAACCAGTGAGATCAGGTCTCCTTCGAGGTGGCTGCTGATCGTGATCGTCCCTGTCCGGTTGTTCGGGAAGGCATGCATGAGGGCATTGGAGATCAGTTCGTTGAGGATGAGCCCGAGCGGGATGGCAACTTCAATGTCCATGAGGTTCTTTTCAATGTCTGTCCGGAGCGCTATCCTCCGGCGATCCACACTGTAGAATGCAAAGAGCTGGGTTACAAGGAAGCGTGTATAATCGTCGATGTCGATGGAGGAGAGGCTCTTTGACTGGTACAGTCTTTCATGGACAAGGGACATGGCCTCCACCCGGTTCCTCATCTCGGAAAGGACCTGTTTCATTTCCGCGTCTTCTACATTCCGCATCTGGAGTTTTACGAGGCTGATGATGATCTGGAGATTGTTGTTCACGCGGTGGTGGATCTCGCGGAGAAGGAGCACTTTTTCGTCAAGTGAAGCACGAATAGTCTCCTCTGCCTGCCGGCGCTGCCGGATCTCCTCGTTGAGGGAATGGGTCCTTTCTTCGACAATGTTCTCAAGGTTGGCGTTCAGCTGCTCCAGTTCTTGTAATGCCTTCTTCCGGATAGTGATGTCCTGTCCCTGCGCGATGGTGGCAATAGCGGTCTTTCCATCTTCGTCATAGATGGTGGCCGAGTTCCAGAGAACGGTCCGGACCTCACCCGATGTGGTGAGAATCGGGATCTCGGCAGTCTCCATCCTCACACCCGCAAGCGTTGACCTGATAAGGTCAATGGAGGAATGGCGTATCTCCTCAGGAAACAGGATCGAGAGATGTTTTCCCAGTACATCGCGCTCTGCCAGTCCGGTCAGGCGTTCGAAGGCATGGTTGAACCGGGTAATCCGGAACTCCGGGTCCCAGACGATGATCGGGGCGTTGGCATAGTCAAAGAGACTGGAAAGGTATTTGTTGGTTTCCCGGAGAGCCTCTTCGGCAAGTTTCTGGTTGGTTATGTCGAGGACGATCCCCTCGTAGTGAGTGATACTCCCGGCCTCGTTCCTCCTGATATGGGTATAATCGGATATCCAGTGCACGTCGTGGTTCTTATCGAAGATCCGGTATTCCTGGATGAAGTCGTTGGTCTGGTGGTTGCTGTTGTGCGCGACCTCGCTCGCCACACGTTCACGATCGTCAGGATAAATGATGGAAGAGAAAGCGATTCGGCCTGAGGTAAAGTCATCCGGGACATGTCCGAACTGTGAGATGTTCTCGCTCACGCCCTCGACCGGCCACCCCTCTTCGGCTTTCCAGAGGAAGGAGATCGCCGGGCTGGTGTTGATGATACGGAGCTGCTCCTCCCTGACCTGGAGGAGCTCCTGGATACGGTCCTGGCTCGTTATTCGTTCAGTAATATCTTCGAAGACCGCAACGAAATAGTCCTTCTCCGGGCTGAACGCGGAGACTTTCAACCACCGACCGAGTGGCTTGAAATCGATCTCGAATGTTTCCGGAACGCCCGTCAGTGTAACACGCCCGTACATGTCGAAGATTTCAGGTGTGAGTTTCCGGATATCGGGTATCACTTCGAGCACCCGCTTTCCCTCAATACCGTAAAGCCCTGTCATCTGCCCGAACGCACGGTTAACGGAAAGATACACCCAGTCCGAAGGGTGGCCCTCCCCATCGTAGATCATGCGACAGTAGGCAAACCCTTCGAGCATGTTCTCGAAGAGCGTGCGGTACTTCAGTTCACTCTCCCGCAGCGCATTTTCGATCCGTTTCCTTTCCGTGATGTCAAAAAATGTGACCACGGCGCCAACAATCTCACCATTGGCGCGCTGGGGGTAGGACCAGTACTCGGCAGGGAACGAGGTCCCGTCGGCACGCCAGAGCACTTCATCATCGACATGCGTGCCCGCGCCTCTCCTGAATGCCTGGTAGATCCGGCATTCTTCAACCGGGAACGGGGAACCGTCCGCATGCTTCCCGTGGATCTGCCTGTGCATGTTCCTGCCGAGCAGTTCCTTCTCGTCAGAGTATCCGAGTATCCTGAGGCAGGCCGCATTGCAGAACGTACAGTTGCCGTTCATGTCGATCCCGTACACCCCCTCAGCTGCCGAGTTGAGTAAAAGGAGTATCTTCTCCTCGCTCTCCTTCAGGGCATCCTCGGCACGGGTGCGCTCCGTGATATCAACTCCCACAGCGATGAACCGGGCCTGTTCATCGCTTGCCGGGGGCAGCATCTTGGTATTCCAGAGAATGGTCTTTGTCGATCCGTCACGGCAGGAAATGGCGGTCCGGAAATTTTCCAGGTAATCATTTTTTTCAATGATGCCGGCAATCGTTCTGGTGATCTCCTTCCGGTATCCGTTGTCAGGATACAGGTGTTTCCAGATCGTGTTTTTGCCGATGACTTCGTTTGCAGGGTAACCGCTGATCTCTTCTGCTGCCCGGTTCCATTCGCGGATGATACCGTTCTTTTCCATTACTATCAGCAGGACATTGGCATTCTGGACAATCCCCAGCTGGATATCCCCCGCCTTCTTCAGGCTGTCCCGTGACGCAGTGACAGCCTCGAAAAGGAATGCGATAAGAGCTCCGACGGCCACGAACACGCAGGCGAGGATGAATGCTCCTGCGACTTCACTGGCACCGGCCCCGTAACCAATGACAAGGAGGCAAAAGATCGCGCTCAGCAGGACTGTACCTACAATGCCTTTTTTCCGGTAGTGGTAGGCAAGGAGGGTGATGGGAATGTAGTACAGGTGCATGAAGATGATCGTGATGCCGTTTGCCAGGCACCACGCGGTCAGGATGATGACGACAGCCGATGCTGCCAGCACCAGTGCCTGCCACCGCCGCTCGGTCATCCGGATTCCCTGCACCCGGGGAATTTTCATGAACAGTATCCCTTATTTCTTCTCATGCAGTACCATCGTGAACTTCGTACCGGATGAGCGGTCGAGCTCGATCGTCCCAAAGAGCTGGTCAACAAGGTTTCCGACAAGCCGGAGGCCCAGGGACGGCGTGTTCTGCCAGTCGATATCCGAAGAGATGCCGATCCCGTTATCCTGGACAACGACTGTCAGGATCTCTCCTTCTTCTGTCATCCGGATAGTAAGCTCACCCTTCCTCCCGTCAGGGAACGCATACTTGATGGCGTTCCCCACTAGTTCGTTGAGGATGAGCCCGAGAGGAATTGCCGTATCGATGTTCAGGAGGATCTTCCCAATATCAATGTTGAGGGCAACCTTCTGCCGATCGACTTTGTAATGACCGAAGATCTGGGTGACGAGATATTGGGTATAATCCGCAATATCGATCGAGGAGAGGTCCTCTGTCTGGTAGAGTTTCTCGTGGACAATGGCCATTGCCCGGACACGGCTCTGCATATCGCTTAAAGCCTGCTTCATTCCCGGATCTTCAAGTGTCCGCAGCTGGAGCTTCGTTAAGCTGATGATGATCTGGAGGTTGTTGTTAACCCGGTGGTGGACCTCCCGCAGGAGCAGCACCTTCTCGTCAAGGGATAACCGTATGGCAGCCTCTGCCTGTTTCCGGACTTCAACTTCCTCTTCGAGAGCTTTTGTCCGCTCCTTCACGATCTTTTCAAGACCGGCATTCAGGCGTGCAAGGTCAGCCTCTGCTTTCTTAACCGAGGTTATGTCCCGCAGTGATTCAATCGCACCGACGGTGTTTCCCTGAGAGTCGATCAAGGGGGACGTGACAAGCGAGATGGGGATCTTCCGGCCGTCTGCCTTTGTAATGACAGTCTGGGCGGTCACGGTCCGGCCGACCCAGTGGATATCCGAATAATCCAGCCGGGCCGAGTCCTTGTCAGGGTCCAGGACAAGATCGATGAGAAGCGGCCGCCGCCTGCCATATGCCCAGAGGCTGTATTCATAATTGCCTATTCCGATGATCTCTTCTGCAGGCACTCCGCTCATCACTTCGAGCGCCCGGTTCCATGCCAGCACGGTACCGGTTTTGTCAATAACATACGTGGGGTCCGGGAGGAAACTGATAATGTCCATGAAGAGTTGCCGGGACTCCCGGAGTTCCTCCTCGACCTTCTTGCGCTCGGTCATATCGTGCGCAACGCAGACAATCGCGCGGACGGCCCCGGTGCTGTCATGCATGACGGATGAAGAAAGGATGATGGGAATCTTCCGGCCCCCCTTCGTCATAAAGATCCGCTCGATTTCCGTAACTGCCCGTGTCCCGGGCAGCATGCCGGTCGCTGCACCGTCCGGACGGGGACTGTCGGGCGAGAGGAGGTGGGAGAACGAACGGCCGACCAGTTCATCCGACCGGTATCCCAGCACATCGCAGGTCCGCCGGTTCACGGACTGGATGGTGGCATCCGGCTCCAAGACAATCAGCATGTCGAACATGCTCTTTAAGATATCGTCGAAATAATCCCGGGAAACCGTTGTCTGGACCAGGTCCGCAGTCATCCTGTTGAATGAGTCCGCAAGCTCCCCGATCTCGTTCATCGAAGAGATCTCAACCCGCGTATCCAGGTTGCCCTTGCTGATCTCGCGGGTGGCATCACGGAGGAGGATCAGGGGTTTTGTGATGAACCGTGATAGGAGGATGCCGGCAATGGACGCTAAGACGAGGCTTGCGAGCAGGATGATGATAGTGCGGTACAATCCTTTATTGAACTCCCGGTAGACCTCATCCACCGGCATCTCAACGACAACCGCCCAGTCCGGTTCTCCCAATGAGACATAATTGGCAATTACAGCATCTCCTTCCATGCCCTGTGTCACTTCTGCATCGTATACCGTATCCCTGCCACTCACAAACCGGCGGACATCCTCAAGGCCAAGAACATTCTCTCCTTTGAGGATCCGGCTGATATCTCTATAGGCGATGAGGTTCCCCTGTCCATCCACGACATATGCAGTACCCCCCTCGCCAATCTTCAGGTTCCCGACAAGGTCCCACATGAACTTCAGGTTCACCTCAGCAGCCAGGACCCCCTTGTAATCCCCGAAGATATCCGTGACCGGTACTGCCATGACCACCATCGGCTCGCTGGATTTTTCATCGATATAGGCCGGCCCGATGAAGGTTTTTCCCTGGACTGCCCGTGCAAAGATATCCGCCCTGATTGGTTCTGAGATCTGGTTTGATTCGGCCCGCGAGACCCGGGATGACCGTGCCAGTTCCTCACCCGTGGCATTGAACAGGATGACCTGACGGAATGCCGGATCGAAGTGCAGGAGTTTATCCAGGGTTGCCTTCTGCTGCTCCGGCGGCGAAGTCGCGATGCTTGACAGGTATGCGGTCTCCCGGAGTTTGTCCATCCTGTCAGTGACCATATTTTTCACGGTGTCGGCTGCGCCTTGGGCAATGAGTTTCTGCTCGTAGGATATGGTCCTCTGCTGGTTCTGGTAATTGGAAAAACCCTGGAGGCCGGTGGTGATGAGGACGATGGTGAGGCTCATGGCAACAAACGCGATTGCCAGCGTTACCGTAAGGCTGCGTGACTTCTTTTTATCCGAGGGGGTCTGGGGTGGCATCGGTGTCATCTCCGTGTTCGTCTCACTCGTTCATCCTGATCATACGGGTGATGAACCATGACTACGGGGCACCCCGCTCCGATGGATGGATCCTGCATCGAAATCGTGTTCATCACACCACAGATTTTCATGGCTTGCCCTTCGTCTCAACGGAGGATCTCGTCTGCCCTGCTCAGCAGGCCTTCGCTGACCGGAAGGCCGAGTTGTTGCGCCTGCCAGTAATTCAGCTGGAAATAGTTCTCAGCGGTGACCACCGGGATCCCGCCTGCCGGTGTACCCCGGAAGATTTTGTCTGCCAGGATTGCTGCCTGCCTGCCCTGCGGGACACTCCGGGGTGCCAGGCCAAAGACCGTCTCATGGCCATTAACGGACATGGACGGGCCCCCTGCCGGGATGGCATGCGCATCCGCGAATTCGCCGATAACGGCAAAACTGTTTGGTGTCACGAAGAGCGGCTCGGCAATGGCTAAAATGGCCGTGTCTTTGCCAGTAATGGATGCAGCCTGTTTGTTGAGTTCCGCCTCAAGCTCGGTTGCATTGTCCACAGGGATCTCAACCAACGTGATGCCGTCGGCGGACGCTGCGGTTCGCAGTGCAATAAGCTGGCTTGTGGTTGTGGGATATCCCCTCTGGTAAGGAATGAGCATACGCTTTGCGCCCGGCGCCAGTTCGCGCATGACCTCGTACCGCTGGAGGGTTAAGTCAGGACCTCCCCAGCGCACACCCGTGATATCCCCGCCGGGCTGCCGTACGCTCTCGATAAGGCCGGTCTCTTCCGTGAAGACATTGGCAAATACCACGGGAATGCCGGTTCCTTTCATGGCGGCTTTTGCCTCCTGCGATGCTTCCGTGGGGAAGACAAGGACCAGGTCAACCTTGTTGTCCCGGAATTCTTGTAAGGCTGACTGGTATGCCGGCTGGTCAAAACCAACCATTTTCCGGGAATCGTAGACTATGTTTTTCCCTTCGGTATATCCCAGTTCGGCCATCTTCTCGCGGAAACCGTCTTCCGTATCGGCAAAAAATGCCATGCCGCTCAAGATCCCGACATGCCAGACCTTTCCGGAGCTGCTGTTCTTTTCCTGCCCCGTGCCTGAACATCCTGCAACCAGTATCGCTCCCACAAGGAGCGTGAGGGAAAGGATCGTGAATATAAAGAATACATTCCGCGTCATGTTCCTCTGCCTTCCATACCGTTTCATCGGATCGTTTTTTGTCATGCCTGCTCCTCACGCCTTCTCATGCAAAACCATCGTGAACCGTGTCCCCGATGATCGGTCGAGTTCAATTGTGCCATTGAGCTGGTCCACGAGGGAGTTGACCAGCCGGAGCCCCAGGGACGGGGCGTTCTGCCAGTCAAAGTCCGGGGGTATCCCGATCCCGTCATCAAGAAAAATAATGGTAAGGGTCTTCTCTTCGCGCTTGATGTTAACCGAGATCTCCCCACCTCTCCCTTTGGGGAACGCGTACTTGAGCGCGTTTGAGATCAGCTCATTGAGGATAAGCCCGAGCGGGATTGCGGTATTGATATCAACCCTGACATCGGGTGCATCGAGGGTAAACCGTATGCCCCGGCTTTTTGCGTCATAGAAGTGGAGGAGGCCGGTCCCGAGGAATTTGACATAATCGTTCAGGTCGATATGCGAGATATCTTCGGCCCGGTAGAGTTTCTCGTGAACAAGGGCCATCGCCTTGACCCGGTTCTGGCTCTCGCGTATCGTCCCAAGAACGGACTCGTCCTTTACCTGGCGTGACTGGAGGTTTAAAAGACTCACGATGATCTGGAGGTTGTTCTTCACACGGTGGTGGATCTCCTTTAAGAGCATCGTCTTTTCTTCAAGAGACGCCTTGAGTTTCTCTTCGGCGGCGATACGCTGCAGGTTTTCCTCCTCGAGAGCTTCGTTTGCCTTTGAAAGCGCCTCAGTGCGGTCTTTTACCCGCTGTTCCAATACCGTATTCAGGGAACGGATCTCTGATTCCAGCAGTCTCCGGTTCGTGATATCGATATTAACACCGGTAATCCGGAGAGCGGTGCCATCCTCATTCTTTTCTACAACTTTCCCTCTCCCGAGGATCCAGAGCCAGCCCCCGTCTTTTGTGCGCATCCGGTACTCGATCTCCAGCTGGGATTCACCTTCCTGGATCTTCCGCTGTAGATCGGCAACAACCCTCTTTCTGTCATCCGTGTGTATCCATCCGGTCCAGGTATCAAAGTCAGCCGAAAACTCCCCGGGTTCGTACCCGAGCATGGTGTAAAACCGGTCGCTGAAGACTGCTGTGCCCGAGGGAACGTGCCAGTCCCAGAACCCGGCATCGGCCCCTTCAAGGGCAAGGCGGAGACGCTGTTCGCTTTTACGAATGGCATCCTCTGCCTCCTTCCTCTGCTGGATCGGCCGGGTGGTGACAACGATCCCGTTCACGCCGGGAACGTCGAGCAGGTTATTTGCTATGGCTTCAACCCAGATGTATCCCCCGTCAGATTTCCGGATCCGGAACTCGGTAGGAATGCCTGAATTTGTCCAGTCGAAAACACCCTGGAGATCCTGTCTCACAAATTCAAGATCATCGGGATGGATGTAATCCATGGGATTCTTTCCGATGAGGGATCCCCGGGGAAGTCCGAGTATCCGTTCAGCAGAATCTGATTCATAGGTGATTTTTCCTTCGCGGTCGAGAACACGGATGATATCCGAGGAGTTCTGGATCAGGGCCGAGAACCGCGTCTCGTTCTGCCGGACTGCCTCTTCTGCCCGGATACGTGCGGTGACGTCCCGTAAAGAGACGAGATTTGCCGGTTTTCCCTCGTAGGTAATGACTTTACCAATACTCTCAACATAAATCTCCGCTCCTTTTGCCGTTATGACCTTGTATTGGGCCAGATAGGCGTCATGGCCCTGCGCCACTTCCTCAAAGTCACGGATTGCATCCTTTCGGGACTCGGGAGCGACGAACTCCATCGCATTCCTGCCTTTGAGTTCTTCGGGAGTATCGACCCCCAGCGCCCGTGCGGCGGCTGTATTGGAAAACAGGATATTTCCCTGCAGGTCGAGAATGAAAATAATTTCAAGAGCATATTCCACAAGGGAACGGAATTTCTGTTCGCTTGCCTCCAGTGCCCGGGCTGCAACATTCTTATCCGAGATATCCCTGACGACACAGAAGATCAGTTTCCGGCCCGAGAAGACAGCAGCATTCGTGCTTATATCGACGTCCAGTAAAGTGCCGTCCTTCCTCCGGTGACGTGTCTCGAAATGGTCCCCTCCTTCGTTCACGCTGCTGATCATGCCCTCAAGCTGCTCTTTTGTGGCAACCGCTTCCCAGTCCCAGACATGGAGGTTTTTCATCTCATCCGGGGTATACCCGAGCATGTCGGCGAACCGCTGGTTTGCCTCAAAAACCCGTCCGTCCTGATCAAGGGTGACAATACCGTCGCGGGACTGGTCTACCAGGATCCTGCGGCGGGCAGCCTCTTGAGCAAGTAACCGTTCGGCTGCTTTCCTTTCGGTGAGATCAAGGATGACCCCGACCATGCGGACGGCTTCGTTCGCCGCATTCCGTATAATATAGCCCCGGTCAAGAACATCGGCATACGATCCGTCAGCTTTACAGAAACGGTACTCGTCTGACCAGTTCTCACCTCCAGTATCAATTTTTCTTTGGAGGCCGGTTACCACCCGTTCCCTCTCGTCAGGATGGACAAAGCTCTCCCATGTTTTTATGGTGAACTCGATTTCATCTTCCCGGTACCCGAAAATGTTGCTGATCCCCTCGTTCCACCACAGGTGGCCGGTGGTTAAGTCCCAGTCCCGGATGGTATCGTTTGTTGCATGGGAAATGAACCTGAAACGTTCATTGGACTCCCGCACCGCCTCTTCGGCTTGCATCTTCTCCGTTACATCCTCATAGATTGCTACAATTGCTCCGGATTCGAGCCGGTACACATAGTTGTCCCGCCACCCGGAGATCCGGTTGTCCTTGTACAGTGAAACGGGAAATGCCTCTGCATATCCGGTTTCTGCAACACGCTGGAAGACTGCAAAAAGACCGAACTCCACGACGCCCGGGAAGACCGAAAGCACGCTTTTGCCGACAACATTCTCCTTTCTGACGTTTTCAATCCTCTCTACGGCGCGGTTGATATCGCGGATGATGAAGTCCTGTCCGCTGAAAACAGGTTCATAGATAACCACGCCGCTACTCATGGTGTTGAAGAGGTCCCGGAAGCGTGACTCGCTTTCGGCAAGGGCTTTTTCTCCCCTCCGCATCTCTGTGATATCGGTGAGGACATTCAGAGAGGCCGGGCCCCCTTCGAATTCGATCAGGTTGCCCCGGACAATAACCTGCCGTTCCTGGCCGGTGTGTGTCAGTATCCTGATCTCATAGGGGTCAACGGTAATTCCCATCATACGTTGTTTCATGGAAGCGATGACACGTTCCCGGTCCTCGGGCACGATGAAGTCCAGCATGGACTTCCCGATGAGATCCTCATGGGCATACCCGGTGCTCTCGGACGCAGCCCGGTTCACGAAGAGAAGTTTTCCGTTCCGGTGCACAAGGATAAAATCGGGCACCTCCTCAACCAGCGACCGGAATTTCCCCTCGCTTGCCCTGACGATCTCCTCGGTCTGTTTCCGCTCGGTAATGTCCCGGATCACCTCAATCGCACCGACGCGGTTTCCCGAAGTATCATACAGGTGAGTGGCAGTCCCCCAGAGACATGCGCCTTTGCCGCCGTAGATTCCAGCAACAAATGTCTCGGACGTTATGCGGTCATCATCGCGCTGGACAAACGGATACCGGTTCAGGATCTCGGTATCGGATTCGAGAACAAGATCGATCAGGAGTGGTCTTCTCTCACCGTAGAAGGGGATGCTGTACTCATGATCGCCCTTCCCCAGCATATCCGCTGCAGGAACACCCGTCAGGTCTTCCATGGCATTGTTCCAGGCGATTACGGTGCCGGTGGTATCGATCGCCAGTACCGGGTCGGGGAGGAAAGCGAGGATGTCTCCAAGGCGTTTCTGTGTCTCCTGCTGTGCCCGTTCCGCCCGTACCCTCTCCTGGAGGTTTTCCCAGAACCGGATCGTCCTCCGCGAGATGTTCGGGAGGTCCTCAAAGACCGTTGCCGACTTGACGATATAATCAACAGCGCCGGACTTCATGATCTCGACGGCAAGACGCTCGTCCCCGTACCCGGTCATGATAATTAACGGGGTGGTGACCCTGTCATCCTCCCGGTTGATGATGTCAATGCCCCTGCCGTCGGGAAGGTTCCAGTCCGCGATGATCAGGTCGGGGGATTCGCGCGCGATAATCTCCCGCGCCTTCCTGAGGGTTGCCGCAGTCTCGACACGGAACTGCCCGGGGTCCTGCCGGAATGCATGGAGGATGAGTTCGATGTGTTCGCGGTCATCCTCAATAATCACGATGTGGATGGCACGATCTTGTTTACCGGTGGATTCCGTTGATACCGTACTCTCTCCTCCAAAGCGTCAGTGTATGGCCGGTTTTGCGTTCCAGCTCATCCAGTAGGTCCCGAGATCTTTCATCAGTCGTGAAAAGGACTTGAAATCCAGGGGTTTGACAATATAACTATTGGCATGGTAGTCGTACGACTGGGCAATATCGTTCTCCGCCTCGGAACTGGTCAGGACGACAACCGGTATGCGGAGGAGTTCCGGTGTCGACTTTATGGCTTTTAAGACATCGAGCCCGTCGACACGGGGGAGGCGGAGGTCAAGGAGCACAAGGTTTGGCCGGGGATTCTTTTCCGGATCGCTGTATGCGCCCCTGGTGAAAAGATAATCAAGGGCTTTCTCGCCATCCGGGACATAGTGTATGGTGTTGGCCACCTGCTGGTCCCGCATCCCGCGGAGAACCAGTTCGGCATGGTCCTCGTTGTCCTCAACAAGCAGGATATGGAAAGGCTCCCCGGTCAGATCAGCCATAAAGTTCTCTCTATTATCTCACTCGTATTAGTATTTTGGGTGAACATGGGATGTTATGGCAATGGCAGGGTAAGCGGACAATATTTTCACTGCCGGATCCTTCAAAGGCATTCTCGTTCCGGAACGATCGCGTCTTGTTTCGTGATCACAGTAAAAAAAGACGGTTCCTGTGGTCATGTCAGTATGTGGACGATAACGGAGAATTTCAGGGAAACCGGTATCCGTCAGCCGGTACGAGGATCTCAAACCGCGCCCCTTTTCCCGGCTCGCCGTTTTCGGTAATTGATATCCCGGTGATCGCGAGGATCTCCCGGGAGAGGAAGAGCCCGAAACCGGTGTTTTTCCCGAATCCTTTCGTGAACAACCGGCTTTTGTCTTCCCCTGCAATGCCGGTTCCGTCATCCTCCACCACAATGACGAGTCCCTCTTCGCTCTCGCGGCAAAAGATCCGGATCTCTGTCATCTTCTCGCCGCCATACCGGAGGGCATTGTCAATGAGATTGTAAAAGACCTTGTCAAAGAGCGGGTCGGCATAAATTTCCAGGCCGCCGGTCGTGTGCGTGACCTGAATCACCCTCATTGGTAACGATTCAGCAGCGCCTTCGACACTCCGCGCAACGGACTGCCAGGCCGGGTCCTGCCGCCCGAGGTCCTCATACTCTTTAGTGAAGCTGATCTGCCGCACGATGGTATCGACAACCTGCGCACCCTTGAGAATGTACTCGAGCCAGGGCGTGCCTTCGAGTTCGGTCTTTAAAATCCCGAAATACCCGTAGAGTGCCTGGATCTGGTTGCGGATATCGTGCCTCGTGATGCTTGCGAGGAGGTTCAGTTTATGGTTGGAGAGCCGGAGGGCCTCGGCTGCCCTCTTCAGTTCCGTGACATCCACGAAGATTGCGACAATATGATCGGGATCATAGGAGGAAACATGCACCCGTAACCAGAGGTTCTGATTTCCCTTGAGCCCGTCGATAGATTCCGGAACCCCGGTCTTTGCAACGCTCTGGCACAGCAGGAGAAACCTGCCGGAAGAGTCGCCTGTTAAAAACGGGATTTGGGAGAACAGTGCCCCGGTAAGCGCCGGGGTCTGTGCCATGACCTGGAATTCCGGGTTTGCGTTAATGACCTCCAGGTCGGCCAGTGTTCCGTCTTCACTTGTGATCATCCGGCAGTAACAGAGCGCGTCGGGGATGCAGTCAAAGAGCGTCCGGAATTTCTCCTCGCTCTCAGATAAGCGCTTCTCCACCCCGGATTTGTAGATCGCTACCTCGATTGCTGATTGGAGTTCGCGTTCCCCGAATGGTTTGATGATGTAGCCAAAGGGCAGTGTCCGTTTTGCCCGTTCGATCAGGACATCGTCGGCGTATGCAGTGAGGAATATCACCGGAATATGATACTCCGTGTGCACCCGGTCTGCCGTTTCGATCCCGTCCATCTTTCCGGCAAGGTGGATGTCCATGAGGACAATGTCAGGAAGGGAAGCCGGAATCCTCTCCAACGCATCCTCACCGGTTTTTGCAATCCCCTCAACCTTGTATCCAAAACCGGTCAGGACATCATGGATATCCATGCCAACGACAGTTTCGTCTTCGACAATGAAAACCGATGGTTTTCCGTTTCCTGCCATCTTATACCAATAATGGATAATTCAAGCATAATAATTTCCGCTTATTTCTCACAAAAGAAAATTTTCGATCTGCCGGAAATTGCGGTCCCGTCTTCAGGGTTATTACCTTGATACAATACCTACAATACTTTCCGGAAACACACCTGTTATGTAAGCATGCCGGGGAAACAGGACTGCATGCAGTGCGGGAAGTGCTGCGAGAAGTGGGGCTGGGACCAGAAGGGAATACCGGAGGACCTGGTCCCATGGATCGCGGAGCACCGCACCGATATCCTCCCGCATGTCGGGATCACCTTTGCAGACGGGAAGCGTTCAACTGCAGAGAACCTTGCGGCAGCCGACCTCTCCCGGGTCACCAGGATCGATTACTGGGTCAGCCCCAAAGGAAAGAAACTCAGGCACTGCCCGTTCTTTTTCCGGGCCGGTGACGGAAAGGTATACTGTCGCATCCACATGACAAAACCTGCGGTCTGCATTAGCTTTACCCCGTGGAATGAAGGGATCCGCGACTATGCCTTAAACTGCCCGGCATGCCGGGACAGTATGCCGTAATAACGGCGCTGAATACTCGTCCTGCAGTTACCTGGTTTTTTGTGGCGGTTCTGCGAAGCGGTATGCCCCTTTTGGTATCAGCAGCTCGAACCGCACCCCCTTGCCCGCCTCGCCGGTCTCCCGGATGGTGATCCCGGTGATGGAGAGAATCTCGCGTGCCAAAAAGAGGCCAAGACCGCTGCTCTTTCCTCCGCCCTGCTCAAAAATCCTGGATTTCTGTTCACTCTCGATCCCGACACCATTATCGGTCAAAACAATCGTCATTCCGTCCATGGACTCGCGGTATGTGAGTGAGATCTCGGTAACTCCCTGGCCGTGGATAAAACTGTTCTCAACCAGGTTGAAGAAGACCTTCTCTAAAAGCAGGTCAGCATAGATCTCGAGCCCTTCGACCTCCATGCGGCGTTCGATCTTCAGGGAATCAAGGTGGGAGATCGCGTACAGGAACACCTGGCCGACATTCTGCCACTTGGGGGGCTGCATCCCCAGATCCTGGTAGTTCTTCGTGAAGTTCAGCGAACTGACGATCTTGCTGATGAGGAATGCTTCCTTGTCCAGGTAGGCTGTAACCTTTGTCCCGTCACGGGAGCTTCCTGAGAGCTGGATGTACGCGGAAAGGGCAAAGACGGTTGACTGGATGTCCTGGAAGATGACGGTGTTTAAAAGTTTCAGTTTCTTCCGGGCCTGATCGAGTGCCCGCTCCGCCATCTTTGCCTCGCTGATATCCCGGACGATCGCAAGGACCCTTGGTTCGATCGTCCCGTCATCGCGCACGTGATCGATCCGGCGGAGCCGGATCTCGAGCGGGAACTCTTCGCCGTTCTTTCTTTTCCCAAACCATTCGAACTCCGTCTTACCGGTCTTTAGCGCAGCCTGGAATTTTCCCAGCGCCATTTCGTTGGTATACCCCTTCCCGCTCATGTCCGATGGTGCCGCAGCATGGATCTCCTCGCGGGAGACACCGTAGGCCAAAAGGACGTTATCGTTTACATCGATGATATGGCCGTCCGAAGAGTGGACGAAGATCATATCCGGCGATCCCTCGTAGATCGCTTCCAGGTAATGCTTTGCGCTCCGGATCTCCTGCTCCCTCCGGCTGAGTTCATCGTAGTTCTGCCTGAGTTCCTCCTCGTTTGATGCAAGCCGTTCATAGGCCTCGTGAAGCTCCCTGTTCTTCTTCTCAAGTTCGGCAATCTTTTCCCGCAGTTCGGGATAGTAACTCTTTCGGAGCGATGTCTCTCCAAGGCCTATGATCCGGTCGCGCTGGACCTGCCAGTCAGTTCTTGTATCAGAGTGCTTCTTCATAGATCCGTTCAATATCTGCCGCAACGGGTTGTCGCGGGTTGGTTGCCATGCAGGGATCGTGAAGGGCGTTTTTCGCCAGTTGCGGGATGTCCCCATTTGTCACCCCAAGATCCCCGAGCGTGTCGGTAATGCCCAGCGCTTCACGGAGGTTCCTGACCGATCCAATGATCCGTTCTTTTCTCTCCAATGGCGAAAGAGAAGCAAGGTTGAGGCCCATCGCCTTCCCTACCGTCTCGTAGCGTTCCGGGCAGGAGTCGTAGTTGAACGCCATCACGTGTTCGAGCAGCAGGGAATTGCACTCCCCGTGCGGGAGGTCGGAGAAGCCTCCGAGGCTGTGCGCCATGGCATGGACTGCACCAAGGCTCGCGTTCGAGAAGGCAAGGCCGGCAGAGAGGCTTCCGAGCATGGTCTGGAACCGGTATTCGAGATTCTCCGGGTCCTGGTATGCCTTCAAGAGAAATCCGTTCATCAGCTGGATGGACTCAAACGCATGGACGTCTGTAACCGGGGAGCTGGCATTGGAGACAAAGGCCTCCACGCTGTGGGTGATCGCGTCCATCCCGGTATGGGCAGTAAGTTCAGGTGAGAGTGAGGTGAGCGGCTCGGGATCGACGAGAGCGATGTCCGGCACGATCATCTTGCTGATGATGGCGATCTTCACTTTCCGCTGCGTGTCGTTGATGATGGCGAACTGCGAGACATCCGCGCCTGTCCCGGCAGTTGTCGGGATGCAGATCATGGGTGGCGGGGGAACCCGTATCTGGTCCACACCTTCAAAGTCCAGGATGTTTTTTTTGTTGGAGGAGACGATACCGATACCTTTGGCGCAGTCGATCGGGCTGCCCCCGCCCACGGCAACGATGGCATCGCAGCCGGCCTCGTCATAGACCGCTGCCCCCGCCATGACTTCGGAGTCCCGGGGATTCGAAGTAATCCCGGAAAATACCGTGAACGCGATATCATCCTCTTCAAGACTTGCTGTCACGTCCCTGACCCAGCCGGCCTCGATGATATGCGGGCCGGTGACAACGAGCACGTTCTGGGCGCCAAAGTTCTTCGCGTACCTCCCGGTGAGGAAACGGGCATCGGAGCCGATCACAAACTCCGGTGCAACGAATTTCCTGAGTTCGAATTGTTCTTTCGTCATAACAAAATCCCGGCGCTACACTTCTAATCCAGCAATCATCGTATATTAAAATTTGGACGAATGCGGATAATCCGCGCAATGGCAGGGTGAGTTAACGACGATCCGCTCGTGGTGGCGCCCACAATCCCGGGCGGGAAGCCGATACCGGCTGATCAGGTACGGTCAGCCGGGAGCGTGAGATACCCAAGAACGCGTTCCATCACCACCGGGTTTCGCGGCAGGTGGATGTGGCAGAACTGTCCGGGCGGAAGGATTGCTTCGTCCGTGCCAGGCCCAGTCGTGATGATCTCAAGCGTAATGCCCGGGAGGGCAGATTCGCTGTGCGTGACAACCCCGTCGCCGTGGAAGGTGGGACGGCAGCTGCCGTCACCATCCCGCTCCCAGGTTGCGCCATGGAACAGAGGAAAGAAGTCCGGTGATTCGCCCGGATTTCCCGTGACGATGATATGGTAGGCCATGTCCTGGCGGATGCCGGCAGCTTTGAGGTTGTGCATGACCGCACTTCCCGGGCGCACATCGTGCACGATCCGGTCAGCCGAGGGATTGTATCCGGGGGGAACGAAAACGCCCGTGAGCCGATTGATGATCTCTGCTCCCTGCACCGGGTCAAAGAAGAGTTCGGCCATGGCGGAACCGTTGTTGGGCGGGCCAAGGCCAATGAGCTGCCGGGCGCGGGCCGTCTTTCTCTCTCCGTCAATCACTTCCAGGTAATAGCGGGCAATGCAGGTCCCGACCGAATGGCAGACAACATCGACATCCCCGTAATACCCGGTCTCGTCCCGTTTGCCCTGAACAAAATCCCCGATCACAGCTGCGATCTCCGGTATGTTCCGGTCAGCAAGCCCGGTATGGTCGAAGATCCATGCTGGTATCGATGCCTCTTTTAAGAGTGGCAGGAGCCGGTTCCAGATCCCCGGGTGACTGTTCCACCCGTGGACCAGGACTGCCGGAAGCCTGCCGGAATGTTTTTCGTTCTCCATGATTCCAAAACGCAGGTGCGGTTCGCACCCGCTGTCTGTTGTGCTGCGTAACGCCGGCCAAAACGATGGCAGGGAATGTTATTCTATTGTACACCTTTTTTAGCCAAGATAACCTTTACTACATTACAGGAACTGCTATGGCGATTGACTGGTACAAGGAATTCGTTGACCTGAAGTACGAACCGGCAAAGGATGACCTCGTCTGCCTCTTCTATTTCGAACCCGCGGCGGGTGTCAGCGGCAGGGAAGCCGCCGGCCGGATCGCATCAGAGAGTTCGACCGGCACGTGGACCACGCTCTTTTCCATGCCCCCAAGGATGAAAGCCCTGCAGGCGACCGCATTCGACATTGACGGAAATGTCGTGAAGATCGCGTATCCCATCGAGCTTTGGGAAGAAGGCAACGCAGTCCAGCTCATGAGCGGGATCGCGGGCAATATCTTCGGCATGAAAGCGGTGAGGAACCTGCGCCTTATTGATGTCTCACTTTCTCCCGCATACCTGAAGCATTTCAAAGGGCCGCACTTTGGGAACGACGGCATCCGGAAGATGATGGGGATCAAAAAACGTCCCCTTACCGGCGCAGTGCCCAAGCCGAAGATCGGGTTCTCGGCAAAGGAGCACGCCGACATCGGGTACGAGACCTGGATGGGCGGCTTCGATTTCGTGAAGGACGATGAGAACCTCACCTCCACCTCGTTCAACAAATTCGAGGACCGGGTGAAGTACATGACAAAGCTGCGCGACAAGGCCGAGAAGGAGACCGGTGAGAAGAAGTCTGCGTTCTTAAACATAACCGCCGATGTCGAAACCATGAAGAAGCGGGCCGATCTCCTTGCCGCGAGTGGCTGGAACTACTGTATGATCGATGTCGTTGTTGCCGGAACGGCTGCTGTCATGACCATGCGGGACTACTGCTCGGACCTTGGCCTTGCAATCCATGCGCACCGGGCCATGCACGCGGCGTTCGACCGGAACCGGAAACACGGGATCAGCATGCAGTTCCTCGCCAAGATGATGCGGCTTATCGGTGTCTCGCAGATCCATACCGGCACCGCGGTCGGGAAGCTGACCGGGTCCCGGAAAGAGTCGCTTGCGCTTGCCAACCTGCTGCGTGAGAAGAAGACCGCGGCAGTCGAGGGGATTCTTCTTGAACAGGACTGGGGGAAGATCAAAACAGCATTCCCGGTCTCATCCGGCGGCCTGCACCCGGGCCTTGTGCCGGACGTGATGGACATCTACGGCACCGAGATGGTGCTGCTTGTTTCCGGTGGGATCCACGGCCACCCGAAGGGGACAAGGGCCGGCGCGAAGGCGACCATTCAGGCAATGGAAGCATGGCAGGACGGAGTATCTCTTGAAGAGAAGGCAAAGAAGGCAAATGAGCTCAAAGAGGCCCTTGGCAAGTGGGGCCACTATAAACCTGTCTGATTTTTCCGCAAACGTTTTTGGGCGGCAGGTTTTTTTGCAGTCCGCCCGGGTGCCGCACCCATTCATTTTCACATCCCGCATGCCATAGTGATAATACCCGAACCCATGATTTTGCTGTATGCCAGAAAAAGGAAAAATTACCCTTATTGAGGTATCTCCCATGGATGTCCTGGGGACCGAGAAGACCGGGACCTATGCCCTTATCCCGGAGCTCCTGATGAAGGTATTCAGCTACATGATGGAACAGAAGATCTCCATCGCCGGCCCGCCCGTCTTCAACTGCCATGAATGCTCTCCGGAAGCGGTACAAGTCGCAAATGCAAACGGTACTGCCCGGGTTGAAGTTGCCTGGCCGGTGACAGGCCCTGCGTCCGGAAGCGGGGATATCCGGCGGTACACTCTGCCCGGAGGAAAGATGGTTCATGTCATACACAAGGGCCCCTATGATTCCTGCGAATCCACGTACCTTTCTGCATTCGCATGGATAGAACAAAGAGGACTGACGATCAGCGGCCCGATTCGCGAGATTTATCCCAATGATCCGCGGGAAGTCCCCCCGGAAGAGATCCTGACAGAGATCTACATTCCTGTTGCATAATCCCTCCAGAAGATCGCAGGGGGCAGGGTGACTGTTGTCTGAGAGGTCGCAACCTTCATTATCCGGTTACAATTCGAGTTCCCACTTCTCTTCAAGGATCGGCTCGCCCCACTCGTTGTTAATGTGTGTGTCCGTGATCCGGAATCCTCTCCCGGCATACAGGTGCCGGGCAGCGTCCAGCGTGCTGAACGTCCAGAGAAACACTCTCTTGTAGTTTGCTCCCCGGCAGAACCCGATTGCACGATCCATGAGCCGGCGCCCGGCTCCTCTTCCCCTGCAATCCCTTTCCATGAAGTAGAACCGGAGCTGCGCTATCCTGTCTTCTGTATGCGTGATGGCAATACAGCCGCAGGGAGTATTATCCCGCTCTGCGATATACATGCAGTCACGGGCGCTGTCGAACTGCCGGAGGAACTCCTGCACGCCACCGGTAAGATAATCGTTCCAGACCTGTGAGGTGAACCCGTACTCCGTGGCATAGAGCGTCAGCTGCCCCCCAATTACAAAATCAATGTCGGTTTTCCTAAACGGGCGGATGGTAAAGGCGGAAGAGCTCTTCTCCTTCCGGGATTCTTTTGGTGACATCTGTTGAGCATTTTTCCGGTACATTCAAAGACCGTGAGAGTGTATCGGGCAGAGGATGGGATATGGTTTTTGTTTTTTCGGGGGCCGGCCCGTGCCTGCCTCACGAACCGCAGGAATGGGCACCTGCACCCATCACAACCTTCATTATCCGTCGCTTCCATCGCAGTGTATGCCAGACATCGTAGCCAGCAAGAAGGTACCGGAAGGAGTTGTGGTCATGTGGGGAGAGGGCAGTTCGATTAAGTCCGAGAATTTCAATTACCAGGACCTGATTGACCAGAAAGTGAATGTCCTTGACCTGCTGGACCGTCCGATTGCGTACAAGATTGATCCCAAACTCCACAAGATCAGTCCCAAATACTGATCTCTCTTTTCCCGTTTCGGTATTGTATGAAGCTCGCAGGTACTGTCACTTGCATCCGCTATCGGGCCAAAAAGATATAAGTGTATAAGCAAACACTTATACAGATATTCCATGGAGCCCTGCAAAAAGTGTGCCGAGTGCAACAATCTCTGCGAGATTGTCCCGCAGATGGCCGGGACATTCAAAGCACTCGGGGACTTTACACGGCTCCAGATCATTTACATCCTATCAACGGACACGAGCGGGACGCTCGGTGTCAGCGAGCTTGCAGGCCGGCTGAAGATCTCCCAGCCCGCGGTCTCGCAGCACTTGAAGACCCTCAAAGCAGAGGGGCTTGTCGGATCGCGCCGTGACGGGTTCTATGTGTACTACACCATCAATCGCGACCGGATGATGGAATTGCGGGACCACTTCGAGCTGATGTACGCAACCGTCATGAAACAGTGCAGCCGTGAGATGGTCAGAAAGGCAACACCCGGCCGGAGCGTCCGGGCATGTGTCATCTATTACTCATACTCCGGGATTACACGGCATGTTGCCGAGGGAATCCGGAATGCGAGCGGCTGCGATCTTGTCGAGGTCCGGACACGGGCAGCCTACTCTTCCTTTACCGCGTACACCAAGGGGGTTCTCCGGTCCCGGAAGGGCTTGTGTGACCCGATCGAACCGGGCGAGATCGATGTCTCGGGCTATGATCTCCTGATCATCGGCACGCCCGTATGGGCATGGAAACCGTCACCCGCAATCAACGCGGCAGTGAAAGCCCTCCGTGGCTGCGAGGGAAAGATGGCCGTGGTCTTCACGACATGCAACAACCAGCCGGGAGAAGCCCTTCCCCTCCTGAGAAAAGCGCTGGAGGAGCGGGGTGTGACAGTTATGGCTGAGATCAGCCTTGACCATGATGACGCGAAGAACCCGGATGCCGGCGGGGAACTGCTCCGGCAGATCATTGATGCAAACCCGCTCAGGGGCATAGCTGACGGAGAACCAGGTGAAGGAACCAGGGAGAATGTGGACGTGAAAGTATGAATGTGAAAATTATTTGTGCATCGTATACGGGAACAACCTTTGGAATAGCCGAACAGATTCGGAACGCCTGCGGGGGTGAGATCATCGAGATCCGGTCACGGGATCTCCTGTCCCGGTTTGTTGCATTCATGGCCCGCCATTCACCCGGCATGACCGTGCGGGACAGCGGCACCCTGCCGGACAATATCGATCTCTCCGGGTCTGATCTTGTCGTGATCGGGACGCCCGTCTGGGGCGGAAAACCCGTCCCGGCAATCAGGAAAGCCCTTGCCGCGCTCACGGGATGCAGGGGGAAAAAAGCAGTGATCTTCGCTACCTGTTCCGGGGATCCCGGTACGACACTCCAGGTCATGGAAAAGGAGCTTTTAGCAAAAGAGATGATCGTTGCCGGGCAGTTCTCTCTCACGGAAAAG
Source organism: Methanoregula sp. (assembly GCF_028712425.1). GTDB lineage: Archaea > Halobacteriota > Methanomicrobia > Methanomicrobiales > Methanospirillaceae > Methanoregula. Next base: position 82,021 of record NZ_JAQTQD010000002.1, read on the forward strand.
GAGATCAAGGACGGCACTCCCGTAGCGGCACTGATAGCAAAAGTACAGGAGACTCTGAGGCAGGGATGAAAACAATTCTCTATTACTTCACCGGCACCGGCAACTCGCTTGCCGCAGCAAAAAAGATCGCTCTGGCACTGGGAGAGACCGAGCTTGTACCGATTGTCTCGCTTCAGGATACCTCAGGCAACATCGTACCCGCTGCTGAACGCATTGGTATTGTTGCCCCGGTCTATTTCTGCGGTCTGCCTCTCATGGTGGCGGAATTTGCAGGGCGCCTGGATCCTGCAGCGGCAGAATATCTCTTCTGTGTCATGACTCACGGAGGTGGCGGGGAGTCCGCGGCACTCCGGCAGCTTGACAGTATTATCCGTAAACGGAAGGGACGGGGGCTCGACGCGGGATTCGGGATTGCCATGCCCGGGAATTATATCCTGATGTACGAACCCCTGGCGGTTGAGAAACAGCGGGAGATCTTACAAAAAGCGGACGGGGTAATCGGTGACATAGCGGGGGCTGTCGGATGGTGCGAGAAACGCACTCTTCCCTCATCCCTCATCGGCCGCGTGCTGTATTCCCTCGCGTATCCGTATTTCCGGTCTCATGTTCGTGACGGCGATAAAAAATTCACCGTAACGGAGAAGTGCACGGCCTGCGGGACCTGCGTTGCGATCTGCCCCTCGGACAATATCGAACTGGTCAATAACCGGCCAGTCTGGAAACACCAGTGCGAGCTCTGCTGCGGCTGCATCCATACCTGCCCGGTGCAGGCAATCCAGGCCGGGCCAAAGACGGAATCGTGGGGGCGGTACCGGAATCCGGATGTCACGGTTGCCGACCTGAAAGCCCAGCACGGTAAAGCGCCTGAAAAACAAATTTGATTCAAAGGAAATTACCATGACAGAAAACACAGAAACCAAAAAAGCATCGTCACGCCAGAACATCCGGAAATGGATCCTGATCCTTTCGTTCATCCTGATCCCGGTCACGATCTTCTACATCTCCCCCATCATCCCCATGATGGGCGCCGGAGAAGGCATAGCCTCGGGCAGCCTGCTCCTGTACATTACGCTGTTTATCCTCTCGCTTGTCGTGGCCCGGCTTTGGTGCGGGTGGCTCTGCCCAATGGGCGCATGGCAGGAGATCTGTTCGCCGGTCATAAAGGGAACTGTAAAGGAAGGCTGGCGCAACTGGCTCAAGTACGGCATCACCGCCATCTGGCTTGGTATGCTCGGGTTCACCTTTTTCCAGGCTGGCGGGATCCGCTCTGTGGACCCCTTCTATGGCACCGTGAACGGTATCTCGATCTCCTCGGTTCAGGTCCTGATGATCGTAGGAATGATCTTCCTCTTCATCTTCATCATCGCCTTCATCACCGGAAAACGCGGGACCTGCCACGTGTTCTGCCCGATCGCCGGGATCATGGTTGCAGGACGGAAGATCCGGAACCTGTTCCACTGGCCGGCGCTGGGTCTCTCAGCCGACTCCTCCCGCTGTATCGACTGCCGGAAGTGTTCGAAGGAATGTCCCATGGGCCTTGACGTGAACGGAATGGTCCGGAAGGATGAGATGGAAAACGCCGACTGCATCCTCTGTGCCAGTTGTGCCGATGCCTGCCCGAAGGGTGCAATCACGTACGGCATAGTGCGCAGGTGAAAAAAGGGTATGGCCCTGTGCCGGATGCAGACGAGGGAAAGAGAATGAAAAGCCCGTTGGCAGGGAGGAGGATTCTGGGATCCCCGCGGCAGCGGGTGCGCCTTGCACTCATCATCCTCTCGTTCATCCTTTACCCCATCACCTTTGCCTACCTCTCGTGCCCGATCATCACCGAGGCGGCAGGACTGGGGATCGTGGCGGGCGGCCTCGTTATATTCATCCTGCTTTTCCTGAGCTCGCTCGTTGTTGCACGGCTCTGGTGCGGGTGGCTCTGCCCCTCGGGTGGCCTGCAGGAGTTGATGCGGTCTCTCTCTGATCCGCGTATCCGGACAACAAGACTGGACTGGCTGAAGTATCTCGTTTTTCTTGGGATCTTCGGCAGCATTGGGTATGCGATCTGGTCGGCCGGCGGGCTTTCCAGCATCGACCTCTTCTACCGGACGGAGAACGGAATTTCCCTTCTTGCAGCAGGTGGGATTGCTGCATTTCTCGGGCCGGTGATTATGATTCTCGCATTCACGCTCATCTTCGGGAGACGCGGATTCTGCCACACGTTCTGCCCGTTCGCCCCGATGCTTATTCTCGGCAGGAAAATCCGGAACCTGTTCCGCTGGCCGGCGCTGGGCCTCTCCGCCGATTCCGGTCATTGCATCGATTGCGGGGTATGTTCAGCGGGATGCCCGATGAGCCTTGATGTGAATGGCATGGTCAGGAAGGATGAGATGGAGCAAACGGAATGTATCCTCTGCGGTGAATGTGCGGACACCTGCCCGAAGGGTGTCATCTCGTACGTGTGGAAAACAAAGGAAAAGCGGGAGGTTTCGTGATGGACGGAATCAGGAGCGGGAAGAAGATCCTTGATGTCGTTTCGGACCGGATCATCAGCATCACATCGGGGCGTACCGTGCTCGTGGCGTTTGCCGGGATCCTGGTCACGGGATTCCTTGTCAACGGTCGTCCCTTTGGTATTGCGGAACTTAAATCGATCACCGGGGGGGTCGGCATCCTTGACATGGAAGTGTTCTACACGCCGGAACAGGCCTACGCGTTCCTCGCGGCCATGGGAGAAGCCGGCCGGTCGTTCGAGCTGACCCGGATCATCCCGCTCGACCATCTCGTCCCGCTCTTCTACGCGCTCTTCCTCTCGACGCTCATCACGTGGATCCTGCACCGGTGGCTCCCAGCGGAAAGCGGCTGGCACCGGCTCAATGTCGTTCCCGTCATCGGGGCACTCTTCGATTACCTGGAAAACCTCGGGATCATCGCGATGCTCCTTGCATACCCGATGGAGATGTACAGTGTTGCGCAGATTACCATGGCGGCCACGCTCCTCAAGTTCGGGTTTTCCGTGCTTGCCGGTATAATCCTGCTCGTAGCATTTGCAGGATGGATGGTCACGGCGCTGCGGAAAATTTCCGATGCGTTCGGAGTATCTCATGCAAAATGATAACGCCCGGGAAAAATTCGACTCGGTGATCAGCGAGACTCTCGCACAGGCAGTCCGGATCATTGCCGGTAACCCAACTCTTGTTATCCCCGGATCGGTCATCCTCCACAACCAGCGGAAGGCTGCCTCCGTGCGGCTGAAGCACGAGCGGGAGGGATTGATCGTCCCACCCATCATCATCGCAAGCATCACCTCGCGCTGCAACCTTGCCTGCACCGGCTGTTACATGAGAGGACGGGAGGACAAACAGGCTGGTGAGATGAGCCCGGACACCCTTGCATCACTGGTCAGCCAGTCAGAGGAACTGGGGGTCTCGGTTATTGTCATTGCCGGCGGCGAACCACTCGTCCGGCGGGATGAGATCCTCTCGATCGCACAGGCCCATCCCGCGATCCTCTTTCCGGTCTTTACGAACGGGCTCCTGATCGATGAGGCGCTGGCTGAGGCAATGGCAGCATGCCGGAATATTGTCCCGGTTATCAGTTTCGAAGGATTCCGCAAGGACACGGACTCGCGGAGGGGCGACGGGGTCTATGAACGGCTCCTCTCCACCTGCGCATTGCTGAAAAGCCGGAATATCTTTTTCGGCTGTTCGGTCACGACCACACGGGAAAATTTCTCCCGGGTCACAAACGAAGCGTTCATCCGCGAGATGACCCGTGCCGGCGCCCGGGTCTTTACATACGTGGAGTACGTACCCATGGCGCCCGGCACAGAAAACCTCGTCCTCACCCGTGAACAAAAGAAGGTCCTTCAGATCGTTCTCGCGGACTTCAACCGGAAATTTCCGGCGCTCTTCATTGGTTTTCCTGGGGATGAGGATGAGTATGGCGGGTGCCTTGCGGCCGGGCGGGGATTTGTGCATGTCGGGCCGTCGGGGAATCTCGAGCCCTGCCCGGCTGCGCCGTACTCGGATGCGAACCTTGCAGAGGTCCCATTACGGGAAGCGCTCCGGTCCCGGCTGCTCTCACGGATCCGTAACGAACACGGGCTGCTTACGGAAACGACCGGTGGTTGTGCGCTCCGGGCGAACCGGGTGTGGGTGGAGACGATGATTGCGTTGGATAAATGAGAGAAGAGACAATCGTGACGGGACCTTCGCCCTGGTTCCGGAACCAATAAATAATCCCGGGGAATCATTCCGGTTATGAGAAAAACTATTCTTTCTTTCGCCATTGCATCCCTCCTCATCACGTTCCTTTTCTGTGCAGGATGTACGACAACTCCCGTCTCACCTCCGAATTCGCCGGCTGAAATTACCCCGTCACCGGACGTGAAGTATCCAGACATCACCGGCACCTGGAAATCCGAAAACGAGGCCGGGTGGAACCTGAACACGACCATCCAGGATGTCGCGGTCGGCGAGAATACATGGGTGTTTGCTTCGCAGGAAGGTCCCGTTGTCAAAGGCTTCAAACTCTTCCGGCAGCCCTATGGCCCTGATGTAAACCAGACCGTTCTCGGCATTGTTGATCCGGATGGGAAATCCCTCACGATCATCGACCAGCCGGGTGGCTGGGCAAAGGGCACGCTGATTGATCCGGATACGATGTCTATTGTGCTGACGTATTCCAGCGGGAAGGACACCGGTGGAAACTCCTTTGCGCTGATCATGATGCTGCACCGGGTAAAGGGCACGGTCTGATGGCAGGGAAGGGCTCCCCCTGGTGTATATCAGCAGCAGAAAAAGCACATCCTGCACCAGCGATGCCTCCCGGCATCTCATAGCGTGTGCCGGATGGCAAATTCATAGTTTTTTATAAAAATTCTATTTTCGGATTTCCTCTTCCCTGTTCTGGGTAAAATTTTCGTTCATAGCGGTGGCCGGTTGGCCTCCGGACTCTGGATCGGAGTGCTGGCTGTGCGATTTTTGCGCATTTTTACGGGCCGCTAAAAAGCACGGTTTATTCCTGATAAAAACGCCCCGATTCTGAAAATACTCAAATATCGGGAAAATTTCCGTGGGTGTTGGCACCGTTTCCACTGCCGAATTTTTTGGCCTGCGGCTCCCTCACATTCTCCGTCGTAGGGAAGTATCCCGGGGAGAGTCTCTTTCCTCCCCCGCCCCCACGGGATCCCGGGATCACTTTCCTGCCGCATCCCCATCCCTTTTAATATCCCGTTCCAAGATCCTAAGCACCGTGACAGAATTCGAGCTCGTCTCCAGCTTCGGGCCGGCCGGTTCGCAGCCGGAAGCGATCAAAGAACTGGTAAAAGGTCTGGAACAGGACAAACAGTACCAGACGCTCCTTGGTGTCACCGGCTCCGGCAAGACCTTCACGATGGCAAACGTGATCGCGGCAGCGCAGAAGCCCACGCTCGTCCTCGCTCACAACAAGACGCTTGCTGCCCAGCTCTACTCTGAGTTCTGCGATTTCTTCCCGAAGAACCGCGTGGAATACTTTGTCTCGTACTATGACTATTACCAGCCCGAGTCCTACATCCCGGCAAAGGACCAGTATATCGAGAAGGATTCGGCCATCAACCCCAAGATCGAGCAGCTCCGCCTCTCCGCAACCGCCTCGCTCTCGTTCCGGAAAGACGTGATCGTGGTAGCATCAGTCTCCTGCATCTACGGTCTCGGCAACCCGGAAAACTTCCGGAATATGGGGTTTGAACTTACCGTTGGCCAGAAGATCACGCGGAACGACATCATGAGCCAGCTCATCGACATCCTCTTCGAGCGAAACGATCTTGAACTGATGCCGGGCCGGTTCCGGGTCAAGGGCGACACCATCGACTTCATCCCCGGGTACTTCAACAACATCATCCGTATCGAGCTCTTCGGCAACGAGATCGAGCGGATCCGCGAGGTGGACAAGAACACTGGTGCCGTGAACGAGGAGATGAAGTATTTCTATGTCTATCCTGCCCGCCACTTCGTTACTCCCGAGAGCGCCCGGAAATCTGCCATTGCATCAATCCAGAAGGAGCTTGGCGAAGTGCTCCCCACCCACGGCCTGATCGAAGCTCACCGGCTCGAACAGCGGACCCGGTACGATATCGAGATGATCGAGGAGACCGGTTCCTGCAAGGGCATCGAGAACTATTCCCGGCATTTCGATGGCCGGAACGCGGGCGAGAAACCCTACTGCCTGCTTGACTATTTCCCGGACGATTTCCTGATGATCATCGATGAGAGCCACCAGATGATCCCCCAGCTCCACGGGATGTACAACGGTGACCGTTCGCGCAAGAAAGCGCTGATCGACTACGGTTTCCGGCTCCCGAGCGCGTACGACAACCGGCCCCTGAGGTTCCACGAGTTCGAGCAGTACATGAATTCGGTGATTTTCGTTTCGGCAACGCCGGGCGAGTATGAACTGAAGAAGTCGGGCAAGGCAGTGGAACAGATCATCCGTCCCACGGGTCTTGTCGATCCTGAAGTTGAGGTCAGGCCTATTGAAGGGCAGACGGATGACGTGATCCGTGAAGTGGAGAAGACCATTGCGCGGGGCGACCGCGTCCTTATCACGACGCTGACGAAAAAGCTCGCCGAGGAATTGTCCGAGTTCCTCTCGGACCGGAAGATCCGGACACGCTACCTCCACTCTGAGATCCAGACCCTTGAACGAAGTGAGATCATCCGGCAGCTCCGGCTCGGTAAATTCGATGTCCTGGTCGGGATCAACCTGCTCCGGGAAGGTCTTGACATCCCCGAGGTCGGGTTCATCGGGATCCTCGACGCGGACAAGGAAGGCTTCCTCCGCGATGCCCGGAGCCTGATCCAGATCATCGGGCGGGCGGCCCGGAACGTGAACGCAAAGGTCGTGCTCTATGGCGACAACATGACCGACTCCATGAAGAAGGCCATTGCCGAGACGAAACGCCGGCGCACCCTTCAGATCGCGTTCAACAAGAAGCACAATATCACCCCGCAGACCATCATCAAACCGATCAAGGAAAAGGAGGTTGAGGTCACCGACACCAAGCATGTGCCGAAAACCGAGATCCCGAACGTTATCATCGATCTCGAGAAGCAGATGCGGGACGCGGCCGAGAGCCTGGACTTCGAGAAGGCAATTGCGCTGCGGGACCAGATCAAGAAGCTGAACGAGCGGCTGAGCGGGAAATAAGAATTCCTTGGTTTTTTCAGCAATTAAGGAAAAAAAGATAAAACCTCAACAACTATTGCGATGCATCCCACCCCCTTCGGAGGTCGCTCGGGGGGCTCGTCGCCCCCTCGCTGGGCAAAATTACCTATCCTCCTTTATGAGTAATTGACCCTTCGCGGGGCGTCCCTTCGGGGTGCTTCATTCTGCAAGAATGAAGCAGAGGGTTTTGGAAAAAACCCTCTCATCGAATCCCAACGGGATGAGATGGGAGAAGAGTGCGGAAGCGCTCTTCGACTTCGGCGGCATCTATCATAATAGGGGTATGGGGGCATCAGCCCCCATCATTGTATCGGAGTATCGTGATGGTCATTGTGAAGGAATCATAAAAAAAAGTCCAAGGAAGATGTTATCCTCTCATCTTTCCTGGGGTAAGGTTGTCGTACACCATAACCTTCTGTTCGAACGGGTTATAACCAACGTATTTTATTTCATTGGCATTGTTCGAGAACTCCCATACCGGCATGAACTCCGACATTGTCTGTTCGCAGGGTTTCCATACAAGGCGTGCATTCTCAAGGTCTCCATAGCCCGCATATTCCAAGGCTTTTCTCGCTTCATCCAGATCAGGTTTTATACTGCTGGCACCCTTCTCCAGTGCTGCACCCGCGCTGAACACAGCTGTATCTCCCTTAACGTCAACCTTGGAAACTACCACAGGAACTCCATCCTTTTCAAACGGAATCAGATAGTAATCCGGATAATTTTTGTTAAGGGAATGAACGAGCACGGTATTTCCCGGACTACTTCCCTTAAGCTCTTCCTGGAACAGATCCTGTTTATTCATTTGTTCGCGTGCGAAACCGGCAATGTCCGTCTCTGCCGTGATGGGGGTACTTACTGCGGATTCATCCATTAACCGGATGTTTTCAATCTCCTTATCGTAATCAGGAGCGCCGCCGCGGCTTCCCCAGTAACCCTGAACCGTTACCCAGTAATTATCCCAAGTCGAAGAAGGGAAATCGACCTGAGTAAATTCATTCTTCCATGAATTAACGGCATAATATATGTTAGCTGACATTGTGTACCAGGGATCCTGGACCCAGACACCGTTGATCTGGTAAATCTGGCCCCCGTACTGGGTGTAACTCACACCTTTTACTGCATTCCAGTGATACCCCTCATGAATCAACGAGGCAGAAGGGATTCCCCGGTTGACAGTATCCACAGCCTGCCCCATTATTGCAGCGTCAGCTGAACTCCACTTGTGATCGTCAGTGATAAGATTTGTCACATAGTTTCCCACAACGTCTTCGAGTCCCTGAGGATCGGTGGACCATCCGGATTCGATGTTATGGTTCTGGATAAATGTGTACAACGTATTCTGGCTTACGAGACTGCTGTGGAAATCGATCCACATCTGGGCAACAGCAGGACCGCAATAATAGTCGGTTTCCTGCTGGTAATACGGCACTGCAAGATTGGTATCTGTTGCAAGCACTGGCACTATCAGGAACGACAGAAGTACCAATAAGAAAACAATACTTCGTAATGAGTTGTTCATGGTTTTGCTTCTCCTATCATCGGATTTCTTAGGCAGGATCAGAATCCTGGTATTCCTGTATGGGCAAGGGAGGTGCAAATTATAGTGTCGCGTTTGTCGGAGGACTTTGTGTAAAGGTTTCTGAACCGTACCTGACAATGTTTAATCCGGAACCTCTCCGGAAAACGGACTGCTTTATCCATTATCGGAAATATTCCCTCCCAGCAAGAATGCGGAAACATCACGTTCTGGGTACAAGAAAATTTTCTGCAATTCTATTTCAACCCCCGAAAAGCGTTCGGTTTTATCCGAACACCGTGAAATAAGAAAAAGTGGAGTGGTGTGTACCATCCAAAATGCATCTTCACGAATCTGCCGGACTATATTCCAAAGATATTGCAAGAACTGTGGAGGTTGATCCAAGACCTATGGATGGATTTGCAATGGTCGGATCAGGATGACTGGAGGGAATCCGCCTTAAATGATGTCCGGATCCTGAAAAGCCGGATGAGAACCAGAATCCCGGCTATGAGAAGAAGAATTCCAATGCAGGTTGGTAAGAGGTCCGGGTATAAATAACCGGAATAACCCCCGCCGTGCATGGGTGTTGAGACGGGCGGTTGTGTCATCGGGAACCAGGCCACGACAAATGCAGTAATGGATCCGGCCAGAAAAAGGAATCCGGTTGTTGTAAGAAGAATGGATATTGGGATCGAATTTTCCGGTGCCAGCAGATTTACTCCATTTCGGGTTATCTCATAATACTTCCACTCATGTTTATCGGGAACGGTGACGATCAATCCCGCGCCGGACATAAGAGCAAGATGTTCGTGCACTGTTGACTTGGCGATCTTTAACTCGCGTGACAATTCACTGATCGTCCTTCTGCGTTGGGCAAGTTTTTTCAGGATTGTAATGCGAGTATCGGAAGACAGGACCCGGAACAATTCTTTTGTAAGGATTATTTTTTCTGAGTCCATTGGATCTTGTATTTGAATAATTTATATGTTAAATTTTGCATTCAGACGAAACAAATATTATTCCACCGGAATTTTGCCGATCCTTGCAGAAAAGGGATCGCTTTTGAAACAATTATGCAGGTGATTGTTTTATCATGAAAATTATGAGTTTTGTCGATAGAAACGTGTACGACAAAAACACGGTGCAGAGTGAAATTCTCATCGCTCTTGTGCGAAGTAGATTCGCTTCATGCGGGTCCTTTTACGGGTGTCATCATCCCAGCCCCCACTGCGCCAGCGTAGTCCGCGACGGATCCACATCCGCCCAGCTCCAGCCGAGCGCCTCGATGATCCGGGAGATCGGTTGTCTGATGGTCTTCTCCAGCATCAGTTCGAGGTCCACCACGAACTCCGGTGGCACCTGGTCGGCATACTCGAAGCAGAGCACGTCCGTCTTGGGATATTTGGCGGTTACCGTCTTGATGTAAATCCGCTTGGGCTTGCTGCCCTTCCCGAACTCCGTGTGCAGGTACTGGTTGGCATACTTTGCGCCCCGCACCTGTGCATCATCATTGTCGTAATCGTTCAGCGCTTTGCCGATCCCACCCGGGATCCCGATCTCGTCCAGCGTGTACTTCCCGGCCCGGTACTTTTTAATCACGTCCCCGAGGAATGTTTTGACCTCGGGGAGGCCCTTGCCGTCCAGGATGAGTTCCATCACGGTCTTCTGTACGTGCTTCGTGATCTGCGGCGTGTCGCTCCGCTTGATCTCGAAGCCCACGATGTCCGTTTCCTTGACATCCTCCCCCTCTTTCCAGACAAGCGAGCCTGCGTACCGTTTCTTCTTGCCGGCCTGGAAGAAGCGGGCATAGATCTTCTCGAACTTGATGGAGAAGAAGTGGACATCGGCATTGAGCTCGTTCTTTGCAAACACGGAATAACTCCCGTTGAGGGTTTTCTCAATCGAACGGGCTAGTTCGATCGTCTTCTCCCGGTCGACCGGCGGGAGCTGGATCATACAGGAGTCCGTGTCACCGTAGATGACCGTGTAGCCCATCATCTCGATCTCCCGCCGCGTGTGCTCGATGATCGCACGGCCCACAGAGGTGACAGCAGAGCCGATCTCCCGGTCGAAGAGCCGGAACCGGGTGTACCCCGAGACCCCGTAGTAGGTGTTCATAATGACCTTGAGCACGTTCTGCTGCATGTCGTACATGATGTACTCCGGCGAACCGAACACGAAGGTGTTGCGCAGGCGCTTCTTCTCGTCCCGTTCCTTGAGGAGCTCTGATATGATACTGCGGGTCAGCCCATCAGGTTGCTTGCGGAACCGGATCCCATTGGGCGCCCGGAGTTCGCCTTGGGAATCCTTGGTCTCCATCGAGGCGTTTATGGTCATCATTGCCATCGGGTAGAGCGACTTTAAGTCGAGCACCACCACGTTCTCCCGCACGCCTTTGCTCGGCTCGAAGACCGTTGCCCCTTCGAATTCCTCGGCATTGGCAAATCCTTTCGAGGGGAGCACGTACTTTCCGAACGCCTTTCTCAGGACGTAGACATCGATCACGTTCGAGGAGTTCAGGGTCCGGTCAAGCGGGCAGCCCACGTACCGGGCGATCTCGCGGTAGAACCCGATGATGTTGTCCTTTTTGTTGATCCCTACGCAGAGTTCCACGTCCTTGAAGTTATACTCAACAAGGAGCGCCGGCTGTTTCTTCCAGAGATCGGAGATCGTCCCGGTGTACCGGACTTTCTGCTGCCCGAGTTCCTCCATCGCGATCGCGTCAAGGCGGTAGGACTCCTTGAGCGTGGAATGCATCTTCTTGTACGCAGTGAGGAGGTCAAAGAGCGCCCGGCCCCGGAGGGCGTTTCGCTCGGTCATGCCCGGGATGCGGGCGAGCGAATCGGATTTCAGGCCGAGCCGTTCCATCCTGCCGGTGATGTAGGGCATGTCGAAGTCAACGAAGTTCCAGCCCGAAAGGATGTCCGGGTCCCGGGCAATGATATAGGCGGTGAACGCCCGAAGCATCGCAGTCTCGTCTGAATAGGAGCAGATTGTGTGGGTGCCCTGCCGGAAACACCCGTTTTCGAGTCCTCCTTCGCCAACCTTCCCGGCGATCTCGCCCGGCAGCTGGCTGCTGCCGGGGGTCAGCAGGAACGTAGTGTAGTCCTCGTCGAACGAGTCATAACAGGTGATGCAGATGATCGCATCGCGCTGCGTGTCGGGGAAGCCCCGCTCGTCCTCGCACTCGATATCGATGATGCAGGTCCGGGCCGGGGCATCGATCTCGATCGGCGTGATCTCATGATAGTCGATGTTCTCTGATGATGCAGCAACCCCCCCGGTCAGCCCGGTGTCGATCATGAACCGGGTGGCAAAGGGAATGTCCGCCTCGAAGTGGCGGTACCGCTCGCGGACATCCCGCACATCTCCCGGGCGCTGGGTAATGATCCGGCGGAGCTGCTCTCCCCGGATCGAGCGGTACACGGTTCCGGTTTCAAGGGTTGCCTTCGGTGGGAGTGGCGTGCTCTCTGCCTGGTCGGACGGGATATAGAAATACGGAACAAAACCGGTTACATCCAGCCGGACAGTTTTCCCGCGGATGTCCCTCCCGAAGATGTGGATGACGGGCCCGCCGGGGGAGTTGCTGTACTCTACCTGGTTGATCGCGATCCGGAAACCTCCGGCGAATGCATCAAGCGTGCAGGCGGCATCCAGGCAGCTCCCGCTGCCGGCAGACTGCGAAGCCATATCAGGGCACGACCTTCCCGCAGAGGCCGGCAACGAACCTTCCTGCCTCCGCCATCTTGTCGAGTTCCCAGGGATCCAGTTCCCACTCTTCGATCTCTTGTATCCCGTCCCTGCCGATACGGACCGGTACCCCAAGAGAGCACCGATCGAGACCGTACTCCCCGTCCAGTACCGCGGAGCAGATTGCAGTTTCCCTGGTATCTTTCAGGACCATCCGGACAAGCCGTGCAAGGTGGAGTGCCGGCCCGAACACGGTCCCGCCTTTGCCCCGGATAACTTCCATGCTTGCACCCTGCAGTTCACGGAGGATCTCCTCCCGCACAGGACTATCAACCGGTGCATCAAGCCGGGAACATACCGGCACCTGGTGTTCCCCGTGCTCCCCGAGGACAGAAGGCTGGCCGCTGATATTCCGGGAACGGAGGGCGATGCCGAAACGGGCACTGTCGAGCTGGCCGCCGAACCCGATACAGCGTTCGCGGGGAATGCCGGTGGACTGGAAGAGATTATAATTATTGATATCCATCGGGTTTGTCACGGTGATCAGGACCCCCGAAAACCGCTTCAGGAGCCCGGCGCAGGAGCGCGTTGCCGGAAGATTGGCAAGGAGCAGGTCCGCCCGTGTCTTCACGGAAGGGTTTCGCGGCATTCCGGCAGAGAAGACGCAGAGATCGGTATCCCTGATATCGTTCATGTCGGTACTTATTGCAATGTCGAGCCCGGTATGGCGGAGGTCGAGCACCTGCGCCCTGAGCAGGTCGGGAGCGGTATCATACAGGACGAGTTCGTCAGCAATACCAAGCGATGCAGCAAGGTAAGCTAGCTCCCCGCCGATTCTCCCCACACCAAGGATTGCCAGACGCACCATCAGGTACCAATATGGGTTATGCTAATAATAAATAACGACCATTTCCTGATGAATGGTTACCATCAGGCCGGGCCCGGTGAATGTGAGCGGTGTTGAGCTGCAGAACCATCTCCTCCTTGCGGCCGGTGTTCTCGGGACAACCGGTGCATCGCTGGCACGGATGCTCCAGCTGGGGGCGGGGGGCGTTGTGACAAAGTCCATCGGACCGCACCCAAAGGAAGGTCACAGCGGCCCGTGCCTCGTTGCCCTTGAGGACGGCCTGCTGAATGCGATGGGACTTCCCAACCCGTCAAAGGAGTTCGTGGACGAGCTGGCCCCGCTTGCAAAGAAGCCCGTGGTTGCCAGTATCTTTGGCGGCACCCCGGAAGAGTTTGCCGAGGTTGCCGGGTGGTTCTCCGGGAAGGTCGCGGCAGTCGAGCTTAACCTCTCCTGCCCTCATGCGGAAGGGTACGGGGCAGCCATCGGGAGCGATCCTGCACTTGTTGAGGCCTGCACCCGGGCTGTTGTTAAAACCGGGATGCCGGCATGGGTGAAACTGACCCCGAATGTAACGGATATCACTGCGATTGGCAGGGCAGCGGAGAAAGGTGGGGCGGGTGCAATCGTTGCCATCAATACCGTCAAGGCGATGCGGATCTCAACCGGCCTCCGGCGCCCGGTTCTCGGCAACCGGTACGGCGGTCTCTCGGGCAGTGCAGTGTTTCCTGTTGCCATCCGGTGCGTGTACGAACTGTATGAGGCAGTGAAGATCCCCATCATCGGGTGCGGGGGTGTTTCGACTGCTGATAATGTCGTGGAGATGATGATGGCCGGTGCATCAGCCGTTGAGATTGGCTCCGCGGTGCATGAGGATATCAGGGTCTTTGAGAAGATCCGGGCCGCCCTGTACGCAAAGGACGGCGTAATGGCGAGTGAGATCATGGGGTGCGCCCATGGCTGACGGTACTCCCGTGACTGTAACAATCACGCGGATCCGGAACGAGACACCGAATATCCGGTCGTTCTTCTTTGACCAGCCGTTTGTCTTCAACCCGGGTCAGTTTGTGATGGTCTGGGTGCCGGGCGTGGACGAGATACCGATGGCGCTCTCATCGTTAAACAGCATCACTGTGCAGAAGGTGGGCGATGCCACATCCGCACTCTTTGCCATGAAACCCGGCGACAAAATCGGGATCCGCGGGCCGTTTGGCAATGGTTTTTCACAAGGCGAAAAAGTGCTCGCGATAGCAGGCGGGGTGGGCGCGGCGCCGCTCCTCCCGCTTGTCAGCGCAGATTGCGTCATGACCATGCTCCTTGGTGCTAAGACGGAGTCCGAGCTGCTCTTTTTGGACCAGCTTGACGAATGCACCGATGTCGTCATTGCAACAGATGATGGATCGCAGGGCTACAAGGGTTTTGTCACGGCCCTGCTGGATGACCTGACCCTTGCCAATTACGACCGGATTGCTGTCTGCGGTCCCGAAGTGATGATGCGTTCCGTGCTTGCCAAGGTGACAGAGAAGGGCGTAGAGCACAAGACCGAGTTCTCGCTCCACCGGTACATGAAATGCGGCCTTGGCGTCTGCGGGTCATGCTGTATCGACCCCTCCGGCCTCCGGGTCTGCCGCGATGGCCCGGTTTTCCCGGGCACGGTCCTGCAGAAGAGTGAATTCGGCCATTATATGCGGGATGCAAGCGGCTGTAAGAAAAGTATTTGATCTGTTAGTCCATGCTGTGGCGTGGCGATTCTTCCTTCTCCGGTAATCCGAAGGAAAACGCCCCCGCAGGCACACGGATCTCGAAGCGTGCACCCCTGCCCGGTTCGCCGGTCTCCACGATACTGATCCCGGTAGAGTCCAGGATCTCTTTGGTGAGGAACATCCCGTACCCGGTATTCCGGTAATATTCACGGCGGAAAATCTTCTCTTTTACGCCGGCTGGTATGCCAACCCCGTCATCCTCGTACAGGACAACGAGATCATCACCATCCATGCGATAGGAAATCCTGCAGCGTGTGACGTTCACACCATGGCGGAGGGAGTTCTCGACAAGGTTGTAGAAGACCTTTTCCAGGAGAAGGTCCGCGTAAATCGCGAGATCCCCGACCTCTTTCTCTACGCGGACGTCCCCCAGGTCAAGATCCTTTATGGCATCGTCAATGGTGACCGAGAGGACCTGCCAGTGAGGCGACCGCGAGCCGATGAACTGGTAGTTGCGGGTGAACCGGATCTGCTTCTGGATCAACTGGGTGATCTGCCCGATCTTCTTTATGTGCCCGATTGCCTCGGGGTTGGAGATCTGCTCCTCTGCAAGCGAGAGATACATCACAATCGCTGTTATCTGGTTGAGGATGTCGTGCCGGGTAATCGACGAGAGCGTGTTGAGTTTCTTGTTTGCCAGCTGGATTGCCTCCTCGAACTGTTTGCGCTCCTCGATCTCTGCGAGGAGGCTCTCGTTTGCCCGGGTCAGTTCCCGCGTGCGTTCTATGATCCGTTCTTCGAGCTCCACCCGGGCCTTGTGGATCACCCGCTCGGCAAGTTTCCTTTCGGTGATGTCCATGACAGAACAGATGATGATGTTGTTGGGTGAGGCTGATGCCGAGAGGACGAACTGCCGGATATCCCCGTCACGGGTGGAAAAATGCAGCTCGATATCCCCGGTTTGCGGGCGGGACCGGATCTCGCGGGTGAAGGAATGGTATTGTGCGCTGTCCGTGAAGAGTTCCTTGAGGTCTTTTCCCACGAGTTCGTTTCTGTCATAACGGAGCATGCGGGCACACTTCGCATTCAGTTCCTGGATCTTCAGGGTGTCAAGACCGAATGTGAAGATCCCTGCCTGGGAGTTCTCGAAGATGTCGCGGTACTTCCGCTCCTCTAAAACAAGCCCCTTGGCAAAGGATGATGTGACTACGCCAATTGTCACGAAGATGACGAACCATGCCGTAGATACCGCGACGATTGCCGGGTTGAAACTGGTGAGGGAATAGACCAGCACCAGGTAGATGGTGCTGACAAGGAGCGTGAAGATGACACCGTGGTCGGGATAGATGTAGACAAAGAGGATGATCGGGAGGAAGTAGAGGAACGGGAAGACTTCGTTGATCCCATGCGTGAGGGAGAAGATAGTCGAGGCGATGGCAACTGCGACGCTTGCCACGATGGCAGTGGACCAGAGGCCCCGTGCCGTGCCGGGCAGGATGCGGGGGGCACCGGACGGGATGGCGATCATTCCTCCTCCTCCAGGTCCTTCTTGGACCCGGGTTCCGGTGTGAGGATGGTCTTTGTCACCCTGCGCCGTTCGAGGATCTCGGCCTGAAGCTGCGCGTTTATCTTTTCCAGGTGTTCCGTCCGGGCACGGACCTGCACCTCGAGTTCTTCCAGGGTCTTCTTGATCTCCTCGTCAGCGACCTTGCTGCCGGTCATATCGATCGCAGAACAGAGCACGCGGTTCCGTGACACCAGTACAGCCGAGACGATGAACCGGTGCTGGCCCCCGTCCCGTGACTGGAAGACCCCTTCAGTCTCCAGGTTCTGCGGACCGTTCCGGATATCTGCGATGAACTGGTCGCGCTCGGACGACCCGGTCCAGGTCTTTGAGAGGTCCTTTCCCACCAGCTCGCTCCGGTCATAGCGGAGCCATTGCGCGAACTTGGCGTTTGCCCCGAGGACCTGGAGGGTCGTGAGATCGAAACAGAAGATTCCGTCCTGGGAATTCACAAGGATGCTCCGGATCCGCATTTGCTCGTCGATGAGCCGCGTTGCGTAGGACGAGGAGACAACCCCGATGGTGATGAAGATGGCAAACCATGCCGTTGCAATCGCGATGTGTTCGGGGTTGGTGAAGTCATACAGGTAGATCATCCCGATGTAGGTGAGGCTGACGCCAAGGGAGAAGAGAACTGCGCGCTTCGGGAAGAAGTACACGGAAAGGATGATGGGAAGGATGTAGAGGAACGGGAATATCTCGAAGATCCCGTGGGTTAAGGAGAATACCGTGGTGATAACAGCGCCAATGGTCGCTGCGGTGATGATGAACAGGTGAAGGACTTCCTCGTTTTCGGGGGAGATCTGTTTCATACTCTTCGTGCACCTGCCTGCAGCTCAGCAGGCTGTTTCCCTGCAAATGGTAATGATCTATCGATTGGTTTCATCACATATATTTTAAGGTATTTGTGCTGCCCGTGTGCATACGGGAAAAAGGCGGACGGCCTGTTACAATGCAGCATTGTCCCCGTTGATCTGTTCGAGGTCCTCGAGCTTGTTGATATTCGTGAAAGACCGGAGTTCCGGGTCGAACTGCCTGAGGTCGTTCACGGGCACATACAGCGTATCGATGGACCGTATCATCGAGCGCAGTGAGTAGGATTCATGGGTCTTGAGGTACTCCAGGATAGCCTCGCGGCGGTATACGGCCATGAGGGGTTCGAGAAGGTCTGTATTCCAGCTGGGAATGGCTGCCTGGTGTTCACCAATAGCGGAGAAGAGATACGAGACAACCCCTGCATCAATGCAGGGCATGTCGCAGGCAGAGACGAAGATGAGATCTCCCTGTGCAGCAAGGGTGCCGGCATGGAGCCCGCGAATGGGGCCGATTCCCTGGCGGATGTCTGTAATACACCGCACGCCCTCGAGATGGTCGAAACGCCGGCACTGTTCCGGGTCGCGTGCAACAAGGATGATCTCGTCCACGATCCCCCGCAGCGTGTCAACGAGCCGCTCAATGAACGTTTTACCCTGGTACCGGAAGAAATACTTCTCCTGCCCGTTGGCACGCCGTGCCTCTCCACCTACAAGGATGATCGCTGATCTCATCTGCTCAGTACTACTCCTGAATTCAACCAGATTTATTGGCTCTTCAGTATGTAGTAATTTACGCAATGGTTTTTTTGAGGGTTTCCCGGTTCTTCTTCTCCATGGCAAGGAGCAGTTCCTTAATTTCGATCTCGGGAGAGAACCCGCCAATCCCGTTGGCTGCGACAACCCGGTGGCAGGGGATGACGAGCGGGGTGGGATTCCGGGCCATGGCCTGCCCGACTGCACGGGGTGCTGTCCCGACCACCCGGGCAATGTCGCCATACGTGGCAGTCTTCCCGTACGGGATCTCCCGTACGGCGCGGTAGATGCGGCTGTACGGGGTGTCGCCGTGGATCGCGACAGAGGAAAATGCCCTGAGGTCAACGGGCCTTCCCGCACAGTACTGCCGGATCAGGGGCGGGACGCTCCCTTTGATTCCCGTCCGCGAGAACCGGATGCGGCTGACCAGGTTCCCGCTCCAGTACACGTGGACATACCAGAGCCCGAGCCGGCAGGATCCGCTCAGGGTTTCCATTGCGCGAGCACCTCGCGGAACCGGTCATAATCGCAGGCGATTATCTCTTCCTGCATCCAGCCCGGCAGGGCATCCCTGACCTTCTTTTCACAAAACCGCTTCTCCCCGAGTACGAGAACACCCCGGTCCTCCGGGGTCCGCAGCACCCGCCCGAGTGCCTGAAGCGAGCGGTTGACGGCCGGCAGGGTATAGCAGAGGAACTCCCCTTCGGGCCCGAACTTGTGCCGGTAATATTCGATCATCATCTTGCGTACCCGGTTGAATGGCGCAAGCGGGAGGCCGATCACCATGGCGCCCGAGAGCATCTCACCCCGGTAATCAAGCCCCTCGCTCCACTTTCCCCCGGCAACGGCAAACATGACGCCGGATTCGCGCCGCGCCGGCAGCGAGAGGAACTCGGTCAGGGCCGCGCTTGCGCCTGCCGCATCGCGGGGCTCGATGAAGACCTTCTTTCCCCGGATGTCGCGTGCAGTAAGTTCCGCATACGTCTCGAGGATCTGGTAACTGGGGAAGTAAATGGCACGGTTGCCTTTAAGCGAACAGAACGCCCGGATATACCCTGCAATACGGTTCGTATTCTCCTTGTTCTGCCGCATCGAGTAAACGGTCGTGATATCGTTTGCGCAGGCGATGAGCCGGTTCTCCTTCGGGAACGCGTTGGGGAGGGAGAGCGTTGTCACGTTCCCGTTGCCGAAGTAGTATTTTTGGAAGCTCTCTACAGGAGAGAGCGTACCCGAGATCAGGATGGCGCAGGCATGGGAACCGCACACCTCCGAGAGCGAGGCAGCAGGATCAATGCTGCGCACTTCCAGGGTGATGCCGGACTCCTCTTTGCGATACACGGTCAGGAACGCCGGGTCGGTTGCGGAGTTGGAGAGTCGGAGGAGGAACTCAGTCAGGCGCTCGATTGCCGTTTCGCGGAACTCACCCCCCTTGATGTTCTTCTCACGGATGGTCTCGGACAGACCCATGAGGTCGTCCACGATCTCGTCCATATCCTTGTAGAGCGATTCGCGGACGATCATCCGGTCGAAGATCGCGGGATCGAACCAGTCCTCTGCCTCGACCGAGTTCTGGAGGCCCCGGATGAATTCCGTAAGCCGGGGAAGCACGTGCCGTACCGCCTCAGCCCCTTTGTGGCGCCGGGCCATGCCGGAGAGTTCACGCGAAGCCTGTTCGAGGTCGCGCTCCACCATGGTCACGCTCTCGATGCCGGTAATCACGTCACCGCAGTTGTGCGCCTCATCGATCAGGAGAAGGATGTCCTTGTCCTCGACACCAAGGTTTGCATAGAGCTGCTCCCGGATCTGCCGGTCGAAGAGATGGTGGTAATTAAGGATGACCACGTCGGTGTTCTTTGCCGCGTGCATCATCAGCTCATACGGGCAGAGGCTGGAAGAGTATTCGGTAAGGTCCCTCGGGGGGACGGGGTTCTGGATCACGCGGTCGGCCTTGTTGCGCAGTTCCGTTGAGGGAACCATCCGCACACCAACACCCTCTGCGGGGACGAACATTTTACTGTTGATGTAATACGGGCAGAGGAGCGGGTGCTCTTTGTCCATCCTGCGGATCTGCTGGATGATGAACGGATCCTTTGCCGGAATCATCGCCCCTTTCTCAGCCCGGTCCCGCATCAGCGAGTTCGAGAAAGCCTTGACGCCCTCACAGCGCCGGTACACGTCCCCCTCTCCCCCCAGTGGGCACATGCTCTTCTTGCCAACGAGATACACGGTTTTGATCTGCGGGGCTTTCTTCTTCACGAGTTCGAGCTCGCGGATGAAGGTCGTGAGCTGGCTTACTGTGCGGACAGCAATCACAACCTTCCGGCCTTTGCGCTCGGCAAGAAGCGAAGCAACCACGCTCGATTTCCCGGAGCCGGTCGGTGCATCGATCATCGCAATACCGCCATCACGGGCAACCGTGGCCGCAACCTCCAGCATGTGGCGCTGGCCGGGCCGGTACTCGCTGTACGGGAAGAAGGTGTCGATGGTGTTCATTTCTTCAACAATATTGGCTGCCGGAGGTTTTATGGGTGTGGATGCAGCCGCACGGCTGGGGAGAAGGCGTACCTTCCGGTACGGGACGAAAGGAACTGCGGTTTACATCGATCACTTTTAATGAATTGGGGATGACCGGTTCCCGGAATACGATGGATCCGTTCACGGTTGCCTATGCTGCCTATCTTGCCATTATTGCCGCACTTCTCGTCATCGTATCCGGGCTGCTCCGGGACAGGAAGTCCAGGATTCTCCTTCACCTGGTCTGCGGGTGCGTGCTGGCATGCTTTGTCGGGATTGTCAATCCGCAGTTTGAAGATGGCATCGCGGGGCTCCCGTACTACCTGGCCCTCCTTCTCTCTCCTCTGGTACTTCCCCTGTTCATTGCTGCGTCCCTGTTTATTGTCGGGGCGGGGAGACCGTCGCTGCTGAAAACTCCCGCCGTTTTTTTCGGGGCATTCGTATCTGTTCTTCTCTACCTGGAAATTATGCAGTACGGGATCGTTCGTCTCGGGGCGGCTCAGTGGAGGCTGGAACTGTTCATCGGGATCGCGTGCGTCCTGGTTCTGTCGGGCCTGGTATTTTTCATTCTGGACTGGCTGCTCTGCCGGATCTCCGGAGAGCCCACAAGCCGGCAGGAGGCTGCGGGCACGGATGTGGCATGCACCACCATCAGCCGGCAGAAACGGCTGGCGGTGCTTTCAGCCGTGATCCTGCTGGTACTGTGTTCGCCGATGGCCCTCGTCTCATGGATCAGTTATTCAGCGGTGACCTGCGGCGGGTTCGATGTGTACGAGGTCAACGAGTCCGCGGCGAAGCTGTACACGGTCGTTGCGGTTACCGGTGACGACTTCAGCCGCTTCCCCCGCATGAAACCGTTCCTGACGGGAGACCAAGCCGGCGATTCGCGTTGCAGCGAGGGCCTCACTATCGCCGTCCCCGGTACCTGCATCGGGACCGGTACGTATCTCTGCAGCGAGGGGAAGATGGTACGGGAATACGGCAACTCCCTCGGCGGAACCGGAACGGATAGTACACAGCCTGTGATCCTGGAGTACGGCGGGCGGTATTTTTACCTGATGAAGACGTGGGTTACGTGACCGCGCCCGGGCGAATCCTCTCCCTTCTTACGAATCGTACGGCGTTCACCCCGCGGGTACCTGGCGCCATCCGGCTGTTGTGAGTGAGATCGTTTTGGATCGGGACGGGGCTGTCGTATTCCGCCATGCCGGTGTGGGGATGGACGTACGATGACGGGTGCAATCGCCATGCCTGCCGAAAAAATGATTATTGTGTATACACAATAGATCATTCATGGTGACCAAGACCATCAACATCAAGGAATCAGCGTATCACGCACTCAGGGCACACAAGCGGGCCGGTGAGAGTTATTCCGATGTGATCCTCCGTATCACCGAGGGCGAGGAGAAGAGCGTCTGCGATTTTTTGCAGACAATCGATCCCGCGGTCAGGAGCGAGATCGCAGGATTTGTGAAAATGAAAAAGTCCGAGCTTGATCATGTAAGGTCCCGGAAGGATTGCCAGGCAACCCGGCCTAGATTGCATCGTCATTCTCCAGCAGCCACTTCCAGACCGGCCGGATGATGATTGTCCTCCCTTCGACCCGCAGTTCATCATCCTGATCGCTGGTCAGGATCAGGCCACGGTCCAGCCTGAACTCATCCATCGCTTCAGCGAGGCCTCTAATCTCCCGCTCCCGGTTTTCCTCCGTGAATTCATAACAGACCTGGATCGCGCCGGTAATTTTTTTCCGGTCAACGAGGACGAAGTTGCATTCCCGGTTCTTCGTGAAGTAAAAGATCCCGCTTCCCCGCCGCCTCAGTTCGATATAGACGATATTTTCCAAGAGCCTTCCTTTATCCGGTGATAAGGAGAAGCCGCTGATGATACTGAAAGCGGTATCGATACAGTAGATCTTGCGGGGCGAGCCCAGCTGTTTTTTCACCGAGTAGTCGAACCGCGCGAGTTCGAAGAACAGGTATGCCCCGCTGAGATAGGAGATGTACTCCTTGACTGTGATGGCATTCATCAGCCCGAGACTTTTTTTCAGCGAGTTGTACGTAAACGGGAGTGTCATTGTGGATGCAAGGATCCCGACCAGCTCCCTCACCAGTCTCTGCCTGCGGATGGAATATCGTGCAATGATGTCCCGGTACAGGATGTTGTCGTACAGGGTTTTGATATAATCCGTGTCGCGATTTCTGAGGTATTCGGGCATCCCGCCGCATTCCGTGTAGCGCCCAAAAGCCCGGACAATGGTTGCTTTTTCTTCAGCCAGATACAGCGATTCTTTGCGGACTGCGATGCCATGTAACCGGAGATATTCGACAAACGAGAACGGGTAGATCTCAAAGAGTTTGTACCGGCCGGTCAGCCGGGTCCCGAACTCTTTGCTGAGCAGGGCCGCGTTCGACCCGGTGAGGATCACTTTCTTCCCGCTGTCCTGGAGTCTTCGGACAAATGTCTCGAACTTTTCCACGTTCTGGATCTCGTCAAAGAAGTACGTAGAGGACGACCCGTATATTTCCATGAGCACTTCATCGAGGATGGAAAAATCCTCTGCACGGAAACTGAGCAGCCGCTCGTCTTCGAAATTGACATAGCAGTAGTTCTTCTTTGTCTCCATGATTTGTTTTATGAGCGTGGACTTCCCGCATCTCCTGATACCGGCAAGGATGATCACCCGGTTGTCATCCAGTGCGGCGAGGACCAGGGGAAGGATCGAGCGTTCGATAAAATCCCCTGGTTGTTCCATCCGGGCTTTCTGCTGGATGACGAGTTGCCGCAGCAGCTCTTTCGAGACCATACTAATTACTAATTAGCAGAAACGATAAAGGTTACTCATTGGTAATTAGCGGAATGAATTTTGCCGGCGTACCTTATGAGTTCTTCACCCCCTCTTCGTAATCATCGGAATCTTTTGGCAATCCGGGCCCTGTACGAGCCTGGATTGTCCCTCCAGGTACCCCTTCTCTGGTAATATCTGCAAAATCAGGTGCACTTTTGCTCAGTGTTTTCGAAATCCATGTATATTGGTCAATTGTAGGCAAACGGGCGATTTTCCGTGGTTTTGTAAAACGCTTTTGTACGCTTTTGGGAGGCAGAAGTGAGGGGGAGGGGTAGTGCTGTATGGTCCGAATGAAAAGAACGCCTGTTTTCCGGCCAGATT
This sequence comes from Methanoregula sp., assembly GCF_028712425.1. Classification (GTDB taxonomy): domain Archaea; phylum Halobacteriota; class Methanomicrobia; order Methanomicrobiales; family Methanospirillaceae; genus Methanoregula. The sequence goes on from NZ_JAQTQD010000002.1 coordinate 105,792, forward strand.
TCGGGCTCCCGAAGTTGCGGGTCACATTACCTGTCACAGGTCAGATACAATCGAAGAATGCTTGCGCATTCTTCTCCTCCTCCAGATCGGAGGTCCTGTCGGACTGTGACGGGTTTTTTGAAGAGGCCGGATCTGCACTATTATTAGAGGGGTTTGGGGGGTTCTACTTTCGGCCAGTATCACTTTCACACCATCAAATCAGCAAGTATATAGATGGTAAAGGTAAATGGAGGATCGTTGAATAATGCAGGGGAGATAATTAGGCACGATAAATTTGTGCAGGAATAATTTTCTTTTTGCAATGGGACGATACGATGATTGAAGCGATACGGGAGATTGGGGAGTATTCTCTTCAAAAAGATCAAATCAGCACGAATGAACCTCAGGGACTTATTGAAATTTTTTGTGAAGACATCCAAGGTCTATCAGAAAAACCTCCACATGTCCTCTCAATAAAAATTGAAAAAACCGGCAACAGTTTTTCTTTCATTGATGTACGTGAAGAAGAAGAGTATTCCAGAAAAAATAACTCGAAATATCTCTACCGGTTTGGCAGTTCACGCGGTACGAATATCACACCGTCATCAAAGGTAACCGAGATTGCTAAAACTTATTCGATAAAAATTAAAAACTGGTTTGGGCAAAAATTTTCCCAAATGCCTTATGTTCTTGAAAATGACGAAATACAATACCTCTCCGAATTAGGAAAATGTCTTGAAGACAACCAATCACAGATTATTGATCAGACACAATCAATCCTGTCGGATATCCGTACAAAAAAGGAATCTGCTTTTATTACCATCGTAATTTCAGAGAATGGCCAACGATATCATCTTGGAGATATCGACCTGTTCCGGAAAACTTTTATTCAAAAAAGCCGGGCGTCACTCTGGCAAAAATACAATACAACATCTGTTGAAAAAGACAAAACCTGTTCTGTATGCCGAAAAAAGAAAGATGAAGTATACGGATTTGCATCAACGTTCAATTTCTATACTGTTGATAAACCCGGTATGGTCTCCGGGGGCTTCGACCAGAGTCTTGCCTGGAAAAATTATCCGGTCTGCCTTGATTGTGCACTCGCTCTGGAACGGGGAAAAAGATATCTCAATGACTTTGGTCATTTTCAGTTCTATGGTTATGATTACTATGTCATCCCCAAACCCCTCCTGAATGAAAATACACTCGTGTATGAAATTCTGAAAGATTTTCATGAAGATGCAGATAAGATCAAACTCACTGATAAGTATCAGTCGCTCATGAGCGATGCAAGGGAAGAAATTCTTAGTACCCTTGCAGAGAAAGAGAACTCATTCCTCTGCAACATTCTCATCTATCAGGAAAATAATAACGAATTCAAGATCCTGCGATATATCGAAGATATCTTCCCCTCACGGTTGAAGCAGTTATTCGATGCAAAAAATGTGATAGACAGTAAACCGGTTTTTCAGGATTTTCAGGTTACGGCTTTTAAAGATCAAAAGAGAATCGGTGAAAGACAATACAAGTTCACCTTTGAAACCCTCCGATATTTCTTCGGCAGGAATGCCGATGCGTATTTCTTTGACATTGTTGGTCGTATTTTTTCCGGAAAAGAAGTAAGCTGTCCGTTCATCCTTTCGGAGATTGTACGAAAGATACGGGACCAGCACAATCACGGCATTCCAACAAAGGAAACAACATTCAGGGGCATGGCATTGCTTGCGTATCTGGACGAGCTGGAGTTATTCGGAAAACATAAGGATGGAAGGATTATGACAACGTTACCAAAAAGTATTGTTATTGACGGATCTTCAGAAACAAAAAAGAAAGCCGAGGAGATCTTTGATGAGTTCCCGGCATTTTTTGACTCGGCTGCGAAACGTACAGTATTTTTAGAAGGAGTACTGTGTCAGAAACTGTTGGGCATTCAGCATCATGAACGGGGTGCTACGCCTTTCAGGACAAAGCTTCAGGGGCTCAGACTGGATCAGAAAATGATTCAGGCATTATTACCTCAAATCCAGAATAAACTCGAAGAGTACAAGGCGAATTATTACCGGGATCTTGAGCAGATGATATCGGCCTCAATGATCGAAGCCGGAAAAGACTGGAGACTATCGAAAGATGAAATTGCATTCTACTTTGTTCTGGGTATGAACCTTGCCAGCCAGTTTACGACTAAAAAACAGGAAGATGAAGGAGATAAAAAATGAGTGAAACTGTATCAAAACGTTCGGAACTCTTGTTCTTGTATGATGTGAAGGATATCAATCCCAATGGGGATCCGCTTGACGAGAACAAGCCCCGTATCGATGAAGAGACGATGGAAAACCTTGTCAGCGATGTCCGGCTGAAACGTACCGTACGGGATTATCTCCATGATTGCAAGGGGATGGATATTTTCATCCGTGGGTATCGTGACGATGATGGATTGCTCAAAGGCAAGAAAACTGTTCTGGATGAAAACAAGATCTCAAATGCCGATGATCTGATAAAAAAATACATCGACATGCGCCTGTTCGGTGCGACCGCAGCCATCTCAAAAAAGGGCGCAAAGGGATCCAAGAAATCTGAAAAAGAAGAGGGTGATGGTGAACAGAAAAACGAGAAGAACATTATCCTGACCGGTCCGGTTCAGTTCCGGATTGGCCGGTCCCTGCACCGGGTAAAATTGTCTTTTATCAAGGGAACTACGGTCATGCCTTCCCAAGAAAAGGGGAAAGCACAAGGAACCTTCACTGAACAGTATGTCCTTCCCTATTCGCTCATCGGATTCTATGGGATCGTCAACGAAAACGCCGCGAAGACAACCAAGCTCACTGATGATGACGTGAAATGCCTGGTTGACGGCCTCTGGAACGGGACGAAGAACCTGATCTCCCGATCGAAAGTCGGCCAGATGCCCCGGCTTCTGATCAACGTGATCTACAAGGAGAAGAATTTCCATATCGGCGATCTTAACGCATTGATCAAGAAAGGGAAAACAGACGTTTCCGATGAGGAGATCCGTGATATAACCCAGATACCACTGGAAATTTCAGCACTCATCGACACGCTTTCTGCAAACGCTGCAAAGATCGATCATATCGATTATTGTATCGATCCGCATGTTCGTGTCACGGTCAATGAAAAATCGATCAATCTTGAAGAGGCCCTGAAATCTGCCAAGTGCCCGGTGAAACAACTCACGCTCTGATCAACATGGATAAAGTACTGGTCTTCGATGTGTGGAGTGAATATGCCTACTTCCGGAAATTCTTTACCACTACGTCACCCCTCACATTTTCATTGCCTCCACGAACCGCCCTGTGTGGACTGATGGGTGCAATCCTTGGTTTGTCAAAAGATACCTACCTTAAAAAATTCCCAAAAAAAGATGCACGTTTCGCAATACGGTTGTTAAATCCGGTGAAAAAAATCCGGTTTTCAGAAAACCTCATTGATACAGAATCCGTGAGCACGATGAACATCATCAAACAGCATACGCGGATACAATTCGAATTCCTGAAGGATGCGAAATACCGGATATATTTCTCGCATTCGGATCCCGGAGTCTATTCCTCGGCTCTGGAGATGATCTCCGGCCATAAATGCGTTTATACTCCCTGCCTGGGAATCACCGAGCACATCGCAAACTTTGGGTTCATTGATGAATATCATCTCGACAGGAGGGAAAATCCTGACGAAGTCATGCTAGACTCTGTCATTCCTAAGGATCAGATTCGGGAGATCCAGTTTGAAACAGGCAAGGAATACATGTCCGAAACCTTACCGAATGAGATGGCCGAGGACCGGACCGTGAACGAATACCAGCAGTTCATGTTTGAGCGGAACTGCAAACCGATCTCCGTGAAGGTTAATCATTTCTATGAGCTTGGGAACCATGAACGAATCCTCTTCATGTGATCTTTTTTCCCATCCCGGAAAAAAACTCCAGGACCATATTTCAGCAGTTGCAGATTATTGTGAAAGAACGCATAAAACCGCCAGGCCGGATTTTTCTGCACTAGGGTATTCTCCCGATGTCCTTGCGGTTTTTTCCCGGACACTGGGTATTTGTCATGATTTTGGGAAAGCCACATCATATTTTCAGGAGTATCTGTTTGCAGATGATAAACAGAAAGCAATCCTGAAAGCCCGGCCGGAAACGCACCACGGGCTTGTCTCTGCGATTTTCACTTACTATTGCCTCCGTGAATTATTGAAAAACGATACCGGTGATATAGATTCATTGTTACCGTTTATCGGATTCATCCTTGTAAGAAGACATCATGGAAACCTGATAAATTTTTACGATGAAATTGCTGATGTACGAAAACCCGAGACAACAGCTTTAATCAAACGCCAGTGCGATGCGATCAACAAAAACGATCTCAGATCTGCGTATCATAATTTAATCTCAAATGAAATTCTCGATTCCTTTTTCCCGGAGATCGATAGAACAATTACAGCAATCGTTCATGACGGGAATAAATTCTCCCTGAAGCCCAAACTGGAAAAGACAACCCCCGCTCCAGCGATGGAGGTATTCACCCTATTTTATTTCTCAATTCTCCTTGATGGGGATAAGCGAGATGCAGCAGGTATTCCGGCAGATCAACATGAGCGAACGATAAGCCCGGATATTGTTGATCTCTACCGGAATGCGAAGGGTTTTACCAGTTCTCAAACCGCCATGAATAAGATTCGAAATGAGATCTACGCCGATGTGATCTCAAAAATTCCATCGCTTGAACTTCATCAGAAAATATACTCGCTCAACGTACCGACGGGGACTGGAAAAACATTGACTTCTGTCTCGTTCGCACTGAAGTTACGGGAGAGAATTGCCAGGGAAACCGGTGCGTCATCAAGGATTATCTATTGCCTTCCCTTCATGAGTATCATCGACCAGAATTTTGATGTCATTTCATCAGTGTTCTCGCAATCCCCCGGCTCTGAAATACCCTCGGATATACTTCTCAAGCATCACCATCTCGCTGATTTGACTTACACATCGTCTGACGAGGAGGATTATGATGAAGATGAGTCCCGATTGCTGATAGAGGGATGGCATTCTGAATTTATTATAACAACTTTTGTCCAGTTCTTCCACACAATTATCTCCAACAAGAACCGGGCGGTACGGAAATTCCACACGATAGCCAATGCAATAATCATTCTTGACGAAGTCCAGTCGATTCCTCATCATTACTGGCTTTTATTCCATGATGTGCTCCAGACACTCGCCCGGTGCCTGAATATCCGGGTGGTATTCGTAACCGCTACACAGCCATTGATCTTCGATGAGAGGAAAGAAGGAGAGATTAAAGAACTTGCATCGAAGAAAAGAGATTATTTCTCTCAACTGGACCGGGTGGTTCTTACATTTAATGCTGAACCCTGCCCGATTCAAGTTTTTATCCCGGAAATCCAGAGCAGGATAAAGAACGAGTCCGAAAAAGATTTCCTGATCGTTCTTAACACCATCAAATCCGCAGAAAAAGTATACACCGAATTAGCTTTGAATCCGGCATCTGATACAGAATATACATTCTTATCGACTCACCTCATCCCTCAAGAGAGACTAAATAGGATCCGGGATATCCGCGATCCCGACAATAAATCCCGGAAAATTATCGTGAGTACGCAACTGATCGAAGCGGGTGTCGATATCGATGTCGATATCGTTTACCGGGACATGGCACCTCTCGACTCGATCAATCAGGTTGCCGGACGGTGTAACCGAAATAATTCTCAGGAGAAGCGAGGCGAGGTGCAGGTTATCACACTGACAGATAATGGGAAAAATTACTCTTCGTGGATCTATTCCCCATTCCTTCTGGGGACAACCCGGAAGATTTTCGAAGAAAAAAGAACAGTGAATGAACAGGAATTCCTTTCTTTGAACGACCGGTATTTCCGCCTAGTGAACGAATTACACTCGGATGATGAAGCAGAGAAATGTCTCGATATGATCCGGTATCTCAAATATGGTGATCTTCACGATACATTCCATCTAATCCAGAATGATTACCCAAAGATGGATGTCTTTGTCGAATGCGATACGGAGGCACAGAAATTGTGGCAGCAGTTCAAGGAGACAAAATCCAAACCCCTGCTGGAACGAAGAAAAGAATTCCAGAAGATCAAGCGGAAGTTTCTTGATTACGTCATATCCGTTCCTGAAAAAGATGCAAAACGATTATTCCAAAACGATCTTGGAATTGGATATATCAGCAAGGATGAATTGAAAATCTGGTATGATCAGAAAACTGGGTTCATTCCTGCTGATGGCGGAACAGTGATTATATGATCCTCCACACCTTCACCCTGACCCTCGGCTCCACGCGCCCCATCCACGGCTCCGCCCACGAACTCCGGGGTTTCTTCGCCACCAAATTCAACGAATACGCGGAGCTCCACCAGCACAACGCGGACAAATTCATCTACCGTTACCCGGTTGTGCAGTACAAGATGATCGGTAACGTCCCAACAGTAGTAGGAATCAACGAAGGCGCAGAAGTCCTCAAACAGATCTTCGATGAATACCAGGAAATCCGGCTTGGGGAGAACACCTACCAGATCGTGGAACGCGGGATCTCGCTGAAGGATGAAGAGTTCGGGATCTCGGATAAAATCCACTCGTATGAGTTCGCGACCCCGTGGCTCGCGCTGAACCAGGAGAACTACCGGAAGTTCTACACCCTCAAGGGGAAGCCGGAGCGCGATGAATTTATGCGGAAGATCCTGACCGGCAACATTCTCTCGATGGCAAAATCGCTCAACTACGATGTGCCCGGCCAAATCAAGTGTGACGCACAGGTGCACTTCCGCAAGGACCGGCTCAAGGATGTCAGCGTCATGGTTTTTACCGGGAAATTCCAGGCAAATTTCCTGATCCCGGACCTGCTTGGCATCGGCAAATCCGTCTCGCGCGGGTTCGGTGCAGTAAGGCAACTGAAAGGAGAGTATGGAGGCGACAGCGCATGCAGCTCGTCATCAACACACGGGGATCGTACCTGAAGAAATCCAACAACTGTTTTCTCGTGAAGAACGATGAGAAGACCTTCGAGGTCTCGGCCGACAAGGTTGACAGCATCCTCATCACCACGTCCGCAACGATCACCACCGATGCGATCCAGTTCGCCATCGAGCACAACATCGACATCATCTTTCTCGATTATCACGGCAACCCGTACGGGCGCGTGTGGCATTCAAAACTCGGGAGCACCACACTCATCCGCCGCCGCCAGCTTGAAGCGGCGAACGAGGATACCGGCTTTTACCTCGCACGCGAATGGATAGCAAAGAAGATCGAGGACCAGGTCGATCTGCTCAAAGACCTGAAGAAGAACCGGCCCGAACAGAAAGAACCGCTCGAACAGTACATCACCCGGCTTGAAGTCCTGCTCGTATCGCTGAAGGAAATGAAAGGAACGCTTGATTTCAAACGCGGATCAATCATGGGCATCGAGGGCATGGCCTCGCAGGCATATTTCGACGCGATCAGCAGTATCATGCCAGAGAAATGGAAGTTCAAGGGCCGGAGCCGGGACCCGGCGCGCGACGGGTTCAACTGCCTGCTGAATTACGGGTACGGGGTTCTTTACTCGCAGGTCGAACGCTCCTGTATCATCGCGGGACTCGATCCGTATGTCGGATTCCTGCACACAGATAACTACAACAAGCGGTCGTTCGTTTTCGATCTTATCGAATTATTCCGGGCCAACATCGACCGGACTGTCGTGAACCTCTTCATGAAGCGGCAGGTCTCGGAGGGGTATTTCGATCCAGTTCCCCACGGCCTGTATCTTAACAGGGAGGGAAAGGCGGCCCTCATCGGCGCGATCAACGAGATGTTCGACAAGGAGATCGAATACCGTGGACGAAATATCAAGACGAGGAATACCATTCAGATGGAGTGCCACCATATTGCAAACAAACTGATCAAATAGGTGACGGCACATGACGATGGTCTGGGTGGTGTACGATATTGGGAAAACGACAACGCGGAACCATGTGGTCCGCATCTGCCTGAACAAAGGCCTGTACCGGGTCCAGAAGAGCGTGTTCCTCGGGAACCTGAATTCCAATGAACGCGACTCCCTCGCGCTGGAATGCGAACAGGAGATCGATCCGGAAGTTGATTCCGTATACGTATTCCCGATGGACGATGCCTCGTTCAAGAAGGTGAAACTGCTCGGCCAGGCTTTCGACAAGAAACTGGTGAGCGACGAACTCCTGACGAAGTTTTTCTGATCATGCCTTCCGAAAGCGAAACCATCATCACGATCTCCGATGTGCTCGAATACCTGTTCTGTCCCCGGTTCATTTATTACATGCACTGCCTCGATATCCCCCAGCATGAGGAGAAACGGTTCAAGGTGATGAAAGGGCGCGAGGTTCACGAAGAGAAGATGATTACAAATCCTGATTACCTGAGGAAGAAACTCGGGGTAGTCCAAAAAGAGATTAACGTGTTCATCGCATCCAAGCAGAATCATATCAAAGGAATTGTCGATGAAGTCCTCTTCCTTGATGATGGAACGGCCGCCCCGTTCGAATACAAATTTGCTGAGTTCAAGGACACGATCTTCAAGACCTACAAGTATCAGCTCGTCCTTCACGCCATGATGATCCGGGAGAATTACCATTGCGATGTGAAACGGGGATTCATCTGCTTTACACGGAGCAATCACCACATTGAAACTATCGAATTCACCGGGCAGGATTTCGAGCGGGGTCGAGAGATCATCGGGGAGATCCTTGAGATCATCGACAAAGGATTTTATCCGAACAAGGGTAAATACAAAAACAAGTGCATCGACTGTTGTTATGCAACAATCTGCACCTGATTCTTATCTTTAAATAGGAATCGATAATTCCGCAGGAAGAAATTCATGCAGGAATTTTAAGTGATTTGGTCGCGATTCAGCGGAAAATACGCAAAATTTCGCGGCCTTCGAGCGAAACATCCACGAGAACAAGGATTGAAACGAAAATATTCCTTTCTAATAGACGGCGTAACAACAACTTCGAGCGAAACATCCACGAGAACAAGGATTGAAACTCGTGATCTCCCTGGTTATCGGGTTTCTGGCCGGTCTTCGAGCGAAACATCCACGAGAACAAGGATTGAAACTTATGGCGGTGTTCTGATGGCGGGATCTGCCGTTTCTTCGAGCGAAACATCCACGAGAACAAGGATTGAAACTCGATCACGACCTGACTGATTACCAGTTCTTCATTGACTTCGAGCGAAACATCCACGAGAACAAGGATTGAAACCATCCAGCCGGGCGGAATTAACATAATCAGTTTAAGCTTCGAGCGAAACATCCACGAGAACAAGGATTGAAACCCTGGCGCAATCGGTTCTTCCGATCGAGCCTAAGCTTCGAGCGAAACATCCACGAGAACAAGGATTGAAACCCCACCACATCGAGCACCGGTAATCGCGGCTCTTTCTTCGAGCGAAACATCCACGAGAACAAGGATTGAAACCCCATAGAACAGCCTGATACAATATTAGCGCTGTCTCTTCGAGCGAAACATCCACGAGAACAAGGATTGAAACCCGAGAACGGGCGCGGGTATGATCTCGTAAGTGATGCTTCGAGCGAAACATCCACGAGAACAAGGATTGAAACCAATTATGCATCAACCACCGTCTATAATCAAGCCACTTCGAGCGAAACATCCACGAGAACAAGGATTGAAACATTCCTTCGATAATTCACCGCTTATCTTCCTTGTACTTCGAGCGAAACATCCACGAGAACAAGGATTGAAACATACGGCATCCGTTAAAGCCCTAATCGTGCAAGTATCTTCGAGCGAAACATCCACGAGAACAAGGATTGAAACCCGTAATCTCATTGTTATAGCCTCGTATCGTCTATACTTCGAGCGAAACATCCACGAGAACAAGGATTGAAACCCAGATAGCCGGTAAAATTCGGACGCGGGGTATGCACTTCGAGCGAAACATCCACGAGAACAAGGATTGAAACTAATATATGAAACGTCCGGCCAACCAGGGCCGCAACTTCGAGCGAAACATCCACGAGAACAAGGATTGAAACTCCGGATGCGTAATCGTAAGCAGCCTGGGCCTGTCTGCTTCGAGCGAAACATCCACGAGAACAAGGATTGAAACCTGCGAATTTTGTCGGGACCGCGGATCCCGCCACCGCTTCGAGCGAAACATCCACGAGAACAAGGATTGAAACATATTCCAGATTTTCCCCTCGATCAGGTACAGGACCCTTCGAGCGAAACATCCACGAGAACAAGGATTGAAACCGGAGGTATTGGCCGTAGTGGCAGTCTTCATGATGCCTTCGAGCGAAACATCCACGAGAACAAGGATTGAAACCGGTACTGGTGGATATGCCCGGTTCGTTTATCGCTCCTTCGAGCGAAACATCCACGAGAACAAGGATTGAAACCGGCTGGGTGTTCGACAAGAAGGCCATCTCGCCTGTCTTCGAGCGAAACATCCACGAGAACAAGGATTGAAACTGCACGAGGACGGGGCATACCTGTCTCTGGTCGTGGCTTCGAGCGAAACATCCACGAGAACAAGGATTGAAACCCGTAACCGCCCATAATCACGATACTGTCATCGGGAAGACTTCGAGCGAAACATCCACGAGAACAAGGATTGAAACCCATGATTCACCTCCTAATTTATCATTGTTCCAAATCTTCGAGCGAAACATCCACGAGAACAAGGATTGAAACCAGTTGGTCCCTCCCCACAGTATAATTGTATCTGACTTCGAGCGAAACATCCACGAGAACAAGGATTGAAACAGCAGTCCGGGACTCTGACCACCCATAAGGACAATCTTCGAGCGAAACATCCACGAGAACAAGGATTGAAACACCGTCCATTTCGTGAGGTTCTCGGCGTGGATATCGTCTTCGAGCGAAACATCCACGAGAACAAGGATTGAAACCCTGGTCAAAGGGGATATTGTCAAAGACCAGGGCCGCTTCGAGCGAAACATCCACGAGAACAAGGATTGAAACCCCTTTTACACTTGTTCCTGGGTGCTGCCTTCATCTCCTTCGAGCGAAACATCCACGAGAACAAGGATTGAAACTCACCTATTCAATAAATATACTGCAAGCACTAAACCTTCGAGCGAAACATCCACGAGAACAAGGATTGAAACTTTGTATTCACATAAACCGCGTAAATCAAAATGGACTTCGAGCGAAACATCCACGAGAACAAGGATTGAAACCAGAGCGTGGTCTCTTTTGTCAGGTTGATCGTCTTCTTCGAGCGAAACATCCACGAGAACAAGGATTGAAACCCTGGGTAAGCATGGAGCCCGTCATCGCACCCCGGCTTCGAGCGAAACATCCACGAGAACAAGGATTGAAACTTAGTCCTCCGCAGACCGTGCGTGGCATTGACACCAGCTTCGAGCGAAACATCCACGAGAACAAGGATTGAAACTATAGGTGTCCGTAGCGTTTCATTTTGGTCGGTTCTCTTCGAGCGAAACATCCACGAGAACAAGGATTGAAACTATAGGTGTCCGTAGCGTTTCATTTTGGTCGGTTCTTCTTCGAGCGAAACATCCACGAGAACAAGGATTGAAACTTCATGGATCTCAATGAATCAATTCTATCAGTCAGCTTCGAGCGAAACATCCACGAGAACAAGGATTGAAACCTGAGGAGGTCGTTCTGATGGGCGAGGACCTCGTTTCTTCGAGCGAAACATCCACGAGAACAAGGATTGAAACTCCGGTCGAGCCGGCGCTGTGCCATTGCGACATACTCTTCGAGCGAAACATCCACGAGAACAAGGATTGAAACAACGCAACAACGTTGACCGCGTTGAGCATGCCACGCTTCGAGCGAAACATCCACGAGAACAAGGATTGAAACCCGGCTGCTTGACCGTTCCGGTCGCTTTCCGTGCCTTCGAGCGAAACATCCACGAGAACAAGGATTGAAACTCGCTCCAAGGCTCGAAGATGAGAAGGGGGGGAGCCTTCGAGCGAAACATCCACGAGAACAAGGATTGAAACCTACATTTTTGCGGACCGCACTATCGAAGAGGCCACTTCGAGCGAAACATCCACGAGAACAAGGATTGAAACTTCAATTGAAGCTCGCAGGCTATGACGAACTTTTCAAAGACTTCGAGCGAAACATCCACGAGAACAAGGATTGAAACCTACATTTTTGCGGACCGCACTATCGAAGAGGCCACTTCGAGCGAAACATCCACGAGAACAAGGATTGAAACCCAGTGTCAGGCGCTTGACTTCTACAACCGGAAGGCTTCGAGCGAAACATTCACGAGAACAAGGATTGAAATATGATGTACTGCGCGCCCTGGTAAGTGTAAGTAATCTTCGAGTGGCACATTCATCAAAACAAGGACAATTTTACATAATCTCCGCGAAAAAGATTCTTGCATTCCAAACAATCCCCCAATCCCTATATTCCCGGACAACAGATCTGTTCACATGGCAGTCCACCCCATCGAGGAGCGCTACGGCACACCGGAAATGCGTGCCGTCTGGAGTGAGAGGAACCGGTTTGCCTGCATCGTGGCGGCCGAGGTTGCGCTGGCAAAGGCCGAGGCGCACCACGGGATGATCCCGACAGCAGCGGCAGCCGAGATCGAGAGTAAAGCAAAGAACGCATCCCTCGAACGGGCAAAAGCGATCGAGCTCGAGATCAGCCACGATATGATGGCGATTGTCAAATCGATCGCGGAAGTGACGGGCGAGTCCGGGCGATGGGTGCATTACGGCGCAACGAGCAACGATATCCTTGACACCGCGACCGGCCTCCAGCTCGGGCAGTCGCTCGATCTGATCGATACAAAACTCCGGAAACTCCTCGCGGTCCTCCTGAAGCGGGCGGAAGAGAACAAGACGCTGGTCTGTATTGGCCGGACCCACGGGCAGCACGGGGTTCCCACGACCTACGGGCTTCGCTTCGCCATCTGGGCAAGCGAGGTCGGCCGGCACATCGAGCGGCTCGAACAGATGTGCCCCCGGGTCGTAGTTGGCCAGATGACCGGCGCGGTAGGGACCCAGGCAGCGCTCGGGCCAAAGGGGATGGATGTGCAGGCAACGATGATGGCAAACCTGGGGATGGGATCGGTGGATGTCTCCAACCAGGTGATTGCCCGCGACCGGTACGCGGAGTACTTCATGTTCTGCGCGAACGTTGCAACAACCCTCGATAAGATCGGTGTCGAGATCCGCTCGCTCCAGCGGACCGAGATCGGTGAAGTCGAGGAAGCGTTCGGCAAGAACCAGGTCGGCTCCTCCACGATGCCCCACAAGCGCAACCCGATAAAAAGCGAGCAGGTCTGCGGACTTGCCCGGATCATCCGCTCTGCTGTTGAACCGGCACTCCAGAACAACACGCTCTGGGACGAGCGGGATTTGACGAACTCCTCGTGCGAGCGGGTGCTTTTCCCGGAGGCCTCTATCCTCACCGACCACTGCCTCCGGCTCATGGCCGGGATCATCGTGGGGCTTGTCATCCGGAAGGATGCTATCCGCCGGAACCTGGAGTTCCTCCACGGGATCAACATGGCTGAATCGGTGATGATCGAACTGACAAAGAAGGGCATGAGTCGGCAGGACTCCCACGAGAAGATTAGGGTCGCAAGTATGCAGGCCCTTTCTGAAGGAAAACCGCTTGTCGATATCCTTGCACAGGATCCTGACGTTGTCCGCTTCTGTTCAAGGGATGAGATTGCAGCCCTGCTTTCTCCCGATGCCTACATAGGGACAGCCGTGAAGCAGGTAGAGCGGGTGATACAGAAACTCTCTCCGCTCGCGGCCTGATTCATGGATCCTGTCCTGTATATGAAAGGCTTCGAGTGCATCCCGTTTCGTGAAAAGCGGCAGGTACCGGGCGTCACCCGGATAGAATATTTATAACCATTCCCGGATAATACGACAATACCCATGGATCGGTCTCTATCTGTAGCGGGGCATACCATTTCGCACACAGAGATCGTGCGGCTTTTTGTCATCGCCTCGCTCACCCTCTCGTGCATCTTCATCACGTCCATCTCGCTTACAAGGCATGTTGAGACGATCTACTCCCAGCTCTTCTACTTCCCGATCCTCTATGCCACGTACTTTTACCCCAGGCGCGGCCTCTTCCTTGCCGGGTTCTGTGCCGTTGTGTACGAAGTGCTGGCATACATATACGTATTCCCCGACACCGCCGGCCTGATCTATACGACCGGCCAGGCGATCCTCTTTATCTGTATCGCCGCGGTCGTCGCATATTTCACCGAGAAGGTCAACACGAGCGAGACCCGGTACCGTGGTATCTTCGATACCTCGCTCCTTGGTATCGTCCTCTTCGACAAGAACACGTTTGCGATAAAGATAGCGAACTCCCATTTCTCGGCTATGACCGGCTATGGGACCGGGAATCTGCCCGGGATGAATTTTTCGCAGTTCTTCGATACAAGGGAAGAGCAGCGCCGGTTCTTCGAGTATCTCGGGTCGAGCGAGGACGTCATCAATTTCGAGACCCGGTTCCTGAAAGAAAGCGGCGAACCGTTCTGGGTGAACCTCTCGTGGAGCCGGATTGATGCCAACCTGGTCTCCTGCTCGGTCATCGACATCAACCAGCGGAAACTCGCCGAGCAGGCTGCCGAAGAGAATTCACAACGGTACCAGCAGGTTACCGACCACGCCCCAACGAGCATTGTTGTTATCAAAGACGGGAAGATCATCTATACGAATCCGACGTTCCGGGCCTTCACCGGATATGATCCAGACGAGCTCATGGGAAAGGACTTCCGAAACCTTGTCCATCCGGATGACCGCGATGGTTTTCCGGCCCTGCCGGATACACCGGATTCCGGCGCTCCCCTCCCCGGACTGATGGAAGTGCAGTTCCGGACAAAGACCGGCGAGACAAAACTGGGCACCCTCTTCTTTACGTGGATCCACCAGAAGGGCAGCCCGGCAGTCCTGATCAACCTTGTTGACATCACCGAATATGAGCGGCTGAAGGAGTCGGTCCAGCATGAGAGTATACGTCGCCGGGGCATCATCAACACGGCAGTCCACGAGCTCCACTCCCCCCTCCAGCCCATCACGGGATACCTTGCCATGCTGACCGGGAACCCGGAGAAGTATGGCGTTACGGACGAGACAAAAGCCATTCTCGACCGGGTTGCAAAGAGTATTGACCACGAGCGCCAGGTCATCGACCAGATGCTGGAGCTCTCCGTGCTGGAAGCGGAGAAGATCCCGATCGACTATGCTGCCTTTGGTGTGCCAGGACTGCTCCACAGCATTATTGACAGTGGACGCTATAGCGCTCATGCTGAGATTGCAATCGATGTTCCGGATGATCTCATCTTCGATGCAGACCAGGCAAAGATCGCGACGGTTATCAACTCCATGCTCTCCAATGCGGTGAATTATTCCAATCCCCCGCGGAGGATCCGCATCGTGTATGTTTCTACGCCACAGGACACGATGCACCGTCTCGCCATACGGGACAATGGGATAGGGATCACCAACACCCAGCTTGACGAGATCTTCAAGACTCAAAACGCCCAGGACCTTACAACAAATGGGAAAAAAGCCGGACGCATTGGTCTCTCGCTCTCGATTGCAAAGCGTTACATCCAGCTGCATGGCGGGTTCATCAGCGTGGATTCCGTGGTGAATGTCGGGAGCACGTTCACGATCCATATCCCGAAACAGCGCCCGGCAGAGGTGTCCCGTGACACATAAGGTCATGCTCGTGGAGGACGACCGGCCCATCCTCGAAATGATGGACCTCCTGATCCGGAGACTCAGTTATGAACCGGTCCTGATGCCCGACGGGAATGCAGCCCTTGAGGTGATCCGGCGCGACCCGCCGGCGCTCATCCTCCTTGATATCATGATGGTGCCGATCGACGGCTGGACGTTTTTGAAACGCCTGCGGGAGCTTCCGGGGATGCAGGATCTTCCTGTCATTCTTTTTACAGCAGCCCCCGAGGTGGGTGAGCGGATGATGCAGATCCGCGATCCTCATGTCAGTGTCCTCCACAAACCGGTCTCGCTGGATGTGCTGAAGGAAACGATCGTGAAGTATTTACCGGCTGGTTGAACCGGTTTCAGTCTTTTTTTCAAGTACTGCGGATTATTCTCCATATTGTTTCCACATTCTTGCCCGAACACGATGATAAATAATATATAATCGTTCCGGCCGAAGTATTGGCCATCGAGGATAATCTCCTCTCTTATCACCGTTGTAACGCTGGTTGTTAAGAGACTGAATGATGTTACAGGAGATAATAGACTATTTATAGTAAATATGTCTTATGGGTAAAAAATACGATACTATATAAATTTTTTTCTCTCCCCATATGGTGGAACTAATAAAATATACTAAATTCTTGCCTATTCGCGGCAATGGGGATAAAATCAATGGATTTATCGTCCCCGGAATCATATACCCCACTATCCAAAACTATTGTATTGCAACGAACTTACAGGATCCGCATTCCGGAATCATCACGCAGGTTTTTACCGTTCTCAAAGGACTGGAGGAAATTGTGGGCAAGCCGAGAATTCTTGTGGTTGAAGATGAGGCGATCATCAGCAGGGATATTGTGATGATCCTCGAGTCAATGCAGTACCACCCTGTCTGTGCCGTAAGGACAGCAGATGACGCCATCACCAAAGCACGTGAACATGCACCGGATCTTATTTTAATGGATATCCATATCCGCGGGACTATGGACGGGGTCGGTGCTGCAAGGATAATCCGGGATGAGTTGCATATTCCGGTAATTTTTGTGACATCCTTTGGTGATGAGGCAACGATTACCCGGGCAAAAGAGATCAATCCACATGGATACGTCCTCAAACCCTTTTCTGACTGTGAGCTGAAGTCAGCCCTTGATAGTGCCCTTTCCCAAAAGATGGATGAAAATTCTGCGTAGCATCACGGAGACAGGGAGGATCTTACGAAAAAGGAATGCCAGGGTCCGGATGCCACTGGTGAATAAACCGGTCATTTGGGTCCCCTCTATTGATCATGGTACGGGTATCCGGGATATCAATTTCCTGCGAACTTCCGGTTTATAACAATGCCCTGAAAGACTGTCTGTTTCTTTTCTCCGATAACTCTCCCTGTCCGCCCCATCCCCTTGCGATGACAGGCTGGATGACTTCGTGGAGAAATCAGGTTTTGGCTCTTGTGGTGCAAGAAGCGATTCAGATGAATGACATAGATTCGACAATAATAAAGGGCTAAAACAGAAAAAAATCAGATATATCTCGCCTTGAGCGAGAGTTTCTTCGGGGTATACAGCGGCCGGAACGGCTTCTCCTCGACTTCCTTCTTCACCGCAGCGATGAGAGCATCGGCAGTGAGCTGCTCCTTGTGAGGCTTGTTCGGCTGCGACTTCTTCCGGATCGTTACCGTTAGTTTCTTCGATGCGACTTCCTCGTCACCGACAACAATTACGTAGGGCACCCAGTCCATACCGGCTTCCCGGACTTTCTTGCCCATGGTCTCGTTCCGGTCGTCCATGTCGCACCGGATCTGCGCCGCGTTGATGGCGGTCATCAGTTCTTCTGCATAGCCAAGGTGCTTCTCGGTCACCGGCACGACCCGGACCTGCACGGGCGAGAGCCAGGTGGGGAGCGCCGGTACAGCCTGGGTGGAGGTGTTTTCAAGGATTGCGCATATCACGCGCTCGACACTCCCCGTGGGAGAACAGTGGAGGATCGGCGGGTGGACGGGCGTCCCGTCTTCCTTGTGGTACTTGATGTTGAACCGGGTCGAGCTCTCGACATCGATCTGGACGGTCGGGTTCTCGATGGGGCGGAGCTGGCCGTCGATTGCGGCAAGGTCGATCTTTGCTATCCAGTAGTGGACGCGGTCGGAGAGGATCTCGATGAGCATTGGGCAGTCCGATTCCTTCACGATTTTCTTGACCCATGCCTCGTGCTCGGCATAGAATCCCTTCGTGCACCGGAATGCGGCAACGAGTTTTGTCTCGAAGTCCTTTCCGGTCTGCCATCCCATTGCGAGCTGCTCCTCAAAGCACTTCAGGGCCTGGGGCATGTCAAGGCAGAGCGAGTGCATGTCGGGCATGGTGAAGGAGCGGAGGCGCTTTAACCCGATGACCTCACCTTTCTGTTCGTGGCGGAACGAGTAGGTGGAGAGCTCGTACATCTTCATCGGGAGGTGGTTGGGGGAGATGTGCATGTCCCGCATGATCGAGAACATGCCGAAGCAGGCCGCGAACCGGAGCATCATGTTCCGGTTGTTGGACTTGAACCGGTACTGCCGCTCGCCGAACTTGTCCGCATGCTCGAAGATCGCCTTGTCGCCGAGGTCGTACATGACAGGGGTCTCGACCGGTGTCCCGCCATATTCGAGCACCATCCGGAGCACGTAATCGGCAAGAAGGTCGCGGATGAGTTTGCCCTTCGGCATCCAGCGGAGGCATCCGACGTCGGATGCGGGCTCGTAGTCCACGAGTTCTTTTCCGCGCATCAGGTCGACATGTGCCGGGTCTCCGCCGACCGGGGTCGCGATACCAAGTTCCTTCTTTACCATGCAGCCGAACGGGGAGTCATCGAGATATTCTTTAGTGTCGTGCTGTTTTCCGTCAGGAGTCAGGACGAACCATTCGTGTGTGACCTCTTTCTTCGCCGGTTTTGCCGTTGTCTCACCGGGGATGATAGTCTTGGAGAGTTCCGAGAGCGGGTGGCCCTTGCAGGAGAGCTTGAAGGACTTGTACCAGCCGAACGGGGCACGTTTGACGGTGAATCCTTCTTTCTCAAGGCCGGCCTTGAGTGCGTTGAGCACCGAGACTGCCGTCTCGGGAGTGGCAAGGTCGTTTGAGAGGTGGGCGTACGGGTAGACAACGATCTTATCTACAGTGACCTGTCCTGCGGTCTTCTTCACTTCCTCGATACCCTGGAGTACCACGCCATCGAGATCCTCTTCATCGATCGATTCAACAGCGCAAAAAACAGTAAGTGCCTCGGTCTCCTTGTCTGAAAGGACAGAGGCCTCCTCTGCCATCTTTGTCTTCTTTTTGGCTTCGTATTCTATGTAATCTGAATGAATGAGAAGAAGTCGCATTGATTCATCTCCGATCCGGTAAGATCATCCGTATACAATGGGTTTTCTTGGTATATTAAAGGCGTAACACTGAACGCGGGAAGGTACGCGGACTCACGGGGATGCAAGTAGTACACCGCCCGACCCCCTATAGGCAGGAAACCTTGCCGAGGACGATTTTCCGGGGTGGATTTGCCGGAAGATTACCGGATTTTGGGTGGGGGGAGGGGGGGTCGGGCGGTGTACTTAAACCGGATTGGTATTTGTGATGATAGGTGTGGAGTCGGTGTTACGACTGACATTTTCAGACTATCCCGTAGATCGGATCAAAGAAGTACACCGTCCGACCCCCCCTCATCAGGGTTGATCCGTTCCAATAAAATGAGAATTACTGTTAATAGCATTCCAGAATAGCGCCATGTTCGGCCTTCTTCTCCACCAAAAACGCATGTACCAGACTGATCCGAGGATCCGGACAAACCGGGCACCGATCAGAGCGACAGGAAAAAAATGGGACAGAGGAATCCGTAGAACTGTGAGAGTTTTACCTTTCTCTGGTCGGGGTATTTCACTTCCCCCGTACGAGACCTACATCTCTTCTTCGGTGTCTTCGTCCCTGAAATCCCGGAGGTTCCGTGCGCCCGTTTTGTCCCGGTCCAGCAGCTTCGGATCAATGTGCCACTCGCTCCGGCGCAGGAGCCCGTGGAGCGTGCTCGCCTCCCGCACCGTGAGGTTGCACCGCCCGAGTATCCGGCGGATGAGGATGAGCGTATTCTCGCGCTTGAACTTCGGGTGGTGGATGCCGTCGAGATACCGGTCGATGTGCTGGTAGAGATACTCCATATCCTGCGGCGGGCAGAGGGCGTAGCTCGGCAGCGGGAGGTTCGCGAGCTCATAACAGACCACGCCGACCGCGTGCGAGAGGTTGAGGATCGGGTAATCCTCGTTCGTGGGAATGGAGCAGATCATGTCGCTCCGTTTCACCTCCTCGTTATTGAGCCCCCAGTTCTCGCGCCCGAAGAGGATCGAGATCCGTCCGTCAATATCCTTCACCCGCTCGCGGAGTTCTTTTGGCGAATAGAACGGCATCCGCATAGCGTGGCAGATCGACTTGCTCACGGTTCCGGTTGTTGCGATGATGATGTTGCTACGGGCGAAGACGTCCTCTATTGTGCAGACTTCGGCATTCGCGAGAACGTCCTGTGCGTGCGATGCCCGGGCCTTTGCCTCATTGCCAAGCGGGCAGGCATCGATGAGTACGAGGCGGGAGAATCCGAAGTTCTTCATCACGCGGGCGGCAAATCCCACGTTTCCTTCATAGATGGGAGCAACGAGGACTATCTCGATCTCGGGCATAAAAAAGTTACTGGACAGCGTCCACGGTTGCCTTCAGTACGGCAGGTCCCTGGTCGTACACGGCATTCCCGACAACGATGGTGTCAGCGTACTTACTCATCTGCTCAGCCTTCTCCGCGGAATTGATCCCGCCGCCATAGTAGAGGATGGATTTGTCAATGGCATCGGATGCGGCCTTCACCACTGTCGGGTCGCCAAAGGTGCCGCTGTATTCTATGTACACGATAGGGAAATGGAAGTAATGGTCAGCCACGGAGGTATACGCGGCAACCTCATCCGGTTTCAGGTCGCAAACGGCTTTTGTCACCCGGCCTACCGAAGAATTCGGGTTGAGTACGATATACGCCTCCGGGACAATGGCATCGCCCCAGGGGATCCTGCCCTTGTGCATCTGGACCCATGCCTTGTGTTTCCCCACGATCCAGGTAACCTCGGTCGTATTCATCACGCTCGGGACAAAAACGTAATCGATCCCCTGCATGAGGACCGCTTCGGGCCCGGCAGGCTCCATGACCAGGGGGAGGTTGTAGGCTTTCACCTCTTTCAAGAGTGCGGAAAGGTTCTCCTTCGTGACGTTGAGGGTGCCCGAGAGCATCAGGGCGTCCGTGCCGCTGGCAGCGATCGCTTCGATATCGCCCGCCTTGAGCTGTTTGTCGGGATCGAGTTTCGTCACGTGGACCCAGTCTTTCCATTTCATGTTGATCTGCTGTAGTATTGGCGCTCCACCCAAATATACCGGTATCCCTGCATGCCTGAAAAGAACATCCGGGCACAGAACAGTTTATATCCCGCCAATAAAAACGGGAGAATGATCGGACGATTAACATGAAACTCCAGGAAAAGACCAGCGTCATTCTGATAACCCTGCTGATCGTTATCCTCGCGTTGATCGTCCTTTTTGTTGCAAACATCTCGCTTACCAGTTATAGCACCCTCGAGCAGCAGTATGTCATGCAGGACATCGACCTGGCCCTAAGCCGCCTGGATTCCGAATACCGTTCCCTCTCAACGATAACTGCGGACTGGGGCCAGTGGGACGATACCTATGAGTTCGTCAACGGAAAGGACCCGGCATATGAGTCCACAAATCTTTTGCCGGGGGTTTATCGCAACATGGAGGTCAGTTTCATTGTCATGACCAATGAGAAGGGGGAGATTGTCTATTCCGGTGCATATAATCCGGTGAACCAGACCATTGGATCGATACCGCAATCCCTTGGCGGATTCCTTGTGCCTGGTAGTCCGCTGCTCGATATATCAGAACGGCTTATCACCACCACCGGGATTTTGGTACTTGACAGGCGCCCGGTCATTGTAGCCTCCTGCCCGATCATCCATTCGGATCTCACCGGTATACCCACGGGCAGCGTGATCATGGGCAGGTATCTGGATGATACTGCGGCATTTGTCCCGGTCAATCCCGCGCAGCAGGTGGTTCGCTTCTTTTCAGCGGGCGACCCGGAAATCCCCGGTTCCGTACGGGAATCGATGGAGAGGGTGAAGGACGACAGTGCAAGGACTATCGAGATTATTGGGAATGACAAGATTGCCGGGTATGCTCTCATCCGTGATATCAATGGGGAGGGACGGCTTTTTTTGGAGGTGCAAAAACCCCGGACAATTTACCAGCAGGGTGTAACTACTACGACCCAGTATATCCTTATCGTTCTTGGGGCCGGGCTTATCCTCGGGGTTACATCACTTCTCCTTCTCGACCGGCTTGTCCTTTCCCGGATCACGTCGCTTGGCGCCCAGGTGCAGGGTATCAGCTCCCGGCCGGGTTCCTCACGGAGGATTCACGTGACCGGTAACGATGAGTTCGCGGAACTGGCGTGTGAGATTAATGGGATGCTGGACTCCCTTGACGAGGCGAACAAAGGACTTATCCGGAGCGAGGCCCGGTTCCATGAGCTTGCAGACTTGCTCCCGCTCCCTATATTTGAGATGGACGCCGGCTTACGGGTCCTCTATACCAACAAGGTCGGTGCTGAATTGTTCGGGATCTCAGATGAGATGATCAGGAGCGGTGTGCATGCCACCGACTTCCTCATTGAAAAGGAGAGGGAGCGGATGCGTCGCGGGCTCACAGCAATCCTCTCTGATGGAACCTCAACCGGTGAGATTTACACGTTCTGTAAAACCGATGGCACGCTGATGCGTGCAATCATCTCTACCTCTCTCGCACACCGGGATGGGCAGGTTGTCGGCTTCCGCGGAGTCCTCATCGATGTCACGGAACGGATCACGCTTGAAGAAGCGCTCATCGAGAGCCAGGAGTACCTGCAGACCCTCCTCATGTCAGTCACTATCGGGATCCTTGTTATCGATGCCGGGACCCATACAATCATCGATGCCAATCCTGCCGCCCTGGAAATGATAGGAACGACCCTTGACGCGATTATTGGCAGGCCCTGTCACGATGTCGTCTGCCCTGCCGAGGCCGGGAAATGCCCGGTCACGGACCTTGGCATGCAGGTGGTCAATTCCCAGCGTATCCTTGTGCGCTCTGACGGGAGCCAGATCTCTATCATCAAGCACGTTGTTCCGGTCATGCTCCATGGGCGCTCGTGCCTGCTGGAGACCTTTATCGACAACACAGCCCGCCTCCAGATGCAGGAGGAGCTCCAGAAGAGCCAGGAGCGTCTCTCGCACATCCTCAAGACCACACCCGTAGGGGTTTTCGAGAGCAAGGTGAACGGTTCCCTCACGTACGTCAATGAGCGGTGGGAGGAGATGACCGGCATGACCTTCCAGGACATGCGAAGCCGCGCGTGGAAAGAGATCCAGGAACCGCTGAACCGTATGCGCATCTCCAAGGAGATGTGGAAAAAGTTCCAGTCGCGGCTCTTTCCGGATGGTGAAATCCGGTTCATGCGACCGGACGGGACGATCATCTGGCTCTACGGGCAGTCGGCCCCGGTTTATGACAACGAGGGAGAGGTCCGTGGCTTCGTGGGCACGATTACCGACATGACCGACCGGAAACGCATCGAGGATGCCGTTCACCTGGCAAACCAGAAACTGAACCTTATGAACGATATCACGAGGCACGATATCTTGAACACCATCACCGGGATCTTCGGGCTGATTGACATGGCCATAGCATCCGGGAACCGTGAGGAACTGGCCCGGCTGCTGGAACAGATCAAGGAGGAGGGCCGGCTCATCCAGCGGCAGATCACGTTCACGCGGGATTACCAGGGGGTGGGGGTGAATGCACCGGTCTGGCAGAATGTCCGGGACGTTGCCGCCCGTGCCGTTTCGGGCCTCAGCAGCCCCGGGGTCTCCATTGAAGTCGATCTCGAGGAGACAGAGATATTTGCGGATCCCCTGCTGGAGAAGGTCTTCTACAATCTCGTGGACAACGCGCTGCGATATGGTGAGCACCTCACGAAGATACGGTTCTATTACCAGATATCCGATATCGGGCTGACTCTTATCTGCGAGGACGACGGTGTCGGGATACCCGACACCGCCAAGGCACGGGTCTTCGAGCGTGGCGTCGGAAAAAATACCGGGATGGGACTCTTCTTAGCCCGAGAGATCCTGCGAATCACGGGCATCTCGATCCGGGAGACCGGGGTGTACGGGAAGGGGTCCCGGTTCGAACTCATCATCCCGAACGGCACCTGGCGCTTCGTGAAAAATGAGGATAAAATGTAAACATGAGAAGCGCCATACCTGAAATGTAAAGCGGAGGATTCTGTATTGGCTCCACGAAAGATTCTCCTTGTTGAGGATGACGACATCATTGCAAAGGTCGAGGACTGGCGGCTGAAGAACATGGGGTATGAGGTAGCCGGCAGGGCGGTTTCCGGTGCCGAGGCTATGGAACTCGTGGTGAAGACAAAACCGGATCTTGTCCTCATGGACATCAACATCCAGGGAGAGTTGGACGGTGTCGAAACGGCAAAAATGATCAAGAAGGGATTCTCTATTCCGGTTGTCTATGTCACGTCCCATTCTGACGGCCCGACACTTGACCGGGCGAAGGCCACGCAGCCGGACGGGTTCGTTGTCAAACCGTTTGAGGACAATGACCTGCGGGTTGCAATCGAACTTGCGTTGAAAAAAAAGTAAATTTTGCCTACAGCTGAATGATGGCGGTGTCTTTCTTTCTTTTGAGGACCTTCTGGTAGTCGCGGATCTTCTGTTCGGGGATTCCCGCAGCGGCAGCAACAGAGACCGGGTCGGCGGCAAGGAGTGCGTCACCGTCAACAATCCCCACCTTGAATAGTTTTTCCACCTGGGGTGTGGAAAGCCCGCTTACCGCGAGAAGTTGTTTCTTCCCGCGCTCGATCTGGAGCTTCGAAAATTTCTTCGGGACCGGCTTTTTGAGGTAGGTACAGACCTTGCCGACGTGCTTCTGGACGGTTGATAAGGACATACCCGTCTTTTCGCTGAGTGAGGCGGGAGAC
Source organism: Methanoregula sp. (assembly GCF_028712425.1). Classification (GTDB taxonomy): domain Archaea; phylum Halobacteriota; class Methanomicrobia; order Methanomicrobiales; family Methanospirillaceae; genus Methanoregula. The sequence continues at coordinate 130,628 of NZ_JAQTQD010000002.1, forward strand.
TGCGTACAGAACGCTTCCGGTTCAACGATTCCCGCGGCAATGTACTTCTTCAGGCTTACGGCCGGTATCCCGATCTCCTTTAGTATCTGGCTGTGGTACACGGTCTTTGCATCGGAGAGCAGCTGTTCTGTCTCTGCGTCGCTGACTCCCGCTTTCTTCAGGGTAGCCGGATCGGCCTTTGCAAGGAGCGAGAGGTCTGTTATCCCCGCATCCTTGAGTGCCGCGAGGATCTTTGCGTAACTCCGCCCTTTCCGGGGGATGAGCCGGTCCCGCATGAACTTGCGGCACTCCGAGCGGCGGCGGAGTTTTTCCAGCACGACAGTAGCATCGCGGGTAAGGATTGCAGCTTTTTCCGAAGATATGCCCAGTTTCTTTGCAAGATCCTCCGTAGTACTGTGCGCAAGCTCGGCGACCGTGTAGATATGGCATGCCTGGATCCGGTCGACCAGTTCCTTGTCGGCAGACGGGATCTCCTCCAGCGACTCGCGGTTGGAGTTGATCTGGTGGCAGAGCGGGCACCCGATGTCCCAGGGGCGGGCCCCTTTCCGCACGAGCCGGACAAAGTTCAGGCCATGTTTCTCGCACTTCTCATCTGTTCTGATGGCAAATCCCCACTGCGCTGCCGGCAGGCCGATGTTGAAACTGCACTCCGGGTAGCGCGAGCAGCCGATGAACTGCGTGTTGCCGCGGAGGTGCTTGATGGCAAGCGTTCCGCCGCAGACCGGGCATTTCCCGAGGTTCATCTCCTCGGCGGTCCGGTTCCGGATATCGTCGCCTATGACCTGCTCGTTTGCCTCGAGCTGGTCGAAGGCACGGTGCAGCATGTCCCGGGACTCACGGATCACGTCCTCGCGAGTCCGCTGGCTCTGCTTGATCAGCTGCATATGCGATTCGAGCGTCCGGGTCATGTCCGGCTTTGTTATGGTGTCGGCGTGGTGTTCAAGTGACTCCGTGACAACCCTGCCGACCAGCGTGGGCCGGAGAGGTGCTCCTTCCACGTACTTCCGGGAAACAAGTTTTGCGATGACCTCATGCCTCGTGCTCTTTGTTCCAAGGCCCAGTTCCTCCATCCGCTGGATGAGCTTGCTCTGGGTGTACCGTGCGGGAGGCAGGGTCTCTTTCTCGTCAAGAGTAACTTTCTTTATGGGCAGCTTTTCACCCGTGACAAACTCCGGAAGGAGCGTCTCCCGCGCTTCCGAGAACGGGTACACCGCATGCCAGCCGGATTCCATGAGCTGGCCGCCGGTTGTGGTATATTCCTCACCATTTGCGTCGAAGAGGACCTTCATCGTCTTCCACTGGGCATCCGGCGCAAGGGTGGCAAGGAACCGCCGGAGCACGAGTTCGTACACCCGGAACGCATCGTCGCCAAGCATTTCCCTTGTTGCGGCGCCGGTAGGGTGGATTGGGGGGTGGTCGGTTGATGACTTCTTGCCCCGGGTTGGGACCGGCCGCCGGTGGGCGATCGTCCATTCGACATCCTTTTTAAACGGGGAGTTTTTCAGGGTATTCAGGATCCCGCTAATATCCAGCGACGGGGGGTAGACGGTGTTGTCGGTCCTCGGGTACGAGATGAAACCGTTCATGTACAGGTCTTCTGCGATCCGCATCGCGTTTGCCGCCGAGAGCCCGAGCCGGGCTGCGGCAACGATATAGGTTGTGGTATCGAATGGGGATGGGGACCGGTCCTGCTTGGTCCCGATCCTGACCTCTTTTACGATAAGGGGCGACTGGGTCCGGTCGCGGGCCTGCTCGGCTGCGGCCTTCTCGTGGAACCGGCCATTGGTGTGCCGGGCCTCGATCACCTCCCCCCGCTTCTCGAAGTCAAGGGCAAGCTGCCAGTACTTCTCCGGCACAAACGCCTCGATCTCTTTCTCCCTGTCGACAATCATGCTGAGAGTCGGGGTCTGGACCCGGCCTACCGAGAGGATGTTCTGGCCTCCCCTCCGCGCGGCAAGCGAGATAAACCGCGTCAGGGACGCGCCCCACATCAGGTCGATGGACTGGCGGGCCTCACCAGCTGCGGCAAGGGCAAAGTCGAGCTCGGTGGTGTTGGCAAAGGCGTGGCTGAGTTCCTGTGCCGTAATGGCAGAGAAGCGGGCACGGTCGATCGTGACCTTTTTGTTTGCGGCCCTGACCAGCTCGTAGGCCTCCTTGCCGATCAGCTCTCCTTCGGTATCAAAGTCCGTTGCAATGGTGACCCGGTCAGCTTTTTTCGCCAGTTTCTGGAGGAGGGAAACGATCTTCTTCTCTGTTGGCACCTTGATCGTCTTTGCATCGATGAGGCTTCTCGGGGTTGCAGTCTCGCTCCGCCAGTTCTGGTATCCCGGTTCGAAGTCGATCTCCACGACATGGCCACGGAGCCCGACAGTCACGGTGTCCCCGAAATGATAGGTGGGGACGCCGGCGTCCTTCTGCTCGGAAACTCTCTTTCCACCGGCAAGGATCTCGGCAATGCGCCGGGCCGAGATGTTCTTCTCTGCAACGATCAGGTGCACGGGTATTACGCCCCCCTCTTTTTCAGCGCTTCATTGAGCATACGGTTCAGTTCGGCAGGGTCGGCCTTGCCCCGGGTCTTCTTCATGACCTGCCCGACCAGGAAGTTTATTGCCTTGCCCTCGCCGTTGCGGTAATCCTCAAGCGCTTTCGGGTTATCGTTAATTGCTTCTTCGATGGCAGCTGCGATGGCCCCCGTGTCGCCGGTCGTCTTTGTCAGGCCAAGCCGGGTTACGATCGCATCGGGTGTCTCGGTCTTCTCCTTCTTCAGCCGCTGGTCAAGCATCACCCGGAGCACTTCGACACCGCTCTTGTCGGTGATGGTCCCGGCCTTCAGCAGCCGTACCAGGGCGGCAATGCTCTCCGGGTCAACGGGATCCAGTCCCATGTCCCGGTAGTTCAGTTCGCCGATGAGCGTATCGGCAATCCATGTTGATGCAAGCGGGGAGAGCCCTTTGGGATCGGATGATACGACCTTCTCGAAGAAGTTGGCGAGTTTCAGGTCGCCGGTCAGGGTCCGGGCATGGTTGAGCGAACAGCCGTACTGCGCCATGAACCGCTCGCGGCGGGCATCCGGCAGTTCGGGGAGGACGATCCCGTCTACCCATGACTTCACCCGGAGCGGACGGAGGTCGGGCTCGGGGAAGTACCGGTAGTCGTGCTCCTGCTCCTTGCTGCGGGCGGACTGGGTGACTCCCCTTCCTTCAAGGAAGTGCCGGGTCTCGCGCTCGATCCTCTGTCCGCGCCGGATCAGGTTCTTCTGCCGGGTGACCTCGAACGTGAGTGCCTTCTCCACGCCCTTGTAGGAGGTGATGTTCTTGACTTCAACGCGCTCGTGCCCCTTGATCGAGATGTTGGCATCGACACGGAGCGACCCCTCCTTCTCTGAGTCAAAGACGCTTAAGTATTCGAGCGTGGCGCGGAGCTTGTTCAAAAACTTCCGCGCTTCCTTGGGCGAGCGCATGTCCGGCTCGGAGACGATCTCGATGAGCGGGACACCGGCACGGTTGTAGTCCACGAGCGAGTACTTCCCGCGCTCGACATTGCCCATGTGCACGAGCCGGCCGGGGTCCTCCTCGACATGAATCCGTGTTAACCGGATCTTCTTCTCTCCGCCCGCGTCGCTCTCGATCTCCAGGTAACCGCCTTCGGCAAGGGGCTTGTCGTACTGGGTGATCTGGTAAGCCTTGTCCAGGTCAGGGTAGAAGTAGTTCTTCCGCGAGAACTCGGACTCGTTCACGATCTCGCAGTTGAGGGCTTTTGCCACCTTCATAGCATACTCGATGGCCCGCTTGTTCAGCGCCGGCATAGCGCCGGGCAGGCCGAGGCAGATGGGGCAGACATGGGTGTTGGGGCCGTCGCTGCGGTAGTCGGTCGAACACCCGCAGAAGAGTTTGCTCTTCGTGTCCAGCTGGCAGTGTACTTCAAGACCGACAATGACCTGCGTCTCTTCTTCCGCCATATCAGTTCACCGCCTGCTCGTAGGCATATGCCACATCGACAACACGCTCGTCCTCGAAGTGCCGGCCCATGATCTGGAGGCCGACCGGCATGCCTTCGGACTTCCCGCACGGGACGGATATTGCCGGGATACCGGCAAGGTTCGCCGGCACCGTGAGGATATCGGCGAGATACATCGAGAGCGGGTCGCTCTTCTCCTTCAGCCGGAACGCGATAGTCGGCATGGTCGGGCCGGCAATGACATCGACTTCCTGGAAGATCCGCTGGAAGTCCTTCCTGACATTCTCGCGGGCGACCTGTGCCTTGGAATAGTATTTCCCGTAATACCCGCTCGAAAGGGCGAATGTCCCGAGCATGATCCGGCGCCGGACCTCGGTGCCGAACGCGGCGCTCCGGACTTCCTGGTACGCGTCATGCCAGGACTTCTTCGTGTCCGCAGCCGGGCCGTACCTTACCCCATCGAACCGTGCAAGGTTGGAGCTCGCTTCGCACGTGCAGGTCACGTAGTATGCTGCAAGGGCGTATTCCATGGAGGGGATGCTGCACGGGACGGTGGATGCCCCGAGTTCCTCCAGCCGGCCAATCGCCTTCTTTACAACAGCGGCGACCTGCGGGTCAACGCCCTTGCCGAAATACTCTGCCGGTATACCGATTTTCAGGCCTTTGATGTCGGCACGGGGGATATGGTCGTACGGCTTGTTCTGCGAGGTCGAATCATGGCGGTCGTAACCGGCAATGACGCCCATGAGGGTGGAGACATCAGAGACGGTCTTTCCCATCGGCCCGATCTGTTCGAGCGAGTTGGCGTAGGCAATGAGGCCGTACCGCGAGACGCGGCCATAGGTGGGTTTCAGGCCGACAATGCCGCAGAATGCTGCGGGACACCGGATCGAACCGCCGGTGTCCGTCCCGAGGGCCATCCGGACCATGCCGGCAGCAACTGCCGCAGCGCTCCCTCCGCTGGAGCCGCCCGGGACACGCCCGGTGTCACGGGGGTTGAGGGTGGGGCCGAACGCTGAGTTCTCGGTGGTGGTGCCCATGCCGAACTCGTCCATGTTAGTCTTGCCCGCGATTGCGGCGCCGGCCTGCTTTACGAGCCCGACAACATGGGCATCGTAGGGTGGGACATAGCCTTTGAGGATCTTCGAGGCGCAGGTTGTCTCGATGCCGCTAGTCGAGATATTGTCCTTGACGGCAACCGTGATACCGGCCAGCTTCCCGTTGGTATGCGATGGTTTGTTGCAGACCTTGAGGAATGCATTGTATTTGTCATCGGGCTCGAAGATGATCGTCTGTGCCGGCACTACATCACCCTCGGGGCCTTGATGAAACCGTCTTCCTGGGCCGGTGCATTGCGGAGCACTTCTTCCTGCGGGAGCGAGGGCTCGACTTCGTCCTCGCGCAGGACATTATAGAGATCGCGCGCTGCCGCACCCTGCCCCTCGACACGATCGAGGATATCGAAATATTCGAGAATAGCGTTGAACTGGTGGGTAAAATCTTCCAGTTCTTCCTTACCAATGCCGACATCGGCCAGTTCCGCGATATGTTGTACGTCTTGTTCAGTGACCATGTTCCACCCTGCTGATGTGGTCTATGTAATCTTGCATGGACGTTTTATAACCATTTTTACGGGCAAGCTTCCGGAGGGTTGCCCAGACCCCGCTCCCGTATTGCATGGCTTTCTTCTCGTACCCTGCGAGATCCGGGGGAATGTGGCGTTCTGCGACCGTTCTTAAGGGGATCTTACGGCGGCCGCCCTGCACCTTCTCCGCGGCAGGGATGGCCCGGGCGGCGCGCACAACGCGGAAGTCCATGTACGGCATCGAGAAGTACGCCCCGTGCAGTGCCGCAACGGCTTGATCGCGCCGGACCTGCGCCTCAAGACGGGCAAAGTCCCGCACAAGATCTTCTTCCAGCGTTTCCGTGGTAAGGTACCGTGAATATCCCCCGAAGAGTTCGTCTGCGCCCTGCCCGGTGATGATGCGGCGGTACCCGTGTTCACCAGCCCAGCGGGCAACGAAGTACAGGGTGAGGGCGATGCCCGCGTTGACCGGGTTTTTCTCCGGAATAGTCCTGACAACGACTGGAAGGGCCATGGCGATCTCCTCCTCACAGATCGTCACGAATGTGCAGGTAAGCCCGAGGGACTCTGCTGCAACCTTGGCCCGTTTCAGGTCATGCGATCCTTCAACGCCCACGGCAACGCATTCCCGCCGGGCAAGGGCGGCAACGAGTGCCGAGTCCACTCCACCCGATAATGCCACGACACCCTCGTTACTGCGGAGCTCCACGGCTGTACGGATCGCTGCCTCCAGGGACATCTCCGGTGCAGTGGGAGTGATCGTCCCGGTGGCTTTCCCGTTGCAGAGGATAGTGCCTTTCGGGCCGGTGCCCTCAATGATCCCGTACAGGTCGCGGGCACTGCAGGTGTCCCGGGAAAGGAAGAACTCTCCGCCACATTGCGACAGTTCATCAGGGTGGTTTTGTAACAGTCGTTCGATCTCGGGAATGCTGAGCCGGTGGCCCCCCTGTTCTATCCAGCCGTTCAGCGTCAGGGCACTCATGAAAGTCACATGCGGTTGTTCACACTCAGTACCCCGGCTATCCTATAAAACATAGCTTTTTTACCACCCTTCATGCCACTGCCATCATCCATCATTATTCCAGAACAATCAGGGAATCTTTTTTTTATATCCAAGGGCCAAGTACTGGAGAGCACACGGCACCCGTTTAACCGGTGGTGCCGCGCTCATTATCCTGACAGGACAAACAGGATATTCGTGTGCGGGAGGATAGGAAAGCTGGCCAACTCCGCCGGACTTAAGATCCGGTCCTTAGTGGTTCTTGGGTTCGAATCCCAATCCTCCCATTCTTTTTCGTGCGGTTGTGCGCTTCAGGAACCCTTCCGGGGACGTGACTGCAGGTATTCTTTCTCTTCTGCCCGTGCCTGCGTTTCCCATGCACTGACCGATTCATTATACCCCTCGAACCGGGGATTGATCACAATGCCCGTTACGCCCTCCGTAAGCCCGGCAGTGACATTCCCCCCGGTGAATGTCCCGTCAAGGGTATCCCCGATACCAACAGAAACGACACGGTCCGCACGTTTCACCGCAGATGCAAGAATGAATTCCGGGCCGTGCGGGGACTGGTCGGAGTCTGTACCGATCACAAACCGGCCCGGGGAGTTTTCCGCTGCCCCAAATACTCCCGTGTTGGTGTACCCGGCACAGGCAAAGATCACATCGGTACCATTGCGGTACATTGCCTCCGCACTCTTTTGGGCAGCCGGGGCATCGGTGAACCCCTCCGTTGAATGATGGCGGACATAGGTATGGTCAACAGCAATGGTTGCATTGACTGCCCGGGCACCATCAGTATACCCGTCAAAGAATGTGTCAAGCACTTCCGACTCCGTTCCCATGATGATGCCAACATGCTGCGTTCGCGAAGCCGATGCTGCAAGCACTCCGGCAAGGTAACTGTCCCCGTATGAAGTGATCTCGTATGCCCTGAGGTTGTCCGATCCGATCCCTGCCTGGTCGATGGCAAGGAACCTGATATCCTTGTGCTGATCCGCAAGTTCCCTTGTGAATCCGGCATACTGGAAACCGACCGTGATGATGAGAGCCGGCCTGGCCGCCCCCGTCGTTGCGTTCAGGACTGCAGGAAGTGTTTCGAAGTCCCGAGGCACGAACTCACGGATTACGAGGGGCTGTTTCTGCTGTGCTGCCAGAAGACCCTGGTACGCGGCGTCAGTATAGGAGAGATCACCTTTCTCCGACCCGTACACGATCCAGACAACCGGGGTGCCTGCGGGTGCGGGCTGGGAACAGCCGGCTGCGATAAGCAGCAATGCCAGGAGGGTGAGGACAGCGAGGATATATAGGCACGGTTTCATGGGAAAAATGGTTTTTCCGGAGCGGTATTAAACACAAACGATCCTGTTCTTCGGTGGTGTACCGGAACGGATGCGATGCAAGTGGATGGGCAATTACATGAGGAAAACTACACTCCAAAAAAACAGGGATGAGAATAGCGCGTTTACCATTCCACCGCGGTCAGTGTCTTAATGAAGGTCTCCGCAAAGGCTTTCGAAGCGGACGGGCCGTTCGCGGTAACGATCCGGTTATCGACAACCACCGGCTGGCTGACAAGGACTGCGCCACCCGCTTTCATCTCCCGGAATGCTTGCGGATTTTCATTATATGTGGCCTTCTTCTCCTTCAGGATGCCGGCTCGTGCAAAGACGACCGGGGCAAGACAGATCGCCCCGACCACCTTCCCGGACTCCCGGAAGTACCGCACCAGCACGGGCAGGATCTCGTCGTCCCAGAGATGGGCAGGGGTGCCGTTCCCCCCGACAATGATCAGCCCGTCATAGGGTTTGGGCTCAACTTCCTCGAACGAGAGCGTTGCTGTTGCTTTTGCTCCAAGCATGCCCGTGCAGGTGCCGCGCCGCGTGGATGCGATATCGCAGGCGATTCCCGCTTTTGCGAGCGCGGCAACGGGCTCGGCGAGTTCCTCGTCACGGAATTTTTCCGGAGATATTGCGATGAGCACCTTCATGGTATCACGATCATGTTCTGGTTGCCGCGGGATAAGGTTATTGCGAAAGGGGGGGGAAATGCGGAATCTTTCACCGGCCCGGGGGAACCCTGACCATCTCGGCTAAGCGTTCCTCAACTTTCTTTAACGTGTTGATCTCGAGGAAGATGAGGATATTACCGGCAATATTATGCTCCACGGACTTGAGTTCAACACGGAAGAGGATGACGTCGTCGACATCGATCGTCATCTGGGCAATCAGCGAGGTTATCGCCGCATGTGCCATGTCGACAATAAGCACGGGCGGGGAGGGGAGCATGTTGAATCCCAGGAGATCGGAAGTTGCGGAGAGGAACGAGGAGATCATGATGTTGCCAACCTCGACAATCGTACTCTGGTCCATCTCATCGAAGGAATGGATGGCTCCCGCCGATCCCTGCATGATGCCCGCGGTCCTGATGGCAGAATCGCGGGGAAAATGCAGGACCAGAAAACCGCCGTGGGGGATATCCCCCTGGAGCTCGAAGATGACCATCGTAGTCAGCTCGTCGCTCAAAAACTCCCCTGCCCGTGAAATATCCACGATATTGATTTCAGGCACGCTCATCCCGATCTGAGTTTCAAGCATCTGCGAGAGGGTTGTTGCGGAGTGCGCAGCCCCGATATTTGCCATCTCCTTCAGGGCATCCATCTGCCAGGCGGAAAATTCCATGGAAACCAGTCCTTGGCGAGGATACCGCACCAGCGCGGGATTTTTCTTTGCGCCTGCCGGAACATGGCACTGCCCGCAGTGAACCGGTCATCCTTGCGGATAGTGAAATGGTGGGAATCCAAAGACTTATACCTTTGTAACGGATTCCAGCTCCCTGCCGGAAGGCGGTTCGGTCAGTCCTTCCCGGTGGTGTCGGGAGAAAGGATTGAAACAACCCTTCCGACGCGCCCGTCAGCCAGGCGGACCTTGATTCCATGCGGGTGAAACGCGGAGTTCGTCAGGATCTCCAGTACCGTGCCCCGCGTCCTCTTCCCGGTGCGCTGGTCGCACTTCTGGATAATTTCGACAGAAAGGCCGGCGCGTACGGCCGATCGGTTATGTGGGTTTTGAGGAGCGTTCATGACTAGGAAACAGGGATGCAGTGCCGTGGAAGATCTGGAAACAGGGCAAAAGAAAAACGGGGAGGTCAGAGATCCACGACCGGTGCGTCGTAGGAACCAATCCCCGATTCAAGGTATCCGGCAACCGGTGTCCATCCTGCCTGTTCCCCGAACATCAGGAGGTAGACCGATGAATGGTACTCATTAGTTTTCGGCTCGAAGACTGTCCATGAATTCTTCCCTTTAAGTTCCGACCGGTAGGTTACCTCGGCATTCGGGTCTGCCTCATACTTTGCGTACAGGTTTGTCAGGTAGGTGGAGCACTGGCCGCCTGCTGCACTTGCTGCCCCGTCACGACATGCAGCGGGTTTGAGGTCCTGGACCGGCCGGAACAGCGGGCTCTCTGTCACCGGGTCACGGGTATCGATCACGCGCCTTGACGGGATCTCAGCCGACAGGGTAATGGTGTACGGGTCATTTGTGGTAGTCCCGGCTGGGGGGATGATCTCCGGGGCCGTCACTTTGACAAATGTCCCTTTTCCCGTCTCGTACAGTTCCGTTTTCCATGTGTCCGGGATACCGGGGATCTGCCGTGCACTCATGCGTTCAATGACCGGGGAGTTGCCGGTGGGATCTGCCGGGACGGGAAGGAAGAGCGTCACGTTCGTGAGCGGGGCATCAGTCGAGAGGGTGCAGGAATACGAATACGTACTGGAAAGTGTTGACCGGTAAGCCTGCCCGACATAGCCATTGTACGCCGTTACTGCAACAAACGATACCAGGAGAACAACAAAAAGGCCGAGCGTGAGTTTTATGATCCTGTCCATAGCCAGTCACATCCCCGGTACACACGGGGAGCAGGGCACCTCATAGAGATTGTCCACACCGTGCAGCCGGATTGTTATACGGATCATTGAACCATCAGGATTGAATACTTATTGCCTGATTCCCCTCTCATCTCAAAAGATTCGCGATCACGACTGGTGCCAACACTATGCCTATATGTCCGGAAATTGAATTCTCTTGTATGACTGCTCCTGCGCTAGTGCTGCGCAATGTCCTGCTTCTTGGGGGCAGGACCGCTGATATTACCGTGCAGGAGGGAAAAGTCCTGCATACGGGGGCAGGAGCCAGCGGGAAGGCCGACAGGACGATCGACTGCAACGGCTTGTATGTCCTTCCGGCAGCTGTTGACATGCATGTCCACATGCGGGGTGGCCCCCAGTCGGCTAAGGAGGACTGGGCAACCGGGAGCAGGAGCGCCCTTGCCGGAGGTGTGACGGTTGTCCTCGACCAGCCCAACACAATCCCGCCTATCATAACACCCGGTGTACTCGGGGCCCGCATCCTTGAGGGAAAAACGCATTCGCTCTGCAATTTTGCCATCAACAGCGGGGTTACTCACGACACGCCGATCCGTTCGATGTGGCGTGCCGGGGCGATGGCATTTGGCGAGACATTCTTTGCCCCATCCAGCTATGGAAAGGCGATAACACCGGGCGAGCTTGAACCTGCGCTTGGGGAGATTTCCGCCTGCGGTGCGCTTGCAACCATCCATGCCGAGGAGGTTGGGCAGGGAGATGATAGTGACCTGGCGTCCCATGACCGGATCCGGTCTGCGGCAGGTGAACTCAGGGCAGTAGGCGAGGTGGGCCGGTGCAACACAACCGGGTGCCGGCTTCACTTCTGCCACATGAGTACGCGGGATTCCGTGCTTGCGGCATCTGCGCTGGGGAGCGTGGAGGTGACGCCCCACCACCTTTTCCTCTCACGGGAGGACTTTGTTGAAGCCGAAACGCTGGGAAAGGTGAATCCGCCCCTGCGGTCTGAGGATGAGCGGAAGAAGTTGTGGGAAGCGTGGGACAAGATTACTGTCGTTGCTTCTGACCATGCCCCGCACACGCCCGCGGAAAAGCAGGCAGTTTTTAAGGATGCCCCCGCTGGTATCCCGGGTGTCGAGACCATGCTCCCGCTTCTTATGGCTGCAGTTCTGGAAAAGAGGATCTCACTCTCCGATGTGATCCGGAAGACATCGCATGCACCGGCCGAGCTCCTCGGTATCCGGTGCGCGGGATTCAATCCGGGTGACCGGGCGGATTTTACCCTGTACCCGAAAAATGCAGTCTCGATCGATCCCGATTCACTCCACAGCAAGTGCGGATTCTCACCATATTCCGGTCTGCCCGCGATCTTTCCGCGCATGGTAATCCTTGGCGGAGAGGTAGTCTATGATATGGGGGAGTTCACCCGCGGTTCCCCGCAATGGTTTGCCGGGAAAGGGTACTGCCCGTAAGACCCTTTCTTCCTCATCTCCTATCCACTCTACCCGATCTTCATCCCAAATCCTCATTATCCAGAAGTGCCGATGTACTGGTGCCGATACCTGCGCATCCATAGGTCCCCGGGTGATCGATTGACAAGCGTCTGGAAGTGATCCATGGGACAACCCGGATGCGCGACAGGCAAACAGCCCGGCATGGGTTTAAACACCGGTGAAGGATGGCAGCAGCCACTGGTGATCCGCGTGCGTTAATGCCGGGCGACATTTCTTCTCAAGACGGGTGTACCGATATGACGGGGATTGCCGATGCCCTCTCTTCAGAAAAGAACGGGATTGTCATTGCCATTGAGGTGACAGCAGGGGGGAAGAAAGATGCTTTTCCTGCCGGTTACAACGAATGGCGCAAGATGATCGGGTGCCGCGTCTCTGCCCCGGCGCTGGAAGGCAGGGCGAACAAGGCCGTCATCGAACTTGTCGCTCGGACGCTGAACCGGCCGGTTGCCATGGTCAGTCTTTTATCGGGCGCCACATCGCCCCAGAAACGCGTCCGGGTTGAGGGGATATCCGTGAACGAGGCTCTCTCGATTCTGGAAGAGAGTGGATAACCGGAATATCTGACTGAATCGCTGTTAAATCGCTATCGCCTTTTCAACTGCACTATAAAAAACAGTTTCTGGCGGCATACGGCATGATTTCACGCTTTGGGCGCAACCTTAACTTTAAGTAATTACGCGTGATATATATAATTTATACCTATGATCACACGATACATACAGTGCATGATACATGGGGGTGCATTTACTTGTATTCACCGGATACTACCAAGTACCTTATTCACATCAGCCTCACCGCAGAGGGGGTGGTCGAGAAACCTGACGTAGTCGGTGCCATATTCGGCCAGACTGAAGGGTTGCTCGGTGAAGACCTTGACCTGCGGGATCTCCAGAGAACAGGGCGTGTAGGACGCATTGACGTCCAGATAGCAAGCAAAAAAGGCGAGACCACGGGAGAGATCCTGATCTCTTCCTCCCTTGACCGTGCAGAGACGGCCATCCTTGCCGCTTCCCTTGAGACGATCGACCGCGTGGGCCCATGCGTTGCACGCGTGAAGGTTGACTCCATCGAAGATATCCGCGTCAGCAAACGGAAGAAGATCGTTGAACGGGCAAAGGAGATCTTAATCGAACGTTTCGATGACGGGACGATCGATTCCGATGAGCTTCTGGACGATGTCCGGCAGACGCTCCGCGTGGAGAAGATAGGATCCATAGGAGAAGAACGCGTACCGGCCGGCCCGAATGTCCTCGAATCGGACGCCATCATCATTGTTGAGGGGCGTGCGGATGTCTTAAACCTCCTGCGCTATGGCATCAAGAACGCGGTAGCGGTCGAGGGGACGAACATCCCCGGGAGTGTCGTGGATCTCTGCGCAAAGAAGACCACGACTGCGTTTTTCGACGGCGACCGCGGCGGGGAACTGATCCTGCGGGAACTCATGCAGGTTGCTGACATCGATTTCGTTGCATTCTCCCCCAAAGGAAAAAGCGTAGAAGACATGACCCGGAAAGAGGTCATCAAGACCCTCAGGAACAAAGTGCCGGTCGAGTATGTACGGGACCAGTACTTCGAGAGCTCTGCAGAACTCCCCCCGGAGTTGCGGATCGGCCGCCCGATCCCCGACACCGATGAAGGATCCGAGAGGAAACGGGGATCGGCGGTTGCAAAACGCTCTCGTGATGCTTCCGGTGGCCCCTTAAGCCTCCGGGAGCACATCGAGGATGTGAAAGGGCAGAACACGGCGCGGTTCTTAAACGATGACCTCTCGGTTGTCCGCGAAGCCCGGTCGGATGAGGTGGAGAAGGTGATCGAGACGATCGATGCTTCGGCAACCGGCCTTGTCCTCGACCGTCCTGTGGACCAGAAACTCCTTGACCGGCTGGTCTGGAAGGGCCTCTCCTGGGTGGCTGCGCGGGACTTCCGGGGGATCATCAAGCGTCCGATCTCCATCCGGCTCCTGAAGATGGGAGCGTGATTTAGAGCAGGTATTTGCGGTAATTTTCCTTTGAATGGGAAATTGGTGCATACCATCTTCATACAAATTTATTTATCCTGCATAGATCCATTGTTGTGTCTGGAGTGGTAGCATGCACAAAGAGGAACTGATCCATCTCCACCAGATGCTCTCAGAGGTCAAGCAATATTTTGAGGAGATCAATCCCGATCTCAAATTCACCCAGTATAATGCCCTCAAGATAACGCCCTCCCAGCAGCACAAGAGCAAGATGGAGCACAAGTATGCAATCTTCGTGCTCGGTACCGAGATTGCTAACGCCATGAAGGACATGGACTACAATTCGTCCAGCCGCATTTCAGCCCGGATGAAGGAACTTGCCGACAAGGCATTGAAAGAGATCGATTACCAGTAACATTTTTTTAGTTCTTTAGGTTCCTGTCCCGGCAAGCTCGCTTACCGCATCGCGGCCTTAACATTTCCATGCAGTTCATCTCCGTTCAGGGAGTACTGTAATGACATCAGCCGAGAGCTGGATACCGGGCGTGTCGACCGGGTCGTTGAAGCGGTGTTTGCGGATCGTGGCGGGGATATCCGGTATACCCCCCAATGGCCGGGTTTTCAGGTGGAGTACCCTCCTTCAGGCATGCTACTGCCAGTATCGGCCTGATGAAATGAATAGCATCATCACGCCAAATAGGCAGAGGCTCAGGAGCACCCCCTCGATATCGGAATAGGCCCTGCTGACAGCAACGTCCAGAAACCATGAGAGGGCAAGACCGGCGGTCAGAAAGGCAAGGCTCAGGAACAGTTCACTGAGTGCGGGCGACCTGACAACACGAAGGGTGAACGGTACAGTCCACTCCCGGAAACGGGCATCGAAATAGAGCAGGGTGAAGAGAACCACGAGTGCGATGATCCAGCCCAGTGGCCGCCGACGCCCTGAAGCAGGGTGCCGGCTAGAGGAGAGCAGCGAGGATTGAGAGGAAGATGAGAATGCAGTCAGCAACGTGTTCTTTGAATCCCATAAAAATCTGTGATGGGGATATCCTGATAAACGTATGGATGAATAACGGCAGTTCTTTGTCTTCTGATGATCACGGGACTGCCAGATAAAAGGGAATTACTTTTCCGGCTGTTTCGCGTACTTCTTCCAGACCTGCTCGCGGTATACCGGCCCGCTGTTGTACGTGCAGAACGGGATCAGTTTCCCGTCGGGAGTGGCGTAGTGGATGCAGCACCGCTGGACGCGTTCGATATCATAGTTGTACTTGTCCATGAAATGCATGGTGCCGATGAAGAGGGCGTTCCAGTGGAACTCGCGGAGGGCATCAAAGTTCTGGCCGATTAAGCCCTTGCTGATCAGCTTCCAGAACTCCGTGGTGTTGCTCTGCTCGCTCTTCTTTACGGAATTGTGCATGTTCTTGACGCCTTCGAGCAGCGCCTTGTACTTGTTAATAGCCCCGCCTTTTTTCAGGGTCTCTGCCATATGCTGGACCGACTCAAAGAAGCTGTCAACGTCAACCATACGGTTGACCGGGACAATCCCTTCCGGCCGGACAAAGACATAGGTGGCTGCGCCGCAGTGCTGGTGGGCGGTGAACCGGACCTGCGGCCGGCCGGTATAGGCTTCGACCAGGTCGGAGAACGGGAGCACGCACGGGACCGGGTAGAAATCGTCCTTTTTCAGGACGCCACCCATCTGCTCTTCGATCTCGCCGAGAACATCGGGAATCGTGATACGCGATTTCTGGAGGTCCTCGTCGCTTGCGGCACCCGTGAATGCTACCGGCTGGAAGTTGACCCCGCGGACAACGGCGATGTTGTCGATGGCAAACCGGATGATGTCCCCGACTTCCTTGTCGTTCCGCCCGCGGATCACGGTCGGCACAAGCACAGTTCCGAGTCCGACCTTCTTCAGGTTCTCGATGGCTTTCTTGTGGATAGCAAGGAACGGATTCGTCTCCGGGCTGATCCCGTCGAAATGGAGGTAGACCGTGTTCAGCCCGGCGTCCTTGAGCTGTTGCGCAAGGCCCGTTTCCTTTGCCAGCTTGACCCCGTTCGTCGCGATCTGGACCTGCGGGAATCCCATGGACTTGGCTTTCCTGATGATCTCGATGAGATCGTCCCGCATCGTGGGTTCGCCACCTGAAAACTGGACTGCCGGTGTCGGCACTGGCTTCTCATCACGGAGCATCTGGAGCATCTTCATGACTTCATCGAAGCTGGGCTCATACACAAACCCGCATGCCCGGGCATTGGCAAAACAGAAATCGCAGTCCAGGTTGCAGCGGTTGGTGAGGTCGACATTTGCCAGCAGCGTCTGGGAGTGGTGGTTGTTGCAGATCCCGCATGCCGTCGGGCAGCTGTCTGGCGGTGCAGTGTTCTGGGGGTTGGATATCCCGTTTCCTACAGCATCGTATTCCTGGAACCGGTGATACATTGCGGCATCGGACCAGTAGAGATGCTGAGAATTCCCATGTGTCGGGCATGTCCGTTTCAGCCAGACCTTACCGCCCTCTTCGACAATCTCTGCATCCACAACAGAGCTGCATGTGGGACAGAGACTCCTTGTTTTCTTGATCAGCATTAATGTCCACCCAAAGGATGTTATCGAAAGGTTCCGTTAGAGAATTCCTGTTTTCGCAACCTTAATCTTTCTATCTGCTCTTTATTACAGGTATTGGAGTGCTACATTATTAGCGTTGATTCCTTCATAATACCATTGCTGTCAGCCCTGTGGATCATGCTGCCGGCCTACGTCCCCAACCCCATAGCCGCGCTGTGCGGGGGAGGTACACCCATCGATGGCGGGAAGATGTATAAGGACGGCAGGCGGTTTTTTGGCGATGGGAAAACCTGGAGGGGGCTTTTTGCCGGCATTATGGCCGGGATCGCAATAGGTGCCCTCCAGATCTGGGCTTACGGGGCTTATGATCTCAGCATGCTCCCGAAACAGACACTCCTCTCTGTGGCACTTCTGTCCGTTGGTGCCCTTCTCGGCGATCTGGCCAAGAGCTTCTTCAAGCGCAGGCTCGGGAAGGAGCGGGGGGCGAAATGGCCAATTGCCGACCAGTATGACCTGGTTGCAGGCGCATTCCTGCTCCTGCTGGTGTTCAACCCGGCGTGGCTCTTTTCCGAGGTCACGCTGCCCGCGTTCATCTGCATCCTGATCCTCACGCCGCTTCTCCACCGGATCACCAATATCATTGGCTATGCCCTGAAAGTCAAGGAGGTTCCATGGTAACTAACGCCCTTGCAGAAATGCTTGTACAATTCAAGGCGATCGAGTTTGGTGACTTCACTCTCGCGTCCGGTGCAAAGAGCACGTATTATGTTGATGTGAAGACTGCAGTCACCCGGCCCGAACTCCTCACTGCGGTTGCCACAGCCGTTGCATCTGCACACGAATTCGATGTTGTTGCCGGGGTGGCAGTCGGGGGAGTCCCGCTCTGCGTTGCCACGGCCATTGCCAAAAAGAAACCCTACGCAATCATCCGTGCAGCGGAGAAGGACCACGGGAAAAAGAGCCTTGTCATCGGGAACGTGAAGGATAAAAACGTCCTCCTTGTTGAGGATGTGACCACCTCAGGTGGCTCTGCTCTGTACGGGATCAACGTTCTGCGTGCTGCCGGTGCGAGAGCAGACTGCGTAGTAACGGTGGTTGACCGTGAACAGGGTGCCGGGGCCCTGCTCGCAGCGCATGGCGTAACAATCCTCCCTCTTGTCCGGATCTCCGAACTCCTGAACAGATGAAAGAGAAGACATTTTTAATCCGGGCGTAAACTAGGAAGGTACTATGAAGATCCTTGTTGTAGGCGGGGGTGGAAGGGAGCACGCGATAGCTGCCGCCCTTGCCCGCAACACGACCACCGAAGTCTTCTCGGTCATGGCAAAACGCAATCCCGGCATTGAAACCATTGCAAAAGACATCCTCTCGGCAAAGGAGACCGATGTCGGGCGGATCGTCTCCTATGCACAGGAGAAAGGGCTGGAGTATGCTTTCATCGGCCCCGAATCCCCTTTAGAGGCCGGGATCGTGGACGCTCTCGAAGAAGCGGGGATTCCCTGCGTGGGGCCGATGAAGTCCGCTGCCCGGATCGAGACAGACAAGGCCTTCTGCCGCGAGATGATGGAACGTAATTCCATCGAAGGGTGCCCGAAGTACCGGGTCTTCCATAACACGGATGAAGCCGTGGAATTCATCCGGTCCTTCGATGGCGATCTCGTTGTCAAACCCATCGGACTGACCGGTGGAAAGGGCGTTCGGATCATGGGAGAACAGGTTGACCGGGAAGGCGCCATCGAATACGTGAAGTCCTTAAACGGAGAGGCCGTGCTGGAGGAACGCCTCCTTGGCGAGGAATTCACCCTCCAGGCATTTGTCGACGGCACCCACCTCGTCCCGATGCCGCTCGTGCAGGACCATAAGCGGGCGTTCGAGGGGGACATCGGCCTGAATACCGGGGGAATGGGTTCGTACTCGATGCCGGATCATATGCTCCCGTTTGTCACGGAGAAGGACTACCATAAGGCTATCGGGATCATGAAATCCGCGGTTGCCGCCATGGAACGTACGGGCCGGCCTTACAAAGGAATCCTGTACGGCCAGTTCATGAACTCCTGTGATGGCCCCAAGGTGATCGAGTTCAATGCACGGTTTGGCGACCCTGAGGCGATGAACGTCCTCTCCCTCCTGACATCGGACTTAACAGAGATCGTGCACCACATTGCCGATGGCACGCTCCTGCCCTCACACGTGACGTTCGATCAGCAGGCAACTGTCTGCAAGTACCTTGTCCCGGAGGGCTATCCCGAGGCGCCTCACGCAGGGAATGTCATCACCCTCGGGCCCCATGACAATGCCCTCCTCTATTATGCCAATGTCGAGAAGCAGGATGGCGCACTGGTCACCCTGACTTCCCGGACTCTTGCCTTTGTCGGCACCGGGGAGACTCTGGAACAGGCAGAACAGGCGGCTGAGCAGGCCGCATCTGGTGTTAAAGGCAAAGTCCGGCATCGCAGGGACATCGGGACAAAGGAACTACTGGAGAAACGCATTGCCCACATGAGGGAGCTTCGATGAACAAGGACTTCATATCCATTCTCGATATCAGCGAGCCCGAGCTTGAGCAGCTGCTCAGCGAAGCACACGAGCTCAAGCGCCAGAAGAAAGCCGGCACCACCCACCCGCTCCTTTCCGGAAAAACTCTCGCGATGATCTTCGAGAAATCCTCGACCCGGACCCATATCTCGTTTGAGGTCGGGATGAACGAACTGGGCGGACATGCCCTCTTCCTGAACGCCCGCGACATGCAAATCTGGCGGGGCGAGGAGATCCGCGATACCGCACGGGCGGCTTCCCGGTATGTCTCCGCCCTGATGATCCGGGCCTACAAGCACAGTACCATCGAGGAGTTCGCACGGTATGCGACGATCCCGGTCATCAACGGCCTCTCGGATATGGAACACCCGTGCCAGCTCCTTGCCGATATCATGACCATGCAGGAACATTTCGGCTCCACCCGCGACCTGCGGGTCACCTGGGTGGGCGATGGGAACAATGTCTGCCACTCCCTGATCCTCGCAACAGTTCTTACTGGCCTTGAAGTGACGGTATCTACCCCGGTCGGGTACGAACCTGCCCCTGAATACGTGAAGAAGGCACAGGAACTCGGCGGGAAGGTGACCCTCATCCGCGAGCCGGAGAAGGCCGTGAAGGATGCAGAGGTCATTGTCACGGATACCTGGGTTTCGATGGGTGACGAGAATGAGCGCGAGGAGCGCCTGAAACTCTTTGGCGATTATACGGTCGATGCCGACCTGATGAAACTGGCATCCCCAAATGCCCGCGTCCTCCACTGCCTCCCCGCCCACCGCGGCGAGGAGATCACCGATGAAGTGATGGAAGGCGGCCAGAGCCTGGTATGGGACGAGGCGGAAAACCGGCTCCATGCGCAGAAAGCGCTGCTTGTCCGGCTGCTGAAAAAATAATATCCTATTTCTCTTCTACAAACGCTTTCAGCTGGTCGAGCATATACTTCTCGACCTTTTTTACCTCTTCAAGAGATCCCCGGAACGCAAGGAGGTTGCGCTTGTCACCTTCCATGTTGGCAAACTTCAGGGGCTCGAGGCGTTCCACGATCTTAACAGGGAATTTTTTGGGGATCTCGATAATGAGTTTCTGAGGTACGCCGGGGGGAATGAGGACATCGAATAACTGTTCTTCTTCTGTTTCGGTCATGACTGTTCACCAGTGTTATTTACCTATCTTGATCCGGCGGCTCATAATACATGGGCCCCCGCGGACGCCGCCGATGGGATTCTTGGGCTTCCCGAGCGAGTTCATGCACCTTCCCATCAGGGCCGCGCCCCGGGCAAGGCCGTCATCGACAAAGACAACGTGGTCGTTTGGTTTGTCAAAGAGGTTCCGTTCCGTGATCCCCTCAAGGATATATTCCGGTTTCCTCCCCGATATGGCAGCACGGCCGGTAAATCCGATAGAGGAGTTCTTCAATACAAGCCCCTCTTCAATGGCAACATCGATCAGGCGCAGTGCCATCCGGGTGCAGACCCGGTCCACTACCTCGTTTAAGGTTGCAAGCGAGTGGGTCTTGTGGATCTCGGCACCGATCTCGATCAGTTTAGGAAGGTCGCTGGAATTCACCCCGCAGTCACAGCCAATCATGGCGACACCTGATTCATAGGCAACCCGTGCATTGACCGGGACACGCCCGAAACGGTCCCGTTCCGGTGGTACGATCCGGATATCGATGTGCTCATGACACCGGTTTACAAGGTCGTCCACGATCCTGCGATTGCTCCCGGAAAACAACCCCCCGGTGATGCTATGCTCGCCAAAGATATCCAGCGCCGTTCCCGTGCGTTCGTGGACAAGCCCGGTGCCCCTCACAATCGCGTCCGGGATCGCCCCGGCAAGGCCGCAGAAGTTCCCCACAGTCTTGGCAAAGGGATTCTCCGCATCAGGGGCGACATCGCTTGTGATCCTCCCATCCAGGGTTGTCCCGAAGTCTATCGTTACGCAGGGATTGCGGAAGTCGACCGGGGTCCATTTCGCACCTTCCTTGATCCCCGCCATGGCAAGCTCCCCTTCCATCTCGTTTGCCACCATCTCGACACCGGTCGAGCCAACCGGGGGGATAACACCGGCCACTGCCCCGACAAAGACCACCTTGTCCGCAAAACTGTAGGGCTGGAGTTTCTGGGACTGGTTCTCTTTTGACATCGGGGGCGTCATCTTCCGTGGGGGGACGCCTGCGACAAGGCAGCCATTTGCAAGGGAGATGACAAAGTCCCCGACCTGGTCCGGGGAATCCATCTCGGCAACGACACCGGTGCTCCTGACAACAAAATCCAGTTCGTTTTTAATGTCCAGATGGGCGTCCCGGTGGCACTTGAGAAGCGTGTCCCGCACGAGTTCTGTCACCGCCTCGCGGGTCAGTTCGGTCCCGTCAAGCGTTGCGCCAAAGATCGTCTCACCGGGTTTCGGGGGACGGATATCCCGGCTCATGCTGACGGTTTTGTTGATCACGTATGACATACCGGTATCGAGGTTCACGCCGGTGAGAATGCATTTTGTTGTGGTATTGCCCATCTCCACGGAGCCGACGATGAAGTAGGGTTTGTTCTTGTATTCGGGAATATTCATTCCTGCGCCATGGGTTATTGACGGCGGGGACGGGCTCTCGACAATATGGGGTTTTGGTCTTATAAAACGGGAGAAAAAACCGGCACTCATGTACTCCGATTCTTGTCTGTATCTCCATATACGTTTCGCTTTCTCCACATGGAAACACCCCGGGAAGAGTGGTGAGATGCGGGAACGGGTCGTTGACGGTACCGGTGAAAAAAAAGGATTATCGTGTTTTGTTCTGCATCTGCCTGACCATGCGGGCCTGGATGCCAAAATACTGGGACACGCCGATCGCATGGCACTGGTCGATGGAGTCGCTGTCGAAGGATACCATATCGCTTGAGTAAATTGCATCCGGTGACGACCGTCCCAGGATCCTCACGCTGCCCTTGTAGAGCTCCATGTCCACGGTCCCGTTGACCCGTTTCTGCGTGGTCTCGATGAACGCGTTGAGGGCATGATACAGGGGTTCGTAGACAAGTCCCTTGTAGGCGAGCTCTGACCACTTGTCATCAACCATCCGCTTGAATGCAAGTTCCTGGCATGTCAGAGTCAGGCCTTCGAGATCGCGGTGGGCTGCAAGGATGACGGTTGCTGCCGGGTGCTCGTAATTCTCGCGGGCCTTGAGGCCAAGGATGCGGTCCTCGATCATATCGTTGCGCCCAATCCCGTGTTTTCCGGCGAGGATATTGAGTTTCTGGATCAGGTCATACCCGGAGAGTTTTTTCTTGTTCAGGGCAACCGGTACGCCGTTTTTGAAGGTCAGCGTGATCTTCTCTGGTTTTGCAGGAGCTTTTTCCGGTGAGACTGTCCAGAGGTAGATCTCCTCGGGCGGGTGGAATGCCGGATCTTCGAGCCGACCCCCCTCGATGCTCCTGCTCCAGCAGTTTTCGTCCATGCTCCAGGGCTTGTCCTTCTTCACCGGCACGGGGATGTTATGCTTCTTTGCATAGTCGATCTCCCAGTCCCGTGTAAGGTTGAGTTCCCGGATTGGTGCAACAACCTCGAGGCCGGCACTCCTGATGATGAAGTCAAACCGGAGCTGGTCGTTGCCTTTCCCGGTACACCCATGGCCGATTGCAGTTGCCTTCTCTTTCTTTGCGATCCGGACAACCTCTTCAGCAATGAGCGGCCGGGCAAGAGACGTCCCCATCGGGTATCCCTCGTAGGAACCATTGGCCCGAATGGCCGGGAAGATATGGTCGGCAACGAACTTTTCCCGGACATCAATGGTATAGTGGCGGTCAGCGAGTTTTTTGCCTTTTTTGGTGGCAACATCGATCTCCTCGTCCCGCTGGCCGACATTCACGGCAACCGTGACCACGCGGTCATAGTCATACTTCTCTTTTAAGAGCGGGATGCAGATCGAGGTGTCGAGCCCGCCGGAATATGCAAGGACAATCGTGCCTTTCCCCATTTTACACCTGTGTTCTCATTGATGCTGTATTACTTGGAAGTACCAGCATATATGTTCAGGGGGCAGTTTTGCAGGAACACGGAGCGGGAGCACCGCATGAAGGAAAGGGATTACCTGAAGAAGAACAAAAAAGGTTGTTCAGGCTGGAATTCCTGAACCCAAGTATCGTGGTTACGCCGTCACTACGATCTTTGCTTCCATCTGTGGCTGGAAGGGTCCGGTCGTGTAGTCATAGGAACCGGCCTTGTCGAAGACTACCGAGTAGCTTTCGCCGTACGGGATATTGATGGGGTTCATACTACCAAAATACTGGCCAAGTACAACATCATTTGCCTGGATGGTGTGGGGCTTGTAAGGGTCAGTGTTCTGCCAGATGACCTTGGTTCCGACCTTAACATAGGCCGTTGCATCGGGGACGATTGTCAGGTCCTGGGTGAAGGTGATTGTGTAGGTCGGGACCGGGGCTGGGGTAGCTGTGGCAGTTACCTCGGGGGTCGTCTTGTTGACAACAACAACAACGACTTCCTTGGTGGGTTCAGCGGTCGGGACTGCAGTCAGGACTTCCGTGGGAACGGGCGTGGGTGTCGGGGTGGCCGCAGGTGCTGCCGGCTGGGATGTACATCCTGCAAGCAGAATCCCGATAAACAGGATCGCAAGAACAACGAATAATTTCTTCATGCATCTTTTTTTGTTATTTCGGTATATAAGGATATTCAATTATTATGGTTTAAAAAAATCAGGGTAGCAGTCCGGTTCCCGGGCATGAGAACCAGGGGGATATGTGAAAAAACTCTAAAAAATGGGGATTTCTCCAATCCGGGTCATCTTATTTGAGATAATGGCCGATTGGTTCAAGCGTTACTTTCTCGCGCTTGATGGCATCGATGGCGAGTGCAGCTGCCCGCGCTGCCTGGAGGGTCGTGATATAGGGGATCTGGAAGTCCACTGCCGCCCGCATGATCTGGTAGTGGTCCTGGCGAGACTGTTTGTCCTGCGGGGTGTTGATGATGAGCCGGATCTCCCCGTGCCGCATCATGTCGAGGACATTGGGTGATCCTTCCTGGACTTTCCGCACAAGGTGTGCCTCGATACCTGCATCATGGAGATAATCGACCGTGCCCTCGGTCCCGTACAGGGTAAGGCCGAGTTCCTGCAGTTTCCGGGCAACCGGAATGACCTCTTCTTTCTGCTCCATGTTTACCGAGATGAAGATATTCCCCTTGAGCGGCAGCTCGTTGTCGGCCGAGATACAGGCCTTGTAGAACGCAAGGCCGAAATCATAGTCGATGCCCATGACCTCCCCCGTGCTCTTCATCTCGGGACCGAGCATGGTATCGACACCGTTCAGCTTATTGAAGGGGAGCAGCACTTCCTTCACTGCAACATGCCCGATCTCCTTCTCCTTATACCCGAGGTCTCGCAGCTTCCTGCCGATCATGACTTTTGCAGCAATTTTCGCAATAGGGATGCCCGTTGCTTTCGATACAAACGGGACCGTCCTGCTCGCGCGGGGATTTGCTTCGAGAATGTAGACTGTATTGCCTTTCACGGCCATCTGGATGTTGACAAGCCCCACGACCCCAAGACCGATGGAAAGTTTCCTCGTGTAGTCCCTCACTGTGTTAATGATGTCCGGGGGAAGTGACTGGGTGGGGATCACGCAGGCAGAGTCCCCGGAGTGGATACCGGCTTGTTCGATGTGCTCCATGATACCGCCGATAAGGACCTCTTCCCCGTCGCAGACTGCGTCGACATCCAGCTCAATGGCATTCTGGAGATACGAGTCGATAAGGACCGGATGGTTCCGGCTGACACGGACTGCTTCCTTCATGTACGTATCAAGTTCCCGCTCATCGTGGACGATCTCCATTGCCCGGCCCCCGAGAACATAGGACGGGCGGACGAGGACCGGGTATCCGATCTGGGCTGCTTTTGCTTTTGCCTCCGCCTCGGAATAGGCTGAGGAATTGGGCGGGCAGGGGATGCTGAGTTTCTTTAAGAGCACGCTGAACCGGTCGCGGTCCTCGGCAATATCCATGGCATCCGGGCTTGTCCCAAGGATCCGGGTGGAGAGGCCCAGCCTACGGATCTCGTTCTCGATCGGTACGGCCAGGTTGACAGCATTCTGCCCGCCGAACTGGACCATGACGCCATAATAGGCGTCGGATTTGAGGATGTTTACCACATCCTCGAGCTGCATGGGCTCGAAGAATAGCCTGTCCGAGGTGTCGAAATCTGTCGATACGGTCTCAGGGTTGTTGTTGACGATATGGACCCTAACTCCCTCTTCCTCCCGCAGGGCCTGCACTGCATGGACCGTACAATAATCGAACTCGATACCCTGGCCGATACGGATTGGCCCGGATCCGAGGATGAGGACTTTTTTGCCTTCGGTTGGTGTGATCTCGGAATTCGGTTCGTACGTTGAGTAGAAATAGGGCGTGTTTGCCGGGAATTCGGCAGCGCACGTGTCCACCATCTTATAGGCCGGGGGGGCGACATGGGAATCGATCTCAGCAGGGGACTTTCCACAGATCTGGGCGATCTCGGTAGTGGAGAACCCGTACTTCTTTGCTTGGATGATGTCTTCTTTTGCGCAGGCCTTTTCCGCAAGGCGTTTTTCCATGTCAACGATATTCTTGATCTTTTCCAAAAAGAACGGGGTGATCGAGGTCAGCTGGACGATCTCATCTACTGTGAAGCCCTGCCGGAATGCGTCGAAGAGGCAGTGGAACCGCTCGTCTGTTGGGCGGGTGAGGATCATCCGGATCTCGCTTGGGCTCGTGTGGCTCTGGACATCGGTATCGAGAGAACGCTTCGCCTTCATCAGCGCTTCCTCAATCGTCCTCCCGATCGCCATGACCTCCCCGGTGCTCTTCATTGCGGTTGAGAGCGTCCTGTCGGCACCCTTGAACTTGTCAAACGGCCAGCGGGGGACTTTCACGACAATGTAATCGATGGCAGGTTCAAACGATGCGGGCGTGCAGCCGGTAACGGTGTTGGTGATCTCGTCCAGCCGGAGCCCGATTGCGATCTTTGCTGAAACCCGTGCGATCGGGTAGCCCGTTGCCTTGGATGCCAGGGCCGAGGATCGGGAAACCCGCGGGTTCACTTCAATGACACGGTAGTCCCCGTTCCGGAACGCGAACTGGATATTACAGCCGCCCTGGACATCGAGCGCCCGGATGATCTTGATTGCAGCACTGCGCATCATCTGGAACTCGTCGTCGCGGAGGGTAAGGATGGGGGCAACGACAACGCTCTCCCCGGTATGGATACCCATCGGGTCCACGTTCTCCATACCGCAGATGATGATACAGGTGTCGGCCGAGTCCCGCATCACCTCGAACTCGATCTCTTTCCAGCCAAGCACGCTCTCCTCGATCAGGACCTGGTGGATCCGCGAGCGCGAGAGCCCGAGTTCAACGATCCTCGTGAGTTCTTCGCGGGTATGGGCAATGCCACCCCCGGCGCCTCCGAGCGTATACGCCGGCCGGACAACTGCCGGAAGGCCGATGGCGGAGATGGCCTCGTCGATCTGGTTGAGCCCGGTGAGAATGACACTTTTTGGCACCGGCTCGCCGATCTCCTGCATGAGGGACCGGAACTTCTCCCGGTCCTCGCCCTTGTAGATTGCTTCGAGAGGAGTCCCCAGCACCTCGACATCCTTCAGCGCGCCTTTCTCCGCGAGCTCTGCGGTCATGTTGAGGCCGGTCTGCCCGCCCATACCGGAGAGGATCCCATCCGGTTTCTCTTTCTCGATGATCTTTGCGATGATGTCGGCGCGGAGCGGTTCGATGTAGATTGCATCGGCCATGCCCGGGTCGGTCTGGATGGTTGCGGGATTGGAGTTGACGAGGACGACCTTGACGCCCTCCTCCTTCATGGCCCGGCACGCCTGGCTTCCCGAGAAGTCAAACTCTGCGGCCTGCCCGATCTGGATGGGGCCCGACCCGATGATCAGGACCTTTTTGATATGCTGCTTCCGGGGCATTATCCGAGCCTCCTGAACATACCGTCAAAATAGTGACATTCCGTGTCCTGGGGACCGGCATGGGCCTCGGGATGGAACTGGACACAGTTGATCCGAAGGTCCCGGTTCTCGAACCCTTCAACAGAGCCATCGTTGGCATTGATGAAGGTGACTGCACATCCCTCCGGCAGCGATTCGGCGTCGACAGCAAATCCGTGGTTCTGGGTGGTGATGAAGATCCTGCCGTCATGGTACCGGACCGGCTGGTTGGCCCCGCGGTGGCCGAACTTCATCTTGTAGGTGTTACCTCCAAGAGCGAGCGCCGAGATCTGGTTGCCCATGCAGATCCCGAAGATGGGGAGTTCACCGATGCATTTCTTGACAGTGGCAATCGTCTTGGTTGCAACTTTAGGATCACCGGGGCCGTTTGTTATGAAGAGGCAGTCCGGCTCGCACCCGAAGATATCGTCGTAGGAAGCATCATGGGGGAAGACATAGAGATCGCCTTTTCTCCGCGTAAGGCTGGTGAGGATGTTGGTCTTGAGGCCAAGATCGATAATGGCCACGCGTTTCCCTTTTCCGGGAATGCGGTAGGGGGCCTTGCAGGAAACCTCGGGGATCGGTGTGCACTCGGAGATGGAAGGGGCCTTTTGTGCGAGTTTCACAGCATACGCGCCATCATCGCTGCCCACGACCAGCGCGGCACGCATGGTCCCATGGACACGGGTCTTGATGGTGAGGCTGCGGGTATCGACACCCGATATGCCGAATAGTTTCTTCTGTTCAAAGTATTCACGGATTGTCGGCCGTGAACCAGGGGCATCGCAGATCTCGCGGCAGACCGCCCCAAGGACCTTCGTGCTCTGGCTCTGCATATTCTGCACATCGACACCATAATTGCCGATTGTCGGGAACGTGAACATCAGAATCTGGCCAAAATAGCTGGGATCGGAGAGCGCCTCAATATATCCTGTCATGACGGTGTTGAAGACGAGTTCACCGGAACATTCGCCCTCAACACCGAATCCATCCCCAACAACGAACTGACCATCCTCAAGACCCAGAACCGCTTTCATGCTAGCCCCACCAAAATTTCCATACTAGATATGCCTGAAAGGTTATTAACGATAGTGCAGTGGCAGGGTGGTTCCTGTGGACACCTGTCCTCCCTGTCACCCCTAAACTGGAACCGGCTTGTGGGGATGCCAGATGCATGTTCGGATACCCATTTAAAGGATGGCTTCCGATATTGGATAGTTTCCTCACAGGAACAGAGGTGAATTACCATGGGAACGTTAGGACAGAAGATTGTCGGAAGCAACGTAAAAGAGATCGTAAACCTGCTCAACAAGGCCTATTGCGATGAATGGCTCGCCTACTACCAGTACTGGATAGGGTCCAAGGTTGTAAAAGGCCCCAACAAGGAAGCGGTCATCAGCGAACTCACCCTCCATGCAACCGAGGAACTGAACCACGCGACCCTGCTTACAACCCGCATCATCCAGCTCGGTGGGACTCCCATTACAAAGCCGCAGGACTGGTACAAGTTCACCAATTGCGGGTACGATGCTCCGGATGACCCGTTCATCGTGAAGATATTAGAACAGAACATCAAGGGTGAGCAGTGCGCCATCAAGACGTACAATTCCCTGATGAAGAAGACAAAGGACAAGGACCCCGTCACCTACAATATCCTCCTCACGATCCTCTCGCAGGAGGTCGAACACGAGGAAGACCTCCAGGCCCTCCTGGAGGATGTCGAGATCATCATGAAGAAAAAGTGAAGACACTTCCTTCACCCTTTTTTTAGGTGACCGGCGCACTATCCCCGGGTATAAATACTATCTGCCGCAACTTCCCATCATACAACGGAGGGAGACCAGGTTTCATGGAACACGTTGACGGAAAGGACAAGGGAAACATTGTGCTGTACGCACTTTCCACGTGCGGGTGGTGTGCAAAGACAAAAGATCTCCTCCGTGAGATGGGCATTGCGTTTGATTACACCTTTGTCGATCTTCTCGATGGCAGTGAGCAGGATGACGCGATAAGCACGGTGGAGAAGTTCAACCCGAGCGGGTCGTTTCCCACGCTCGTCATTAACAATAAAAAAACCATTGTCGGATTCCGTGAGCAGGAGATACGGGAGGCTCTTGGCCCATGACCTTTACCGGCATCAGCGAACAGGAGGTTGACCGGGCATACGATTCTCTCAAAAATGATGCCCTGGACGGGGGATACCGCCTTAACCCGGATGCGGAGTTTGTAAAAAACCTTATCCGGGGTCTCCTGAAGAACGAACAGCGGTACGGGTATCGGGCCTGCCCCTGCCGGCTGGCTTCCGGGAAGATGGAGGTGGATCTTGACATCGTCTGCCCCTGCGATTACCGGGATTCGGATATCGAGGAGTACGGTGCCTGCTACTGTGCCTTGTACGTCAGCGAGGCGATCACAGATGGCACACGGAAGGTCGCCCCCGTTCCCGAACGCCGCCCGCCCCGTTCGCAGCGGGGAACGATGAAGGAGCGTGCTGTCCAGACAGTCGCAGTTGGAGGAGGGACAACTTTCGGGAGTCTCCCATTCCCGGTCTGGCGCTGCAAGGTGTGCGGCTACCTCTGTGCACGCGATCAGCCCCCGGGCATCTGCCCGGTCTGCAAGGCAAAGAAGGACCGGTTCGAGCGATTCCTGTAATTTTTTGTCTCCGGGCTTCTCCGTTACAAAAGAGTGAAGATGGGGGTGCATCTCTTCCGCAGGTTCCCGGGGTATGATATCCTTTTGAACATTCTCTTATACTTTTCCCGCAAAGATCATGGGCATGGCAGGAACCGTAACAGTCGAAGTTGTCGGCCTGAAGAACTCGGAATGCTCCCCCTTTCCCTGTGACGATGACCGTACCTGCGGCCTTGAAGAATGCTTCAAATCCGGAAAGCTGGTTGCGGCTTTCCAGGCGCTCACAAACGCTCTGAAAGCAGCGTACGGGGACCGCGTGGCGACGAAACTGACCCTCCTTGATGAGGGAACCCCGGCATATATCAAAGAAATTATCGAGCGCGATCACCCCCCCATCCCCATGATCCTAGTCAACGGCAAAGTAACGAAGATCGGCCGGATCGTCCTTGACCGGACAAAGGCAGAGATTGAAAAAGCACTGGTATGAAAATCCCCGGGATTTTCATCATCATCTCCTGCTGCTTCGCATCATAGCGCGCCCTGATCCCGTCGGTGCCATGGCGCGCACCTGATCAAACACTCTCATTTCTCCCTTTTTTTCACAAACGGGGCACAATTTTTTATTTTTGCTACACTTCCCGGTTATTCTTTGCCCCCATACCCAGCTAAATGAACGCATTTTTCCCGCCCGGATGCCCCCCAGTTATTTAATGTTTGAACAAGAAACGTGTTAAATTCATATCTGCGATGATTTTTATCCGCGATGATCTCAATGGATCGGTACCAACAACTTCCTGAAATGTCCGGTGTTCTTTCTGGATCGTCCCCTGCCACACATGGGGGGAACGCAACAGCCCCAAGGGTTCCGGTGATCGTATCATGATCGCAGGGCTCTTCATCATTTCCCTCGGTATCTTTGTTCTCGGGGTCCTCCTGCCCCTTGCCGGCACATGGCAGGACCGCCGTATCTTTCGGGCCGGATCGCATCTCTGCACCATCGCCGGATCCATTCTCCTCGGGGCTCTCTCGCTCTTCCTCTTCCTTACCGGCAACGACATTGCCTGGACTGCGTACCAGCCGGTTGCCGGCTTCTCCCTCTCGTTTGTTATCGACCGGCTCTCTGCCTTCTTCCTGCTCCTGATTTCCGTGGTGTCGATATGCGTTGCCCTCTATGCGGCAGAATATAACGAGCACCTTGAAGGGGGCTTGCGCAGGAATCTCCTCTCTGGCTGTACGAACCTGTTTATCCTCTCCATGGTGCTCGTGGTGGCTTCCGCCAACACCTTCTCCTTCCTGGTCTTCTGGGAACTCATGGCAGGGTGCTCGTTCCTTCTCGTGATGTACGATTACTCCCGTGCAACGACCCGGAAGGCCGGGCTCTTTTATTTCGTGATGACCCATCTCTCGACGCTCTTTGTCCTCTTGGGCATCGTCCTCCTGTTTTCTTCGACGGGCTCCTTTGTCCTGGCACCAGCCGGTGTCTCTCCCGTTTCGGCCATTGCTTTTGTTGCCCTTCTTATCGGTTTCTCCATAAAGGCAGGTATCATCCCGTTCCACAAGTGGCTTCCCTATGCCCATCCCGCGAGCCCGACGCCGATATCGGCCCTCATGTCCAGCGTGATGCTCAAGATCGCGGTATACGGTCTTCTCCGTTTCCTGCTGGATGTGTTCTCACCCGATGTCTGGTGGGGCATCCTTATCCTCATCATGGGCACGACAACCGCTGTCCTTGGGATCATCTACGCTTTAAAGGAGTATGACATCAAGGCCATGCTCGCGTACAGCAGCATCGAGAACACCGGCATCATCTTCATGGGTATCGGCCTGTATGTAATCTTCTCCAGTTACCAGCTTTTTGATCTTGCCCTGATCAGCCTGCTCTCCGCCCTCTTCCATACCCTCAATCATGCCATCTTCAAGAGTCTCCTCTTCCTGACGGCCGGCTCTGTTGTCCACGCCACGCACACCCGGGACATTGAGCAGATGGGGGGGCTAATCCACAGGATGCCTTACACTGCGGGGCTCTTCTTTGTCGGCGCGCTTGCCATTGCCGCCCTCCCCCCGCTAAACGGGTTTGCGAGCGAAGTGTTGCTGTTCATCTCGTTCTTCTCCTCCATAGCGGTAGCAGACCCGCTCTTCAAGGTGCTGCTCTTCCTCTGCCTCGGCCTCTTTGCACTGACGAGCGCGCTCTCGGCTGCCTGTTTTGTCAAGGCGTTCGGGTCGGTCTTTTTAGCGCTCCCCCGCTCTCCTGAGAGTGGCAGGGCAGAAGAGGTTCCTTTTCTGATGCTGCTTGGCCCGGCGCTGCTTGCATCGGCCTGTATCGTCCTTGGCCTCTTTGCCGCCCAGATCTTTTTTATTGCCGGTTTTACCGTGCCGATGCCCGATATGTTCCTTGTCGGCCTGCTTTTGCTTGCCATGCTCGTCCTCACGTTTGCGGTCCTTTTTTTTACGGCATCCCGTGACGTACGGGTCACCGATACCTGGGGGTGCGGGACACTCTCGCAACAGCCGGCCATGGAATACTCCGGCCACGGATTCTCGGAACCCATTGACATCATCTTCTCCACCGTGTACCGGACAAAGATGAAGAACGAACGCACGTTCTTTGACCAGAAGAACTGCATCTTTGCCGAAGGCAAGGCTGAAATCCGGCTCATCAAAGTATTCGAGGAATACCTGTACCTGCCTGTTGCGCGGGCCTCGTATGCGACCGCGGAGACGGTCTCCCGGTTCCAGAGCGGGTGCCTTGACACGTATCTCCTCTATGTCTTCTGCGCCGTGATTGCGGTTATCGTCTTCCTGGGGTGGCTGGCATGAACCTTTCTTTTGGCCTGTACTTAATCCTCAACACCGTCGCTGTGCTGCTCGTAGCACCACTGTTTGTGAGCATCATCAAGAAAGTGAAAGCCCGGGCACAGGGGAGGAGCGGACAGTCTGTCTTCCAGATCTACTTCACCCTCGCAAAACTGCTGAAGAAGGAGACGGTCTACTCGTCGCACTCCTCGTGGGTCATGCGACTGACGCCCTACGTCAGCATTGCCGCCATGCTGGTCGCAGCCCTCTTCGTCCCCCTCGTCTTCGTTCCTGAGCCGGTCGGGGGGATTGGCAATATCATTCTTTTACTCTATCTCCTCGCGCTTGCCCGGTTCTTCATGGCGCTCGCCGGGCTTGACGCCGGCAGTCCGTTTGGCGGGATGGGCAGCTCACGGGAGATGAGCATCTCGGCCATTATCGAGCCAACGACCATCATCGTCTTTGCTGCGCTGGTCTTTGTCTTCAAATCCTTAAATGTCTTCGACATGTTTGCCGCATCCGCTGCTGCCGGTGCACCCTCCACTCCCACCTTAATCCTGCTTGCCATCTCGCTCTTCATCATCCTCGTGGTCGAGACTTCCCGGATCCCGGTCGACAATCCGGAGACGCACCTGGAACTGACCATGATCCACGAGGGGATGATCCTCGAGCAATCCGGTAAAAACCTGGCACTCATGGAACTCTCGGCTGCCGTAAAGCTCACGCTCCTGATGGCGCTCCTGCTCAACCTCATCGTCCCCTTCGGCCTCACCACGACGCTTGCAATCGGTACGATCGCGGTGGCGGCAGTCCTCTTTGTTCTCAAGGTCACGGTCCTTGCCGGGATCATCGGCCTCTTTGAGTCTTCGATGGCGAAGATGCGGTTCTTCCGCCTCCCGAGCCTTTTTGCCATGGCGTTCTTCTTCTCCACGCTTATCATCATCATCGAGGTGTTCGCATGATCGATCCCGCGCTCATCCAGTCAGTAATCCGGATCCTCTTTGCGGTTGTCATCGTCACGGCAGCCTACATCATCTCTACAAGGAACCTCATCTCGCTGGTATCGGTTTACGCCGTTCAGTCGCTCACCCTTGTTTTCATGGCGCTTGCTCTCTGGTCGCTTGAGGGTGTGACTGTCCTCCTTGGAATTGCCGTGGTAACATTTGTAAGCAAGGTGCTCGTCATCCCCTATTTCATCGCCAGCATCCAGGAGCGGATCCGGATCCGGCGCGACATCGAGTTCCATTTCCTGAGCCCTACAACCTCCCTTCTCCTCTCCATGGCGCTGATCCTCTTCATCTACATAGCGCTGGCAAATATCCTTGAAGGGACTCCGGCGAGGGAGAGCCTCTTCTTCTTTGGCGCCGTTATCGGCCTCTCCTTAATGCTCATGGGAATGATGGTCACGTTCTCGCGGAAACGGGCCATTACAAAGGTCCTTGGCTACCTCTCGATGGAGAACGGCGTGCTGCTCTTTGGGATGTTTGTCACCGAGCTCCCGTTCATCATCGAGTTTCTGATCATCATCGACCTTGTCATCCTTGTGATACTGACCACGATCTTAACCGTTGGCCTCGATTCCACGCTCGAAGAGTACCACCAGCGCCTCCACCGCTTCCATCTTGTGGGTGACACGGAGGACGGGCCATGATCCTCGCAGCCTTTGTCCTCGTCGCGGCAGCGGCGCTTGCCGTTATAACGCTGGGACGGACCCATCGTCAGATGAACTCGGCATGTATTGCAGAGGCCGCCATCTTCCTTGCACTCTCGGGCTGGCTCATCCTTTCCGCGCAGATCCCCGTGACCACACTGGCGATCGGGAACGAGTTTTTCTTCATTGACCATCTGGGCATCTACGAAGTGCTCATAGCCACCATCATCTTCCTTCTCGCCGCGGTCTATGCGAGAGGGTATGTCGAGAACCTGATCGAGGCACGGGAACTTTCCCGGGGGAGCCTGAAGTTCTTCTATGGTGCCTGGGCCTTCCTCCTGCTGGTCATCGTCCTTGCATTCTTCTCGGACAACCTTGCCCTTTTCTGGATCTTCACCGAGCTGACAACGGTCATCTCTGCCATGCTGGTCGCGATCCTGTACGCACGGGACAACATAGATGCAGCAATCAAGTACATCTTCATCGCGTCGGTCTCCATGCTCTTCTCGTTTGTCGGGCTCATCTTCCTCTTCGAGGTCTCGCGGAGTGTCGTGGGTACCGGCACCCTCAACTGGACCGTCCTGATGCAGCAGGCCGGATCCTTCCCCCCTGAAATGATGATCGCGGCATTCGCCCTCATCTTCATCGGCTTTGCCGCAAAGTCGGGGATCTTCCCCTTCCACACCTGGCTCCCCGAAGCCCATGTACGGGCGCCGTCTGCCGTAAGCGCGATCCTCTCCGGTGTCCTCCTGAATGTGGGGATCTATGGCATCATCCGCGTCTTTGCCATCGTCCACCGGACAACCGCAGTCTCCACGGTTTCGCTCCTGCTCCTGGTTTTCGGCCTCCTGACGGTCTTCATCGCAGCCCTGTCCATGCTCCCCCAGAAGAAACTCAAGAAACTGATTGCGTTCTCCAGCATCGAGAACATGGGGATCCTGCTCATCGGGCTTGCGGTGGCAACTCCCCTTGCACTCTTCTGGGTGCTGTTCCATGTGATGGCCCACGCGTTCACGAAGGCCGGCCTCTTCTTCTCTGCCGGGATCCTCCACCGCCAGTACCACAGCACCCTCTCGCCGGATGCAGTGGACGATATGCGGGATGTCTTTGCCCTCCAGCCGGTTGCTGCATGGGGTATCATCCTTGGTGGCCTTGCCATCACCGGGATGCCGCTCTTTCCGGTCTTCCTCTCGAAGTTCTTCCTGCTCGTGCAGCTTGCGGGTTTCTTCCCTGTTGCCCTTGTCATCCTTCTCATCCTGCTCTTCATTGCGGCCGGGGCTTTCGGGTACTTCGTGATCCGCACGTTCACGCAGGTCTCCCCTGCCGGCACACTCCCCGAAATGATACGTTACCAGACCCCCGCTGGCATGAACATACCCGTCATCGTCCTCCTTGTCATAATCCTTATTCTCGGGACTGTTATCACGACAGGAGAAGTGGCGTTCCTTGACCAGGTAATCGCGGAGCTGATGTTCTGATGAATGCAGATGAGAGTACAGGAAAACACCTTGTACATGAACTGCTGGGACCTGGTCCGCTTGCAGAACAGGTCACCGAAGGATGTAATGGCGAATGGTATGTCCGGGTGAGCGGGACGGAGTTCCTGCCGCTTGTTACTGCCTTTGCATCTCGCGAGTGTGCATTGATTGGCCTCTTCTGCACAGAACGCTTCTCTCCCGGCGCACCGTTCTCGCTCCTGTATGTTTTTGAGAAGAAAGGCGTCCTCCTTGTCATTGTGCTGGACACTGCGCAGTCCGCCCCATCCATTGCCCGGCTCCTCCCCTCGGCCTGTTGGCCCGAACGGGAATGCCGCGATGGCTTTGGCATTGCATTTGAGGGATTGTTCGATGAACGAAGGCTCCTGCTCCATGAGACCTATCCCGATGATTACTACTCCTTAAAAAAGAGTGTCGCGAACGTTCCTCCCCTGATGAAACCTTCCGTGGACCCGTCAGAAGAGTATCCCTTCCGGAGCGTGCAGGGTGACGGCGTGTACCAGATCCCGGTTGGCCCGGTCCATGCCGGAATCATTGAGCCGGGACATTTCCGTTTCAGTGTTATCGGTGAGAAAATCTTCAATCTTGAGGTCCGGATGTTCTACAAGCACCGCGGGATCGAGAAGCTGGCGGAGAGAAGACTGCCAGAGGACGTTGTCCGCATTGCTGAATCCGTCAGCGGGGACGAATCCGTGGTAAACACCGTTGCCTTCTGTATTGCCGCGGAGAAGATTGCTGGAACACACGTGCCGGAACGGGCATGGGCCCTGCGGACCATTTTTATGGAGCTGGAGCGGATCGGTTCGCATCTCGGGGACCAGGCCGGCATGCTCGTGGACGTGGCCTTCCCGCTGGGTGCAAGCCAGTTTGCGGTGATCCGTGAAGAGGTGTTCCGGATAAACGCCCTCCTTACGGGCTCGCGGTTCCTGCGGGGGATGGTTGTGCCCGGAGGGATCTCCCGCGACATCCGCACCGAAGACCTGGAGGCGCTCGCGCAGTTTGTCCGGCAGGTCCGGAAGCGGTACCGCACGGGCCTGAAGATCGTGCTCTCGACAGCATCCGTCATCGACCGGTTCTCGCCAACAGGTGTGGTCCGGAGATCGATCCTCCGGCCGCTCAACATCACCGGGCCGACGTCCCGGGCTTCCGGCGGGAATGGAGATGTAAGAGTCGACCATCCCTATGGCATCTACTCCCGTCATCCCCCGTCCGTCAGGACGCTGCATGACGGCGATGTGCTCTCCCGGTTTACCGTCCGGGCATCCGAGATCCTGGATTCGCTCGACCTTATCGAGCGGCTGCTCACCACCCTTCCGGAAGGGACGGTAAAGGAGGCATATGATGCAAAGGACGGCTATACCCTCTCTCTCGTGGAATCTGCACGGGGGCAGAACCTCTGCTGGGTCTGGATCCGGGACGGTGTAGTTGAACGCTACAAGGTACGAACCGCCTCGTACTGCAACTGGCTGGCCATCGAGCATGCAGTCCAGGGGGAGATTGTTCCGGACTTCCCGCTCATCAACAAGAGCCTGAACCTGTCCTACGCGGGGACAGACCTGTGAGGTGACGTAATAATGGTGAACGTGCTTTCCTGCCTGCTGAAGAGAAAAGTGACCGCCGATGTCACGGTGCGGGATGAAGAGATCGAGGCACTGGGCCGGGAGATCCGGCGTGAAGTCGACGCAGTGTTTGGTGGGAGTCTCGCGATCCGCGAACTTGATACGGGGAGCGACAATTCTGCCGAGATCGAGATCAACAATCTCACGAATCCGTATTACGATATAGAGCGGTTCGGCATCACGTTCGCGGCCTCGCCACGCCACGCCGACGTGCTCCTGGTGACCGGGGCAGTGACCCACAACATGGTGGCAGCGGCAAAAAAAACGTACGATGCCATGCCGACGCCGAAGTTCGTGGTGGCCGTTGGCGACGATGCCTGCAACGGCGGGATCTTTGCCGGCTCCTACGCCGTGCTCGGCGGGGCAGAGAAGATCTTCCCGGTCGACTTGAAGATCATGGGTAATCCGCCAGCCCCAAAGGAGATCCTGGCCGGACTTCTTGCACTGATGAGACAAGCCGGCAGGGGACGTTGACATCCCGCGACAGTCCTCTCCAAGGACATTTTATTACGCCTGCACAATAACCGGTACGTGCAATGAAGCCGGTACGGAAATGGGGGCCCGGTCCCTATACCGTGGCAGTGATCCACGGCGGGCCGGGAGCACCGGGCGAGATGGCGCCGGTTGCCCGCGAGCTGTCATCGGTAGCAGGTGTCCTCGAACCTTTCCAGACCGAGACAACGCTTGAAGGACAGGTGCAGGAGCTCCGGTCAGTCCTGTCGCAGCACGGCATGCTCCCTGTCACCCTGGTAGGCTTCTCGTGGGGGGCGTTCCTCTCGTGGATACTTGCTGCACGGTATCCCGATCAGGTGAAGAAACTGATCCTTGTGGGGTGTCCGCCGTTCGTTGAGGAGCATGCCGCGTCCATCAGCCGCACACGAATGGCCCGCCTCAAAAAAACAGACCGCGACCGGGTGAATATGATCATCGAAGGGCTCGATGGCACCACCGAAGCCGGCAAGAACGCGCTCCTTGCGGAACTTGGCATCCTCCTTGCCCGCGCTGATGCCTACGACCCGGCCAATGTGCCGGAGGAGGGCTTCCACTGCCAGTACGATGTCTTCCGGGGTGTCTGGGACGAGGCAGCCGAACTGCGGAGGAAGCAGGCGATCCTCCACATGTCCCGGGAGATCCGGTGCCCGGTTGTTGCGATCCACGGCGACTGGGATCCTCACCCTGCCGATGGCGTGAACGGCCCGCTAAAAAAAGCCCTCCCGGATTTCGAGTTCATCCTTTTGGAGAAGTGCGGCCACCGCCCGTGGATCGAGCGGGGCGCCTCCGAGAAGTTCTACAAGGTGCTGGTTGAAGCGATCTGAGGCCTGCGCATTCAGGGTAGATTATTGGATTCTTCTTTTCTTTCTGTCCCGATCCTTGTTTCCAGCTGCTTCCCGTGCGAGCCGTTCCAGTACAGCTTGTGGCACTGCTCGCACCAGTAGAACCTTGTGCTCCTCCAGTTGCGGGGGGCGTAATCGGTCCGTTCGATCTCGCAGGTGTTTGCTTCCCGGAGTTTCGTGTTGCAGAGCGAGCACCGGCTCAGGGTCAGCCGGCGCTCGATGACCCGGTAATCGATCAGCTGCTGGACCTGGTCCATGACATCCTCTGACCGGAGATAAATGGCCTGCTCCTGTGCTCGCCGTGCAAGTTCCGCGTCCCGGGTCAGGAGGATGCGGTGCTGCTCTTTTGCCATCCCGAGAAGGAGGGTGTCCTCTTTTGTATTCCCTTCCTCAAGGGAGTTTGCGCTCTCGGTGTCATAACCCATGAACCGGAGGTAGCGCGTCAGGGTGCCAAGCATCCTGTCTGCAATGAACCGTGTATCGTTCTGACGTTCAATCGGCATGGGTCACGACCGCAATTGTCTCCCCGCAGTTCCTGCACCGGGTCCCGTCAAGGCCGATGGGCTGGCTGGAGAATCCCCGCCGCTCGATAAGCGTGGCCCCGCAGGACGGACAAAAGGTGTTTTCGTACCGGTGATGATAAACATTGCCGAGATACGGGTAGTGGAGCCCAAGCGCTTTTGCCTTCTCGTAGATCTTCTCAAGGGTTGCGACCGGTGTCCCGCCCCGGTCGGTCATCTGGTAGTCCGGGTGGAAAGCCGAGAAGTGCATCGGTGTGTCGGGGCCGAGATGTTCGATCACCCACCGGATG
This sequence comes from Methanoregula sp., assembly GCF_028712425.1. Taxonomy (GTDB): domain Archaea; phylum Halobacteriota; class Methanomicrobia; order Methanomicrobiales; family Methanospirillaceae; genus Methanoregula. The sequence continues at coordinate 169,938 of NZ_JAQTQD010000002.1, forward strand.
AGTGCCTCCTGCTCTTCCATGCTGTCGTTCAGGCCCGGGATGACAAGCGTCACGGTCTCGAGATGCATGCCCAGTTCGCGGGCGAGCACTGCCGAATCGAGCACCGGCTGGAGATGAGCCCCGCAGACCTTTTTGTAAAAATCTTCAGTGAATGCCTTGAGGTCGACCCGGTATGCCCCGAGCATGGGCGCGAGTTCCCGCAGGGCCTCTTCCGTGATGTAGCCGTTGGTGACGTACACCGTGCCCAGCCCCCGGGCACGGGCGAGCGTACCCATGTCGAGCGCGTACTCGTGCCAGATGGTGGGTTCGTTGTAGGTCCAGGAGATGCTTGCACAACCACTGCCGACAGCCCGGCTCACGCCCTCTTCCGGTGACAGGGTGCGGAGGCGTGCCGTCTCAAGGTCAGCACGGGAAATGTGCCAGTTCTGGCAGTGCCTGCAGTGAAAGTTGCAGCCGATGCTCCCAAGGGAATAGGATGTCGTGCCCGGGAGGTAGTGGAAGAGCGGCTTCTTCTCAATCGGGTCGACTGCTTCAGCGCTGATCTTCCCGTAGGTTGCGGCATACAGCGTCCCCTTTTCATTGATCCTGACCCCGCAGATCCCATGCTTCCCTTCGTTGATCGAGCACCGGTGGTTGCAGAGCGAGCACTTCACGGCATTGTTATCGCGTTTTTCATACTGGCGTGCCTCATGCATACCCTGTTATCCTTGTTTTGTGTGTGAGCGGACGGGCTTTTTATGCTTCCGCTCCTCCCGTTCAACATCCCTGATCCCTTCCGGCGAATCGACTTCAAGCACGAACGACCCGCGGTACCCGCAGTCCTTGCAGATATAGATCGAGCCGATATATCCTCCTGTTTCCGGGAACACTTCCTGGCTCTTGCAGCGGGGACAGTACAACATAGCAAATAACTCTTTATGAGCACCCGGTACAAAAACTAGTGCAATGAAGAAGGTTGTCATCTCGCTGGGAGGCTCGATCCTCATCCCGTCGCTCGAAAACCACACCATCCGGGACTATGTCCCGGTGCTGCAGAAGATTGCGAAGAAGTGCCGGCTTTTCGTTGTTGTCGGTGGCGGCGGCGAGGCCCGGCGGTACATTAATATCGCCCGCGAGCTCGGGATCGATGAGGGCACCTCCGACGAAATAGGCATCCTGATCACCCGGCTCAATGCCACCATGCTCATCGCGGCGCTGGGCGAGGCCGCGTACCCGAAAGTCGCGGAGAGCCACGCGGAGGCAAAAAAATTTTCCGAGCACGGCAAGATCGTGGTGATGGGGGGCATCACCCCGGGCCAGACCACCGATGCCGTGGCTGCCGTCCTTGCCGAGCGGGTCGGAGCCACGGCGTTCATCAACGCAACCTCCGTTGACGGGATCTATTCCGAAGACCCGAAGAAGAACCCGAAGGCAACCCGCTTCGATGCGATCACGCCGCAGAAACTGCTAGAGATCGTGGGGAAGACCGCGCTTGGCGCAGGCTCCAACAACGTGCTCGACATCGTTGCAGCCCGCGTGGTCGAACGAAGCGGCATCCCACTCATCGTCCTCGACGGCCGCAATCCCGGGAATCTTGCCGAGGCGATCCTGAAAGGGAAGTTCCGGGGCACGGTTGTATCCGAAGGTAAGAAGAAACCGCTGCCGGTGTAATATCCTTTTTTAAAAGCGATCTTGGGGTCCCTATTCATCTTCTGAAGCAGGCCCGTCCTTATCATCTTCGTACGTGAACACATCGTTGATGTCCACGTTGAAGATCCGGGCGATGCGGAACCCGAGTTTGAGCGAAGGACAGTACTTGTCCTTTTCGATGGAGATGATGGTATTGCGGGTAACCCCGACCAACTCGGCAAGTTGCTCCTGAGTCATCTCGTGTTCGGCCCGTAATACCCTGATCCGGTTCTTCATGACAAGCCTTGTGGTTAGTACTTTCTGCCGTAATAAAGATAAAACGCTCCGAAGACTGCGAGCATCACCGCAAGGGTGAAACCAAGCGTCAGTCCGGCAAGACCGCGCTCCTCATTCTCCCGAAATCCTTCCCGTACGTACGTGCAATAGGTCATTGCCTCGCTCTCGTTCATGGAGTTCAGGTCATCGATGGTTGTTGACCGGACCAGGGTACCCGGGCCCGGGACGCTCCCCGGCTGGTACTCGGTGATGGTCATGGATTGTCTGCTATCGTCATGGATAACCAGTTTTCCGGTAATAACCGGGGCGAGCGGGACGCTTACTACATAGGAATACAGGATGACCGCGGCGATTGCTCCGCCAATCGTGATGATCTCAAGCGTGCGGAGTGCGGCTTTGCTCCGGATCCTTGTCTCCCGTTCGTCTGCCATAACAACATCGACATGGGCCCGGCAGGCAAGTACGACAATAATACCAAGCGGGATGGCGATGACCACAACAAGGAAATTGCCGGCAGCCATCGACCACCCGACCATCGCGGCAACCATGCTGGCCACGATGAGGGATGCGGCAAGATAGGTGGTGCGTTTCATGATGATCGCTCCGTTACGGTGAATACCCGGGAAGAGGAGAGTCCCCCGGCAGGTTTTGTCATGTTCGCCTGATTATACTCATTGTTACTGACCTTCATGATGTACTGTCCCGGTGCCAGCAGGTAAGTCTCCAGCTCGAATGTCCAGTAGTCCGGGCCATAACTCCCGTCCGAAACAGACACCATGCCGGCTACCGATGAAAAGATCCCGGTCATCTGGGACTGACTTTTTGGGTCGATGACAAGATCGATTCCCGCGCCGGAAACATACGGCAGGACCTCGACCAGCAGTTCCTCGCCCGGCGGGAGACTGGTTGTCCCGGAGAGGGTGTAGACATCATCGGTCTGTATTTCAGGAAGGGTATCGATGGTGATATAATCCTGCGTTCCCGGGGATTCTGTTGCATTGGGTGTATTGATCCGTTTGAAGGGAATATCTGCAATGGCGGTCTTTCGCAGGCTCCCGGGACCGGCTCTTTCATCTCCCAAGGTGAACGGGAGCGTGGCGAGAGGTTCGCTCTCCGTCCTTTTCGTGAAGTTTTCCGAATACGTGACTTTCACAAACGTGATGAGATAGTCTCCCGGGTCCAGCGATGAGATATCGGCATATCCCTTCCAGGGATTTCGTTCCCCGGTATCTGACAGCAACCGGGCAAATCCCCGCACTTCTGTAGCCGGTGACCCGGCGCCCTGCACCGGCCCCGGGGAGCTGCGGACGATAGTGAGGTGAATCTGGTTCATGTCGGACAGGGTGGTCGTGCCCGTCAGGACCAGCCGGTTGTGCGTATCGATATTTGCGTTCGTTACCGGGTCGATTGCAATGGCCGGCAGGAAGAGCGACGGGAAGAATGCAGTCACGATGATGAATAGGAACATGCCGGTCAGGATAATAGCCGACAGGACCCCGGCAAAGAAGAGATACTTCTTTTTGATCATGCGGCGTCTCCCGTGATGGTGATTCGCCGGGAACAGAAAGTGTTCCCGTACCGGGTCTCATACGTCCGGGAATCGATTCGGTCTTTGCTGACATTCACGAGATAATCCCTTGGCGGGAGCTGGGAAGGATCAATATCCACGGACCAGGTGTTATTCCCGCCGGATCCCTGGATCACTTCAGCATATCCCGTTGCTCCCGTTATTGTTCCGTACATATTCCCGGTTGCCGGATTCATGCCGACATCAAATTCCGCGGGCAGGACCTGGAACAACAGTTCTGTCCCGGCCGGAAGACTGGTCGTACCGGTGATTGTCTGTGCCCGGGCGGTCGGAATGCTCGGGAATGGGTTGATCCTGATGACCTGGCAGGACTCTGCTGCAGGCACCGTCCAGGGAGGAAGACTGATATCCGGTTCGAAAATGGTCATGGATGCAGTTCCAAAAGTTCCCTCCTTCCCGATCTTCTCCGAGCTGACCGAATCCGTTGTTACGATAATCTCGTACTCGTCCTGGATGAACTCCGCGGTGTCGATGGCAAACGACCAGTGGTTGCCTTCGTATGCTCTTCCCAGGACCGGTGTCAGGCCTGAGCGCGTGAAACCCTGCTGGACCTCCCGCATTCCGGTCTTCGGATCGATCTTCAGGACAGAGGTATTGGATTGGGGGATCACGAGATACAATAATTCAGTCTCTGCCGGAAGGTTCGTTGTCCCGGTGATGAGGATCTTCTCTCCGCGGTACACCATTCCGATATGATCGATTTTTATGAACTCAATCTCATGCTGCTCGCCCCTTCGTGTGATCCTGTCCGGATCCGGTGTGGCGTTTGTCAGCGTGAAGCGGGATGTTGCGAGAAGGTCCCCCCTGCTGTAAGAGACATTGACGGTATTCGGGGGATAGGCTTTCACCCGGTATTCCCCCGACGGGATCGCCGAAGTATCGAGCGCACCCGACCAGGTATTCGTCATCCCGCCGCTCCTGACGATATATGCGTCCGTAGCCCCAACACGCGATTCTCTTTCGGGAAGGGGAGAAGCAGAAGTGATCTCCAGTTCCAGCCGGGTATTTCCCTTCAGGTTTGTTGTCCCCGTGATGATGACAAGATCCCCCGCTGCATGGTCCGGAATGGGATCGATAGTTACGGCAGGAAAGATAGTGAAGGATCCGGTCATGAGGATACCTGCGAACATGATCGCCAGTATGATAGCAGAAACAATGCCGGCATATTTCAGGTAACTCTTCCTCATTCGGATCACATGTAATGTTTTTTGTGCATCAGGTTAAAAATTTTTATCATTGTCAATAGATATTGGAAAAGTCCCGTGCCAAGGAAGTCGTTCCCTATCCCCTGCCTCGTAATTCATACGTGAAAAGCAATCCTTCCCTGGGATCATCGATCACAATTTTTACCGGTTCAGGAACAGCTGGGTCAATCCAGTACGTGAGGAGCGTCTCTTTTCCCGGAAAGGACTCATCGATATCCTTCCGGGTATATTTCATTGCGTCCGGGTAGTGCCCTGCCGGGACGGTAACCGGATCCTTCCCTACGAACGTGTACCGGAGAGCGAAGACGGTTCCGGAACAGTCCGGTGTCCCCCTGCTCATATTCACCGGAGGTCTGTCTGCATCTTCAAGAAACTCTCCGTTCCTGATAACCCGACGGTGCATGGAAATCATATTTCCGTACTCATCATAGTACATGTCATCCATCGTTGTATCGGCAAGCTCTTCTGACATGCCTTCTATTAGAAGGAAATATGTATGATTTTCATGGATTGCGGGCCGGCCCTGATGCATCTTTCGGGTTTTTTCCATTCTCGATATTCCATGTGAATCGGGAAGGCTGCGGATCTTCTGGAAATATGCATATTCTTCCCATTTAAGGGACGGCGTACCGAAAAGGTCTGCCTTGCTGACCATTGCACCGGGTTCAGGTGGAATCTTCGTTGTTGTCACCGGCTCGTACGATTCCGGCACCCACGTCCAGGGGTTCAGCGGAGGGTAGGCGCAGCCGGGCATTGTTGGTACGGGAGTTACTAATATAGTCTGGCGTATTGTAGCCTGGGTCACCTGCTGTGTTGCGGCCATACTTCCTGACCCGGTAATTGGGGGATTCTCACCTGTACACCCGGAGATAAGAACCGTGATTAGGATCGCGATTATTGCAACGGTGCCAAATATATCAGGTTTCATTCCCCGGGACTCCTGTTACTTGAGGGCGAATTGTGCTTTTCCGACAATCTCGCGGATCGTGAAATCCTCGCTGACTGTTGTGACGTTCACGACATACTCCGTCTTCTCGAACGCATTGGTGTCCAGGGCAAATGACCACGTGTTGAGCCCTCCTGTCCCCCGGACCACGAGGGTGTCTCCGGCAGTACCCGAAGGGCCTTTATACACTGTTGCAGGTCTCTTTGATGCATCGTCAAAATAGACCGGATGGATGTCGCACAACAGGAGCGTTCCTTCTTCAAGGCTGGACGTGCCCGTGATGAGGAATACGTCGCCCTGCTTATGGTCTGCGATGGAATTCACCGTGATCGTGGGTGTGCCGGGGGAGGACTTCTTTGCCCCGGAATAGTATACCACGCTCTTTGGGCGGAGCGATGTCCCCGACAGGGTGAACTGTGCCGATCCTTTCACGTCTTTTTTCCCGTTCGTTACCGTCATGGAATACGAGCCCGGATCAAAACCGCTGGAATCGGAGACAAACCTCCACCGGTTAGTTCCGTCCGGTCCGGCAAAGACTTCGCGGTTGGAGACCAGTTTCTCTTCTCCCGTACTCCCGAAGGTCCGGTACAGGTACACTGCGGTCTTCTCCGGCAGGTTCGTTGTGCCGGAGAAGACCAGCAGGTCGCCAATGTTCTTGTCGCCAACCGGGTCGAACGTGATGTACGGAAGAGAAGTATCCGGTACAGAAGTACTCCGTACTGGTGCAGGCTGGGCCGGGGCCCTCGTTGTAGGGTTGTTTTTCCCGGCAGCGGCCGGATTTTCGTGCGGCGTTTCACTCAGTGCCGGTGCCTGATCCTGCTGATCCGGTACGGCATCCGTGCATCCCGCGATTATGAGAATCGCGATGGCGGCGAGCAGGACGGGGCAGGCGAGCATAAGATCTGCTCTCTTGCGGGGTTTCATGGGCCCTCCTGATCTGGTGTGGTGTCCTTCCCATCAGGGATGTGAAAAAGTGGTGGATCTTCTCCCGGATGCAGGTACACAGGGTTTCCGGCAGCGGTCCGGTTTCGGCCCGTTCCCGGGATCCGTGGCTGTGCGGCAGTCTGCCGGTAAAAACTGAATGGTGTCTTCTTCTGGCAAGCATACGGTTTCCTCGGGGTAAATACCGGCATACCGGTGTTATGGTGCAGTGATGGTAAAGCCGGAGGAGGCGGTCGGGTCTCCGCTGCTGATGCTGAAGTCAGTGGCTGACGGATCCTCCTTCATTACCCCCACGGTGACGAGGTACCTGCCCGGATTCATGCTGCCAAGGTCAACGGCAAACGATACGCGGTTTGCGGTACCTTCACCTTTCGTCACGGGGGCGTTTGCCATAATGCCCGTCACACCCAGATCAGGGGACGTCGCGGCCGCGTCCGTGTCCGGCTGGATCTGCCAGAACAGCACGGTGCCTGCCGGCAGGCTGGAGGTCCCGGTGATGAGGAACTGGTCCCCGACAGTATGATCCCCGATGGCGTTCAGGCGGATATAATCGTCCCTGGTGACCTGGGCTTCTACCGGTGTATCCGTTGCCAGGAAGGGGCCGTTCAGCGTGAACCTGCCCGTTCCGGTGAGTGTCCCCGGACTGTAATCGCTGTTCATCTTGGTGACGGTAATTGTCAGGGTACCTGGTTTCAGGATGGCCGTATCAACCGGCGCAGAAAACCGGTTCGTGCCACCGGTGCCTTCCTGTACCATGGTATTCGTACCAAAACTGCCCGTCTGGACCATGACGAGGATCCCGGCCGGCAGGTCGGTGGATCCCGTGATAATCAGGAGATCGCCGGTTGTCTTGTCGGCAACCGGATCGATCCGGATGTACGTGCCGGTCCCTGAACCCTGCGAGTGGCTGCCCGCAGAACTCCCGGATGCCGGAAGGAGGGTGAATTCCTGTGTGCCGATGGGGCCGCTGGTTGAGAAGTCGCCCTTTTTCACGTTACCCGTGAACACCGACACGTTCACCAGCATCTTCACCGGGTTGAGCGTTGACGAATTGACCTCCATGGACCAAGTGTTGATGCCCCCGGTCCCGGCCATGACGTCGACGCCGCCCGCGGCGCCAGCGAACTCACCGTTCACGCCACCCTCGGGTTCGAACGTGGCCGGCATAACCTCTACCAGGAGGTTGGTACCCGCCGGAAGGTTCGTGGTCCCGGTGACCGTGAAGATGTCGCCGACGGTCCTGTCGCCGACAGGGTCGACATGGATGTACTTTTCTTCGGACAGGCTTCCGGTATTCTGATTGCTCAACGAGCCAAGGGAGACAAACGAGTTTGTCATGGTGAATCCACTGGCCATGCCGACACATACGATGACGGCAGCGAATATCCCAACAGCGATGAGGCTGTTGGTTACAACGTGCTTCTGTTCCATGGTATGCAATGCACAATATATTGTGCATAGTGTATAAACTTTTTGGCACAAAGCAAAAAAAATTTAGCAATCAATAGTGGTTGCCCGGGTGTGGTGAACGGATCACCCGCCCCGCCATGGGCAATCGCGCGGGTGTTGTCCATTCCGGATACGTATGGCGCGCACGCTTCAGGAAAGATGCACGGGACACGACACCACCACCTATTTTTATTCACCCGCCCCATCTATGATGGCACGGGGTAGTAGGGTAGCCTGGTCCATCCTAGAGCGTTTGGGACGCTTTGACGGCGGTTCGAATCCGCCCTACCTCATTTGTCATGAGAAAGCAGGACGCAGCCCGGATCTATGCCACCCTTTTGAAACGCTATCCGGATGCCCGTGAACCTGCTGGCAAGATCTGCCGCGGCTCCCCGTTCGAGGTTATTATCCTCACCATCCTCTCGGCTCAGACAACCGACAAGGCTGTCCTGAAGGTAAAACCCGCCCTATTCTCGAAATACCCGACGCCCGCAAAACTTGCAAAAGCGAAGGCCGGAGATGTGGAGACGATCATTCACAGCCTCGGCTACTACCACGCAAAGGCAAAGAACATCATCGCCGCATCGCAGGTACTGATCGACCAGTTCGGCGGTAGTGTGCCGGAGACGATGGACGAACTGCTCACGATCCCGGGCGTTGGGCGAAAAACTGCAAACATCGTGCTCTACCATGCGCTTGGTAAAAACGAGGGCATCGCTGTTGATACCCACGTCCGTCGGCTCGCGCAGCGGATCGGGTTCTCGGATACGGACAATGTTGTGGTCATCGAGCGCGAACTCATGGCGCTTTTCCCGCGAAAGGACTGGGGCGATCTCACCGATGTCCTGATTGCACACGGGCGGGCTACGTGCGATGCGAAGAAGCCGCAGTGCGGGGAATGCGTGATCCGGGAGATGTGCCGGTGGTACCGGGAGAAATCGGCCTGAAGCGCAGACGCTAATCGTCGGAGACAGGTACGGGATTTAACCGGAATCTCCTTCCGGTTCCTCCATGCGGCCTCATGTCCAGAAATTCCTCCCTTCTTTGAACCAAAAGGCACCAATTAGGCAATTTTTAGAGTTCGAATTACCCTCCATATCCTCAAAATCTCGCCAAAAATCCAATATTTCCAAAACCGTATGCTGTAATTCGCGAAAAAACGCGACTTCCCAAAAACCCGTTTTTCAAAATGGACTCCGATCCGAAAAATAAGCCCATACCGGGGAGATAGTTTTCTGGCAGAGTGACTCTCGGATATGCCCGAAAAACACGGTTCTCTTGCTGCATTCCTCCTGCCACACACATTATCCCGGCCCTGTCAGAGCTTCCGCGGGTCTAGCCCCGGGACGACCACGCACACCATTATGAATCAGTGTGTGCCTTTCTGAGTTTGGTCCCCTGCTTACAGCAGCTTCGTCTCTTCCGTGGGCTTGGGCACTTTCACGACCAGCACGCGGAAGACCGCGTTGCTCTCGTTCGTCCACTTGTGAGGGATCTTTGCCGGGCTCTCGACCAGCATGTCTTTTCCCACGGTTTCCCTCTCGCTCCCGATCTCGACAACACCGGTCCCTTCCAGCACGTAGAAGAAGACATCGACAGGGGTGATGTGCTTTTTGAGCGCCTCGCCGGGATTGAGCGTGATGACGACGGCCATCGCGTGGGGGGAGTCGTATATTTTTCGTGCATCCACATGGTGCGGGTTCGGGCCCGACACGACCTTTGCTACATCCGTGATCTTCATCTCATCTCACCATTTCACCTGGTATACAGGGAAGTAATGATAACAGCTCGGATTTCAGTGTTTCCCTGCCAATGCGTTCCATGAACCGGGCAGTCCGCTCGTTCGGTTGCGCAGTGCGCCGGTAATACTCAAGGAGCCGGCCCGCACAGTCCATGGCCTCAGCGGCAATCAGGTCGCCTGTCACGAGATCGCCTGTCTGCGGCAGCAGAATGGAAACGGAAATTACTTCCCGGCACGGGACTTGTGCGGGCCATGCTCGTGCTCGACCAGCAGGTTGATGACCGTTTCCGAGATGTCCCCGGCATATTCCCCTGAACGCCGGATGCTCTCTGCGATATAGCCAAGGTTGATCGCGACCGGCGTGTCCAGTTTCAGCACCATGTTGTTGATGTCCCCGCATATCTTTTCGAGCGCACTGATGGATTCGATATTCCGGTGAGCCTCTTTCATGTCGGCATCGAAGAACGAAACAATGCTCCGGTCGAAGGTTTCAAGCGACATGGCGCTGGCCTTACGGATTGCCGTGAGGACTTTTTTATCAACGTTGGCATCGATGATCGGGAGCGCGTGTTCGGCAATGCGGACCGCGTGGTCGCCGACCCGCTCGATGATCCGGCTCAGCATATAGTAATGCATCACCATGGAGGGCGAGATTGTCATCTTCCGCGAGAGCAACGCGTTCTGCATGATCATGTTTGTCTGCCGGGCAACAAGCCAGTTGAGCCGGTCGGCATCCGTGTCCCGGTTGATAACATCATGGGCAAGGGTCTTGTTCCGTGTCTCAAGCGCCGTGATGGCATCCTCGTGCATGGCTCGTGCAACAACGTACATCCTCCTGATGGTATTCTCAAACGGCATCTCGGCCGGGTTGAGGAGGTCCTTGATGGCGATCGAAGTTGCCGTCTCTTCAACGACCTCCTGGCCGATCGTCATCTGGGTGAAGTCCCGGACAACGGTGCGGACAAAGGGGGGGAACCTGTCCTTTGTGGTGAGCCGGATCGTCGTAAATCCGGTGATGTAGGCGCCAATCAGCATCCGGAAGAGAAATGCCGGGTCCGAGAAAGATTTGCTGTCGATAACCTTCACCCGCTGGACCGGCTCGTCCGTGATCTTCTTTGTTACGAGAAGCGCCCCGTCCGGCTGAACCTCGAGCCCGACCGGATCGTTCTTTTTGATTTTCTGTTCATCAGCCCATGCCTTCGGCAGGGTGACGACAAATGATGCCCCGCCGGTTACCTGCACTCTCCTGATCTCCATTGTTCCCCCCTTTGCGTCCCGGATAATCCGAGTCACCTATATGTCTCTATCTTCCTCTTTAGTGTATATATATCTTTATAGTTTATGTCGAAAATCAGTATATATGCTCCCGTGAAATTGCTGATAGAACATCCATGAATGCGAATCGGAGTTCCATCCTGATTGTTGCCGTAAGCCTCATTGCACTCGTCATGCTTGCAGTGGCTGCTGGCTGTACCGGTACCAGTACTGGTGCTGAAGCAAAGACCGTTGACCCCACCGCAGTTCCTGCTGCGGCCATGGACCAGATCCCGGCAGCGGCCCCTGCTTCGCCCGAAGCAACCGTTGCCGAAACACCGGCAGAAAAGCCCCTCTCTGCCCCCACCGGCCAGAAGCAGACTCTCAGGATCAGCGGCTCGACCACGGTCCTCCCGATCGTCCAGAAGGCTGCCGACCAGTACATGGCAACCCACCCGGACGCGGACATCCAGATATCCGGCGGCGGATCCGGCGTTGGTATCCAGGCCATCGGTGCAAAGACCGTTGACATCGGCATGTCCTCGCGTGACATCACCAGTGCCGAGATGACCAAGTACCCCTCGTTCGTTGTGACCACGGTTGCACAGGATGGTATTGCCGTTGTTGTCAACCCCGCAAACACGATCCCGTACATCACGCTCGACCAGATAAAGAACATCTACATGGGTAAGACTACCAAGTGGTCGGAGATCACCGGAGCCGGTGTCCCCGGCACCAACAACCAGATCGTGGTGATCGGCCGTGACAGCGCCTCGGGCACCCGCGCCTTCTTCGATGAGCACCTGCTGGCAAAGAAGACCCCGACGGCAAAGATGCTTGAGAAGAACTCCAACGGCGCCGTTCTCCAGACCGTTGCCCAGACACCCGGTTCAATCGGTTATGTCTCGATTGGTTTCGTGAGCAAGGATGTCACGGCACTTCCGATCTGGTATAATGCCGACAAGGTCATTGCGCCGAACCTTGAGAATGTCAAGTCCCGCGATTACCCGGTCTCCCGTAACCTCTATGTCATAACAAATGGCCAGCCCTCCGGGCTTACCGGCGACTTCATCACCTACATCCTCAGCGCAGACGGCCAGAAGATCGTGGCTGACGAAGGATACGTGACCGTCGGTTGATGTGCGAGGGAAGAAACAACACATTTTCTTGAACGGAGGCTGGTTGCCTTGGACTTCACGGGAAAAACAAACGGTGTCACCCCACGATCCGGGAACACTGCACGCCTCTTTGTTCTTAAGGAACGTTCTGTTAAATCCGTCTTCTTCTTCACAGCCGCTTTTGCCGTAATTGTCGTGTCATTCATCCTGCTCTTCTTGTTCCGGGACGCATCCCCGATCTTTGCCGATGTCGGCATCGCGAATTTCCTCTTCGGGCCTGTCTGGGCCCCGACCGCAGCAGAGCCGTTGTACGGCATCTGGCCGCTCATTGTCGGGACGCTCCTCGTCACCCTGGGCGCGATGATCTTCTCCGTCCCGCTTTCCCTTGGCTGTGCAATCTACATCTCCGAACTCGCGTCGCCGAAAGTCAGGGCAGTCCTCAAGCCTGCGGTTGAACTGCTGGCCGGGATCCCGTCGGTCGTGTACGGGTTCTTCGGGCTCATCGTCCTCACGAACTTCATCCGGGTGAGCTTCGATATCCCCTCGGGAGAGACTTGGCTTGCCGCATCGGTCCTGCTCGGGATCATGGCCCTCCCCACGATCATCAGCGTCTCGGAGGACGCGATCAGCTCCGTCCCCCACGAGTACAAGGAGGGGTCGCTTGCCATCGGGGCAACCCGGTGGCAGACCATCAGCCAGGTTCTCGTGCCGGCCGCGCTCTCCGGCATTGCCGCCGCCATCATCCTCGGCATCGGCCGGGTTGTCGGCGAGACCATGGCCGTGCTGATGGTTGCCGGGAATGCGGCCATCATCCCGGACCCGATCTGGAACCTCCTCTCGCCCCTCCGGACCCTGACCGCAACGCTCGGCATCGAGATGGGGGAGGTCCCGGTGGGCAGCGAACATTACAGCGCCCTCTTCGGGATCGCGGTCGTGCTGCTCATCATCACGCTCATCATCAACCTCTCTGCGGTCGCGATCCTCCACTGGCTGAAAGAACGGCGGACAACCACGGCCGGGAAACAACCCTTCCTCGCACCGGAGACCCGGCGGAAGGTTGTTTTCATCGCCGAGATGCTCGCGCTCGCGGTGCTGCTGGTCTTCCTGACATCGGTCTCCTGGTGGCTGGCACCGGTCATCCTCATGGCCTGCTGCCTGTGGCTGGCCGGAAGACCGTATCTTTCGGAGAAAAGGATCCAGACCCTGGCTTTCTGCCTGGTCGGCCTTGCAACGATCATCGTCCTTGCCATCCTCTTCATCATCCTCTCCGACATCGTTGTCCACGGCCTGCCGGCACTCAGCTGGGACTTCCTTACCCAGCCCCCCCGGGACCTTGGCCGCGAGGGCGGGATCTTCCCGGCCATCATCGGGACGCTCTATCTCATTGCCGGCGCGATCGCCATTGCCCTGCCCCTTGGCGTAGGGGCCGCGGTCTACCTTGTCGAATATACCCGGGAAGGGAAGATCACGAAAGTCATCCGGACCGGGGTCGATCTGCTCAATGGCACACCCTCGATCGTATTCGGCCTCTTCGGGTTCGCCTTCATCGTCCTTTATCTGAACCTGGGGGTCTCGCTCCTTGCCGGGCAGATCACGCTTGCCCTGATGGTCCTGCCGACCGTCATCCGGACAACAGAAGAATCGTTAAAAAACATCCCGCAGTCGCTCCGCGAGGGAAGCCTTGCGCTCGGGGCAACCAAGTGGCAGACCATCAGCCAGGTCGTCATACCCCCGGCCGTGCCGGGGATCGTGACCGGCGCCATCCTCTCCATCGGCCGGGCTGCCGGGGAGACTGCGCCGATCATGTTCACGGCGGTTGTCTTCTCGAGCCGGTTCCTGCCCGACTCGGTCTTCGACCCGGTCATGGCGCTGCCGTACCACCTCTTCATCCTGGCAACCAATGTGCCCGGGTCGTCGATGAACAAATACGGGACCGCACTCGTTCTGCTCCTGCTCGTCATCGGGTTCTATGCAGTCGCGATCCTGGTAAGAACGCATTTCCAGAACAAAGCACGGGGATAAACCATGTCCGAATCCGCAATTATCACTACAAACAACCTCAACCTCTGGTATAACGGGAAGCACGCCCTTGAGTCGGTCTCGATGAAGGTGCCGAAGAACCGGGTCACCGCCCTGATCGGCCCCTCGGGCTGCGGGAAGTCGACCCTGCTCCGGTGCTTCAACCGGCTGAACGATCTCATCGACCACGTGAAGATCGCGGGGGAGATCACGCTCGATGACGAGAACATCCATGCTCCGTCCATCGATGTCGTGACCCTCCGGAAGAAGGTCGGCATGGTCTTCCAGAAGCCCAACCCGTTCCCGAAGACCATCTACGACAACATTGCGTACGGCCCCCGGGTCCATGGCGTCCGGGACACGTGCGAGCTCGACCGGATCGTGGAGCAGAGCCTCCGCCATGCCGCACTCTGGGATGAAGTGAAGGACCGGCTGAACGACTCGGCTCTCGGCCTCTCGGGCGGCCAGCAGCAGCGGCTCTGTATTGCGCGGACGCTCGCGGTCGAGCCGGAAGTGATCCTGATGGATGAACCCTGCTCGGCGCTCGACCCGATCGCAACCGCGAAGATCGAGAACCTCATCGAGATGCTCAAGGCGGACTACACGGTCATCATCGTGACCCACAACATGCAGCAGGCAGCGCGGGTCAGCGATTACACGGGATTCATGTACCTCGGCAAGCTGATCGAGTGCGGAAAGACCAAGCAGATCTTCGAGCACCCGGCCGAAGAGCTGACGGAGAATTATATCACCGGGCGGTTCGGGTAGGTGAACCATGGCAGAAAAATTCCACACGGAACTATCAGAACTCAGGAAGGAAGCAGTGGAGATGGCACACTTCGGGAGGTCCATGCTGCGGGATGCCGTGGATGCCCTCATCCGGCAGGATGAGGAGCTTGCCGTCTCCGTTGTCGAGAGGAAGGAAGAGATCCACAAAATGGAAGTCCGGCTCGAAGAGCGCTGCTACCAGCTCATTGCGCTCAACCAGCCGATGGCAAAGGACATGCGGATCATCGCGTGCACGCTCAAGGTGATTACCGCCTCGCTCCGCATCGGGCGCTACGGGAAAGTGATCGCAAACATTGTCCGGGACCTGTCCGACAACCCGCATATCGCACACCTCATGAGCCTCCCTCACATGGCCGAGCTCGTCATCGATATGGTAGACGACGCGATCGAGGCCTACGATACCGACAATCTCCGGCTCATCGAATCCTTCTCATCCCGCGACGACACCATCGACGCCCTCCGTCACTCGATCTTCCGGCAGGGGATCACCTACATGATGGAGGACCCGCGGACCATCTCGCGGTGCACGCACTACATCATGGTTGCCCGGTACTTAGAACGCTGCGCCGACCATGCCTGCAAGATCGCCGAGAACGTCCAGTACATGGAGACCGGGGAGAGGGTGGAGATCCACTGAAGGGCGGCAGGGGGGATTTCAGAGAGACTCTTCGCTCGAAGAACTTCGTTCTTCGAAGACTTTCTTCTCATGTCTCAAGTCTGATGCCTCTCGACATTCTCAAGCTCTTACTCTCTGTTCGGGAGTAATCGCACTATGGAATTATCTCTTTAATTTGGGCTTATTTTTCGGATCAGAGGCCATTTTGGAAAACGGGTTTTTGGGAACTCGCGTTTTTTGGTGAATTACAGGGGGCTGTTTTGGATCGGATGGCGAATTGGCGTTACTTTGTGCATTTTGGGGGCATTTCAGACTTCAAAAATAGCCTAATTGGTGCTTTTTGAATCGATTTGGAGGATGGGTGTCAGGGAAGTGTGGGGCTGAAGGAACCGGGAGGGGGTGCCGGACCTCCGGATATCGGATCATCGTTCGTGGAACTCATCAGGTTTTTCGACGGAGGTCTGAATAGAGCCCAATAGTGCCGGGATTGCCGGAAGGTGACGATGGAGTTCAGTACCCTATCACTACCCGGATCATTGCAAACGCAGCAAATCCGATCAGGGCACTGATTGGGATCGTGAGGATCCACGCCCACATGATCGTCCGTGCAACGCCCCACTTCACCGTGCTCGTCCCCATGGTTGTCCCGACCCCCATGATGGACGTGCAGATGATGTGGGTCGTGCTCACCGGGATTCCGACAATTGATGCACCAATGATCGTTGATGCCCCGGCAGTTTCAGCTGCGAACCCGTGCACCGGGCGAAGCTTGGTGATTTTGTATCCCATGGTCTTCACAATCCGCCAGCCGCCCGAGAGCGTGCCAAGGGCAATGGCAGTATGGGCGATGAGGATCACCCAGAGCGGGACGGGGAGATGGTTCGGGTCGGCAGCTGCCCCGAAGTACCCGATAGAAAAGAGGAGCGGGACGATGATCCCCATGGTCTTCTGCGCATCGTTCGTGCCATGGCTGAAACTGTAGGCGGCCGCGGAAAAGAGCTGGAGCCGCTTGAAATGGGTCTCTGCGGAAAGTTTGTTTGCCTTCTTCGTGATGTTGAGGATGGCTGCCATAAAGAGGAATCCGCAGGTAAGGCCGATCAGCGGAGAAACGACCATGAAGAGGGCAACCTCCCCGACCGTTGACCATTTAATCGCAGCAATCCCGGCCGCGGACAGGCCCGCACCGGTCATCCCACCAATGAGCGCGTGGGACGATGAGGTGGGAAGCCCGAAGAACCAGGTGATCAGGTTCCAGGATATGGCGCCGATAAGGGCACAGAGGATGATGTACGGGACGGCGGCAGTCTCGACAACATTCAGCTGGATGATCTTGCTGATGGTGCTCGCCACCGCGACACCAAAGCCGAACGCGGCAACAAAGTTGAAGAAGGCTGCAAAGACCACGGCATTTCGGGGGGAGAGGACCTTGGTTGAAACAACCGTGGATATGGAATTTGGCGAATCGTGGAAGCCGTTCGTGAAGTCAAAAACCAGTGCTACACCGATAATGAAGATGATCAGGCCCCACGAAGCTTCGATCATACCGTAGTACCCCTTATCACGTGAAGATCTTGTTAACCTGTCGGTAAGCGGGTAATTCTTTCCGGCCCAGACGGACTATTCCCGGAACGGGCGGGCACTCGCGTGAGAAGGGGGCGATCCGTGCAACATGAAAAGGATTTTCCAAATAAGATTAGTACCCGATTGCGATCCGGATCAGGACGAACGCGGCAAATCCTATGACGGCGCTTATCGGGATCGTGAGGATCCATGCCCACATGATCGTCCGTGCCATCCCCCACTTCACTGAGCTCGACCCCATGGTGGTCCCTACACCCATGATGGACGAGCAGATGACATGGGTGGTGCTCACGGGGATACCGGCAATGGATGCCCCGATGATGGTGGACGCGCTTGCAGCATTGGCGGCAAAACCGTGGACAGGCCGCATCTTGATAATATTATAACCCATCGTCTTGACAATCCTCCATCCCCCGGCAAGTGTCCCGAGTGCGATTGCAGTATAGGCGAGAATGATGACCCAGAATGGTACCGGGAGATTGTTCGGATCAACAGACGCGCCATAATACCCGATGGCAAAAAGGAGGGGCAGGATGATGCCGATGGTCTTCTGGGCATCGTTCGTCCCGTGGCTGAAACAGTTCGCTGCCGCAGAGACGAGCTGGAGGTTCCGGAAATTTTTCTCGGCAGACTGCTTGTTTGATTTCCTTGTGAGCCAGAGGACGGCCGCCATGAATGCAAACCCGCAGGCAAGGCCGATGATCGGGGAGAGAATCATAAAGGCAACAACGATCTCGACTGTTGACCATTTGATCGCAGCAAGGCCCGCGGCCGAGATACCGGCACCGGCGAGCCCCCCGATAAGCGCATGGGATGAAGAGGTGGGGAGGCCAAAGAACCAGGTGATCAGGTTCCAGGAGATAGCGCCGATAAGCGCAGCGAGAATGATATAGGGGACAACCGCGGTCTCGACAATGTCGAGGTGGATAATCTTGCTGATGGTGCTTGCGACTGCGACACCAAAGCCGAACGCCGCGATGAAGTTGAAGAAGGCTGCAAAGACCACAGCCTTCCTGGGGGTGAGGACCTTTGTGGATACAACCGTTGATATAGAATTTGCCGAATCGTGGAACCCATTCGTGAAGTCAAAGATGAGTGCAATACCGATGATGATCAGGATCAGTTCCCATGTTGCCTCGATCACTCTGCCGCCACCTCGCGTCTCCCGTTACAGTCTCATGAGTGACGGATCGCGATGTCGGACAGGACGTTTGCCACATCCTCGCACCGGTCAGTCGCGGTTTCGAGGTGCTCGTAAATGTCCTTGAACTTGATGATCATGATCGCGTCATTTGTCCTGAAAAGATCCGTAACCGCCTGGGCGAGCACATCGTCGGCAAGGTTCTCGAGCCGGTTCACCTCGATGCAGCGCTCCTCGACATAGCGGGGGTCCTTGATCGACCGGATACCCTTGACCGCACTCTCGATCTCGACCGCTGACATATGGATCAGTTTTGCGAGCTCGACCATGTGGGAGTCGGCTGCTTCGATACCATAGTACTGCATCTTCTCTGTTGCACCGTCGATGAAGTCCAGCACGTCATCAAGACTCGCGGCAAGCCGGGAGATCTCCTCAGGATCGAGCGGCGTGATGAACGTGGTGTTCAGCTGGTTGTAGATATCGTGCGTCAGGAGGTCGCCCTTGTGCTCCAGTTTCTCGATGGCATGGCGTTTCTCTTTGACGTTCGTGAAATCTTCCGTGAGGGCAACAAGCTGCCATGCAGCCTCCTTCACGATCCCTGCCTGTTTCTCGAACAGGTCGAAAAAAACCTTGTCCTGGGGTATCAGCAATTCCCGCAAACCCATAACAAACCCGGTGGTAAATCGGCCGGAGATGATAAAAATTTAGCGAAACGGGCCGTGTCCTATAAAAGCCCGGTGACAAACACGACAACGAAGTATCCGGCCCAAGCAATCGCCAGCGCGAGCGGTATCGTGATGATCCATGCGGTCATCATCTCCCGGACAACCTGCCACTGGACTGCGCTTTTCCCCCGTGTCGCACCCACCCCGATGATCGCCCCGTTGATCGCGTGTGTTGACGAGACAGGGATGCCCGCATGGGTGACCGAAACAAGGATGGCGCTGCTCGCGGTTGCCGCACAGAATCCCTGGTACGGTCGGATCTTCGTGATCTCCTTTGCCATCTTGTCGACGACCTGCCAGCCACCGAAGAAGGTTCCAAGGCCGATCGCGACGGCGGACGTCAGGACCACCCAGAGGGGGACCTCAAAACTCATGAGGATTCCGGAGGAGACGAGCAGGGCCGTGATGACTCCCACCGCATGCTGGCCGTCATTACCGCCATGGGCAGTGGCCTGGACGAGGCAGGCAAGGACGTGGAACGGCTGGAAGACCCGCTTCATCCGGTTCCGGCGGGAGTGCCGGAACAGGTGGACGATAAGGAGGTCAAAGAAGAATGCTCCTGTTATTCCGATAATAGGGGAGATGAAGATGAAGAGGACGATGGCAAGGAGCCCTGAGATCTTGATGAGCCCAAGCAGCATCAGGACCGGAATGATCAGGGCTGCCCCGCAGATTGCCCCGAGCAGGGCGCCGAGCCGCACATTCTCGTGGAAGGATGCGACAAAGAGGCCAAGGAGGACTGTCCCGGCCGCACCCCCGACAAGGGCTGCACCAATGACCTCCTCAATTTCGAGCACTGATGGCAGGAGAACGGCAGCGGGTCCCATGACCGCAATGCCGGCGCCGAGAAGTCCCCCGACCATGGCGTGGCTGCTTGAGATGGGGATGCCGGACCGGGTGGCAACGAAGACGAGGATGATCGCTGCACCCATGGCGACCACGATCGAGAGCGGGGTAAGCCCGTCTGCATGGACGATGGCCGTCCCGATGGTGGCTGCGACCGCTGTCGTGAAGACAAACGGCCCGGCGATATTGCAGAGCCCGGTATAGATGACCGCTTTGAACGGGGAGAGCGCTTTTGTTGCAACAACCGTTGCAATGGAGTGTGAGGCATCATTGAGCCCGTTGACGAAGTTGAGGGCAAGGGCCAGGATGATGCCAAAAAGAACGATCGGTTCCATGACGGTCACGCGTGGGCCATGGCGATGTCGTGCATGACATGGCCGACATCATTGCACTTCTCCATGACTTTTGCCATGCCCTCGTAGATATCCTTGAGCTTGATGATCATCAGGAGGTCCTGTGTCTTGAAGAGCTCGGGGATAGCCCGCGAGAGAAGCTCTGTCGAGATATTGTAGAGCCGGCTGATCTCGGTGGTATGGGTCCTGACACCCTCGGCATTCTTCAGCGTGGAGAGACTTTTTACTGCATGCTCGATCTCGGTGCTCGCAAGCAGGATCAGGTAGGAGTACTCCTTGAGCACCTCGTTTGTTGCCGGGATCTCGTAGTTGCAGAGCTGGTGGGTGACCCAGTCGAGACGGTCGAGGACATCGTCGAACACCGGGGCAAGGCGTGCGATCTCCTCAGGTTCGAGCGGGGTGATCAGCGACTCGTCCAGCTGCTCGAAGATCTTCCGGGTGATCTCGTCGCCGTGGTGCTCGATCTGGCGGACCTTGTGGGCTTTCTCGGTTCCGCCCGGAAGTTCGTGCGTGATCTCGTTGAAGGTCGCGGCGGCCTCGCCGATCTTTTCGGCCATCTCCAAAAAGAGCGTGAAAAAGACCTTGTCTTCCGGCAGGATCAGGTCACGGATGCGCATAATCTCCGGTCGTACCCTCTCTGCGCTCCTATAAAAAAGTATGTACGCAGGCATGGCCGGGTGCCGGAAGCGGCCCGTTGCAGGGAATATGTGCAGATGTCAGGTGTACCTTGCACTTCAGGACCTGGGAAATCACCGTGAACCGACGGTTCTCACGCTTTCTGGCGGGATCGCGATCTCAAATGTCGCACCCCTGTCGGGCAGCCCGTTCTCCCGGATCGAGATCCTGGTGATTTCGAGGATCTCCCGTGAAAGGAAGAGACCAAGGCCGGTGTTCTTGCCGAATCCTTTCTGGAAGATCAATGTCTTTTCGTCCTCGCTCACCCCCGCGCCATCGTCCTCGTACACCACGAGCAGCCCTCCATCAGAGGTCCGTTCAGCGGATACGGTGATCCTCCGAACTTTTTTGCCATGGCGGAGGGAGTTGTCGGCAAGGTTTTCGAAGACCCGGGAGAAGAGCGGATCGGCATAGACCTCATACTGGAGATTGCGGGTTTCAAGCACGATGGACTGGTCGGCAAGGGCCTGCCGGAGCTGGTCGACAACTTCGGCAAGGTCCTGCCATTGGGGGGCCTTCACGCCAATGTCCTCGTACTGCTTGGTGAACGCGATCTGCCGCTGGATCGTCCGTGCGGCAGCCTTCGCCCTCCTGATATAATCGAGGACTTTTTCGTTATGGATTTCCATCTCCGAAAGCTCGATGAAAGCCTGGAGCACGAGGATCTGGTTGTTGATATCATGCCGGGTAACGCTTGTCATGAGGTTGAGTTTCCGGTTGGCATCAGCAAGCGCCCGTTCGACCCGTCCACGCTCGGCATTCTCCTTTGAGAGGTTCCGGTTTGCCAGCTGGAGGTCCTCGACTGCCGCCATCAGTTCCTCGTTCAACGCGGTCACCCGTTCATGAGCATCCTGCAGCTCGTTGTTCTTCCTGACGGCGAACTCGTACGTGGAGAGGAGGATGTCGAGGATCCGCGAACGGCTGAAATTGATCGTGTGCGCCTGCCCGTCCAGGATATACTCAAATGCCTCCGGCTGACCGTCCGGGTCGGGTCTTCCTGCGGCAGCAAGGGCGGCAACGATGCGGTTGTAGACCTGCTCCGGCTCGAAAGGTTTGACAATGAAGTTCTCTGCCCCGGCACCGAGCCCCATCAGGACATCTGAAGGATCGTGGAGCTGGGTGACAAGAATCACCGGGATCCCGGAGGTGCGGGGATCCGACTTGATCGCATGGCAGAGTTCGTACCCGTCCATCCCCGGCATCACAATATCGGTGAGTACGATATCCGGTGGGTTTTTACGGATTTCTGCCAGCGCATTATCTCCCGTGGCCGCTGCCATGACCGTGGCGCCCTCCAGTTCCAGGAGGTGGCAGAGGTACTCAGCCTGGGTGCGGCTGTCTTCAACGACAATGATCCGCCTGCCGAAGAACCTGTTTTGCCCTGCCATCTTTCCGATTCACCTCACGCTATTCCACGGTACTGTGCTGCACCAAAAAGCTCCCGTACCGGGAATGAGGTGCACCTGATGAGACTGTTTCGCCGTGACCTCTCTTATGCATTCCGAAATCGATCCCGGAGTAATCTGCGGGAATGAGGTAAAAGACCGGGAGAATATCTGCATAATTACCAAAAATCGGGTGAAATGGAGAGTTTACGGGAGAGAATGGACCGGGCGGGAATTGAACCCGCGGCCTCTTCCATGCCAAGGAAGCGATCTACCACTGATCTACCGGCCCGCTCCTATCTACTAAGTTGGCATTGGATAAAAGAATTGGTGAGTCAACCTGCCGCCCGGGCCGTTCGGCCCGCAAATATTCCGAGTCCGGAATACGGTATGTATTAGTGCATCCCCGCCAACCTTTCTCACCAAGGAAGGATTCCATGGCAGTTACCACTGTTCCATCACCCATTGCCCCTCCCCGGAGGGCCTGATGCTCGGGATCATCGGGGGCACGAGCCTGCTCTTCTCAACCCTCCCAAGCTTAAAGAAAAAGATCGTGCCAACGCCGTTTGGCACCGCAGAACTACTCTGCGGGAAGGACCTTGTGATGCTGATGCGCCACCAGAACAACCGGCCCCCGCACCGGATAACCTACCGGGCCAACCTTGCGGCCATGGCCATTGCCGGCGTCACCGATATCGTGGCATTCGGGTCATCGGGTTCGCTGAAGCAGGAGATCGTGCCCGGCTCGCTCCTAATCCCTACGGACTACGTGAGCATGACGGACATCCCCTCCATCCATGACCATGCAATCGAGCACGTCCGCCCCGAGCTCTCGGAACGTCTGGCAAAAAAACTCAAAGACCTTGTCCCGTCAGCACGGTACGGGGGGATTTATGTCCAGACGCGGGGGCCGCGGATCGAGACGGTGGCGGAGGTGGAAGCGCTCGCGAAGATCGCAGATGTTGTCGGCATGACGGTCGCATCCGAAGCTACCCTTGCCCGCGAACTGGGGATTGAGTTTGCGGCACTCTGCACCATAGAGAACTATGCGAACGGCCTTGGAACGGAAGTCCTGACGTACGAGCATATGGTCAGTGTTTCCCGACAGCACAAGGACAGGACAGAAGAGATTTTGAACACGATAATTAAGCATTTGAGCTGAATGGAGCGGGAAGAATTATGACTTCAGATGACATGGACGGGATATTCGGGAAGAATCACTCCCTGATGATAACAAATGTTGTCGTCGACGGGAAGAAAGTGGACATCATTATCAACGAGAAGGGGATCATCACATCCATCGGGGAGATGGCGGGAAAGGAGTGGAAAGGAGAGGAGGACTTCCAGATCGACGGGAACGGGGCGCTTGTCCTCCCGGGGCTTGTCAACACGCACACCCATGCGGCAATGACCCTCCTGCGGGGCTATGCCGATGACATGATCCTGCAGGACTGGCTCTCCCAGAAGATCTGGCCGCTTGAAGCCCACCTGAAACCCGAGGACATCTACTGGGGGACGAAACTTGCCTGCATCGAGATGATCCGTTCCGGTACCACCGCGTTCAACGATATGTACTTCATGATGGACCAGGCAGCAAAGGCTGTTGACGAGACCGGTATCCGCGCAGTTCTCTCGTACGGGTTCATCGACCTCTTCAATGCGGAGAAACGCGAGGCCGAGTGCAAGGCCACCGAGAACCTCGTATCCCATATCCGTTCCCGGAACAATCCCCGGATCACCGCGGCTGCCGGGCCGCACGCGATCTACACGGTCTCCCCTGAAGGTCTGAAGTGGTGCGCCGAGTTTGCACGGGAACAGAAGATCGGCATCCACATCCACCTGTCCGAGACCGAGAAGGAGGTGACTGACTGCGTTGCGGCCCACGGAATGCGCCCTGCAGCCCACCTCGATGCCTGCGGCATCCTGACTCCCCGCACCGTTGCCGCCCACTGCTGCTGGCTGGATGAGGCGGAGTGCACTCTTCTCGGGAAGCGCGGCGTCTCGGCTGCCCATAATCCGGTCAGCAACATGAAGCTAGCAACCAACCGGGCCATGCCGTACACTGCCCTGAAGGAAGCCGGTGCGAATCCCTGCCTGGGCACGGACGGGTGCGCCTCGAACAACAACCTCGACATGTTCGAGGAGATGAAGGTGGCAGCCCTTCTCCAGAAATTTTTCTGGAACAATCCCACAGTGCTTCCGGCGCCGGAGGCTCTTGCCATGGTCTCGGCAAACGGCGCAAAGGCGCTCGGTCTTCCGACCGGAAAGATCGTGGCCGGTGCACCGGCGGACATCATCCTTGTCAGCAACCGCGATGCCTGCAACATCCCTCTCCACAATGCGATCTCGAACCTTGTCTATTCCACAAACGGCGGCTCGGTCGAGACCACCATCTGCAATGGCCGCGTACTGATGCTCGACCGCGGTATCCCCGATGAGGCATATGTGCTGAACGGGGCAGCGGAAGCAGCTGTTGCCCTTGTTGCACGGGCACAATCAGGATAAGGAAGCCTATGAGGGTATCTTCTCTGTCTCCGCTGCGGGCCGGTGCCTGCCTCACCCTCATTCTTGTTCTCGCTCTCCTTCTTGCCGGGTGCACCGGCTCCTCCGGCACACACTCCGGTCCGGTTCTCAACCAGAACACCACGGGCGACCTCAAAGCGTATTTCCTGGATGTCGGGCAGGGCGACTCGTCGGTCATTCTCTTCCGGGATACGGTGATCCTGATCGATGCCGGTGACACGGACCAGGGCGACACGGTTGTCCATGCCCTGCAGGATCTTGGCGTCAGGAAGATCGATCTCTTCGTGGCAACGCACCCGCACGCCGACCATATCGGCGGGATGGAGGACGTACTCGCACATTTCGAGGTTGGAAAGGTCCTCGATTCCGGTCTCCCCTCCTCATCGTCCCTGTACGAGAAGTTCCTGGTAACGATTGACCGGAAACAGATCCCCTATATTGTTGCAGAACGAGGTCAGACCATCGGTATCGATCCCGCGCTCCGCCTCCTCGTGCTCTCGCCTCCCAGAGAGCGGACTGGCGACGATCTCAACACCAACAGCATCGTCCTCCGGGTCTCGTACGGCACCGTGAACCTGCTTTATACGGGTGATGCGACGATTCCCGCGGAGGAGGCACTGGTGAAATCCGGCTACCCGCTGGGCGCACAGGTGCTGAAGGTCGGTCACCACGGGAGTTCCGGTGCAAGCTCTGCGGCGTTCCTCTCCCGTGTTAACCCACAGGTTGCCATCCTGTCACTGGGGAAAGGAAATGATTACGGGCATCCCCACAAGGAGACGCTCGAACGGCTGAAGGCTGCAGGCCCCATGGTCTTCCGCACGGACACGGACGGGACGATCCGCGTGGAGAGCAATGGAGAGACAATCTCGGTTACGACAGAAAAAGGTGATGCGGGCTTCTGGCACGAAACAGTCACGGCAACGCCCGCGGCCTCCGCAACCAGCAGCGCGGCAACACCCCTGCCCACGATCTCCCTCGATATAGCAGGCATCGCATCGTCCATCCCTGCAAATGTGACAATACCGGTAACGTTTCCCCCGGTCCAGTTCGGCAATGCCTCCGGCGTATATATCAGCAGGGTCCAGTTCGATGCACCGGGCGACGACCGCCTGAACCTGAACGGCGAATGGGTTACGGTTGGAAACCGCGGAGACGATGCAGTCCTGATCGCCGGCTGGACGCTCTCTGACAAAACCGGCTCGGGCACATATACCTTCCCGGCCGTCCTCCTTCTCCCGTCATCGTCCGTCACGGTCTTTTCCGGGAGCGGCAGCATGAACGACACGGCGCTCTACATGGGCAGGTCATCCCCCCTCTGGGGCAACAGCGGCGACCTCGCGATCCTGCGGGATGGAGCCGGGACGGTCATCGATACGCGGGCAGGCGAGGCAGGGGCATGAAGGCAACGATAGACCGGATCGAAGAAGAGATTGCGGTCCTTATCGACCGTGAAGACGGTACCCGGCACATCAGCATCCCGGTCTCGCTCCTCCCCCCGGGCTGCCAGGAGGGGGACGTGATCACAGTCATGCTGGAGCGGGATGAAGAAGCAACTGTCGCGGCAAAGGCCCGGGTCTCCGGCCTGGTGGAGAAGCTCAGGAAGCGATCCTGATCTCAAAAACAGGATGCCCGAGCTCCGGAATCCGACAGCGTTTTACCTGTTTACCGATAAATGACGGTACTATGACCCGCCATCATGAGGCATTCGAACACCACGATCACCCGGGGCACGATGAGACATCCCGGGCATACCGCATCTGTTCGGGATCGTACGATCCTGAGAAGAATCCCTCGTTTCTCGGCATCTGAGAGACCTGCGGGTACAAGATCCTGATCGTGCTCCTCGTCATCATGATCCCGACATCCTATATTGTATGGTTCGGCGTCCACTGATCCATTTTTCATTATCCCGGAGAGATTTCCCATGAAGATCGTGTTTGTTATTAAGGATCGTCGGAATGGAGGTGCTGGAAACAATTGCGGCGCAGATGGACTATTCCGGCTACCGCGTGCGCTAAAAGGGAGAGTGTCCGTACCGGTTACCGGAGAAATACCGGTTCCAGGGTATACCTGAACGCTCCGGCGTCCGATGGAATATCTGCTGTAAGCGTGAATGGCACGGTCTCATGGAAGCCGACGCGTCCGGCATACCCGTCAGCTGAGGCGAGACGTTTCCCGGCAGTGTCATAGAATGTTGCCCGTACCGTGAGCTTGTCCATCGGAACGCTGCAGATGTTGCTGACATGGCCGGTGATCGTGATCTCGCGTATGTCCCCGTAGTTCATGCTGTGCGCAGAGTCATCGGTCCGGAAGAAGCAGTCCTTTGCGTTCAGGTTCGCCGGCATCGTGGCCTGCGTTCCCGATGTGGATGCGTCAGGGGAGGCGGTTGTGCACCCCGAAAAGAAGACCATGACAAGGGAGAGGAGCAGAAGGGCCGCAACAGGTATGAGACGATGGGCTTTCATAGCATGCACGATGTCGTTGTCTCACATCAAAGGCTTTGCGGAGCAGTGGGTGGTGCAGGGAAGATACCGGAATCGCGATACATTCCTCAAGAAAAAACAACAAAAAAGGAAAGAGATTACGCGGTCTTGATCTGGGCCGCCTCTTCGAGACCGAGCACCTTGATCGACTCTTCGCGCATCTTGAATTTCTGGATCTTGCCGGAGATCGTGATCGGGAACTCCTGGACGAAGAGCACGTACCGCGGGATCTTGTACCGGGCGATCTTCCCTTTGCAATAGTCCTTGACCTCCTGCTCGGTCATGGTCTGGCCGGGCTTCATCTTTACCCAGGCGCAGAGTTCCTCACCGTACTTGATATCCGGCACCCCTGTGATGTAGACATCGGAGATCTTCTCGTGGTGGTGCAGGAACTCCTCGATCTCGCGGGGATAGATGTTCTCGCCGCCCCGGATCACCATGTCCTTGAGCCGGCCAACGATCTTGAAATATCCCTCATCGTCCATGGTGCCGAGATCGCCTGTATGGTTCCAACGGTCCTTGTCGAGCGTTGCGTGGGTGGCCGCGGGATTGTTGTAATAGCACTTCATCACGCAGTAGCCCCGTGCGCAGATCTCGCCAATCGCTCCCGTGGGGACGATCTTGCCGGTATTGGGGTCGATGATCTTGAGCTCTGTGTGCGGGAATGCCCGGCCAACGGTCGTGACCCGGCGGTCTAGCGGGTCCTTTGTCGTGGTCATGGTGACGCCGGGAGCAGTCTCGGTCTGGCCGTACACGATCACGATCTCGCTCATATTCATCCGGGTGTTGACTTCTTTCATCACTTCAATGGGGCAGGGAGAACCGGCCATGATGCCGGTCCGGAGGGAGCGGAGGTCGTACTTCGCGAAGTTCGGGTGGGCGAGCTCGGCGATGAACATGGTCGGGACGCCGTGGAGAGCCGTGCAGTGCTCCTTCTCGACAGTCTTTAAGACCTCCTCGGCATCGAATGCTGGTACGGGCAGGACCATGGTCGTACCGTGGGTTACGCACGCGAGGTTGGAGAGCACCATGCCAAAGCAGTGGTAGAACGGGACCGGGATGCAGAGCCGGTCCTTTTCTGAGAAGCCCATGCCTTCGCCAATGATATAGCCATTGTTGAGGACATTGTGGTGCGTCAGGACAACACCTTTCGGGAACCCTGTGGTGCCGCTCGTGTACTGGATGTTGATGGGATCGTCAAAGGTAAGCCCCTCACCCCGCTCCTTCAGCTCGTCAACAGAGATCTCCTCGGATTTTTTCAGGAAATCTCCCCACGTGAACATGCCGTTATACGGGATATCACCAAGGAAGATCGCGTGTTTTAGGAACGGGAACTTCTCGCTTGCGATCTTGCCGGGCTTACATTCGTACGCCTCGGGGCACGCCTCGTAGAACATGCCCACGTAGTCCGAGGTCTTGAACCTGCCCTGGATGATCAGGGTCTGGATCTCGGCCTGCTTGAGCACGTACTCGAGCTCGTACGTCCGGTACGCCGGGTTGATGTTCACCATGATGGCACCGATCTTGGAGGTGGCGAACTGGACAACCACCCACTCGGCATAGTTCATAGCCCAGATGCCCACGCGGTTGCCCTTCTCCACGCCAAGGCCCATCAGTGCCCGGGCCACGGTGTCCACCTGCTGAAGGAACTCTTTGTAGGTCCACCGGATATCCTGGTGCATCGACACGACCGCATCCGTGTCCGGGTATTTTGCTGCAATACTGTCGACCATCTCGCCGATGGTCATGCCCAGCAGGGGGACTGCTGATGTTCCGCACGTATAACTGCCCTCGACCATTGCACCAGTACTGGGGCATGGGATTTTATATGCGTGATGATCCGTGGCGGAAGTGGTGCACCTGCCGTCATGTCCGGGCCTGCACGGGAACAAAACTCTTAAGTTTCTGCAATGCGATTGTATTGAGTCAGCACGGGAATACCGTCCCTGCTGGTGTAAGGGGTTGTGGCCTAGCCCGGTATGGCGACGGGCTCCAGCGGTCTTTGCGTTCTTCGTGCTCGCAGATGATGAACAATGGGTCTACTGATAACAAGATGATGACCCGTTGGAGCACTGATGCGCATGTCGGAGAGACCCGTCGATCGTGAGTTCAAATCTCACCAACCCCACGTTTTCTCTTAAGATTTTCTTCGATCGGGACTCATGAGTTCCCATATAGTTCCCATATATCAGAGCTGCTTTTCCGGTTTTCCGGATCTCTTCCCGGATTTCTTCACTGCGTTCAGTCCGATCGTTTATCTTTCCCGGCACGCAACCTCTCTTCCATGGAAGCAGAACTGCACCTCGTTGACGCCTTCACGAGTTCACCGTTCCGCGGGAACACGGCGGGCGTCTGTATCCCGGACGGCCCGGCTGACGATACATGGATGCAGCAGGTGGCCGCCGAGCTGAAGCACTCCGAGACCGCGTTCCTCTCCCCTGAGGGGCAGGGCTGGCGGCTGCGGTGGTTCACACCCGCAAAGGAGATCGAGCTGTGCGGGCATGCAACACTTGCGGCAGCGTCAGTTCTCTACGAGACCCGCCGCGTTCCAGAAGATCGGGAGATCGTTTTCGAAACGCTCTCCGGCAGGCTGACAGCCCGAAAGGACGGCGACTGGATCAGCATGGACTTCCCGGCCGAATCCCCGAAGACCTCCATGGCGATCCCCGGGCTCGGGCAGGCGCTTGGGATCGAGCCGCTCTACACCGGCCGGAACCGGTTCGACATCCTTGTCGAGCTCCCCCTTGCCGATGATGTATGCAGCCTGGAACCGGACATGGAGGCACTTGCTCTCATCAAGGCCCGGGGCATCATTGTTACGGCGGTATCCGATCTGCCGCACTTCGACTTTGTCTCGCGGTTCTTTGCGCCGGCCGTTGGCGTGCCCGAAGACCCGGTGACCGGCTCGGCCCACTGCTGTCTTGCGCCCTACTGGGGGGAGAAGCTGAACAAGACGGAGATGACCGGGTTCCAGTGCTCAGTACGGGGAGGATCGGTACGAGTGAGACTTGCGGGCGACCGTGTCATCCTCTCGAGCAATGCGGTGCAGGTCTTCTCGGGAAAACTCCTCGTATAATCGTTCATCTGAATAATCGTGGAGCGTCCAGTGCCCTTATTTCCCCCCGGCTCGAACAATTAACAAACCATGGACCTCGTCACCCCCGTTCTCATTGGCATCGCGCTTGCAATGGACTGCCTGGCAGTCTCTCTTGCCATCGGGACATCGACAAAGGCAAATCTTTTGAAAACAGCGCTCATCATCGCGTTCTGCTTTGGGAGTTTCCAGGCCGGCATGACGCTGGTTGGATGGGCTGCCGGCACCGGATTAACGGTTCTTATTGCCGGGTTCGATCACTGGGTGGCGTTCATCCTGCTCGCGGTCATTGGCGCAAAGATGATCCATGAAGGGCTGGAAACCGGGGAAGAGGAAGAGAAGATCAGCACCCTCGCCTTTGTTCCGGTGATGGTTCTCTCTTTTGCAACAAGCATCGATGCGCTCGCGGTGGGTGTGTCCTTTGCAGTTCTCCACATGGATGTGCTTATTCCCGCTCTCATCATTGGGATCGTGGCCTTCATTTTTTCCTGTGCCGGTGTTTTATCGGGAATGCAGCTCAAGTCCGTTCTCGGGAAACGGGTCGAGATCGCGGGTGGCCTTATCCTGATCGTGATCGGGCTGAACATCCTTCTCTCGCACATGATCGCAGGATAGATCCGGCAACGGCCAGTCGCCTGCAACGAGTCGGAGCCCCAGTGCCTCTTTGATGCCGGCACGGGCCTCATGTATTGTACCAAAATGTGTGCGGGACGGTGCGATCGTTCCCACGACTCAGAGCCCGGCTCGTAACCTTATCATAGATTGGCGTAACATAATTGAATAACACGGAGAATTTCATGTATCTTGTCGGAGAAGCACTCATTGGCGATGGCGCGGAACTGGCGCACATCGACCTCCTCATGGGAGACAAGGAAGGCCCGGTCGGGAACGCGTTCGCAAACGCGATCTCGCAGCTTTCCCAGGGGCACACCCCTCTCCTTGCCGTTGTACGCCCGAATCTTTTGACCAAGCCCGCGACCGTCATCATCCCAAAGGTAACCTTAAAGGACATGGACCAGGTCAACGAGATGTTCGGCCCGGTGCAGGCAGCGGTTGCGAAGGCAGTTGCCGACTGCGTTGAGGAGAACGCCTTTGCCGGTGTCGATATCGAGAACACCGTCATCATCTGCTCGGCCTTTGTTCACCCGGATGCAAAGGACTACAACAAGATCTACCGCTACAACTACGGCGCAACCAAGCTTGCGATCCACCGTGCGCTCGAGAAGTTCCCGGACACCAAGACGCTTGTCTTCGAGAAGGACCGTGCGGCCCACGCCGTCATGGGTTTCAAGGTCACCCGGCTCTGGGACCCGCCCTACCTGCAGGTGGCAATGGACCTTGTTGACATGGGCAAGGTAGCCCAGGTCTTGAAGAGCGTTCCCGACAACGACCACGTGATCATCGAGGCCGGGACCCCGCTCATCAAGAAGTTCGGCCTCTCGGTGCTTGGCGAGATACGGAAACTCCGCCCGAACGCGTTCATCATCGCGGACATGAAGATCCTCGACACCGGCAATCTCGAGGCCCGCATGGCAGCCGATGCAACGGCCGACGCGGTCGTGGTCTCGGGCCTTGCCCCCACCTCCACCATCGAAAAGGCGATCTCGGAGGCACGGAAGGTCGGCATCTACTCGATCATCGACATGCTGAACGTCACGAACCCGGTAAAACTGATCGCGAGCTTAAAGGTCAAGCCCGACATCGTGGAGCTCCACCGTGCAATCGATGTGGAAGAGACCGCCCATGCCTGGGGCGACATCCCGGCCATCAAGAAGGCGGCAGGCGGCAAGCTGCTGGTCGCAACCGCCGGCGGTATCCGCGTCGATGTCGTGAAGGAAGCGCTGAAGTCCGGCGCCGATATCCTCGTGGTCGGCCGTGCCATCACTGCGAGCAAGGACATCGGCCATGCAGCTGATGAGTTCCTGGAGCAGCTCAACCGTGATGAGATCGACCAGTTCAGGGTTATGACGGATTTCTAAATCCGCAATCTTTTTTCCAAACGATCTCCTTATTATTTCCCGGTGCCTATAAAATACAAAGACGGGAGACATTCATGCAACCATTCAAGATCATTGTCGAGAAACACCCGGATGGCTTTGTGGCGTATCCTGTCGGGATGAAGGGTGTTGTTGTTGGCGAAGGCGACACGTATGAAGATGCAGTGGCAGATATCACCTCCGCGATCCGGTTCCATATCGAGACCTTTGGCAAGAATGCATTTTCCGATGACGATATCGTAGATGCACGGCTGGCCGAGGTCGTCATCTGAAATGAAATTCCCTCACGATGTCCCGAAACAGAAGGTACTCCAGACGTTCAATTCTCTCGGTTTTTCTGTTATCCGGATGGGTAACCATATTGCACTCGAACGCATGAACCCGGATGGAACAAAGATTCCGATGACGATCCCGAATCACGAGACAATCAAGGGATCAACCTTGCGGACAATCTGCATGCATGTGGGGATTTCCCGGGAAGCTTTCATTGAGGCATTCGAAAAGATCTGATGTTGAGTGCGGAACCCGCGAATTCAGTTCTCCATTACCTGTCGCACCAGCTATTCACCATAACATTTTCCCGCGTTAATCTTCCCCGTGAAGTGATGGTCGAAAACCCGGAGTAATATTTGAGATCCCTCCCCCCGCCTAGCGGTCGCTCGGGGGGTCGTCGCTCCCTCGTCGGGCAACGGCCTGTCCGCAAGTTCTCGGACAGGTAAGTGAGTTGCGCAATGTCGAGACTCATCATAGTCGAGACATGAGATGAACGCCAGAGTGTTCTTCGAGCCGGTGAAGGTTTTCAAACATGAACTGCGAGAAGTGTGTATCAACACTCTTCGAGTAGTCGGCAGACCTTTTGCGCGTAGGGCATCGCATCGTTTGCGTGAGCTTTACAGTTCATACCTATAGTCCGGCAAAAAATATTCAATCAAAGTCTGATTGATCCAAAACACATTCTCAATCGCAATCGTGATCGCGTTTGAAAAATTGTGAGCAGGGTCCGGCAAAAAAATTCAAGCAGGGTCTGCTGCAAAAATTTTGAGCAAGGACTGCCCGGAAAAAATTGCACAGGGTCTGCACGAAAATCCGGAAGTCTCCTCGTCGATGATGCACCATGCAGGTTTTCCGTTCATACAGATCCAGTTAACATTTCGCAGGCAGGGTCTGCTGAAAATTTTTTGATAAGGGGTCGCTCAAAAAAATGTGAACAGGGTCCGGTTGATCCGGATCAGCAAATCAATCGCAATCGTGATCGCGTTTGAAAAATTGTGCTCTGTAGAAATGCTTTGAACGAGAGAAAAGAGAACGGCGAATGACCAAAAGATCTAAGGTACATTGTCTCCATACCAAGATGTGTGCTCAACTAGTAAGGAGACAAATAAAAGATCGTCCGGCC
>NZ_JAQTQD010000036.1 GCF_028712425.1 Methanoregula sp.
ACCGGGGAGCAGGGGGTCCCTTCCGGCTTACGGGGGGGGGGGGGATCCCGGACACCCCCCACCCTCGGGGTAGGGGGGTATGATCGATTTGAAACGCAAACGGGGGAGGGGGTATCCGGCATACCCCCCACCCATAGGGAAGGGGGGGGCGTAATCGATTTGAGAGACATGAGGGAGAGGGGGGCCCTGAATTACGTTTGATGCGAAATTCATCGATGTTCACATGAACGCGGAAGAGAAGTGCTATTGCATCGGGAACGAGCGTAGCAGCCGCACTCTCACCAGCGCCCGGAATATGGGGTGAGAAGCGGAGGTAAGACAGAAAACGGGATTCTGGTAAGGAAGACAGATTATTGTTTGTTTTGGCGACAGGTCTCCCTGCGGTTTTTGTTGCCGTTTTTTTGTTATGGTCTTCTCCGGTGCCTTCTTTGCTATCGCCATAGTAGTGTCCAGCTCCGCTTACCGGTATGGGTTCATGAACCGGGATGCGAAAACAGGGCCGTCAGATCCGGTCGTATGCTTTGAGGGAGTGGATCCGGCAGCCGGGATGCAGACTGGCAGCGTACGAGAGCCAGAACACTTTCGCACAGGCCAGGCGATAAAAACCATGGTTTTCGTTATTTATTGTATTACCAGGTACAACGCATATCCGCGTTTGTTCAAAATCCTTAAGACCAAGTAATTATGATATTCCCATCACTGATACCCCATGACCATGGACGACGACCTCTCGCGGATCGGCATCTCGCTGCCGAAGAACCTGCTTGACAAGTTCGATGAGATCCTGAACTACCGCGACTACTCCTCACGTTCGGAAGGCATACGCGATGCAATCCGGACATACATCTCCAATTACAAGTGGATGAGCGAGGTCAGAGGTCTCCGTCAGGGAGTAATCACTATGGTCTACGTCCATGAGCAGCGCAATCTCCTGCAGGACATTACCGATATCAAGAATGAATACAACCCCATCATCAGGGCCACGCTCCACTCGCACATGTCGCACGAGAAATGTCTTGAAGTCATCCTGATCCATGGCGATGGAAACCAGCTCAAACAACTCACCGAGAAGCTGATGGCACACAAGGGCGTCGAATCCGTGAAGCTCACAACCATCGCGATCGAAGAATAGCTCCTTTCGGGCATTATCGGACGATTATTGAAGAATTATCCTGCCGGATCCGGGTCTTCCCCAAAAAACAGGAAAAAACCCCTCCGGCCCGCAATTGAGTCAGATGGTAACCTTGCGGAAAACGCGCAGGCAGATTGCCAGGAACGCAGCATCCAATACAAGGAGGAGGAGGATCGCTCCTGCCGGGAAGCCCCCGGCAGTCACCTCCCGTACGGCATCGATAGCGTAACTCAGTGGGTTGAGACGGGCAATCATTGCAAGCCAGCCGGGCATGACGCTGTACGGCATCAGGGCGCTCGACGTGAAGAAGAGCGGCATCGAGATCATGGTGTTGAATGCAGCATAGGAGTCATGGTCTTCGAGATAGAGCGCGATCGTTGTTGCAAAACCGGAGATCAGGACCCCGAAGAGGAAGAGCACGAGATACGTGATGCCGTACTGTACCGGGTCAAGCAGGCTCGCCCCGATCAGGAGCGCGATGGCAAGGATGATGGTTGCCTGGACCAGCCCGCGGCCGGTGATGAAGAGGATCTTCCCGATAAGGATGCTGCTCCGGGGAGCCGGCAGGGCCAAAAACTTGTTGAGGAAGCCGAGGATCTTATCGAACATCAGGAGTGCTCCCCCGGAGAGGCCGGCCGTGAGCATGGTCATGACCAGGATGCCCGGCACGATGAAGTCAAGATAGTTGCCGGTGAACTGCACCGGCAGGGCAAGCCCGACAAAGACCAGCCATGCCGCCGGCATGACGAGCGAGGAGACCACTGCCACCCTGCCGCGGCCCCATTTCAAAAAATCCCGTTTCATGTAAGCGACAATACCGTTCATTTCCTCCTCCTGAGCATGATCCGGAACTTGTCGAACGCAAAGCCCTGCGGCTCCTCCTGCCGGCCCACGGCCTGCAGGAAGACGTCGTCGAGGGTCGGTTCCCGGAGCGCCATGGACCGGACAACGCACCCGTTGTTCTTCAGCGCATCGGCAAGGAGGGGAAGCGCCTCCCTGCCGTTCCCGGCGGTGAACGAGACCTCATCACCGCTCCGTCCGACAAAAGCAACACCGTCCACCTCAGGGGGGGTAAACGGGCCCTCGACCCTGGCCGTTATCACGTCCTTCATCAGCCGTGCTTTCAGTTCGGCCGGCGTCCCGAGCGCCGCGATCCTGCCCTGGCTGATGATCCCGACACGGTCGCAGAACTGGTCCGCCTCGTCCATGTAGTGGGTGGTGACAAAGACCGTCATGCCCTTCCTGCGGAGGGCGCGGATGTGTTCCCAGATCCGCTTCCGGGCCGCAACATCGAGCCCGATGGTCGGCTCATCGAGGAAGAGGACGGATGGTTCGTGGACAAGGGCCTGCGCAAGCTCAAGCCGGCGGCGCATTCCCCCGGAGTAGGTCCGTATGAGGTCGTCGGCCCGGTCGGTCAGTTCCATCACGGCCAGTGCCTCGTCTACCCGGTCCGCGGCATGGGGTACTCCGTACAGGTCCGCGAAGAACCGGACGTTCTCCCGGCCGGTCAGCTTGATGTCCACTGCCATGTCCTGCGGCACGTAGCTGAGTGCACGCCGCACCTTTTCCCCCTCGCGCTGGACATCGTGCCCGCAGACGCTCGCCCTGCCTTTCGTCGGGGCGAGCAGCGTTGTCAGCATCAGCACTGTTGTCGTCTTGCCGGAACCGTTGGGGCCAAGCAGGGCGAAGATCTCGTTATCTACCGAGAGGTTCAGGTTGTCCACGGCGCAGAGATCCCCGTAATACCTGGTCAGGCCTTCGGTCTCGATCGCGTTCATCGCCGGCCATCCCCGCTCTGATTACCGCTGGTGTCGTGCATGGACTTTTTCCAGGATATCTTTCATCGCGTCGCCCCATAAGGGATTGTCGTCCATGGTAACAACATCCACGGTGCCGCCCTGGTAATCCCCCTGCCCGGACCGGTCCTCCATCCAGGACTCGATCTCAAGGTAGTTCTTCTTCAGCTCGTCCAGCACCCGGGGATCTGCATCCCAGAGGCTGCGGGTATGGGCTTCGAGAAGCCGGCGGGCAATCTCTTCAAGGGCATAGGGGTTGTTCTGCTCAAAGAAGTCCCGCATCTCCTCATTGTTGACAAACGTCTCGGCAATATCGTTGAAGATCCAGTCGTCCACTTCCTGCGTGGAGGCCGACCAGCCGTACACCCGCGTCACCCGCTTCATGATATCGGAAGCCCCCTTATACCCGTGGTCCTTCATGCCGTAGATCCATTTCGGGTTGAGGAGCTTTGTCCGGACAACCCGGCGGATCTCGTCGGCGAGGTCGCGCACCTCGACGTTTTCGGGCTCGCGGGTGTCCCCGTAATAGGGCTTCACGGTGTTGCCCGAATAGTGCCGGGCCGCGGCTGTGAACCCTCCCTGCGTGCCGAAGTAGCAGCAGCAGCCGAGGAGGTCCTGTTCGTCGGACTGGATCTTGTTGAACGTGACCGAGACGGTCGAAAGGCTGGCCGCGAGGTGCTCGTGGGCGTCCTTTCCCGCGATGTCCCGGCCGTACGCGTACCCGTTGTAGGCCACAAAGATATCGGCGAGGTCGGCCTGCGTCTTCCATGCGCTGGAGAGCACCGCAAGGTTGACGCCGCTTGCGTACGAGCCCGGTTTCGAGGAGAAGATCCGGAGCGTTGCATCGCGGAACCCGGCGCCGTTCTCCACCATGCTCTTCTGGGCGTGGCGGCGCACGAAGTTCCGGTCGGGCGGTTCGTCCAGCGCGGCAACGGCACGAATGGCGTCGTCGAGCAGCTCGTAGCAGGTGGCGAAGTTGTCCCGCAGGATGCCGGTGGTCCGGACCGTGATGTCGATCCGGGGGTGGCCGAGCTTGTGGAGCGGGACGATCTCGAAGGACTTCACCTGCCCGTTCTTCTGCCAGACCGGCCGGGCACCGATCAGCCAGAGCATCTCGGCAAACATCTCGCCGTCGGACGCCATGATGTCGCCCGCCATCCAGTAGAAGCCGATATTCTCCGGCATGGTCCCTTCCTCCCGGGAATACTTCTCAATGAGCGCATCGGCAAGGCGCTGCCCCACCCGCCATGCGGCCCGGGTCGGGACGCGATGCGGGTCCAGCGAGTAAAAGTTCCGGCCGGTTGGCAGGACATCCTCGTGCCCCCGCGTGATCTGGCCGGAGGGACCGGCCGGGACATAGCGGCCGTCCATGCCATGCAGGAGGGAATCGATCTCCCGCGATTCGTCGATCCGCCGGCCGATGTCGATCACCCGATCCCTCACGATATCGAGGGCCCGCACCTGCCCGTCGGAGATCCTCCTGCCGAAGACCAGGGCAGCCGGGACCGCGGGATCGTCGAGTACGGCAGCGACAAAACGCTCCAGCTCCCGGTCAACCTCTTCGAGCAGGGCGCCGTACGACATCCCGCGATCCTCAGAATACCGGTCCTGCCCTTTAAGGAGCTCGTCCAGGTCAGACCCGATGACCCCCGCAATGAGTCGGCGGGGTGACGCGGGGCTGTTATCGAACCGGATGATGGAGCTGACAAACTCCACCCGCTGCGCACCTGCGGGAACGCTGCCGAAGACATGCATGCCGGACTGGATCCGGGTATTGCGGATCTTCGAGAGCGCTTCGTGAGCCTTCGCCGCTATGACATCGAGGGGCATCCCGTGATCCAGGTGCATATCCTTGTCCAGGTTCGCCCGGATCAGGGCTTCGGTGAGCTGGTGCTGGAGGGCGTGGGCGCGGGCCGGGTCGTGGCGGGCAGTCTCGTACTCGGAAAGGATGCTGTCGATCTCGAGAAGCTCGTCATACAGCCCGCTGCCGGTCA
This sequence comes from Methanoregula sp., assembly GCF_028712425.1. Lineage (GTDB taxonomy): Archaea > Halobacteriota > Methanomicrobia > Methanomicrobiales > Methanospirillaceae > Methanoregula. The sequence continues at coordinate 4,923 of NZ_JAQTQD010000036.1, forward strand.
TGACTGCCTGCATGTGGTCGACCAGGACGGCATAACCGCGCCGCTTGGCGGTCGTTCCTTCCGCAGGGTTGTCGGAATTATAGATATACAGGCAGGGCAGGTTACCGGCAGCGATGTCCGGGAAACACTCCTGCGAGAGGCCGGTGCCCTTGCCCGGCAGGAATTCGAGGCTGCCATGCGTGCCCACGTGGACGATGAGGTCGGCCTTTCGGACCTGGTCGAGCCAGTAATACGTGGCAAGGTACTGGTGCGGCGGCGGGCATTTCGGATCGTGGAGTATTTTGCAGACGGTTCCGTCGCACCGCGATCCATAACATCCCCGCTTGGGCTGGACGTGCACCGTGGCATTGCCAAGGGATATTCCCGTAATCAGCATACGGTTGCCCAGCACCATCCCTTCCCCGGGAGGCTCGCCCCAGCTCCCTGCCACGTTCTTTTGGACCGCCGGAGGCAGCGATCTGAAATACGGCAGGTACGTATCCAGGTCCATCAGGTCGAGGGCCCCCCCGCAGGCAACGATGTCCTGCGCCGTTGTCCACCGGAACTCCGAGATTGCTTTCTTCTCCTGGATGGTATCGACAAGCTCTTTGCCGGATGCCGGAGGCGAAACCCGGTACCCGGCTTCCGCCATGCGGGCAAGGATACGGGCAACGCTCTCCAGCGTGTCGAGGTTGGATCCCCCGCCGATATTTGCTTCGGTGCCGGCACACGGGTTGTTGTTCAGGATGAACGCAACCTTCCGGTCGGCTGCCGGTTTTTTTGCAAGCATTATCCACTTCCGGACCCTGCGGGCGATCTTCGCGCACCGGTCCGGGACCGCCTCGCGGGTCTTGCCGCCGCCCGGTTCGCTCCTGCTCGTCCCGGCAAAGACCGGCTCGATCACCCCTTCGAACTCCGGGAGAGCCACCGACCAGCCGACATCCATGGAAAGGCCGTCCGATGCCTGCCACCGGGCAAGATCCATGTACATGGTCACGACCGGGGAGAAGACCGGGATATCAAGGGACCGGAGCAGCCCGATCCCGGCCGAGGTCCCGGCCGGGAAAGTGCCGCTGCCCCGTACCGAGCCAAAGAGGAACGGGATGAGCTTGACCATCGCGTCGACAAGGGGGGTCCCGTTCCGGACAAGGTAATCGGACACCACCTCGTCCATGCCCCGGGCGCCGAGCGCATCGTCGCGGATCGCGTAGGTGAAGACAGGGATGACGGCAAGGCCTTCTGCTTCGAGGCTTGCGATGAGCTGGTCTTCGAGCGCCACGTTTCCCGCCGCCCACGATGTGCGGGAGAAGATAAGGGCAACGCGGTACTTATCCCCTGCACGGCTGCCGTACCAGGCCAGGTACTCGTCAACGCCGGAAAACACCTGCGGTGCTTCGGGGTGATATAGTCCTTCCCAGGGTACATCGGCGGGGGGATCCACCGGAGAGAGAGTGCCGGTCAGTTCCCGGGCGATATACCGGAGCAGGTTTTTGAAATTTTCATCCCCGTTGTTGGTGATGTACCGGTGGCAGGTGGTCACTATCTCCGGTCGTACCGTGGACCGGGCCCAGAATGACGGATCGGGACCAAGCGAGATGACCGGGACCGTCTTTTTGATCTCCTCGACCTCCCGGTCAAGCTCTTCCCAGAACAGGTCGGACGTATGGTACAGGAGGATGACGTCGGAGTCCTTCATCGAAGCGACCGCTTCCTCCCGTTTCTTTGGCGATTCTTCGAGAATCCGGGTGGGGTAGATGGCACACCGGATCGCGCAGGTTTCCGCTGCACGTTTCATGACAGGGGCATAGGACCCCCACATAACAGAAGTGATCTTCATTGGCCGTCCATGGCGGGCACCCGGGGCGGGGATAACGGTTGTCCCGGATACCGCGTATCGTGAACTCTGACACTTCAATTGTTAATAATTTTGTTAATTATGTTATCAGGAGTGTACGAAAATGAAACAGGTAATACTAAATGTTAAGAAATCTCTCATTGTAGTTATTACCAGCCAGAACCCGGGCGGGAGTCCGGACTGGAGTGCAGGACGAGCAGGAACTGTTCCGCACCATTACCCGCCGGGAAGTCCCCGTATGAACCACTTCCATGACATCTGCCCTTTCACAGCCATCGTCGGCCAGGAGCAGATGAAGAAGGCCCTGGTCCTGAACGCAATCAACCCCCGGATCGGCGGGGTCCTGATCAAGGGGGAGAAAGGCACGGCAAAGTCAACGGCAGCCCGGGCGCTTGCGCAGGATCCGAAGCTCTACCTCTTCGATGAACCAACCAGTGCGCTCGACATCCGGTACCAGATCGAGGTGATGGAGACCATGCGGGAGATCACGGGGGAACGCGGGGCCGGCATGATCATCGCGGTCCACGACCTCAACCTCGCGTACCGGTACGCAGACACCGTTGTCGTACTGCACGGGGGAAAGATGGCCGGCTACGGGAAACCGCAGGAGATCCTCACCCCGGAGTGCATCCGGAAGGTATACGGTGTGGATGCATTTGTCATTGAGAACGAGCAGGGAAAATTCCTGGTCCCGTTCAGGGCAGGATCAGCGCCATAAACGGGCCGGAAATGGCGGCAATGATCACGGTATCCGAAACTGCTTCCGGCCCCCTGTTGCGCAGATAGTCGCCGGGGCGTGTTTCCCAAATACCGGGATGGCCCGACAGTACGGGCATTCTCCCCCGTTCCGGGTCACTTGCCTTTCTTCAGCGTGAGGTTGAGTTCGTTCATTTTGTAGGGTTCCACCATGAATCCTTCGTAGGTTGCCTTGGTCTGGTTCTGGGTGACCTTGATGGAGTATTCTCCGACGGCCATGTACTGGAAGACAAACGGGGTCTTCCGGCCGGTATTCTTGCCGTTGAGGTAGATCTTGCCCCCGACAGGATTGCTCTGGACGGAGATGCTCCCGTACAGGTACGGCTCGAGGACAAAGCGCCGGACAAGATCGGTACCGCTGACACGGACCGTGGTCCGGATCGGGTAATAGCCCGGTTTTGACACCAGGAAGACGTGCTCCTGGTCGGAGATGTTCCTCACCAGGTACGGCGTGGTATAGCCCGTCGGGTACCCGTCAACGCTGATATCGGCTCCCGGCGGGTCTGATTCCACCCAGATACTGTTCAGCGTATAGCTCCGCGGCTCCAGCACAAGCTCGCTCGTATTATCGGCGAAGATCGTGTAGGTGACGTAAGCATCGTCCTGCCGGAGGGTGATGAAATTCTGGGTGGACTGGACGGCGAAACTCTCCCCGACACGGTACTGGCGCGGTTCCCCGTTCACGGTGAATACGGATTGGTTGAAGGCGGTCGAGTTGATCGCCGGGCGTGCAAGGACCGGGTTCTCGAACGAGGTGATCGAGACCGGCGTGATGAGCCCGCTTGCGACAACGACTTCCTTCTTCTCGATGGGGAACTTGATCTTCTCCTGCGTCGCTGTTCCCTGCACGGAAGCCACCCTGACCTGAACGGTATGTTTGCCCTCCTTGAGCCCGTAAATAATGGCCGGCGAGGTGAAGCCGGTCTTCTTCCCGTCAACAAAGACCGCGCCATCCGGGCTCGACGTGACAAAGATCCCGCCGTAATTTTCCTGGTTTACGATCCCTTCCTGCAGCTCCCCTACTTTTGTCCGTTCCAGGACGGTGGTTCCCCGCGTTTTTAAGTCAAAGCTCATGGTCTGGTTGGTTGTGAGGAAGATCCGTTCTTCCACAGGCTCGAATCCCTCCACTTCAACCGAGACCGTGTGGTTCCCGGCAGAGAGGCCGGCAACGGTATCCGGTGTTGCCTTGCCGCGGTACTGGTAATCCACCGAGATGAGCGCCCCGGGTGGGTTCGAGATCACCCGGACCTCGTACGTCCTTTGCGACGGGTCGAGAACCTCCTCGATCGGCCCGGTCGCAAGCAGGGACGGGTTCGTCAGGTTGACCGTGCTGGTGGGATCGGAACTGTTCTCTTCGGAGTCATCCCCCTCCCCACCCTTAAAAGATGGCGCGGTGGACACGGGAAAACCTCCTTCCAGCGCTTTTGCCACGACAAGGACGAGGTTCCGGTTCTCCATGTAATCGCCCTTGGTCTCTTCCCCCACGCTCCCGATACCCGCGATGTTTTCGGAACGCAGGACGTCCGCGCTGACATTCATCCGTGCAATGCTGATCCCGGAAGACCCGCCGCTCAGCATGTTCGCCCGGGTCCGGCCATTGAACAGGACGCGGTTGCCGCTGCCGGATGCCGCCGTGCTGATGGCATAGAGCTCACCTTCCGCGATCGCGGTCATGTTGAGCGTGCCGGGGAACCGGATGCTCGTCTCCGCAGTTGAGGTATCGACATTGAATTCGGGGTTCGCATATACCGCATCGGATCCCTCACCGACCCAGTACTCGATCTCCTTTCCATCAGGGTCTTCGGCGACAAGGAGGAGCACGACGCCGTACGTGGCGAACTTGTCCTCGGGCCCACCGGTATTGGTGACCGTGAACGTAATCGTCCGGTTCCCGGGCCGGATCCCGGTCGGGGCATAGCAGTGGGTCTCCACCGGGTAGTCGTACGTGCCGTTCCCTTTCCGGTCGGAGTATACCGCTTCCCTCTCCAGGGATTCGCCATCCATCTCCACGCCAGGCGAGGACGCCTTTCCCTGGAGGATTCCGGCATCGTGGCTCCAGGTGGTGTACACGTACAGCCGGGCGTCCGTGACCGTGGCAGCCTCCGGGACGCTCACCTCGACCGGGTAGGTTGCGCTCATGCCCTTCCCGAGCAGGCCGGAGTATCCTTCGGATTTCTGGACCGCCACGTTTCCTTTTACCGCGCCGTGGCGGTACAGGGAGAAGGGCCGGCCGGTATATCCAACCCCTGCGGTCTGGACGGTTCCATTTGCCGATGCATTGGCTGCCAGCTCCACGAGTTCCAGTTCAACGGACTCCGTCTGGTCTTCCTCAAGGAGAACGGTGGCAGTGGCATTCCCGTACCCGGGTTTGAGGAGTTCTACCGTGTGTTCCCCGATAATCACACCCTCAAGGAACGTATCGGAGAGGACGGACATGTTCTTCCCGTCGAGATAGACCCAGGCCCCGTGCGGCTCGGAGGTGATATCGATAGACCCGTTGATCTGGGGGAAGGTGATGTTGACCGTGGTGGTCTCCTTGTTCCTGACCGTGACGGTGACCGGATTGGCTTCCCGGTATTTTTCATTGTCCTCAAGGACTGCCTGGACAGTATGCTCCCCCGCTGCTACCGAAAGGAGGGTTGCGTTCGTGACCTTTTCGGTCTCCTGGTCGTCCAGCAGGATCTGTGCGCCCGGGGGGAATGAGGTCACCTCAAGCGTCCCTTCCGGCCGTTCCCTGTAGCTGATCCGGAGGAGTGCGAGGGGAATCTTGAAGTAGGCGCCCGAACGTTCGTACTGGAGTTCCGTGTCCTCCCCGAGCTCGATCGAGTCGGTCACATCCCAGTCCTCGGTGCCGAAATACTCTCCCTGCGGGGCCCCGTTCCCCATGAGCTCGTCGCCGTTCAGGGTGTAGATGCCGTCCACGCTGGCCATGTACAGAGACGAGAGGGTTGCTGAAAATTCCTTGTCCTCGCTTTCGGATACCCGGGAGGTTGAAAAGGTGGTCTCCCCGGTATATCCCCCGTCGTTCAGCTGGCTCATGGGGTCGTGCCCTTCGTTGATCCAGTAATAGATCTTGTCCCCGTCGTTGTCGTTATAGGCGACCACCAGCGCCATGAACTTGATCCTGCCGTCAAACGAAGACGCGGGGGTCTTCTCGGTTTTGACCGCAACGCCGATGGGTTTTCCCGTCAGCTGGCTCTTCATGTCGTACGAGAAGATGTAGTCGCTGGTCACCCGGTTGCCATTGGGCAGGTAGACCGGGCCGGTGCCGCCGTTCTCGGGATACGTGTACTCGACATTCATGTTCTCCTGGCCAAGGATCTGGTCGCCTTTCCCGTCGTTGTCCGTATCGAGGCTTATCTCCGCCTTTCCCGGGTAATTGTTCTGCATGTGGCCGCAATAGACCCCGACATAGAGCCTGGCCCACTGGAT
>NZ_JAQTQD010000037.1:0-4326 GCF_028712425.1 Methanoregula sp.
TTTGTTTTAAAACAAATTTTATTGAGTAATAACGGGAACCATCCTGCTGAGGGAATGAGAATCTATCCGTTCCCCGTCTCGCTAATCCCTGTCCTGATGTGATGGCTGATACTATCTGTGCCAACATTGTCTGGAAAGAAAATGGCACGCCCGTCCTGCACCCGTATACCATCCGGCAAGTGGACGAAATACCGGTTGCCTTCAGCGGTGCGGTGACAACGCGGATGAAAATTCTCGAACTTCCAGAAAATATCCGGGGTGTGGAAGTCCTCAACGAACCCGATGCAGTCAACCGGTACGTAACCAAACTGCAGGAAACGGGAATAACTATCGATTATTGGTAAGATTCGGATCCAATATGAAAATACGTGAGATAAACTGTTATTTCGGATAGAGTATGGTTGAAAAAAGAAAATTTTTCGGGCCCTGTTTACTTGAAGACCAATTCGCCTTTGGCAATTGTGTCGCCGGATCGTTTATCAATAATTGCCCATGCCGTAACTTTATTGAAATATCCATAGACTTTATTCGCAACATCATTTGGTTGCCACAATAGTTCATAACCCCCGAACCAGGAACTATAAGTGTAGTTATCCGCATAGAACATGAACTTATCACCGGGTGCAATCATACAATCTGTGGGAGAAGTATTGCCAATCTTCCGGAAATATCCATTATTGGAAATACCTGCCGGAAGACGGTTGAGTGCCGGAAGCTTGTCTGAAGTGGTAAACGTTCGGGTTGCTCCATTGAAATCCTCTATCATAAATTCGATATTATCCAGGGAGAAAGCATCGCCGCCATTGTGAACAACCAGAATACCGTTTGCTGCAGGAGTGCCTTCGAGACTCTGGATCACCGGACTTACGACAAGAGTAGCCTGCGGGGCCTTTTTCGCATCGCCTGCCATCCCTCCCGCAAATGACGACACGACTGCCGCGATGATAATTGTCACGACAAGCATGAGCATGACACCGACAACCGGGGATACTGCATCACTCGTCATTCCTTTCATGTTACCACAACCTCCTTGTCAAAGAGAATTTTGTTGCTTGGTTTATGGAGAATCTTGATATCTACGATACTGCCTGGTTTTAAATCGGGGTCAAGAAGGCTTCCATCCCACGTACCGCTCATACCAAGAAGAGCAGCAGTCCCTGCATCATCATACGAGGTAATGGTATCCCCGACCAGCCAGGTATAGTTCCCGAAATGTTGCCTTGGATCAGTTGGTCTTCCGTTTTCTAAATTAAAGTTACAGGGAACTCGTGAATTATAAGTAGTGGCACTGTAGGGTGTTCCCGCGTTAAGATCAGTCACCGGACTGGTAGCCGTCTGCTCATGTTTTAGGGTAATGCCACTGCTGTTCGTATAATACGTGATTATCGACAGATCCTTTGTAATGAGGGGATCACCACTTAGTAATCTGAAATTGACATTCGTTATTACCATCTTCATTGAATTGGTCATCTGATACTTGATGTCGGCATCAATAACTGACTGAGGTGCTTTTTTCGTATCACCGGACAATCCTCCCGCGAACGCACTGACCACCGCTGCAATGATGATCGTCACGACAAGCATGAGCATAACACCAACAACCGGCGATACTGCTCTCCCGTTATCATACCTGAAGATTTGTTTCATATTTCATCTCCAATGACTGCCATCCTGCGATGAGTAAAGGTACCCGAACGGGAACCAGTGACCGCAAGGCCCTATCGTAGATGACATGATCAGCTAAAATTGTATTAAAACTATTTAACTTGATCAGTTTTATTTGTTTTAAAACAAATAAACTATAAGTTAAGAACAGCTTATACTGGAAGGTCAATCCGGTCCGGATACAGAAAGGAGATATTGGTGTGAATCAGGAGAAAGACAGAAAAACCAACCAGTGGAAAGAGCGAACGCAGATCATCATTCTCCTGCTCATCATCTGCCTGTCCACGGTCCCCGGCTGCATCAAGCTCATGCAGCAGGGCTCACCGGGCGCGATACCGGAGAATGGCAATATTACTGCACAAACCACTCAGCAGGAAATCCCTGGAAATTCAGTCAGTACGCAGCCTCCAGTTCAGACAACGGATATCTTCACTGAAGCGCTTCCTGAGCTGACGCCGGATCCCTACCCGGCCCAGCACGCCCTTGCGTTCAATGCAATGACCGATCCTGCCCGGTATGTCCGTGCCCCGGAATTCAAAAAGACCTATGTTCTGAGGGGGAACTCCACCGGCCTTGTGGTTAATGCAACCTCCCTCAAAGGGCCGCTATGGATCTCCTTCGATATCAAGCCACTCTACGATTGCCTCAACGATCCGGATTCCTGCAAGGGCACGCTCGGAAAATCCATCAGCCGCCCGTATTTCGCATTAACTGTCCGGGATAACGAGACCCGGGCAATTGTTGCGGAGGACGGGTACGGGCGTGAATTCAGCTCGCAAAAAGAGAATAGGACCATGAAAATTTACCATGAGGGACGGTACCATCTGACCCTGACCGGTGAATCGGTCGATGTCACGCTCTACATCGCCACCGGTAACGCTCCCGCCCAGTCCGCAACACAGGCATCTGCAGCTTCTTCAGCGCAGGAATCCGATATTCCCCCGGAACTGCGTGAGATGCTCTACGGAGGGCTCTGACATCATGACACTCCGCAATCTCACACAGGTAATCTACGTTACTCTCTCCAATACATTTTCCGGGTTCAGGACAGATCCCGCGTCAACACAATCATCCTTGCAGGCCCCCACGTTATCCCCGGCAACGAAAGATCCTGCAGCACAATCCACAACAGTTCTCAGAAAAGTAATTTCCCCGCTCCAAACCATTCCCACGCGGCTTGGCAACAGGACCGACACGGGCGATGCGCTGATCCTCGCAGTCTTCCTTGTCTCGTTCCTCACCGGGTATGCCGCACTCCTTGTCGATCTCCCCATCCCGGTGCTGGGGCTCCTCGGGATCATCTCTGTCGCAACCCTGGCACTTACCGGAAGTGCGGCATGGCACCGGTTCCACCCAGAATCCGTTACCCGAAATGATACCCGGGTCGTAACAAAACCTCCTTTAGCTGCCTGCGATAGCAGAGAGGACAGCGAAACTCGGAGTAAGGAACAGGATCTCCCACTCCCGTCCGGGCAGGAACCCGGGCTCCTGGAACGGTACTGGATCGAGTCGCCGTTCGTATCGATACGGATTCTGCGGAGGGGAAATGCGGGATTCACCTATACGGTGGATGAGCCGTCCATCACCCCGCAGGAACAGGCCGTGCTCCTGGAGACTTCAGGCCACCTGCGAAAGGTGATCGTATACGATGATCCGGAGAAACCACCGGCCCAAAAACTTGACGATGGAACCGTCAGCCGCATTATCCGGGAATTCCACCCCCGCATTGCAGACGACCGGTTGGCAGTTCTCTCCTACTATCTCCGGCGCGATCTCTCGGGCTTCGGCCCGCTCGAAGCCCTGATGCGGGATCCTGCACTCGAAGATATCAGCTGCAACGGCGAGAACCTGCCGGTCTTCGTCTTCCACCGCACTCACGGCAGCCTGCCAACCAATATCCTCTTCCGTGAAGGGGAGCTCGACCAGTTCGTCCTCAAACTCGCCCAGAAGGCCAACAAGCAGATCTCGCTCTCCAACCCCATGGTGGATGCTACCCTGCCGGGCGGGTCGCGGGTCCAGATCACGTTCAGTAACATCGTCTCCCTCCGGGGCAGCTCGTTCACCATCCGGAAGTTCCGGGCCGATCCCATGACCCCGCTCGACCTGATCCGGTACGGGACCTATAGCCCGGAGGTACTTGCATTTCTCTGGCTGGCAATCGAGCACCGGAAGAGCCTCATCATTGCCGGAGGCACGGCAAGCGGCAAGACCTCCACCATGAATGCGGTCTCGCTCTTCATCCCGCTCAACGCGAAGATCGTCTCCTTAGAGGACACCCACGAGATCCAGCTTCCGCACAAGAACTGGCTGGCCACCATTACCCGGGAGATTGCTGTCTCCGGTGTCCAGGGAGATATCGACCTCTTCAGCCTCCTGAAAGCTTCCATGCGCCAGCGCCCCGAGTTCATCATCGTGGGGGAAGTGAGGGGACGGGAGGCCCAGACCCTTTTCCAGGCCATGAACACCGGCCACGCAACGCTCTCGACCCTCCATGCCGGCAGCGTACGGGAAGCCGTCAACCGCCTCACCCACGAACCCATCAGCGTGCCCCCGGTCATGTTCACGGCGCTCGATCTGGTGATCAGCCAGTCTGTCTTCACGTACGGCAACCAGCGGATCCGGCGCTGCTCCGCCATCAACGAGATCTCCGTTGACGACGGT
>NZ_JAQTQD010000037.1:4336-10795 GCF_028712425.1 Methanoregula sp.
CTCTATTCATGGGATGTTAAAAGCGATACAACCCGACGCGTTTCAGAGGAATCGAAGGTGCTCAGCGAGATCGCAATCCTTCGCGGCTGGTCTGAGACGCAGGTGACAGAAGAACTGAAAAAACGCGAGGAGTTCCTCCGGCTTGCTCTCGATGTCCCTCCCCCGGATATCCTCGATCTTGCCAATGCCATGCATAGTTTCGGTGAGTGACATGCCCCGTTCCGGTTCTGCAGAACGGGGAATGTCCTTCCTGGCACGGGCCGAGATGGCCGTGCTGGGCCAGTATCTCGGGCGCGACCTGATGGCCGCCCACATGCCGGTCACTGCTGACCGTTACCTCCGCACGACACGCATCAATGTTGCTGCATCGCTGGCAATCTTTACCGGGTTCTATGCATTCGTCACCCTGACCGGAATGACCTTCGGGTTGTTTGCGCTCATTCCGGCGGCACTCTTCTGGGCGCTCCTTTTTCTCGGGATGGTGCCCGGTCTCTGGCTGTACCTTGTGCTGTATCCCGGAATCGTTGCACGCGGCCGGAAAAGCCGGATCGATCTCGACCTGCCGTTCGCCATCTCCTACATGCAGGCCCTCTCCACCACGATGTCCCCGTTCGAGGTTATCCGGCGCATTTACGAGGAGCGGGCGATGTTTGGTGAAGTCTCAAAGGAATTCGGCCAGGTAGTCCGCGACGTGGAACTCTTCGGTGACGACCTTATCACGGCCATGCACAACCTTCAGCACACGACACCTTCCCCGATCCTGGCGGATTTCTTCAATGACCTGTGTATCATCTTTGAGAGCGGCGGGGATTTCTCGGCGTATCTCGCATCGAAGACCGAGTACTTCCACCAGCAGGCCCGGCGCGAACTCGATGTCGTCTTAAAGACCATGGAGATCATGGCAGAGGTCTATGTCTCGGCATTCGTTGCCGGGCCGATTGCCCTCATCATCATGATAGTTGCCCAGGGAATGACGAGCAAAGGGACCATGTCCTGGCTCCTCCCGTTCATGTATATCCTCATACCTGCCGGTGCAATCGTCATGATCTGGATCCTTTCCCTGATGCTTCCCCCGGAGAACCTCGAAGTAAGCGGCAGGGAGTCCGTGGAGTACGGCACAGGGACCAGTACCCCGGTCCTGGAGGAAGCATCGAAGGACCCGGAATTTTACCGGTTCATCGAGACAAAGAAGCGAAGGTTCCGCATCCGGGATAAACTGCGCCATCCCCTGCGCACCTATATCTCCCACTATGCCTACGGAATCGTTCTTGGGTCTGCCTGCGCCGGCATTGCGGCAGCCCTGGTTGCCTGCGGGGCGCTTGGGGAAGTCTTCCCGAAGAACGCCTTCGAGGCCGGCATCTGCTTAATCATTATCGCATTCATGGCACCTGTTGCCCTGTCCTATGAATGCAGGAAGTGGTACGTGAACAGCATCGAAAACAACATACCGGAGTTTCTGCGGGAACTTGCAGACATGAAGGAGATCGGGCTTACGCTCCCGGATGCCATCCAGCGGATCTCGTCGGCAAAACTGGGGCTCCTGAGTTCCGAACTTACAAACGTGACGCGGGATGTGAATACCGGTTCCTATGTCAATACCGCGCTGATGCGGATGGACCAGCGCATCGGCCTTGTCTCGGTCAAGCGGGCGATCTCCCTGCTCGTCAAGGCTGGGGAGATCACCTCCGACCTGCGCCAGATCATCATAATCGCGATCACGGACTTCGAGCATTACCTGAAAATGAAGCGGGAACGGGCCAACACGGCAATCGTGTACGTCATGATCATTTACCTCTCATTTGGCATCTACCTCTTCACCGCGTACCAGCTGAACGGTCCTTTTATGGTGAGTTTCTCGACGTATAACATCAATTTCAACCTGGCGCAGAACGTCACCGACATGTTCCGGATCGCTGTCATCCTTGGCGCCTTCTCCGGGATTATGGCCGGACAGTTCAGCTCGAACAGCATTCTTGCCGGATTCAAGCACAGTATTGTCCTTTTGGCAGCGGCGACAGTCCTCTTCGTCTTTATCGTGTGAGCGTGAACTATGCAAAACAAGAATCAGAAAAATAACACGGGAGTATCCGAAGTGGTGGGGGAGATGCTCATGATCGGCCTGGTACTGATCCTTGTTGCGGTATTCTCTGCCTCGCTTGCCAGTTACTTTCCGTCCGAGCGCATCCCGACAGTCACAATCCGGGTGTGTAACGATACCAGCGGAAATATCACGCTCTGGCACAAGGGCGGGGACTGGGTGAAATCGGACACGCTCAAAGTCCTCGTTGCCAATACCACGGAGATTCCGGTAACGTACACCCGGGCTGGCGATCCCCGGTTCGTCCTTGTCCCGGATGCCCAGTCTTTCGACCTGGAGAGCAACATAACCGTGAGCCAGGGCAAGCCGCTTCTCGGCAACGAGAGCATTACACTTGTTACCGATCGTGCAGTCCTCTTCTCCGGCACGGTGTGGAAGGGTATGCCATGAGGGACGATGCTGTTGCCCCGGTCATTGCGGTCATGCTCATCCTTGCCGCAGTGGCAACTCTTTTTGCGGTCTTCAACGGGATCTACATCCCGTCGCTCAAGCAGGCTGCGGAGACGGAGCATCTCCGAAACGTGGAGTCATCGTTCCAGCACTTCTCATCGGATATTGAGCGGGCCGTGGCGAACAGGAAGGGTGGGATGACCGTAAGCGAACCGGTCCAGATGGGCGGCGGCGATATTTTCTTAAACACCCTCAAATCGGGGGGTTCACTCTCTGTGGTAAACGAGGATACGCCGGTATATTACCTGATACTGGATACAGATGGCGGTCTGATTATGAGAAATGGCACGATAGTCAACATCTCATATGATCCCGTGGGAAATTTCTGGCAGGACCAGGGATACTGCTGGCAGTACGGGTTCCTCAACGTGACCAAGTATGGCACCCGGCAGTCACCGATCAGTTATTCCACAATGGGCGATGTATACAACGACTTCAACGACACCGGGTCGCTCGCAGTGTTTGCCGGTTCTTTTGGAAGTGTGGAGGGCTCGCGTAACTTGACGCAATTACCGGTATACGATGAGCAGGGGAATATTACCTCATTTGCCCCCCGGGACGGGAACTGTTCCACAATCACGATCACCGCCGTAAATATCTCGGCATCTCCAGACCACCCATTTACCAGCGGCAACGGGTTCGGAAGACTTGAGCTGAGGACAACTATCACTACCGAACACTATCATGGAGTGAACACCATCACGCTGGTGTCGGACGGAAGACCGTTTGGCAATGCAACCGTGAAGGCCTGGAATGAGAGTCTCACAACGCTGGCCGGAGGTTGTGGAAATAATGTCGGGTATAATCCGGATCCGGGTTGGTCAGGTAACGGGTTTAGTACGTTCAGTATCCGCCAGCAGGTGAGCCCGGTGGATCTCTCACTCAATACCGTTAATATTGTGATTGGGACGGACTGATCCTGCACGGGCCCTGGTGGTGCTGATCGGGAATTCCACCTGACTGCCCAGACACTACCCTCATGATATGATCAAATCATGGACCATGTAAGCGATCTTTACCCCTTCGAGCCGTTTGATGAAATCCGTGAACTCCTCGTCCACGACAACGATGACACAATCGATCCCGTGGAAGGCAGCTTCGATCACGCTCTCCCGTGAGCCAAAGAACATATCCGGTTTCCGTCCGGCAGATTCGAGTGCAACGCGTGCTTCAAGCCCCACGGCCGCGACAAAATCCGCACGGTTGACGATCTCCTTCAGCATGTCGGTCCGTACCCGGCGCGAACCGCCGTACTGGATGCGGGGGACCTTGCAGACCTGGATCGTCCCTTCGTGATGGTCGATGATCCCGTTCAGGTGTCCGATTCCGACATCCGCATTCTTCCGTGCATCCGCTATGATCGTGCCCATGGCAGTTGTTGGTTTTTTTGACGCATACAGGAACCCGTCTTTCATGAAAACGCCAGCCTCATCGCCGGCTTTGAGGTCTTCGGCGGCAATCGCGGTCCAGACCGATACCTGCTGGATGAGGTCGTGCCGGATATGGCGGGCGAACGATTCGAGCGATTCGGCCCGGGACAGGACCCATTCGACACCGGCTTTGGTCACTTCGTAATTGCCCCTGCCGCTGGCCGATACCAGTCCCTCTTCGGCAAGCTCGCGGATATATTCGGATACTGCCTGGGGAGTCACGCCGAGCTTATCGGCAATCTCCTGCTGGCGGACGGCAGGCTGGTGTTCGGTGATCTCTACGAGGATCTGGAACCGTGAAACATCGCGCTTGCTCCGCAGGATCGATGTGTGTTGGTTTCTTATGTCCGGTGTCATACGATATTGTCCCCATTCCATCCCTGTCGCAGAACGCCCTGGCAGGATGGTCTGGAATTTCTCCCGGGCGATGGGGGAGATACTGAAACAATTTTAATTGTTTTAACTAAATAATTATTTCTTGACCAGACTTAGAGCGGAATTCACGGAACGGCATGCAATTCCTCTCTAAAAAAAGGAGCCGACAGGCTGACCGTCACACGCTTATTCTGGCGATCAGCCCGATAATCTGCTGCGCCAGTACCGGATCCATAATCTTTGTCAGCACCATCCCAGCCACCGCAGCAAACACGGTCCAGAACACTTTCTTTACCTGCTCGTTCTTCCCGAATGTTTCGATTATTGAATCCACGTCCGCCTTCATCGCCCGCCGGATCAATTTTGGCAGGAACACGAACAGCGGTAAGAACACCACAGCCGCTCCGATGAACGCGAGCGTGATCTCCGCTTTTCCGGCAAGGAAGATCCCGGCCGGGACCGCGAAGACCCCGGCCAGCGCGGCAGCCATCCCCACCTCGCCGAACCAGAAGTAATGCCGCTTCTCCCGGAAATTTTCCTTCTCGGCATCGGTTAACGAAGCGAGATCGAAAATCCCGAACACTGGGAGCATTCCGTACCAGACCGCGTGCGTCTCTTCCGGATCGGCTACTAATCCGAGGAACAGAATGATGACCGGCACAACGAACAGGATCAGCGGCAGGTGTGCGAAGAAAAAAATAAGGGTGAGCAGGATCCCGGCGCCGCAGATCGCAGCCCGGGTCTGCATCTCATTCTCAAACATTGCCCTCACTCCCGGCTCTCACCCGTGTCTGCTGCGATTGCAAACTCGTAGACCGGGCTGATGTACCCGTGGTTTTCCGGGGAGAAGTCCCGCTTCTTTCCCCGCTGGGTGATCTTCCGGCGGGCTGTCCGGATCCGTACCGTGTGGATGCCCGGGGCCCGGGGATAGACCCGGCGGCCGTCCATGTCTGTCATCTTCTGGTAGGGCGGGATGTCGAACCAGTCCGGCCAGAAGCGGACTCCCTTGGGGATGTCCGATCCCCGGAAGAGGTCCTGCAGGCGCATCGGGGACATGTTGTCGTAGATGATGTCAACGATCAGGTCCGTGTCTTCTTCGTCCGGGTCCAGTTCGAGCTCGTAGAAGATCGGGTTGCGCCGGACTTCATCGAGCGTGAGCGGTGTGTCTTTCGTCAGCGGTTCAAGGCCGGAGAAGGTTCCCCGGTACAGGCCGGTCACGGTTGCGACCGGCGTATTCTCAACAATCATGATATTCCTCCTTTATTCGTTCGTGCTCGTCCCTCAGCCGTTTGAACTCCTCCACGATCTCATCATACCTGCCGATCCGCTGGTGGATCATGAACAGGATGGGATAGAGCGGAAGGACAACGCCGAGGAGGAGCCCGAGGATTTCTGTTTCCATACTGCTGTGGCTCCGATAGTGGAGAGAGATGTTCTCTCCCAGATGTCCTAAGGAGATTTGACGCTCTCGGGGGCGCTGCCCCCGCCGCGTGGGCACCCCCCAGAGGCGATGGTGTCGTATTACCTGTTTCGTACTCTTTGCGTGGATCCAGTACGGGTCATTCCGAGGCATCGCCTGCGCCCCCGCCCCCCTCAGGGGGGCAGGGATGGCGCGAGGGGGGTGTCCGTTTCTCTTCCAGATTTTCAAGTCAAACCTTCAGGCAGTCGAAGGTCGGCTGACGCCTCCCTTCTCCGCCTTCGGGTTCAAAGACCCTCAGGCCAGTGCCGCCACCGAGTCCACCCAGGTCTCGACCCGGGTCCGGATTGCGTCATCCGAGTACGAGGTGATGCTGACCGATTCGCGGGTGAACGTGACCATGTAGATCTCCCTGGCTGCATCGTGGCACTTCAGGGTCGCCGAGTAGGTCTCTTTCGACGTGTCCCGGACTGGTGTGCCCCCGTGGGCGTTGGCAAGGTCCGTGTTCTCCAGGAGCGCGGTTGCACCGGCATTGAACCCGGCGATCGTCGTGAACTTCGCGGAGTCCGTCCCGACAACTTTTGCATCGTTGTCCTGGTACGCGATCTTTGCCACGTAGGATTCCTTAGTCTTCTCGACCGGTGCATGGTTGACACCGGCGCTCTCATAGGCTGTGCAGGCAAACGGGT
>NZ_JAQTQD010000020.1 GCF_028712425.1 Methanoregula sp.
CCCTCATCCTCTTTCTTGTTATCAGCGGGATGCTCCTTGGCCTCCTCTTCTACTCTCCGCTCTCCACGCTTCTTTCGAGCCTTGCAAGCCCCGAGATCCAGTTTGCGATCCTGCTCAGTCTTGTAACGAGCGTGGCATCGACCATCATCTGCATAGCCATCGCCGTCCCGGTTGCCTATGCGCTTGCCCGGTATACGTTCCCGGGAAAGCGGATCGCAAGCCTTGTCCTGACACTCCCCCTGACGCTCCCCCCGCTGGTTGCCGGCATTGCGCTCCTCCTCTTTTTCGGTACAACCCCGTGGGGAAAGGCGCTCGACAGTGCCGGCTTTGCGGTTATCTTCACACCGCTGGGGATCATCGTTGCGGAAGTCTTCGTCAATCTCCCCTACATGGTCCGCATCATGCGCTCGACATTTGCATCCATCAATCCGCGGTTCGAGCACGTGGCAAAGACGCTCGGGTGCACGGAGACCGGTGCATTCTTCCGGGTCTCGCTTCCCATGGCACGGCACGGACTGATAGCCGGTACCGTGATCACGTGGTCCAAGGCAATGGGGGAGTTCGGCGCCGTGCTGATGCTTGCCGGCGCAACAACCATGCGGACCGAGACGCTGCCCATCGCCCTCTACCTCAATATCTCGACAGGAGACGTGGACCTTGCCATCGCGGCCGCTACCATCCTGATCCTGATCTCGCTTATCGCGCTCTGCACGGTCGAATACCTTGACAAGAACGTGAACGTCTTTTAGGAGGACCAGTCCATGCTTCGCATCGAATCCCTCTCCATCACGCTGGGTGAATTCTCCGTTCATGACGTTTCGCTTGAGATTCGTTCCGATGAGTACTTCATCGTCCTGGGCCCGACCGGCGCAGGAAAGACCGTTCTCCTGGAGACCATTGCCGGGATCCATACTCCCAAGACCGGAAGGATCATTCTCGATACGGTTGACATTACGGACCGCGAGCCCCGCGAGCGGAACATCGGCATGGTGTACCAGGACTACATGCTCTTCCCCCATCTCACGGTCGAAGAGAACATCGCGTTCGGGCTGCGCCAGAAAAAAGTCCCTGTACATGAACAGCGGGATCGCGTGCTGGAAATGTACGACCTGATGGAGATCGGGCATCTGAAAAAACGCTACCCCGGCACGCTCTCCGGGGGAGAACAACAGCGGGTAGCCCTTGCCCGGGCCCTCGTGCTCCGGCCTGAGGTCCTGCTTCTCGATGAGCCGATGAGCGCACTCGACAGCCGGAGCCGGGAGCGGATGCGCCGGGAACTCTCCCGGATCCGGAGCGTCACCGGGACAACCATCGTCCAGATCACCCACCATTTCGACGATGTCTTTGCCCTTGCCGACCGGATCGCCATCATGCGGGAGGGGCGGATTGTTCAGGTAGGGGAAACCTCAGAAGTATTTCTCCACCCCTCCGACACCTTCGTTGCCGAGTTCCTGGGGATCGGCAACATCATCCGGGGGAGATCGGATCGCGAGGGCAATATCACCCGCATCACACCCGCCCGCGGCCCGACCTTTACTGCGGCCTCACCAGTCACGGGAGACGTGGTCGCCACCCTGCATGCCGAGGACGTTATCCTCTCAAAAGCCCCGTTCGAGTCCAGTGCCCGAAACTGCCTGCCGGGGACCGTTACCGGGATCGTTTCTTCGGGAAGCACAGTGCGGGTGAGCCTGGATGCGGGGTTCCCGCTTACGGCACTCCTCACCCGCGAGAGCTGCCGTGACCTTGATCTGAAAGAGGGGAGCGGAGTATTTGCAACGTTCAAGGCAACAGCGGTGCATGTGATCCCCATGAATGGGAATGGACGCCCGGAGTGAGAGCCCGCGGGGTAATACTTTCACCATTCCCTGCCACGCTTTTATCGTGCTCCTTAAGAAACAATACCGACAACCATGATACCTGATTGCAGGCTTACGGCATTTGTTCTCTTTGTCAGCAACATTGAACAATCGAAACGGTTTTACCAGGATCTCCTTGGCCTTGAGATCGAGATGGACATCGGGGTGAATGTGGGATTTAAAAACGGCCTTGCACTCTGGCAGAAGGATTATGCCCTGAATGTGATCCACGGAAAGCAGACACCGCCTGTCAGGGGAAACGATATCGAGATCTATTTCGAGACCGGGTCCATCGAAGGTGCCTGGGAAACCGTTTGTTCGCAGGGTGTCGAAATCGTCCACGAGCCCCGCGAGCAGCCATGGGGCCAGAGAGTGTTCCGGGTCTATGATCCGGACCGGTTTATTGTCGAATTCGGGGAACCGATGCAGGCAGTCATCCTTCGGATGCATCGCGAGGGGATGACAGAAGAGGAGATCGCAAAGAAAACAACAATGCCAGAGGAGATCGTGCACCAGATAATGACAGGGTGAAGGCCGGGGATTCACGGGATACCAAGACGATAATAGCAGGACATCCCTGCGATAATTGCAGGACATCCCTTCAGGAGCTGGAAATCTCCCTGTTTATAGTGGGAAAAAACGCCCGGGTGATTCCAATGAGGTGAAGCGGTCAGCTGGCTCTGCCACTAAAAAACACCGGTCGCCTCTAAAACACCAGCACGCGCTGGTGCTCGGCCTGCACGTTCCCGGGCGGGTAAAAAAGGATCTTGCCAAATCCGGGATACCCGATGTCGAGGACAGCATTCAGGTCCTTGATCTTCGCAAGGCCCCGCTTCTGCAGGGAGGGCACGAGAACGAAGAAGTGGAGGTTCTCGCTGCCGGCGACAGTGTTGATGACCTCCTGGATATTGAACGGCACGGAGTCCGGGGGTACCCGGTGGCCACCGGCAACCGTGTGGACTCCGTCCTCAATAAAGACCACCCGGGTCAGGATGCCCTGGTGGGCGCAGGCAACGGCAAACGAGAGGGCGCCAAATGCGTGCTCCGTGCTGTACGGGTTGCTTGTGACAAGGACAGTGACCGGAGGAGCCGTGCTGCTCTTCTCGGCCCGGTCGAATGAGACTGCAGCTCCTTTCTTCGGGAACTGGATCGAACCGGAATTCGCGGAAAGGATAATGTGGGATCGCTCGAACCGGTCAATGATTGCGTTCATGTCCCGTATATGAAAAGGCTTAATGGTACAGGTTGAGATTACCGACCCGTTCCCGTCGTCCCAGGTGCTGTAGCCCCGGGCTGTTGCGCACCGGTTGCAGGCAAGGAACGTGCTGGGGAGACCCTGCCGCACCGCACGGTCGTGTATTTCCATGAGGCCCGTGCCGATATTCTCGGCCTCCGTTGGTTTCTGGCCGTTGTGGGCAATGTGGATCCCGTCAAGATTGGCATAGAGTTCGGGAGAGAGCCGGGCCGCAAGGCCGGCTGAGAGGCAGTTGACGCCATACCATGCTGACAGGTGCATGTAGGGGGACTCGTTCTGGAGCCAGCCGACAGCGTCCGGGAGCGGCGGCCGGTTCTGCCGGACGAGCCCGATCACGTCATTCCAGAACGAGGGGCGGTTGTCAGCAGAAAGGCTGTTGTTGTCGATCACCTGGTCGGGGTATTTCATCTTCAGGCGCTGGACCGTGATCCCGCGGAGCTCCAGTTCCTGCCGGTCGCAGACAAGACGGACCGAGGCAAGGGAGAGGATCACTTCCCAGGCCTGCCGGGTCTCGGTGTCTTCAAGGCTGTACAGCGCATCGCCGGTGAGGAGGAGCACCACCCCCGGGCTCCCGGCCGGGGCCCGGTGCATCAGGGTCTCCGGGTAGAGCTGGACAAAGAAGAACTTGAGGCACTCCTCGAGCCAGGAGAGCCGTTCCAGGGACACGTGCCCGGACAGGAGGAAAAAATGCGTTGTCATGGTCGGATGGCAATGGGGAACAATATCTTATTTTCTTGCAAGCCGGATCTCCCAGTGCCCGTCCGGTGATCTCACGGTTTCCATCGAGAGTCCCTCCTCCCGTGCGATCCGCGGAATAGAGGTCGTAACGGCGGGGAAATTATCGCAGGTAATGAATAATTCCCCGGACGGGGATAAAGCCTTTGCTTCCTTCTCAACCACCGAAAGGCAGTACGGGCTCGTCTTACCGGAGATATCGAGTTTCTTTGCTGCCATAAGAACCCTTGTCCGGGGGACCTCATTGAGTATTCTCCCTTCCGCGAAGATAATCCCTTGGCCGGGGATGCAATGAAAACAGGTAAACCCAATGAAGAAGTACACCAAAGGTGATCAACCATGAGTGACGCGAAGATCAAAAAAGCACTGCAGGAAGCGGGAATAACAGAGAAGATCACCTGTGCCCAGGCATTTGATATAGCACAGAAAGTAAAAGTCTCCCGGATGGCAGTCGGGGAGTACTGCACGAAGAACCGGATCAAGATCCGGGAGTGCCAGCTGGGCTGCTTCAAATGAGCAGGTTCTTCTCTGTCATCTCAGTGACCGATGCAGTGAAGGTTGCAGAGAAGATCGCCCCGTTACCCGGGAAGGAGACCGTCCCGGTCGAAATCTCCGCAGGGCGCGTACTGGCCTCCGACATTTCTGCTGACACGGACGTCCCGGGCTTCGACCGGTCCGTGGTGGACGGGTACGCCGTGCGGTCGGCCGATACGGCGGGCGCGGGGAACTCTGCCCCTGCCCTCATCCGGTGTGCAGGAAGAGTAGCGATGGGAAAGCACGATGCGACCCTCGCGGTTGGAAACGCCGGGTGTGCCTATATCCCGACCGGGGGCATCCTCCCGCCGGGAGCCGACGCTGCGGTCATGATTGAGTACACGGAGGTTGCCGGGGACACGGTCCTTTTGAAGAAGGCTGCATCCTATGGCGAGAACATCATCCGGAAAGACGAGGACTTCCAGGCCGGCGAGACAGTCTTTTTGGCCGGAAGACGGCTCAGCCCGCAGGACACAGGGGTGCTTGCGGCCTGCGGGTGTATGGACGTCCCCGTTGCAAAGAAGCCGGTGGTCGCTATCATCTCGACAGGCAACGAGCTCGTGCCGGGAGGGGTCGTGCCCGGGCCAGGGCAGGTACGGGACGCCAATGGCCCGATGCTCTCTTCGTGGCTCCGCGAGTACGGGTGCGAACCCCGCCTCTATGGGATCGTCAAGGACGAGCGCGAAGCGTTCGAGGCAGTGATCGCCAGGGCAGTATCAGAATGTGACGTGGTGCTCCTCTCCGGGGGAAGCTCCAAGGATGACCGGGACATGACCGCACGGGTTATTGCAGACAAGGGAACGGTGCTTGTCCACGGGATCGCCCTTGCGCCGGGCAAGCCGACCATTATCGGAACGATCGATAGTAAACCGGTCTTCGGGCTCCCCGGCCACCCGGCCTCGGCCTTTGTTGTCCTGATCGCGATCGTCCGCCCGCTGCTCGACCGGATGCTTGGGCAGACTGATCCTCTCATCAATACCGTGCAGGCAACCCTTTCTGAGAACATCCCCTCGCAGCGGGGGAGGGAGGAGTATGTCCGCGTGAAGCTCAGGGACGGGGTCGCGACCCCGCTCTTTGGCAAGTCCGGACTCCTCAACACGCTTGTCCGGAGCCACGGATTGATCCGGATCCCGGCAGGGTTCGAGGGATTGGAGAAGGGGAGCACCGTTGATGTAATCCTGTGGTGACCCGGACCTTCGATGAGGCCACCCTGCTCCAGATGGAGCCGATTCTTTTTTTACAGCCGCTCACGCAGTATCCTTCTTCTGGACGGCAATACCGAACAGTGCCCGCACAACCGGAATTCTCCTGACGATCTCGTAACAGGCAAACGTCACAAAGAGACTGATGAGAACGATCAGCGTGAATTGAACCACCGGCGGGACAGGAACGGCGATAAGGTAGTACGCAGCAGCCACCAGGACGGCATGGTGGATGATGTATACCGGGTACGATGCCCCTGCAAGATATTCTGTGATGGTGTTGGAGAAGTTCAGCAGGTGCCTGCCGGTTCCCAGGAGGGCGAGGACACCGGCCCAGCCGGTGAGGACATAGAGCGGGGAAGAACCCCAGAAGAATCCCCAGTTGCCGAGCATGATGCCGCCAATCCACATGACGCCGGCAGTGAGCGCAATCCATAGTGCAACGAGAAGAGCCCAATTCTTGTCCAGAGACACCTGTGCCTCATCGGACGCAACCAGGGCATACCCGATGAGGAAGAACAACAAGTACGAGGGCAACGAATACCCGCCCACGTTCGGGCCGGCAGCGTTCAGGAGCCAGGCCGGAATAAAAAGGAGGAGGAGAACCGGAAGGGGCATGACGATGGAGGTAAACCGGGACCCGATCAGCCGCCGCGAGAGCTGGATAAGGCAGAGTGCTGCAAGGGAGACGAGAAAGAGGAACAGGAGGAACCAGAGGTGGTCTACGCTGAATTCACCGGTCATCCCGTTGGTGTACGGGAAGGCGGAAAAAGAGCTGAAGAAGTGCACGACCGCGCCGGCATAACTCCCGTCATAGCCGGTGTGGAATTTCAGGGCAAAATAGGCAATAACAGGGCAGACAATAACCACCCCGGCAAAGAAGGGGACGAGGAGCCGCCCTGCACGTTCCTTCAGGTACGCGAGGGGCGTGCGTTTCTGCAACGCGAACGTTGTGCTGATACCGGCAATGCAGAAAAGGAGCGGCATGATCCAGGGCTCGATGGCAACCGTGAGACAATGCGCTGCCACGGAGGGGTACGGGGACATGACATAGTAGCTGTACCACCCGGCACAGAAGACGAAAGCGGCGTGGGTCGGGAAGAGCAAAAGAATAGCTATCCACCGCAGGTTGTCGATGAAATGCAGCCGGACCATGAGATGATCTGATATTCGATACCGGGAAAGAAGACGGTTACGCTATGAACTGCCCCCGCCCAACTGTTTCAGCTCGCCAATGCTGCTCTCTTCGCGTGCCATGCCAGCAGGTACGCAAGGGCCATCCCCGCGATGAAGGCAAGCGTGATCGAGCTGACGAGTGCAAGGAACCCGATGACCACAGTCACGGTAAGCGAATCGGTTTTCAGGCTGTGGCGCCCCATCTCGATCCCGACAAAGACAAGCAACGCGCCGAGCACGCCCACCGCAATGAGGGAGAGGACCTGCGGGGAGGTGAAGAACAGGGCAAGCACAATGAAGATCAGGCCGGCATAGATGTTTGCCCCGCCGGTACGGGCGCCGTACCGGTACTGCCCCGCAAGCCCACCGGCGCCATGGCACATCGGGAAGCCGCCGAACGGGACTGATGTCAGGTTCATCAGGCCGATGGTGGTGGAGAATTTCTTTGGCGGGACATCCCGTCCAAACAGGTCCTTTGTCAGGAGCGAGGTGGCAAGGATGGCATTTGCGATGGTGAGGACAAGTTGCGGGAGAACGAGTTCTGTGAGCGCAGGGACGATATCCGTGGGCAGGGGGATCACCAGCCGGGGTGCAGGGATCAGGCTGATCGGGGGCAGGCCAAAGAGCACGATACCCCCGAGAAGGCCCACGGCAATGACGCAGATCGAAGAGATGTCAGGGATCCCCCGGAACCGGACCAGGAGGAGGAAGCCGACAATGACCGCGATCCCGATCCCGAAGAAGAGGGGATCTTCGATGATGAACCCGGCTGACGAGCGGAAGAGGAGGAGGGCAAGACCGAGCTGGATGCCCCGGACAACGCACTGGGGCACGTACTGTTCAATGATCTCGAAGAAACGGCCATAGCCAAGGATGAGGAAGATGATACCGAGGACCAGGCCGGCAACAGCGATCTCCCCGGCCGAGATCCCACCGGTTGCACCCGCGGCAATGACCACGACTGCGATAGCCTTCATCGGCTCCAGCGGGATGGGCAGACGGTAATACAGGCCGGTGAGGATGAACCAGATCCCAAAAAAGAGGAGGATGTAGCGGGGGTCCACATCAGAGACGAGCGCAACGGCAAGGATGAGCGGGATGATCGTCCCGAAGTCCCCGAGCGATCCTGCAAGCTCCGTGAGAGAGAACGAGAACGGGATCGGGGAGGATATTTCTGTCGCCTGGGTCACGGGATAGTATCCTTTTGCGTTTACTACAATAAAGGGGATGAACGGGATTAACCTTTCCAGCCGCCCCGCCACCTGCCGTCGGGCACGTATTCAATAAATTTATCTGCTTGTTTACTGTAACAGTCACTAAGGTATGCTATGGCGGATATGTTCACGGACCTTTTAATCTATATCGGTATAGGGGTCATCACGTTTGCCATCGGGATGGTACTCGGTTACCAGCTGCTGGTCATGCACTACACGAAACGGTTCCTCGTGGTTGCAAAGGAGTGTTCGGATGCTGATTCGGTAGTCCCGCTCGTGGACGAACTTGCGAGGGAGTCGTAACGGAGGAACCATGGTAGACCTACTGAGTTATTCCCTGGTCATAATCACCTGCTTCTGTTTTGGCCTGATTGTCAGTTTCCAGATTGCACATATCCACTATGTGAGAAAACTTACGGCGCTGGTACGCCGCTCCGTATCCACGAAGACCATCGCGCCGGTGCTTGCCGAATACGAGACGCTCAAGCCCCGGAAATAATCCTCTTTTCTTCTTTGTTTCACCCGTCCCTGTTCCCTTCGCGGGCGCTTGTTCCGCGAGCGGTCCCGGCCTGCCGCAAATCAAATCTCTAATACAAAGAAGGCCAATATTAGGGTAATGCGTTGTACTGTGCTTGCCAGCGGGAGCAAGGGCAACTGTGCCATCATCGAAGGCTCATCCGCCACCCTTTTGATCGACGCGGGCCTCAGTGCGAAGGAGTTGTTCCGTCGCATGGCCGCGGCCGGTCTCGACCCGGAAGCGATCAGCGCGATCCTCGTCACCCACGAGCACGGCGACCATATCCGCGGGCTTGACGTGACCGCCCGGAAACTCGATGTTCCGGTCTACGCAACCGAGGGAACGCTCAGCGATTTCCTCGGGTATCGGAAACTCTCGAAGAAGCCGCTCGTCCACCATACCTGCCAGTATCATGAACGGTTCACGGTCGGGGACATATCCGTGGAGCCATTCGCTACCTCCCATGACGCGGCAGAGCCCTGCGGCTTCATCATGACCGAAGGCGACTGCCGGATCGGGTACTGTACCGACACCGGGATCATGACTCCCCGAATGCTCTCCCTCCTCCGGCCCTGCGACGGGATCGTGCTTGAAAGCAACCACTGCCCGGAGATGCTGGCAAACGGGCCGTATCCCGAATCGCTCAAGCGGCGGATCCGGTCAAAACACGGCCACCTCTCAAACCAGGCCGCAGCCGAATGCCTCCACGGCTTTGGAAAGGACGTGCCCCACATCATCCTCGCCCACTTGAGCGAGATCAACAACACGCCTGAGAGGGCGCGGAGCACGGCCCGCGACGGCCTCGGCCTCTTTTTCATGGAGGAGCACGTTGTCGTGGCAACGCAATGCGGGAGCTGCCCCGCATCGCCGCAGGAGATCCGGCTCTGACCGGGCCCACCCGGGTAAGAAATGATTATGTTCATCCCCCAACCCATGTAAGATCAGCAGGGAACACCGCCATGCGCTTCCAGGATTTTGCACAGACCTGCGGGCAGCTGGAGAAGACATCCGGCCGACTCGATATGATCGCGATCATCAGCCAGATGCTCCCCGGCCTGAGCGAAGAGGAACTGCCGGTCTTTGTCCGGTTCGTGATGGGCCGGATCTTCCCTGACTGGAGCAGCAGGAAACTCGGCATCGGGCCAAACCTCCTGTACGAGGCGGCCGGGTACGTTGCCGGGGTGAGAAAAGAGCAGGTGATCGACAAGATCAATGCAACCGGGGACGTCGGAACGGCAGTCGAGGAACTCCTTGAACTCAAGTCCCAGACTACCTTCTTCCACGAGGACCTCGAACTCGTGCAGGTGTACAACGAGCTGATCGCCATTGCCGATACGGAAGGGAAGAAGTCCCAGCGGGAGAAAGGGCTTTTAGTGCGGCGCCTGCTCGCAAACGCCCGCCCGATCGAGGGGCGGTACCTTGCCCGGATCATGCTCGAAGAACTCCGTATCGGCGTCGGGGAAGGGAGCGTGCGGGAAGCGGTGGCAAAAGCCTTCGGGGTTGATTCCTCTCTTGTGGAGCATGCCCAGCAGGCGCTCAACGACATGGGTGAGGTGGCTCGGCTTGCAAAGACCGGACCCGCTGCGCTCGAAGACGTGAAGATCACGCTCTTCCACCCGGTGCGGATGATGCTTGCTCAAGCAGGGAGCATTGCCGGCATGACCGAAGAGCATGGCGAGATTGCGGCGGAGTTCAAGTACGATGGCTCCCGCTTCCAGTTCCATAAAAAAGGCAACTGGGCCCGGCTCTACTCGCGGAGGCTCGAGGACGTGACCGCGGCACTGCCGGATGTCATCGGACAGCTGATGGGCGCAACCGACCACGACGTGATCCTGGACGGCGAGGTGATCGCTATCAAAGACGGCAAGCCGATGCCGTTCCAGTCCGTGCTCCGCAGGTTCCGGCGCCGGCACGATGTTGCAGAGGCACAGGAGAAGATCGAGATGGTGCCAAACATCTTCGATATCCTGTACCTCGACGGAGAGACCCTCATCGATCTCCCGTTCACCGAGCGCCGGAAGAAACTGGAGAGCGTAGTGAAGCTGTTTATCGCCCCGCAGACTGTCAGCAGCAGCCGGGAAATGATAGAAAAGACATACAACGATGCCCTTGCCGCAGGCCACGAGGGGATCATGATCAAGGTACCGTCCTCACCGTACACGCCGGGCCAGCGGGGAAAGAACTGGATCAAGATCAAACCCGAAGTGGACACCCTCGACCTTGCGGTGATTGGCGCCGAGTGGGGTGAGGGGAAGCGCGCCCATGTCTTCGGCTCGTTCCTTGTCGCCTGCCAGGACCAGGGAAAACTCCTCCCCTTAAGCAGGGTCGCAACCGGATTCTCGGACGAGCAGCTCGCCGAAGTGTACGACCTCCTCAAGGACACTGTCGAGCGGAAGGCGGGAAAGGAGGTCACGTTCGAGCCCACGCTTGTCTTCGAGGTCGGGTACGCTGAACTGCAGGCGAGCGTGAATTACGAGGCAGGGTTTGCCCTCCGCTTCCCCCGGTTCATCCGGATCCGGGACGACAAGGACATCGCCGACATCGAGACCATCGAGAGCATCCGGGCCCGGTACCAGCAGCAGGCGAACACGGCGCAGGCGTATCAGGATAAGTGAAACCTGCCAGTGTCTTTTCTTTGTCTCATGGTAGATGGAATACATTTGCAGATTGTTCTGCCCTGTTGAAACCATCATTTGTACGATGGGGGCTGATGCCCCCATACCCCCGGTTGTGATGACGGGCCGCCGACTCGAAGAACCGAATGGTTCTTCTCGATTTCGTGGTTCTGATGAACCACTCAATCCCCAAAGGGCGAGTCGAAGTTATCACTTCTCCACAGCCTGCGGCTGTCCCCGTGGCGGCATCAATTACTTGATCGGGTCATATTTTTTGTACGGGTAATTCAGAGGCATCATCTGCGCCCCCGCCCCTCGGGGCGGGCTGGCGCAAGGGGGGCGATCTCAACAGGAAAATGATACTCTTCAGAGTAAAAAAAAGTGCGATTTGAATATCATTGAGAACTTTATCCACAGATGACTATGGATTTCCTTACGACTTCTTCTCCCCACTTATCTCTGAGGGAATCAAAAGAACTGCCCCAGCGTCCGCTGCGTCCGCAGTTCGGGGATCAGCGTGCTGTGGTGCACCCAGCTGTCAGAGCCGATCACCAAAACCGTGTGGGCAACCGCGGCATCGAGCGTAGGGAACACCAGAGGGGGGGCAGCCATCGCTTTCCTTGTTGCCTCCCGGATCACCCATGTCCCAAGCGGTGCCCAGTACTCGTTCGAGACACTCCGGACAACGATGACGCGGGCACACCGCCGGATGCGGTCCAGGTACTCGCAGACCGCGAGCCGTGCGGAGTAGTACGCGCCTGTGATAGGGGAATAGCCCTGCTTTTTCATTCCCTCCCGGTCCTGAACAATCATCTCCTCTTCCCCGCCCCAGAGCGTGTGCGCCCCCCAGACCTCGACCATTTCGTACCGCCAGTCGCCCGGCACGAGAATGCAGGCAATGCGGTTGCCGAAGACCTCTCCGGAGAAGACGAGGATCTCCTCGATCGGGGCGTTACGGGCGATCTCCTTTTTCAGGTTCGTCGAGACCGTGTCGTCAACCGCCGTGATGGCCCAGCGCGTGGGAACGAACTTCCGCCGCTTGCCCAGAAGCCCTGCGGTCATCAGCTTCGAGACCTGGTATACATCAACGGATTCGTGTGCCAGCGCAACGCAGGCCTCGGTTGCGGGGAGGTCCGTGTCGGAGGTGATCCGATCCACCACCCGCTCCACCCGTGCGCTGCCGATCACGTCCAGGGTTTTCACGGAGCCAGTCATTCCGACCGGCGCCATGGTCCCGTCAAAGGTGAGCGAGAACGAGACCGGGCGTTCAAAGGAAACGTCCACGTCCAGCGGCACGGAGGAGAGCGCGATCTCCTGCAGGTCCCCGGCAACAGAGGTGAGGGCCGAGCTCCCGCGGAGAGTGCGTGCCCGGATACCAACGATCTCGTCCATGCCGAGGTTTCTCTTCAGCCAGTCGGGAGGATTGTCCGAATCATTGACCATCAGCGGGCCGCCCCGTACATCGGGATACCCGAAGCTCCCGATGAAGACCGATGGGGAGCTGCCCTGGTAGCTTGCCGAGGGCTTTGCCAGCGCAGCTGCCTGTGCGTGGAAACGGCTCACAATGGGGCAGCGGGGGAGCCCGCAGAGCCCCTTTCCCTTGCACTCGACACACCGGATCATCGCTGTACTCTCACCACCTGCTGAAGGGCCGGACACGAAGGAGAATCAGTCCGGGTTTTTCGGGTCATGGGACGGGAGAGCGGGGGGACTTGTGATGATCGTGACCTGCGGGGAAGTGGCCGGTGCCTGTACAGCCTTGACCGGCGCTTTGACGAACTTGCTCTCCAGCTCCGAGAACGAGACACGCCAACCGACATCATAGCGGGCGCCGCACTCCGGGCAGATGAGGATGACGCGAAACACCTCGCGGGTGGACTTGACGGGGTTGTCCTTGTCGGCGTTCGTGCCAAGGAACGAGGTGTGGAACCCCAGCTCGTACCCGCAGGACGGGCAGACGCGGAACTCGCCCGCTGCTTTGACCGTGGTGATGGGCCCGGGAACTGTCATAGGACTAAAGAATGAATTAGGATCTTTTGCAGAATTAACATTGCCTGCGCCCGGCAACCGCAAGGATGATCTCCATCGCATTCTCCCGTCCGTTGGCAGAGCCCGTTGTTGCCCGGATGGGGTGCGGTGGGATCTTCATGGTCTCGGCAAGTTTTTCCTCGAGCGTTTTTGACGTGAACGTCCTCCCGTCGATGGCGACTCCCGCCCCCATCTCCACGATCTTCTGGGCATTGTTCTGTTGTTCGGGGTGTTTTGGGTCAAGGATGATCAGGACCGGTTTTCCAAAACTCAGGGTCTCGTGGAGCGTTGTCAGGCCGCCGTGGACGATCGCGACCTTTGCCTGTGCCATATGCTCGTACAGGTTTTTGACATAGCCGTGAGTGAGGAAATTGCCGGACGATGCCGGAAGCCCCGGGGTTGTGGAGAAGACAGCAAAGGTCTCGTCCGGGTGCCGGCCGGCAACCTCGCGGAGCATCAGGTACATCGGGAGCTTGTAGGGTTCCCCGCCGAAACTGGCAAAGATGGTCTTCTGTTCATGGACGTACTGGCCCGGGTCCAGCATGTAGAACGGGCCGGTGTACCGGTACCGCTTCTCTTCGGCCCGGGGGATCCGGATATTGTACTGGCTGACCGTATTAGGCGGGGCAAAATCGGGAATGATGACCTTCTTTGCAAGACGGAGGTACCCGCGGACGAGGCGGGAGAGGAGCCGCCAGAGCGGATTCTTCTTCCCGTTCGGCCCGCAGAACTGGTTCTGGTTGGTGATGAAGACCACCGGCACACCCTGCAGCCGTGCAGCAAGCACGCCGCCGTACATCGTGTCGCAGACAACGCAGTCGTACTGGTGCTCATGGATGAGGAGGGCGACCCTCCCGGCTGAACGGATCAGGTCGAGAAGGAGGAATTTCGAGTGCCAGAGAGTCCTCTTCATGCTGAAGAACCCGCCCTTGCCCTGGAGGCAGACTTCGCGCCGGACGCGGTGGAGTACCCGGCACCCGTGCTGTTTCATGAAGTCATAGGACTTACCGTAGCCGGCGAAGTGGACGTTATGCCCCTGTTCTTCCATAAAATGCCCGAGGTGGAGGCACCGGGACGAGTGTCCCAGCCCTTCGCCGCAGACTACAAAGAGGATCTTCATTCCAGCGCTTCAGCACATTTTTGTCCTGATGGCTGATGAATTATGGGGTTTCGCCGCCCGGCTCTTCGGGAATGAGGATCCAGGCAGCGAGATAAACGATGATACCGGTGCCAAGGGAAAAGAGCGTGAGCACGACCCAGATCAGGCGGATGACCGTGGGATCGATGTCAACATGGTTTCCGATCCCGGCGCAGATCCCGGCGATCATGCGGCCTTTCTGCGGGCGGACAAGCTGTTTCATACCGGATGAATGGAGATCCCCGGGTATTAATCCTCGCTTCTGCATCCCGGGCGATTACAACCGAGGGATTTATCTGCCGGACGCAAAGAAAGAGAATAGACCGGTATGGCTGGGACAGGAAGTACCCGCAAGCTTGCTACCTTCGGGGCGGGCTGTTTCTGGGGCGTGGAGGAGGCATTCCGCACGATTGACGGCGTGATCAGTACCGCTGCCGGGTACATGGGCGGATTTGTTGAAAACCCGACCTATGAGCAGGTCTGCACCGGGGAGACCGGCCATGCCGAGGTCGTGCAGGTCACG
This sequence comes from Methanoregula sp., assembly GCF_028712425.1. GTDB lineage: Archaea > Halobacteriota > Methanomicrobia > Methanomicrobiales > Methanospirillaceae > Methanoregula. Next base: position 14,794 of record NZ_JAQTQD010000020.1, read on the forward strand.
TATGATCCCGCCCGCGTCAGCTACGAAAAACTGCTGGACGTCTTCTGGTCTGTCCACGACCCGACCCAGCTCAACCGGCAGGGACCGGACATCGGGCCGAACTACCGCTCGGTGATCTTCTTCCACGATACAGAGCAGGGAATCCTTGCGAGGAAATTTAAACTCGACATCGAGCTTTCCGGGAGGTTTGGATCCCGGAACATCATGACAGCAATCCAGCCGGCCGGCCCGTTCTGGCGGGCCGAGGAGTACCACCAGCAGTTCTTCAAAAAGAGGGGCAGCGGGCGCTGCCATCTCTGATCCTTCGCGTTTTCCCGGTTTTTTTCGCATGATTTATCAGCAGGGCTGGAAATACCAACGTACCATGGACATCTCCGGAACCATCCAGATTGTCGCAACGCTTGCAGAAGTGGCTGTTGCCCTGATTGCATTCCTGATCGCCGTACAGAAGAAGAAACTTTACGGCTGGTTTATCGGCATTACATTTGCACTCTTCGTTGTCTTCGACCTTGCCCGTATCTTCTCGCTGGAGATGTCGGCCGAGCTGCACGCGCTGGTGCTCCTCATCGCCTGCATCTCGATGGTCGGCGGCGTGTGGCTCCTCTGGAAATCGCAGTAGACGGGACTGCAATTCACAGGATATATCAGGGGTACCGCACCACCTCCATATCATGGACATCTCAGGGGTCATCCAGCTCATTGCATCCGCTGCCGAGGCATTCGTTGCACTGACAGCGGTGTGGATTGCTGTACAGAAGAAGAAAGCGTACGGCTGGTTCATTGCCATCACGTTCACCCTTTTTGTCCTCTTCAACTGTACCCGAGTCTTCGGGCTCGCGATACCAGAAGAACTGGACGCGCTGGTATTCCTCGCGGCTGGCGCCTCGATGCTCTGGGCAATGGTGCTGATCCATAAAGACTCCTGAACCAGTTTTCCCTCCCCCCGCACACGGAACGCAGACTTATAAGCCAGTGCGGATACCATTAGCTGATCATATTCTCCGGCCCGACCCGGGCAGGGGGTGGCGATGCGATGATACAGATCTACCGTTCAAGGAAGGATATCGAACCGGCTATTACCGATCTCATCGACGCTCCCTGCGAGGGCGCATGGGTGCGCATGACTGCCCCCACTGACGCGGAACTGACAGAGATAGCCTCCTCATGCTGCCTCCCGCCGGAGTTCCTCCGCGCAGCGCTCGATGAGGAGGAGCGGCCGCGCATCGATGCCGAGGACGGCGTGGTCCTCGTGGTGCTCGATGTGCCCATGGTCACGGAGGTAGCAGGGATCCAGACCCTGACTACCCTCCCGCTCGGCATTGTCATTTCTGAAAAGATGGTCGTCACGGTCTGCAACCGCCAAACCCCGGTCCTCGATGACTTCATCGCAGGCAAGGTCCGTCACTTCCACACGGTCAAGAAGACCCGGTTCCTCTTCCAGATCTTCTACCGCAATGCTTCCGCTTACCTGCACCACCTGCGCCAGATCGAGCGTTCAATCTCCCGGATTGAAATGGAGCTCCACCGCTCGATGAAGAACGAGGAACTCTTCCAGATGATGGAACAGGAAAAGAGCCTCATCTACTTCTCAACCTCGCTCAAATCCAACGAGGCAGTGCTGGAACGGATCCTGCGGACAAAGCCCCTGAAGATGTACGAGGACGACGCCGAGTTCCTCGAAGACGTCATCATCGAGAACAAGCAGGCCATGGAGATGTCGCAAATCTACCTGCACATCTTAAACGGCATGACCCAGGCCTTTGCCACCATCATCTCGAACAACCTCAACATCGTGATGAAGTTCCTCGCCTCCATCACGATCATCATCGCCGTCCCGACGATGATTGCGAGCTTCTATGGCATGAACGTCGAAGATATCCCCATCTCCAAGACCCCTCTCGCATTTGAGACCATCTTCCTCATCTCCTTTATGATCTCGGTCCTCCTTGGCCTCTTCATGTGGAGGAAGAGGTTCTTTTGAAAGACTGCCGTTCCATCAGGAAGGGCAGGCTGGAGAAGGGAGGCATCAGCCGACCTTCGACTTGGTGAGTGTTGTGAGACCCGAACCGCGAGAAGAATCCGAAGTGTTCTTCGAGTTCCGACTGGTTCATCAGAACCAGGAGGACGAGAAGAACGCCTCTGCGTTCTTCGAAGAGACTGTCACATTTTCCCGGACCGGCTGCTCATTTACCGGCTGCTCCCTTTAAAGCGCTCCCGCTCTCTGTAAAAAAAACCGTAAAAGGAAAGAAGATGGGCCCGCTGAGATTCGAACTCAGGACCTCCGCCATGTCAAGGCGACGTCATAGCCAACTAGACCACGAGCCCTCGATTGGTCTGATGCTCTATAACATCTGCTCTGGTATTATTAAAAATTAGTGTAACCGATCGCAGGACCGCGGTAGTTTGTCCCGGATCAGTTTCGTGTGCTTTATCTTCTGTACGCCCCCACAAAAAAATGATCTACCATGTCTGGACAAACACAACTCTTTACCTTCGAGCATGACGCAGGCCGGCTCGAACTGCTCATCCGTATCGTATACTGGATCCTGATAGGCATTGTCCTGTGGATCTACGGAATTATTACAGGCATCTGCCTCATCATCCAGTGGATCCACATCCTGATTCTCGGGCGCAGGAACGAGAGCCTCTCGAATTTCGTGAAGGGATACCTGGAATACTACGTGCACGTGATCGGCTACGTGTACTTCATGACCGACAAGCGGCCGGATATTCTGCCGGTGCCGGTGAAAATCTACGAGGAACTCTGAAGAGTTACTCTCGCGGTTCGGGTCTGATGACTGGTCGGAACTCGAAGAGTGCTGACGCACTCTTCTCATCCTCCAGACCTGATGGCCTGTCGGACTTCAAAGACCCCTGAAGATCATTTCACCCTCATTTTTTAAATCCAAGTAATTCATGGGTCACGATGGCTCCTCCGGCATCTTCTTTGTGATGTACCATGCATGCATGCCCAGGATAATGTACAGCGGGAAGAGGATGCCGTAGGTATTCGCCTCGCCATAGTACTTGAAGATCCAGACCGTTGCGGTGATGTCGATCTGGAAGATCATGATCCCCCACCATTTGCCGAGATACCCGTAGCCCAGTCCGGGTAACAGGAAATTGAGGACCCCGGCAACAAGAGGATTTTTCCTGAGCCGCGGGCGCCGGCAGAGTCCCCGCGGGAGGAGCATTGAGGGGACTTCACACTTCTGCGAGGCGAGCATTGCCTCCCATCTCACCTGCCGGTCCTCATCCCCCAGCGCATGGAGGAGGGCGGGCCCCGCATCGCTGCTCCCGATTGCGCCAAGCGCCCGGACTGCTTTGCGCCGCAGGTCTGCATCCGGGTCGGAGAGGAGGCTCGTGAGCACGGGAACCGCAGCGTTTCGGAGTGCGGTAAGCCGTTCCCAGTCCTGCATGCCGGCAGCGAACCACGCCCGGTCATCATCCGTTTCCGGGACATACCCTGCCTTGTTCAGGGAGACTGCCGACGCGTGCCGGACATACTTGTCCCGGTCGCGGAGCGAGGTGAGGAGGACCGGGACTGCCCCGCCTCCTTCAATCTGCCCGAGCGCAATGCAGGCCTGGTACCGGATCTCGCTGCTCTTGTCCTTTGTCAGGCCTGCCAGCGCATCCAGTGCCTGCACATCCCCGATCTGCCCGAGTGCGGCGATGATCCCGAGGCGACGGGCCCGGTTCCGGGTCGTGAGGGCTGCGATAAGGGGGCCGGTTGCAGGCGAGCCCATCCGTGCCAGCGCTTCCGCTGCCGACACCTGGTCTGCCGGATTCGCTGATGCGAGGTGGCGGATGAGCGCGGAGATGTCGCGTTGCTCCTCCAGCACTGCGATATCCGGCGCCGGTCTCGAAAACAGGTCCTGTGGCACCATCGGTATCACTGCTGATCAGAGATCCTCCGTGCAAGATAGTACGTGTGCAGGCCGAGTACTGCCGTGACGGGATAGGCAACGAAATAGGGCAGGAACGGGCCGGTTGCGAGCTGGGCAAGGACAATCACCGACATGTAGGCCATGAAGACCGGAAATCCCCACCACTTCCCGATGTAGTTGTACCCGAGGCCAAGGAAGAGGAAGTTTAAGATACCGGCGGCGACAGGGTTGGGGCCGGTGCGTTCGCGGGATGCGAGAAAGAGGGGCATGCGGGCAGGAGTGATCCCGCAGTTCATTGCAGCAAGGACTGATGCCCAGCGGACACCCGGGTCACGGTCCCGGATACCGTCCTCGCAGGCACGGCACCCTTCGCCCGCACCGATCTCCCCGATCAGCGAGACAACCCGTGACCGGATTGCCGGGTCGGGATCGTGAGAGATATCGCAGAGCAGCGGGACTGAAGCGGGCCCAGCCATTCGGACTGCATCCCAGTCGCACCGGGCGATACGGTACCGGAGGCGATCGTTTTCATGCTCCGGTTCCCACCCGAGCCGGTCAAGCGAGACGGCGGCTGCATACCTGAGGTATTTTGTATTGTCAGAGAGCAGCCGGACCAGGCAGGGGACGGCCTCAGGCAATCCGATCTCCCCGAGGGCGAAGACTACAGCGCAGAGAATCTCGCTGTGCTTCTCTTTCTGGAGGCGGGCGATGAGGGGACGGGCCGATGCCGGGTCCCTGATGCCGGCGAGTGCTTCGATGGCGCCAAGGCGCATGAGGGCCCGGGGAGATTGCAGGGCAGAAAGGAGATATGGCACTGCCGGAGTGCCGATGCCAATAAGGCCATCAGCAGCACGCTTCCTCATCGCCGGATCCGGGTCCGCAAGGCACCGGACAAGCGCCGGAACATCCCGTACGGCAATCAGGTTCCCGATATCCGCAGGGGGCCGGAAGAGAAGGTCGGCGGGCGGCATATGACTGGTGCCTTGTTCTGGATGGGTGAGTATGATGCCGGCACGATAATCAAGGTTATGCCCGGAAACCGGGACCTTCCCCCATAGTTCCTCCAGCAGCAGGAAGTACACCGTCCGACCCCCCTACGCCCACCAGCGGGATTCCTGTGCCTGCTTCGGGAGAGATCCGGCTTGTTTTGTTGAAGATTTGTGATCCCCTGTGGGGGGTCGGGCGGTGTACTAAATAAAAAAATGTGCGGCGGGAATGAGAAAAAAACGCATTTCACGGAGAGAACCATTCGACACTGTACCAGGATACTGTAGCTGATGTACACCGCCCGACCCCCTGTTATGGAAAGTCAGCACAGATTCCCGGATGATCTCTGATCAGGCTTCGCGAAGTCGGGATTGCAGATGCCAGGACAATGTCCGGGCTGAGAGAGAATTTTCCAAAAAAAAGAGTATCAGATCTTCTCATCCGATATCTTGGCAAACGTCATGGATGAGATTCCGGGCAGGCCGCGGAGTTCTTCGATCACGGGCTGCGGTACAGGGCTGTCCACGTTTAAGACCATCAGCGCCGGTTCCTTCGGGTTGAACCGGCCGACCTGCATGCCCGCGATGTTTATGTTGTTCTTGCCGAGCACGGTTGCTGCCCGCCCGATAACACCGGGCTGGTCCACATGCTTGGAGACCAGCAGGTAGCCCTCGGGGATCAGGTCCATCGTGTAGCTGCCGACTGCAACGATCCGGCTCCGGCCCTTCTGGAACACCGTGCCGCTGACCGACTCCTCGCCCTTGTCGGTCCGGATCTTTATGGTGATGAGGTTTTTTAATCCCCGTGCCTCTTCCGTCACGGTCTCGCTGACCTGGATGCCGCGCTCCTTTGCTACGAACTCTGCGTTCACGATATTGACCGGCTGCTGGAGGATCGGGTCGAGGAGCCCTTTGAGGGCAAGCCGGGTGACGAACTTCATGCTGCCGGCATAGGCCGAAAGCTCCCCACCGTAGATGCACTCGACCGAGGCAAGCCTGCCGCCTGCCACCTGGACCGCGAACCGGCCCATCTTCTCGGCAAGCTGGGCAAAGGGCTGGAGGGCTTCCGTGTGTTCGGAGGGGATCATGGGGGCGTTCACCACGTACTTAGCCGATCCGCCCTTTAAGACATCGATGCACTGCTTTGCCACCGAGACTGCCACGTTCAGCTGGGCCTCGACCGTGCTTGCCCCGAGGTGCGGGGTGACGATGACCTGGTCAAGGGTGAGGAGCGGGGACTCGGTTGGCGGTTCCTGCTCGAAGACATCGAGGGCAGCTCCCGCAACCTTGCCCGACTTGATTGCATCGTAGAGCGCCTTCTCGTCGATGATGCCACCGCGGGCGCAGTTGATGATCCGCACGCCGTCCTTCATCGTGGCAATGCTCTTCTCGTTGATGACATGCGTTGTCTCGGGGATGAGCGGGGTGTGGACGGTGATGATGTCAGCGATCTTGAAGAGGTCGGCCATCGACATCATCTCCACGCCGAGCTGGGCAGCCCGTTCCTGCGTGATGAACGGGTCGTAGGCCACGCACTTCATGTCCATGGCCTTTGCCCGCTTTGCCACCTCGCGGCCGATCCGCCCGAAGCCGACGATACCCAGCGTCTTCTCGTTCAGTTCCACGCCCATGAACTTCGAGCGCTTCCACTCCTTCTTCTTTAAGCTCGCGTTCGCCTGCGGGATGTTCCGGGCGAGCGCCTGCATCATCGCCATCGTGTGCTCGGTTGCCGCAAGGGTATTTCCCTCGGGAGCATTCGCAACAATGATCCCCATTCGGGTTGCCGCGTCAACGTCGATATTGTCGACTCCCACGCCGGCACGCCCGATGAACTTCATCTTCTTTGCGGCCCCGATAACGTTTGCATTGACATCGGTGCCGCTCCGCACCAGCAGGGCATCATAATCCCCGATAATCCTGCAGAGCTCGTCCTCTTTTAAGTCTGTCCTGACGTCTACGTCAACGGCAGCCCGGAGGATGGCGAGCCCCTCTTCCGCCAGCGGATCGCTGACGAGCACTCTCGCGTTTGCCATAAAAACCCATACAATATCAGCACCGTACTTAAAGAGGATTATTCTTTTTTTGACTGGTGCCGGGAAAGAAGAAGGTTTTCCCAATAGCGGGGTGAGGGGAGAACTGCCAAAGAAGAGTGCCTGCACAGCATACACCGGATATCATAATCCTTAAACAGGACGCCGGCAAGATCATAAGTGGTGCGAGCAATGAAAGATGTGCCCAATATACTCTGGCTCGAGGAGATCCGGAAGGAGGATATCATATCCGTCGGGGGCAAGGGTGCCTCCCTGGGGGAGATGGCCTCCATCGGCCTTCCGGTCCCCAGGGCCTTCGTGGTCACTGCCCAGGCTTTCCGCAGGTTTTTAGTCGAGACCGGTCTTGAGAAGAAGATTTTTTCATCTTTAGAGAACCTCGACGTGGAAGACAATGTGGCGCTGGAGAAGGCTGCCGACAATGCAAAGAACCTGGTCTTAAAAGCGAAGATGCCGGCAGCGATCCGCGACGATATCAAAAAGTCCTACAAGAAGATGGGCGACGAGCTGATCGTTGCGGTCCGTTCGAGCGCAACGGCCGAGGACCTGCCGGACGCAAGTTTCGCCGGCCAGCAGGAGACGTTCCTCAATATCAAAGGCGAGGCGGCACTCGTCTCGTCGGTCCAGAAGTGCTGGGCCTCGCTCTACGGCGCCCGGGCCATCTATTACCGGGCAAAGCAGGGATTCGACGACCATACCGTGAACATCGCGGTCGTTGTCCAGCAGCTGGTCCACTCGGAGAAGGCCGGTGTCATGTTCACGTCCCACCCCATCACGGGGGAGCCCGAGACCATCATCGAAGGCTCATGGGGCCTGGGGGAGGCTGTTGTCTCGGGAACAGTCTCACCGGACAAGTATGTCTTCGACCAGCGGAAGGAGACGGTCACAGACACCTACATTGCAAACAAGAAAGTGGAGATCATTGCCGACGGTGACCATGGCACGAAGATTGCCGAGGTTTCAAAGGACCGCCAGGACGCACAGGTCCTCTCAGACGCTGAAGTTGCCAAGCTTGCCATGTACGGGAAGATCGCGGAGAACCACTACGGGGTGCCGCAGGACGTTGAATGGGGCGTTGTGGCAGGGACGATCTATATCCTCCAGTCCCGACCGATCACGACGATAGGAAAGAAGGAAGGAAAGGGCATGTCACAGAAATCGGATGCAAAAGTCATCCTGAAAGGACAGGGTGCGGCCCCGGGGATCGCCTCCGGAAAGGTCATCATCATCAGGGACGTGAAGGACACCGGGGCAGTCAAGGAGGGCGATATCCTTGTTACCCGGATGACGAACCCGGACATGGTCCCGGCCATGCGCAAGGTTGCCGCGATCATCACGGACGAGGGCGGTATGACCTGTCACGCGGCCATCGTGAGCCGCGAGCTTGGCACCCCGGCCATTGTCGGGACGAGAAACGCGACCAACCAGCTCAAGAACGGGCAGGTCATCACGGTCGACGGCGAGATGGGGTTCGTGTACGAGGGCGAGATCGCACCCAAACCTTCCGCACAGGCCCCAGCGGCAGGGCAGGTTGTGGCCGTCAGCGCCCCAATCATCACCGCAACGAGCGTGAAAGTCAACGTCTCCATTCCGGAGGCAGCGGCACGGGCAGCGGCAACCGGCGCAGACGGCGTTGGCCTCCTCCGGATCGAGCACCTGATCCTCGGCCTCAACAAGACCCCCTCCTGGTACATTGTCAACAACCGCGAGGAGGAGTTCATAAAAGAGCTCCATGACGGGATCAAGATCGTGCTCGACGCATTCCCGGGCAAGCCGGTCTGGGTCCGTACCCTCGACGCCCCGACCGACGAGTTCCGGAACATGGCCGGTGGCGAGAACGAGCCGCACGAGCACAACCCGATGCTTGGCTGGAGAGGCATCCGCCGCGACCTCCAGAGCCCTGACCAGTTCCGTCTCCAGATCGAGGCCTTCAAGCGCCTCTGGAAAGACGGTTACGAGAACCTCGGTATCATGTTCCCGATGGTCTCCCACCCCGAGGAGTTCATCGTGGGAAAAGAGATGATGCGGGCCAGCGGCGTCGACGTGGAGAACGTAGCGCTCGGCATCATGATCGAGATCCCGGCAAGCGCCCTCATGATCGAGGATTTTATCCGGGCCGGGATAAAATTCGCATCGTTTGGGACCAATGACCTCATCCAGTACACGCTCGCCATCGACCGCAACAACGAGAACGTGGCGGACATGTACAACCCGAAGCACCCGGCAGTCCTCACCCTTATCCACAACGCCATCCAGGTCTGCCGGGCCTACAATGTCGAGTGTTCCATCTGCGGGCAGGCCGGTTCCGACCCGAAGATGGCCACCTGGCTCGTGGAGCACGGCATCACGAGCATCTCGGCAAACATCGACGCCATCCCGAAGATCCGCGAAGCCGTGGCAAAGACGGAAAAGCGCATTATCCTTGAAGCCGCGAGAACCAAAGATGCTGAATAAGGGTCAGTCCGAAGAAGAACTCTTCACCTTCCTTGCACAGAAGCGGCAGGAAGACCTTGACCATGATTTTATTTTAAGTTCCATGTGCACGATCCCGCACTCCGTTGCGGTCCGGGCACACTGCCTTTTCATGGAGACGAACCTCGGAGACCCGGGGCTCTTCCCCGGCACCTTCTCCTTAGAAAAACTCCTCGTGCAGCGGTTCGGCACGCTATTCCACTGCGAAAACGCCGGTGGCTATGCAACGAGCGGGGGGACCGAGTCCAATATCCAGGCGCTCCGGCTGGCAAAGGCGCAGTGCAGCGATATTGCGGTGCCCAACGTGGTTGTCCCGGAGTCCGCCCACTTCTCGTTCAAGAAGGCCTGCGACATGCTGGGACTCGAGGCGCGGCCGGTCCCCCTTGGCAGCGACTTCCGGATGGACGCCGATGCTGCCGCAGGGCTTGTCGACAAAAACACCATCTGCCTTGTCGGCATTGCCGGGACCACGGAGTACGGGATGATCGATCCTATTGCCGCACTCGGGAAGATCGCAGTGCAGCACGACCTCTTCTTCCATGTAGACGCTGCCTTTGGCGGCATGGTCATCCCGTTCCTGGACAGGCCCTCGCCGTTTGACTTCGCTGTCGGGGGGGTCACGACCATTGCGGTTGATCCCCACAAGATGGGTATGAGCACCATCCCCTGCGGTTGCCTCCTGACACGGGATCCCGACCTGCTGAACTCGCTGAACATCGATACGCCGTACCTCACCGTGAAGCAGGAATACACCCTTGCCGGCACACGGCCCGGGGCCCCGGTGGCCGGTGCACTCGCGGTCCTCGACTACCTCGGTGTTGATGGGATGAAAGCGGTCGTTACCGGGTGCATGAAGAACACGGAGCGTCTGATCGCGGGTATGGAGACACTCGGGTGCCCGCGGGCAGCGACCCCGGACCTCAATGTCGCGACCTTTTCCTGTGCAAAGGAGGCGATACCGTCCCCGTGGCGCGTCTCGTGGACCCGTAAGGGCCACCTCCGGATCGTCTGCATGCCGCACGTACACGCCGGCAGGGTCGAGGCGTTCTTCCGTGCCATGCAGGAACACAAAAAACGGTAAAGACTATGCTTGACAGACTCGTTGAATCGCTTGAAACCTGCCCCATGGTGAAACGCGGGGAGTACAACTACTTCATCCACCCGATCACCGATGGCGTACCGATTGTCGACCCCGCCCTGCTCCGCGACGTGGCTGCTGCCATGATCAAGGTGATGGACTTAAACAACGTGGACAAGATCGTGGTTGTCGAGGCTATGGGCATCCACATCGGGTCCGTCCTCTCCACCATGACTGACATCCCGATGACCGTGATGCGGAAGCGGGTGTACAACCTCCCGCACGAGGTCCCGGTCCACCAGGCCACCGGCTATTCAAAGGGCGAACTGTACCTGAATGGCGTGTACAAGGGAGACCGCGTTGTCATCATCGACGATGTCGTGAGCACGGGCGGCACCATGAAGGCGCTCTTGAAAGCCCTGGAGATTGCGGGCGCCGAAGTCGTGGATGTCTGTATCGCGATCCAGCGGGGCGAACCCGACATCGGCCGGCCCTACAAGTCCCTCGTGAAGATTGAGGTGGACGAGCGGGTCCATGTTGTCCGGCGATATATCTGAACTCACCCGGGAACTGAAGAGACGGGGGGCCCGCCGGGTCGCCCTCCAGTTCCCGGAAGGGCTGAAGCGGAAGGCTTCAGGGTACGCAGCAGGGCTCAGGGAGGCCGGGTTCGATGTCATGGTCAGTGGCGACCCGTGCTACGGTGCCTGCGACCTTGCACTCGATACCCTTGCGGATGCTGACGTGCTCGTCCATCTCGGGCACACCCCGGTCGATAACCAGGACCGGGTCATCTTCATCCCGTATTCTGTTGACTTCGATGTCACGATCCTGAAGAAGGCCCTCCCGCTCCTGAAGGAAAAGACTGTCGGCCTTGTCACTACCGTCCAGCACGTCCACCTTGTCCCGGCCATGGAGGAGTTTCTCCGTTCGCAGGGGATCGATGCCCGGGTCGCTGAGGGAAGGGGCAGGACCCCCTGCCGGGGCCAGGTGCTTGGTTGCTCGTTTACCGCTGCAAAAGACACGGGGGCGGATGAGATCCTCTACGTGGGCACCGGGCTCTTCCACCCCATCGGGATCGCGCTCTCGACAAAGAAACGGGTTGTAGCCCTTGACCCGCTCTCGGGGATTGCATCGGAAGTGAGCGGCGAGACCCTGCTCCGCCGGCGGTTTGCCGTCATCGAGAAGGCAAAGGCAGCGACGAGCACCGGAATCATCCTCAGCACCAAGTCCGGGCAGGCAAGAAAGGAACTTGCAGAGAGGCTTGCTGCCCTCTCCCCTGGTGCCGTCATCGTCACGATGAAGGAGGTCAGCCCGGACGAGCTCACGAACCTCGGCTTTGGCTGTTACGTGAACACCGCCTGCCCCCGGCTCGCGTACGATGACCAGGTCCGATTCCCGGTCCCCGTCCTCTCCCCGCAGGAGTTCGAGATCGTCTGCGGGAAACGGAGCTGGGACGACTACACCGTCGACGAGATCCCATGAAGCTCAAACAGCTCGAGATGTCCCTCCAGCGCCTTTCAGGCTTCCATCGCCCGAAGGCTGCTCTTGAGCAGTACCAGACACCGGCACCCCTTGCTGCCCGGCTCCTCTACCACGCCCTGATGAAAGGGGATATTGAGGGGAAACGGGTCGTGGACCTCGGGTGCGGCACCGGGATGCTGGCCATCGGGGCCGCCCTGCTCGGGGCCGGATCTGTTACGGGAGTGGATATTGACGAGCGAGCCCTTGTCGTTGCACAAGAGAACGCCCGGCTCCTCGATGCTGAAGTCACGTTCCTCTCATCTGACCTGCGGGAGGGGGGCTGCGGGGAACGGATCGGCGCCTGCGATACGATTGTCATGAACCCGCCGTTCGGTGCCCAGAAGGCGCACGCGGACCGGCCCTTCATTGACTGCGCTCTCTCGGTTGCAGATGTTACCTACAGCATCTTTAATGCAGGGTCTATCCCATTTGTTGAAGCATATACTGCACAGAAGGCAGAGGTCACCGAGAAGATCGGCGGAGCGTTTCCCATCAAACGCACCTTTGCCTTCCACACAAAAGACGTGCAGGAGATCGAGGTCGAGATCCTACGGCTGAAACGGACTGTGTAACCCCACCCCGCAGCGTGAAGAACACTATCACGGGACTTGCCGCTGCCCACATGATCACCGACATCTACATGCCGGTGCTCCCCGCGATCCTGCCGCTCCTGATCGCCCAGAACGGCTACTCCTACCTCACTGCCGGGCTGCTCGTGACGGCCTACAACGTCACGTCATCGTTCACCCAGCCGGTCGTCGGCTGGCTCTCCGACAAGCGCGGCCTGACCATCAGCGTGAGTATCAGCCTCTTCATCAGCGCTATTTTTGTTGCCCTCATGGGAGTGGTGCAGAACTATTACCTGGTGATGGCCTTTGCAGTCCTTGCCGCCCTTGGCCATGCCTGTTTCCACCCGACTGCCTTAAGCCTCGTCAGCCGGCTCTGCTCCGCCGAGAACCGGGGCAGGATCACCTCGTACTTCGTGGTCGGGGGAAACCTCGGCTACGCCATCGGTCCGGTCCTGGCCGGGGTCCTTGTCTGGTGGCTGGGGCTGCCCGGGCTGGTGTTCCTCATCATCCCCGCCCTTGTCATGCTCGTTGTCCTCCGTCGCCTCCTGCCGGGGGGGATGGCAGCGGTACGCGAAGCCCATGCCACCCCTCTTCACGAAGTTGCCGACGTGTCGTCAAAATGGCCGTTTGTCGTCCTGATGATCGCGTCCATCCTCCGGGCATGGGCAGTCTTTGCGGCCATCACCTACCTCCCGATGTACCTTGTCTCGCAGGGATACAGCCTTGTGATGGCAAGCATTGCCCTGACGCTGATGCTCCTGACCGGTGTTGCCGGACAGGTTGCCGGTGGGCACATCTCCGACCGTGTCGGGAGAAAGGAGTTCATGGTCTTTGCCCTTGCAGGAGCGGTGCCGCTCTTCTACCTCTTCTTTGCAACATCGGGCATCCTGCAGCTGGTCACCCTCCTCTGCTTCGGCTTCTGCCTCTGGTCGACCTTTGCCGTGGCCGTTGCGATGTCCCACGAGCTCCTGCCGGGTAATGTCGGCCTTGCCTCCGGCATGATGCTCGGGCTTGCCATCGGCTTTGGAGGTCTTGGCGTTGCCGTCAACGGTATGATCGCCGACACGTACTCGCTTGCAGCAGCGATCGGGACCATCCCGCTGCCGATCATTGGGGCGGTGATCCTGATGGCGCTCCTGCCCTACCCGTGGAAGACGCTGGGTAAAAGTTGGGGACACCAGGCAGGGAACTGATGCAACAGGCTTATATCATCACGGAAAAAACGTGATGTGAGGAATAATCATGGACAAAGTTGGAGTCATTGCACTGATCATCGGGATCATCCTGTGTGCTCTTGGCGTGTATGGAATCTGGGTATTCCTGCCTGAAGTCATCTTCGTGATCAAGGGGCTGGGAGGCATCGTCGTGCTGCTCTTTGGCCTGATGCTTGCCATCTTCGGCATCCTGATCGTAAAAGACTGAGCACCGGATTAAAACGCCTTTTTTTCAGACCTTTACCACAAGGCACTGCGACCCGGCGGTTTCCAGCACGGGTTCGGTTTTGCTTTCGAAGAAGTCATCGAACGCCTTCTTCACGCCGGGCGCCGTGATGTAGTCGTGGGAGATGATGATGCCGCCCCGGTTCATGCGGGGATAGAAGAACTCGAGGCTCTGTTTTGTGCTCTCGTAACAGTCCACGTCAAGGTTCACGAGCGAGAACTTCTTGTCTTTCACCGGCCCCGCGGTTTCCGGGAAGATCCCCTTGTAGAAGTGGACGTTCCTGCTCTCCTTGAGGTAATCCCTTACGCTCTCGTAGGAAGCGGCAAACTTGCCCTCGTAGAACGGCCAGACCATATCGATCTCGTCAACCTGCGGCAGGCCTTCGAACGTATCAAAGAGGTGGAGGGCCTTGTCTCCCTTGGCCGAGCAGATGATCTTTGCCGAACCCCCGCGGTAGACACCGACCTCGGCAATGTCGCCGGGGACCTTCTGGGTGGTCTTCACTGCCATGTAGATGTGGTAGGCCTCGATGTCTTCGAGGAGGAGCTCGGTCTCCTTGCGGATCTTCCGGAGGTTCTTTGCAAACTCCTTTCTCCGATCGCAGCCATAGTGGGAGAGCCGGCCGCGGTTGGCGATATCGTTTCCCATGAATGGCTCGAAAAAGACGGCTTTCCGGAATTTTAAAAGATACCTGCTGGGGATGACAGAATCAACAACCGAGTAGATCTGTTTCTTCTGGGGCAGGCGCATGTCTTATACAATACGTCGTTCTGCAATTTATATATCTCTGGTTGAAAAAGAGGCGGAAGAGGGAGCGGTGTGGGAATCAGGGCTTTTTTGGGATCTCCACAAGACCGGGGTTCGGGCTTTCGGCTTCCAGGTCCAGCTCGTCTAAGAATGGCATCAGGCAGGTGACATATGGTTCAGGACTGCCGCTTCCATCCCCACGGCGTTCCCCGGTTGTTACGACCTCGACCATGAGCGGGCACTCTTCCATGGTCTGCTCGAACGAGGGGTCGTTCTCGCGGGTGAACCGGAGGAAACTGTCAACCAGGATCACCGGGCGCTCGTACTCGGGGACGCCTGCGAACTCGGTAAGGACGGATTCAAGCGGTTGCCCGCGGGCCAGGTCCTCCTCGAAGAAGAGCCAGATGGAGATCCCATAGTTGTCTGTTATGCTTGCGCACTTGCGGATATCAACAGTTGTTCCGGGGATGAGACCGAGGCGCCCGAGTTTTTCTGTCGGTGTCGTTCCCGGAACCTTGGCCCATGCAGCGGGTTTCAGCATTGCAGTACATGGAGCGGCCGGAGGTGTAAAGATAACGATAAGCACACAGGGGAACGGAGATGTAGTATTCGAGTGGAGCCGGATCTGTAGAACGCTGGTGCATTCTCCTCTTCGGCTTCACTGGCGCAACAGAGTTAGTCCCGACCAAACTTATTCAGGAGGGTGAACCCAACGCCAAAGAACAGCACCCCCGCGATCGGCCAGACCGACCAGGTGATCCTGCCGTTGTGACAGACATCGATCCCCAGGACGAAAACGCAGATCATGACGGCAACTGCAATGCCGTACCACCATTTCGGCTGGCCTTTGCTGCCACCCATTGCATCTCTCATCATGCTCATGATATCACGAACATGTACACCCTGGTATCGGAAAAATGCAGTGGTACTTTTTCGGGAGAGGATTTGGTCGGAGAAGGCAAAAGAGGGGGTGTTGGGATTCGCCGGGGGATTATTACCAGCGGCGCAGCCGGAAGATGCCTGCAATGCTGCCCCCGAGGATCGCGAATGCAAAAGCGAACCCGGGCGATTGTGCTACAGGAGTTGCCGTGGGAACAACCTGGTGTGTCCGGGTGGGGAGGGAAGAGACTTCCGGGACCACAAGTACCCCGGCAACCGGTTGGGTGATGACGACCTGGCTTTTGGGAACAACCGCGTTGGTATTGCCGATCTCGACCATGTCAAGGACGGTGACAGCGCTGGTTGCTCCCCGGGGCACGGTGCCGGTTACCGTGACAGTAAACCGGACATCGCGGTTCGCGGAATAGGAGAGGAGCATGCCGTTGATGAATGCGGCAGAACCCGATGCAGTCTGCCGGGCGGAATCGTGCCCGTCGACAACAACCTGGATCACCCACGCGGGGTTCTCAAGCCCGGTCTGGAGCTGGAGCTCGTGCTCCCTTGGGAAGGTCGTCCCGCTCGGGATGGCAAAGCTTGCGACTACCTCCTGCGGGCCGCCGGCGACAAGGGGCGGGTTGGGAGTAAACGACACGGTGGTCAGGACGGGACTGGCTGCAACGGGAAGCACAAGGAGCAGCAGGCACCCGCAGATCAGAGCAGGAAAAACAGGCTTCATGGTATACCGGAAAAGAGGGTGTACCCTGCCCATGATAGCCATGTCGGTCTGGTTTGCGGGCGCACAACAGGGAGAATCAGCGGCCCTGGATGCTGCAGATGAACAATCCGGCATGATCGACAGCTTCCTGGCCCTCCGGAAGCTGGCCGGCAAATACCTGCCAGCAGTGGTACATGCCCTCCCATATCTCCACCTGGACGGGTGCACCTGCCCACCGTGCTTTCTCAACAAATGTCCCGATGTCGGAGAGGAGGAGTTCATACGTGCCTACCTGGATATAGAGGCGGGGGAGGTTTTTGAGCGCCCCGCGGACAGGAGAGGCAAGGGCATCCGATGCATTGCGGCCGGAGAGATAAGCGGTCCGGATCGCGTGGAGGCGGTCGGCCGTTATCGCGTCCCGCTGCCCGTTTTTCGTCACCGATTCCCCGGCAAACTGCATATCGGTGATTGGCGACATGCAGACTGCGGCCGGGGGGAGGGTATACCCCCGCTCCTTCATAGAGAGGAGCGAGGCAAGGACAATATTTCCCCCGGAAGATATCCCCAGCGGGACGATGCGGTGGGGCGGGTAACCCTTTGCCTGGAGGAAGCGGTATGCGGCGATGGCATCCTCGACAGGCGCAGGAAAGGAGTGCTCGGGGGCGAGCCGGTAATCAACGGAAAAGACACGGGCCCGGGCGGCACGGGAGAGCCGGATGCAGAGGCCCAGGTGGTCGGCCGTTGATCCCATTGTGAACATGCCGCCATGGAAGAAGAGGACTGCATAGTCCGGTTCGGCTTCGGGAACCGAGATCCAGTACCCGGAGAGGTTGTCCCGGATTGCCACCTGCTCAACAGTATGGACTTCCTCGCTGACAATCTCGTCCTGCATCTCGCGGTAAAACTCAGAAAAATCTTTCCGGGCGGCAATAAGGGGCTTGTCCGGGCCGGGCGCATGAGACCGGATGATCGAGAGAAGTTCTTCCGGGGACTCGCGGATCATTGTGTTCTGTGTTAGAGAGGCCGGGTAATAAAGGATGAGGGTACGACCGGCAGTTCCGGGCGCAGTACGGCGCGGGGATGCAAAACCGAACGCATATCAGGCACCGTGCAGGCAGGCACACAATCATGGGCGGCCGGATCCCAATCCGGAAACCCGGTCGAAAAAGGAGGTTGTTCTTATCAGAAGTAATATATCAGGACGGTCTGCTGGTACCCGTCCTTCCACGTTCCTATGATGTTTGCCGTTACCGGATTGGCAAGCCCCTGGTACGTAAAGATGATTGACTCGCCGGGTACTGGTGTGAGGACGGTGCGTTCGAAATCGTCAATGTCCTGGTTGTCGATCCGCACCTTCAGGGCAACAAGGCCTTCTGCATCGGGGCCGCCGGTGTAGGTGATGTTCACGGTCTTTTGCGTTTTGGACACGTCAAACGTCAGGCTTTTTTCGGCTATGCCAGTGGTCGTGACAGGAACGGGGGTGGCCGGGGGTGGGATCGGTGTTGTGGCAGATGAAGTCTGGGGTGCCGGCTGGGTGCAGCCGCTCGCAAACACGAGGAGCAGGACAAGGAAAAAACAGGAACAGAATGCACGTCTCATGAATGGATGGTGGGGTATGATGGGAAATAAAGGTTGGGAGGTGATGTTACCGGGCCGGAGCCGGATTGTTGCCACTCACGATATACCGCGACCATACAATCCCGTTTTTCAGGACTTCCGTGGTTTTATGGACAAGGGGGACCTGCAGCCCCGTGATGCCCGCCTGCTCCGGGTCACAGAGCGTGGGGGTCGGTCTCCCGCCGGCGATGACGGGGTGGATGAGGACGCTCACCTCATGAATGAGTCCCTCGTGAAGAAGGACACTGTTGAGCGTGCCCCCGCTGTCCACCCGGACGGTCTTTGTGCCATAGTCACGGTTCAGCACTTCCAGTGCTTCCCGCATATTGACACGTTCATCCCCGGCGACAATCGTTTTGATGTGGTGTTCTTTGAGGAACTCCAGGTAATCCCCGGGAGTTGCACGGGAGCAGAGCGCGAGGACGTCCCGCATATAGGGCCATTTCCGGATCGCGTCCCAGCAGCGCACCTGCCCACGGCTGTCGGCGATTACCAGCAGCGGGCGCGGATCCGGCTGCCCTGCCGGTGGCACAAACATCTCCTCGTGTTCCGGCGGGACCTCGAGCGCGGGATTGTCGCGGACTGCCGCAAGGACCGTCCCGCTGCCGAACAGGATTGCGTCGGGATTCCATTGCGCGGCAAGGGAATAATACAGCTCAAGGTCTGCGGGGAAGTTCGTGATGCGGCCGTCAAGGCTCATCGCCGTATGAATAATGACTCGGGGTTTCATGGATGATTCCTGATTACGCGTTGGACTGGCAGGAGATAAGGTGGTGGTGCAGGGAGTGAAACTAAAAATGCCTCTGCCCGTTCCATGGCCATCCCGCAACATATATATTGTCAACATTCAAATGTTGACGCATGTTCCTGGCAACGGACGACCGGCAGTTCGGGTTCTGGGCACTACGGCGGGGTGGCGAATCTAATATCGGGATTGCCCACCGGTTTGGCATCTCCCGCCAGGCCGTATCGCGGGCCCTCCATCTCATGGACGAGAAGATCGAGAGCACGCTCCGCGGGATGGCGGAGGCCAACCAGATCTCTGTCGAGAAGATCAATGCTGAACGCGGAGTCCTCCTCGGGAAGTCGGTACCGTTCCAGACCGCCGCGATCATTTTTGTGTCGGCAAAGCACGGGGTGCAGGTCTGGTACGAGCATGACGGCGACTGCGGCGCGTGCCAGCGGTATACCGAGTGCATCGAGCTCCTCTGGGACTATGCCACCGAACTGGGCGTCCGGATCGAAAAGACCGCCGACCCCACAAAGATGGCGGATGAACTGTTCACGAGGGTAAAGGCGCTGATGAAATGATGCGGGTTTCCGAAGTTATCCGGGGCTGGCTGGGCTGGTGTCCGAACGCACAACAGCGCACTTTCCGCAGGGATAGTGCGACGGATACAACACATATATTACCCGCTGGCAGCGGTGGGGACGTGCGCACACTTTCCTTTGGCTGGAAGAACCGGTACCGAACCCGCGCGCTTGCATTCGCGCTCTGCATGACCGTTGTCGGGATCTCCCTCTTTGCCACCGCAACCGGTGACCGGATCGCCATGTTCGGTCTCGGGGTTGTGCTTGCCACGATCCTGTATTGTGCCGACGCTATCAGGTATTGGGAGGTATTCCGTGACGTGGAGAGGAATGGTGTTGCTGACCAGAAGAACTGGAAGGAGGTCTCGGTTGTCCGCGTCCTCCCGATCATCGGGGCTGCTCTCATCCTCGCGTTCGCGGGAGCCGTCCTTCTCGGTCTTATCCCCGGTCTCTCGATGCTCATGGTGAACGGGTTCCTTGCCGGCTTTTCTGCCTGTGGCTGGTACCATGTGGCTACGATCCTTGCATGGGAAAGCCGTTCGGGCATAGCGCTGTTCTCTGACGGGACCCGGATCTACCGGAGGGATATATCATGACCCTGGCAGGTACCCTATGGGACGCCATGGGCTGGTGCCCGATGGAGGCTTCCGCCCGGTACCCGGTGAAGAGTGCAACCGGGGATACACTGAAGAAGGATACCGCAGATGATGGTGGGCCGGTTGCCCGCAGGTCTGCCCGGTTCATGCGCCTGACCTGGGGCGTTGTCGTCCTCTCGTGGATCATTGCGGTTTTAGCCCTGCCCCACCTGCCGGATATTGTCCCAATTCACTGGGGACTTCATGGCGAAGCAAACGGGTTTGCCGACAAGTTCTCCGGCATTCTCGGGCTGCCGGTGGTCATCACGCTCGTCATGATCCTTTTGATCGTCATACCCCGGTTCCGCTCCGTGGAGTTCTCCCTGGAGGCATTCCGGGACATCTATGCAATGATCATCTTTGCTACGATTGCCATGATCTTCTCCATCGAGGTGATGGTGATTGCCTCCGCGATAGGTGTCGACCTGCCAATCGTTACCATCATCTCACTCCTGATAGGCTTCCTCTTCATCGCGATGGGAGGCCTGATGCCCCAAATCAAGCGGAATACTGTCATGGGGATCCGCCTGCCGTGGACGCTTGCCAGCGAGGAGGTCTGGAACAGGACCCACGAATACGGCGGCAGGGTGTTCATGGCCGCTGGTGTGCTGGTCGTGCTCGGGAGCCTGATAGCAGGCATCTGGGCAATGGCCCTGATGCTGATCATCATACTCGGGTCAACGCTGTATATCTCCATCTGGTCGTTCCGGCTGGCAAAGAGCATGCCGGAGTGTGAGGGAAAAATATGTTCATGAGATTTTCTGAGATTGTCCGGCACCACCTTGGCTGGTGCCCGAATGCACGGAGTGTTGGAACCATACCGGCTGCACGGACGAACGCGCCGGTTTCGATCGATCTCCCGTCACCGGACGGGGGGGAAGGGGGGCCGGGACGGATAGACAAAGGATTCCGTCTCGCCATAGGGAGTATAAAGATCCTGTTGCGGAACCTGCGCCTGCTCTGGTTCTCATTTTTAACTGGTCTTGTGATGATTTTCAGCCTCGCAACAAACCTGTACATTCAGGTTGTTTCCGGGGCCAATCCGCTCCCGGGGACCGGCCTTATCATGAATTCGCCGGCGGTCCTGGTCGCGAAGGGATCGCTCCTGTGGCTGGCACTGACGTTTGTTACCACGTTCATCAGCACATTCCTCAATTATTTCCTCATTGGCGGGCTGATCATATGCGTCTCGTTCATCCTGTCCGGAAAGACGATCTCCCTGAAAGAGGGACTTGCCCGGGCCTGGGATCGCCGGGTATCCCTTGCAGGCTGGGCTGCTGTCGGAGCATTTGTCGGGACCGCGAGTGCATTCATCATATCCAATGAGACAGGAAATATCCTGGTAACGCTCCTCGCCATGGGGGCAATATTCCTCTTCTTCGTCCTGACGATGTTCGTTCTCCCGGCCATTGTCATCGATAACCGGGGACTGGTGCCTGCGATTGAGGATTCGGTATCGCTGTTCGGGAAGATGTGGGGGGAAGTTATCGTCTGTTTCGGGTTTTTTTTCCTGATCCTGTTTGTAGTCTACGTAATCTTCCTGATTCCCATAATCCTGATTGGGTTTTCTTCCGGGGTTACATCGTCGGCAGGGTTCGCAGTCATCCTGACCATACTGGTCCTGATGGTTCTCATGTTCATCGGTTCAACTATCCTGAGTATTGCCACCCTCGGGCTCTATACGACTGGCAGGAGCGGAGCTCTGCCGCAGGCATTCGGGGATGCGAAGGAGAATTTCCCGGTATGATCCTATACGTGTCTGAGGTAATCCACGACGGGCTTGGCTGGTGCCCGAAATAAAAGGTTGTTGCCGGAAACCAAAACCATAATTTTATATTGTAAATGTCAATACATTTACACATGTCAAAACCAGCCAGCAACAACCCGCAAGGGTTCTGGAAGATGGCCCTGCTGCTCATCTTAGCAGGTGCAGTTGTATTGTCATTGTCTCCCGTATCGGCGGAGAAGCCGCTCGTCACGATCGTTGCAGAAGGCGATCAGTCCTATTATATGGGGGAAAGAGTGGTTTTTTCCGGGATGAACACCGATTCGGATTCCACCTACCTCTTCATAAACGGGCCCAACCTCCCCGATAACGGGGGAAACCTTGCTTCCCCGGATCAGGATACCGTCAGCGGGAATCCTGGTTCGTTCACCCGGGTAATGACAAAGCCGGATAAGACCTGGGAATATACCTGGTATACGTCTGATCTCAGACTGGATGCCGGGTCGTATACGGTGTATGCCGTGACAAAACCGGAAACAAAAGACCAGCTCAATAATCTGACACCGTATGGTACGGTCAGTATCATCTACAAAAAGCCCTTCCTCATGACCTCGATCTCCCCGAAGCCTCTCCTGAAAGGTCAGCCGTTCACGGTCAACGGCATTGCGGAAGGTAATCCGCCCGCAGTCCAGCTCTGGATCCTCGGCAATAACTTCTTCTCCCTCATAACCGTCCCGGTCGACAAAGAGGCGCTCTACACGTTCACTGCCGATGCAGAGTTCTCCAAAAAGCTCGCCGCAGGAGACTACTACCTCATAGCGGAGCATTCGATGGCGGACAACCGGTTTGACTTCACCTTTAACGGAGAATATGTCACCGGCATGGAGGACAATACCACGATAAACCTCTTCAAGGTCAGGGGCCCGGGCAGCCTGCAGGGAAAGGATGCAGCAGAGGCGCTTGTCTCTGAACTGAGTGAGAACGAACACCGGAATGAGACCTATGCACGGGATACCCATGCAATCGTAGCATTCAGCGTGGGTGAAACTGACACTACCCTGCGGGCACAACCGATTGTAACCACCCCGGCATAACAGCAGGCCCCGCCAGCCCGTCACGGTTCGCCGCATCCGGCATCCGGGCTTGAATCCACAGGTCGCATACCACCGGTGGCGGGCAGTCCATTCCTTCTTTTTTCCTCCTGCCGGAAAACCCCGGCCACAAATTCCCAATGTTTTTATATTGTAAATGTCAATACATTTACGTATGTTCCTGCCCACGAATGAGAAACAGTTCGGGTTCTGGAAGATGCGCCGTTCCGGGATGCAGAATATCTCGATTGCAAACGCACTCGGCATCACCCGACAGGGGGTCTCCCAGGCTCTCCGTGCCATGGACGAGAAGATCGAGTCCTCGCTCGTGGAGATGGCAAAGGCAAACCGGATCCAGGTCGAGAAAGTCGATGTAGAGAAAGGGGTGCTCTTTGGCAAATCCATCCCGCTCCAGACCAATGCCTACATCTTCGTCTCGGAGAAGCACGGCATGCAGGTCTGGTACGAGCATGACGGCGACTGCAAGGCCTGCGATGAATTCACCCAATGTATTGAATTCATCTGGGATTTCGCGTCCGAACTCGGGATAAAAATCGAGAAGACTGCCGACCCGACGAAGATGGCCGAGGAGCTGCTCTCAAAGATCCGGGAGATGAGCGGATGATTCTCATTTCCGCTATCGCAGAATGGTGGCTGGGCCTGTGCCCGAAAACACCGGCCTTTCATACAACACCGGCAGTTCTCATGGCCTCGCCAGAAACAATGCAGCCCTCGCAGCCGGATGATGGCGAACCCTCTGGTCGTTCCGGCCGGGTCCGGCTGGGTATCAGCATTGCTGCAGGAAGCTTAAAGACGATGGTGAGGGAGCGACAAATGCTCTGGTTCTCACTCATCTCCGGGCTCCTGATGTCCTTCCTTTTTGCCCTGATGTACTGGACCAGAGGCAACGTGTATTACGATCCCTTCCTTATCAGGATCCCCCTTGGGGGTTTTACCCTGTGGTTTGACCCAAGACTCATCCCGATCCTGGCGTTCTGCCTCTTCTGTTTCACATTCCTGATGGCAGGTCTCATCAGGTACCGGAACCTGATTCATACTGACCACCCGATCACCATCAGCGAGGGATTATCCGGGGCCCGCGCCCATGCAGTCCCGCTTGCAGCCCTGTCCTTTGCAATGGCTCTTGCCGGCACAATCCTGATTGCGTTTGTTACGAGTGATGGTCTGGCCGATATTTCCATCCAGATGGAGGATTTTTTCATGCCCTATATCTGGTTCCTCCCTGATTCGCTCGGGTTATCGATTACCTTTTGGCTCATGAGTGTTATCCTGTGCATTACCATCATCCTGTTCCTGGCGATACCCTATGTAGTGCCAGTCATCGTACTGGAGAATAAGGGACTGGTTTCCGCTCTGGCAGGATCGATAACACTCATACGGAAAACCCGGCGGGAAATACTTGGCTGCATCCTTGTTTATGGGACAATCGTCCTCATGGCCGGGGCCACATCGCTGGTAATGAACCAGTTCCTTATACACTACAACTACGATCCTGTATTCTGGTACACCCATAACCTGATTCCCATCGCAGCACTGGTTTATGACACCGTCCTGTTCTGCTTCGCGGTCCTGATAGCGGTATGCTCAATGGCTGTAGGTGTTGCAATCGGGGATCTCTACCGGATTGGAAAGAGCGGGAAGGTATCCGGGATACCGGAAGGGAACAGGAAACAACCGGAGCCTGCCTCATGACCCGGTTATCGGAAATTGCAGAGAGCTGGTTCGGCCTGTGTCGGAAACCACCGGTAGTCCGGACATTGCAGGCAGATTTTGTTCACCTGCCCACAACCGCCCATGAGGGCCTCCCGGATGGCGGAAGCGGAGGAACGGGCGCAATCCGCCGGGGGATCGGGGCAGCGTTCTCCGGGATGAGGACGCTGAACCGGAACCGGCAGCTCCTCTGGTTCGGGCTCCTTGCCGGGCTGGTGCTGGCCGGAAATGCTGTTGGCGAAGGGGCACTCCGGTATATCAACAGAACCCTGCAACCGGATATCATCGGATTATATGCACAGGACTTTTTCCTCGGCTTTGCAACACTGTTCTGCCTGGTGCTTCTGCTGGCGGGTCTTTTCTTAAGCCTCTCTTCAATGAAAGAAGGGGCTGCACCGTTTTTTGAGGGGTTCGCTGGAGCAAAAAAATACTGGAAACCACTCTTCCTGTGGTCGATAATTCTGGCACTCGCAGGCATACTGCTCCTTAAAATTTTCTTTAATGTGATCCTCGTCTGGTTCCCGCAGGAACTCGGCTTCCTCTATCATTTCGGGCCCGGGTTTATTACCAGCACCATCACCCAGTTCCCCTTCAACTGGACCCTCGACTGGGCCATGTTAACCGAGATCCCGGGCTATGGAGGACGATCGCTGCTGTTGTGGATATACCCATTCGGGCTCCTGCAAACTCTGGATTTCCTGATGATCGCCCTGTTCCTCGTCATCCTGACCCCGTTTGTCGTGCCCCTCATCGTACTTGAACAGAAAACTCTCAGGGAAGCAGTCGCGGGATCATTTGCCCTGATAAAAAAGATCGGGGCGGAGGCCGTCACCTGTGCCGCATTCCTGGGGATTGTCCTCTTCGGTGTCTTCCTGACGCACCTGATCGTCCAGGCTGCGTCCGGGATTGTAAATCCCTATGTGACCGTGATGTTCCATCCCACCACCACATGGATTGCTATCGCCATTCTCTACAATCTTGCACTCGTGGCGTTTGTATTTGTCGTGGCAACCGTTGGTGGGATCGCTGCGCTGGACCTTTACCGGCATGCAAAGAGCGAGGGGAGTGCAGGATGACTTTCACTTCCACCCTTGCCGACTGCTGGCTGGGCCTCTGCCGGAAAGCTCCTGTCCTGCATACTACGGCAGCGGTTGTGCTTGGGGATTCGGGGGAGACTCCATCCATCCAGCCGGATGCCGGAGGCGCAGCCGGCAGACAAGGCCGGATCCGGAACGGGATCGGCATCGCAACGGCAAGCATCAGGGCCCTCTTCAGCGAGAAGCGGCTGCTTGGGTTCTCGTTTCTTTCAGGTCTCGTGATCCTATTCCTGGTACTGGCAGAACAGTGGAACCTGTCTCACATCGGTACATCCTACGCCATATCTAACCTCATCACCATCCAGATCAGCGACACCCACCTGATCGCCTTTGACCTGCGGCTTTTCCTGATCGAAGCGGTCTGCCTGTCGGGCTTCACCCTCCTGCTGGCAGCCCTTGTCCGTTACCGGAATGCAAGGAATACTGCCATGCCAATTACCGTTCACCGTGCATTCCGTGAGGCCGGAAGGCACGCCGGTACGCTTGCGGCTCTTTCGATCACGATGGCATTCGTAGCAACAATACTCCTGGAGATCGCATCCCAGAATCCGTTCACCGGAACTATCGTCTCTGCCATATCGCACGCAATGTTCTGGCTGCCGTATGCCTATTACTTTACCCCGAACGGGATTTTCACGACATTATTCTTCTCGTTCCAGATGGTTGTCGCAAATGCTGTCCTGTTCCTGCTGGCCCTGTACGTTGTTCCGGCCATCGTGCTGGAAGACAAGGGGCTCATTTCAGCAATCGCAGGATCGTTCCGGCTCGTGAAGAAGACCTGGCGCGAGCTTCTGGGCTGTGCCCTTGTCTTTGGGGCGATCATCCTCGGAGTTGCACTCATCGGGCTTATCATCGGCCAGTCACCGGCGCTGCTCAACAACGACTACGACTTCTTCCTCCAGGAGTCCCGCGGGCAGGTGCTGATGATGGCGGCCTGCTACGTGTTCCTCCTTGCCTGCGGGATGCTGATGGCACTCGGCACAACAGTACCGGGAATAGCAATAACAGACCTGTACACATGCGGGAAGAAAGGGAGTGTTTCCCGAGCAATGGCGAAGGTTGTCACTCCAGTATCGGAGCCGCACCAATGACTTCGGAACCGGTTGCAGTTATCCCTGTTACCGGGGTCCAGACAGCAAAACAACCCGTCTACCAGGAGAATATCCTCCTTATCCTCCTGCTCCTGGCAGGCCTCTTCTGCCTCGTCGACCTGAAGATGCTCGCCATTGCCGGGGTCTTCTCTGCGCTGCTCGTCTATTACGATGCCCAGGCATTGCATGCTGGGGAGAAGTCCGAAAAGGAATCCATCCTTGGCGATATTGTCACGTGGCGCCCGCTGACCTGGGGGGTCGCGGTGCTTATCATCCCGCTCATCTTCCTTGCCATCTACGTCTTCTCGCGAAAGGAGATCTTCGACGCGAACACCTGATCGATAACAGGGGATTTATTAGCGGCCACACCCCATTTTTATAACCAGAATGCCCCCTGTCCGCAACACTTCCGGCCGCCGGCTCCATAAGCAGGAGAGCAACCACAACGGCGACACCCGGTTCGAGGACCTTGCCGAACTCCTCCCCCAGATCGTCTTCGAGCTTGACGAGGACCTGAAGTTCACCTTCTTCAACTGGAGCGCCATCGATATCATCGGGCATGCCTACGATGAGCAGGCAGAGGGCCGGACCGGCATCTTCGATATCGTCCGCGAATCCGAGCGGGAAAAGATCCGATCCTTTTTTGCCCGCATCCAGCAGGACGTGACAAGCGACCACATCGCGTGCAGCATCATTGCCCACGACGGCCGGGAGATCCCGGCCATCATCTACGCCTCGCCCATCATCGGGGAGAAGCGGATCGCGGGTGTCCACGGGGTCATCGTCGACATCTCGGAACAGGTCCGGCTCGAAAAGGCGCTTGCACTGACGAACCAGAAACTGAACATGATGAACAGCGTGACCCGTCACGATGTGTTGAACAGCATCACGGGAGTTCTCGGGCTCTGCGATATGCTGGCCGCGACGACAACGGACAGCGATGCAAAGGAACTCGCCTCCGGTATCCGCGACCAGGTGGTCAGGATCAAGGAGCAGATCCTTTTCACGAAAGATTACCAGAGTGTCGGCGTGAAAGCACCACAATGGCAGGGGCTCATCCAGAACATCCGGGATGCAGCATCCGCTGTCGGTCACGAGACAATCCAAATCCGCCTGCCGGAAGCGGATTACGAGATCTATGCGGACCCGCTCTTTGGCCGGGCCTTCTACAACCTGATCGACAACAGCATCCGGCACGGGGGACCGGTCCGGCACATCTCGGTGGATACAGAGACTGTCCCTGACGGGGGCCTCGTGATCCGGTACCGCGATGACGGTTGCGGTATCCCGGCGGGGGAGAAACAGAAGATCTTCGATCAGGGATACGGGAAGAATACCGGTTTCGGGCTGTTTTTTATCCGGGAGGTGCTGGCTATCACCGGCCTGATTATCCGGGAGACGGGTGAGGTCGGAAAGGGGGTTGTGTTCGAGATCACGGTGCCGAAAGCAGCGTGGAGAGCCGAGCCGGCTCAGTGATGTATATGTCACGCGAGGCCTGCGGACCTGCAGACATACAGAGAAATAGAGAAATGATGCCCTGCCGATAATCACGACCTCATTCTTTATTACATCTCAACGGAAATGATACTCTAACATGACAATGGTTCATGGTAAGCACGAAACGGAATGGATCACAATTTCCGTAGATGAATATGAGTCCATGAAGAGGACTATTGATGTTCTTACTGACAAGGATCTTATGGCCCAGATTAAGAGAGGGCAGCAGAAGAATGTCAAATCCCGCGATTTCAATGAAGTCGCAAAGGAACTCGGTATCTAAAACTCGTCCTTGTGTTTAATCGCTTCTATATACACAACAGAATTTTTAAAATCGATTGTATAGATAATCCTGAAACTTTTCTCAAAATAGAGCTCCCAATATCCATGAAGTGGAGTTCTCAATGGTTTCCCGTGGAGTTCCGGGTTTTCGGATAATTTTTGGATCTTCTTTACAAAATCGCGCTGGATGTTCTTGTCGTATTTCTTCAGCCATTCCTCCGCGGGTTCTTTGATGAGGATGGTATATGTGGCCATTACTTATAATTATCAAATTTCAGATATAAAACAGATGAGTATCTGTCACGCGAGGCCTGCGGACCTGCCGGTATCCGGGTAAAACGAGGCCTCTCCATCCAGGAGACCGGGACGTTCGGGAGCGGGGTCCTGTTCGAGATCATGGTGCCGGAAGGGGCATAGCGTTTCACGAGTGATGGGATGAGCTGCGGGTGAAGGACCGCTGGCCGGGATCTCAACGTTTCAGGAAATTATGTCTCTTCTTTTGGATGCCGGGGAGCTTCCTGTTTTTTGCCATAGAGATAACTGGCAATACAGACAACGACGAGGATCACGACGGCGATGCTGATCCGCATAAATTCCTGCGATTTTCTCGCGGCGGCCTGAGCCAGCATCTCGGGCGGGGCATACATGGCAGTGGACAGCAGGAAGGCGTAAAAACCGGAGAGCAGGATGCCCAGAAAACTAAGGATACAAACAGATTTCGCTATCCGGGCTTTGTTAACCATACATTAATATGAAAATACTTAGTATAAAAATGTAATGAGCCGTTCTTTTTTCCGGAGACTGCAGGTCAAAGCCCTTACTGCGGGGTTCAGCACCATGCGAAGATGGGGGAAAACCCCGCCACCAAAGACGGTGATGTGGGAGTGCACCCGGGATTGCACGATGGCATGCATCCACTGTGGGGCGTCGTCAGGGGGTGATACTGTTGGGGAAGAACTGTCAACGGCGGCAATATCGGGAATTGTCCGGGACCTTGCAGGTCTTGGGGTGAGGCGGTTCCTCGTTACCGGGGGAGAACCGCTCTTACGGGCAGATCTCCTCGAAGTCCTGGAGCGGGCAAAAGAAGGGGGCATGGAGACGGGATTTTCCACAAACGGGCTGGCAGTATCGGAGGCAAACATCGGGAGAATTGTCCGGGTTGCCGATTCGGTACAGGTCAGCGTGGATGGGACTGAAAAGACACACGATGCCCTGCGAAAAACTCCCGGTGCTTTTTCCGGGGCGTTAAACGCCCTGCACCTCTTACGGTCGAACGGCTGCCGCCAGGCCTGCATGACCTCGGTTATTTCGCCCCTGAATATTCACGAGCGGGAAGACCTGTACGAGCTTGCACGGGGGAATGCAGATCTCTGGAGGGTCGGGACGGTCATGCCGGTGGGCAGGGCATCCGCAGACGATACCCTCTTCTTATCGGACGGGCAGTTGAGACTGCTCCTGGACTTTATTGCGGAGAAGATGCAGGGGGATTTCCCGGTCCTTATCGGAGAGAACCTGGGGTATCTCGGGGACCTCTACGAAAAGAGAATTCGCGGTGATGATCTCTTCTTCTGCGGGGCCGGTATTATCTCATGCTGTATCGGGGTTGACGGCCGGGTCCGGGGGTGTCCCGAACTGCCGCCGGAACCCCGTTTCCTTGCCGGGGACCTCCGGACAGATAGCTTTTCTGAGATCTGGGAGCGGGGCTTTGACCAGTACCGCGATGAGGGCATCAGCCATGCCTCCACCGAATGCAGGGACTGTTCTGACTTGGATTTATGCAGGGGCGGATGCCGGGTGATGAGCCTGAAGGGGATGAACTGCACAAAGAAACGGGTGGGATCCTGCAGCGAATCCTGTCTCCCGCTCAGGGAACAATGAAAATCGGGGATTTGTCACGCGAGGCCTGCGGACCTGCCGGTATCCATAAAAACGATATGATGACATAACGAGAGCATTCGCTCGTGAGTAAAAACGTTCTGGAAGACGATGAAAGAAGGAAAGTGATAGCAGCTTGGTATGGTTCCCGGGGACTCGCGTACCTCAGTACAGCATACTACGTGTGTCAGCTTAACTGCTGGATTCGGAATGAGACCAGGTGTTTCCTAAACAGCTATGGCCGCTATCACCACGATGTTTTTTCATTGAGGTTTCTGTTGTAACCTCTTTGACGTGTCATTCGGGTCGTGAACCTGATGCTGCCCGTCAGGCAGTATGACAATTGATGGAAAGACTTCGCTCTTTAGTATAACATTACAAGAAGACCGTGTAAGAAGGAAAGGTGATTGCAGCTTGGTATGGTTCCCGGGGACTCGCGTACCTCAGTACAGCATACTACGTGTGTCAGCTTAACTGCTGGGTTCGGAATGAGACCAGGTGTTTCCCGACAGCTATGGCCGCAATCACCACTGATTGCTTTAGATGCTTTGGTTTACAACGAAGAGCGCGTTACATTGCTTCCGAGTTCGAAGAACGCTGATGCGTTCTTCTCGTCTCAGAAGTGCTTCGCACTTCTTCGAAAGCCAAGGTCCGGATTTGAACCGGAGTGTAGTTGATCTGCAGTCAACCGCGTGGCCGCTCCGCCACCTTGGCAGCCGTGTAGGATGATACCCTATCCTGTATGTCAGGATAGAATATAAGGTTTGCACTCAGAATTTCGTCTGGGTTTAACGTGGTGAGCACTAGTGTTTGGACGTTAGTACTTGCGGACTGAACACGTCGTTGCCTTCGTGCTTACATCCCAAGCCTATCAAACGAGTCTTTTACTCGTGTCCTTGACGGAGTCTCTTTTTAGGCCGGGTTTCAAGCTTAGATGCTTTCAGCTTTTATCCCTTGGCGCGTAGCTGCTCGGCACTGCCTTGTCAGACAACCGATCGACCAGTGGCGCCGAATGAAAGTTCCTCTCGTACTATTTCATTCTTACCCTCAGACTCCAAACACTCCTGATAGATAGTAACCGACCTGTCTCACGACGGTCTAAACCCAGCTCACGATCCCCTTTAATAGGCG